>VMEW01000006.1 GCA_007375735.1 Candidatus Peregrinibacteria bacterium Greene0416_19
GGGTTGGAATATTGAAGTGGGAGCCGGGTAGGGGTTGGAATATTGAAGTGGGAGCCGGGTAGGGGTTGGAATATTGAAGTGGGAGCCGGGTAGGGGTTGGAATATTGAAGTGGGAGCCGGGTGGGGGTTGGAATGTTGAAGTAGGGGCCGGGTGGGGGTTGGAATGTTGAAGTAGGGGCCGGGTGGGGGTTGATGCTGCAGAGGAGACAGGAAAAGCGGGTAGAAAAAAAAGACCCCACCCGGAGTCTTTTTTAATCATTTCATATCGGATTACTGCGCTGGAACTCCCTCCGGCACCGGTTCAGGAGCCGGCTCCGGTGCAGGCTGCGGCGCCGGTTGTAGTGCCGGCTTGGGAGCGGGCGTCCCGGGAGGCGGCGTGCCTCCCTGGACCTGTCCCTGTGGCTGACCGGCCGGCGGCTGGATCTGGACCGGGACGACGTCGATGATGCGGTTCTCCGACGCGCGGAACAGGATGGCGCGCTGCGGGGTGATGATCAGGTTGTCGCCGTTGCGCGCCTGCTTGTAGAAGTCGTTCTGCTTGGCGAGTGCTGCGGCGTCCACGATGGTGGCAACGGTGGGCTCCACATCGGTGGGCAGGTCGTAGATCTGCCGGAGCTGATCGACCACTTTCTTGGCTTCCTCCTTGTTCTTCTCCGGGTTGCCGGTCAGCTGCTCCAGTCGCAGGGAGAGCTGCTCCAGCTGAGCGACGGCCGCGCGTCGCTTGGCATCGATGACGATGAGCAGAACGATCAACGCGACGACCAAAACGGTGCCGAGCAGCTTGCTGGAACCGGATTTTCCGCCGGCTGCCGGTGGAGTCATCGTATCCATAAGAAAGGTGGGAACAAAAATATAGTTCAACGGGCATCGTAGGCAATGACTGGGGATCCTGCAAGAATCAACCGAGGGTTGAATGGACGATGATCGGAAATTATTGCTGAGTATTATCATTGGTTTTCTCGCTTTCTTCCGCGATATCTTGCATGTCCTCCAGCTTCTCCCCGCTCTCCTCCTTCTTCTTCTCCTCGATCCTGCGTTCCTCCTCTCCTCCGAACACCTCCAGAAATTCGTCGACGCTCATGGTCTCCTTCTGGAGCAGAATCGCCGCGAGCTCCTCCAGCTTCCGCCGGTGCGTCAGCAGGAAACCCTTTGCCCGCTCATACTGCTCGGCGGTCGTCTGACGCACGAAGTCGTCGATCTTCCGGGCGATCTCCTCGGAGTAATTGCGCGACATCGCCGGGTCGACGCCCAGGAACATCGTCCCCTGTCTCTCGCCGTACGCCACCAGCCCCAGCGTCGGATCCCCCATCCCGAAGCGCATCGCCATGTCGCGCGCGATCTGCGAGGCGCGCTCCAGGTCGTTGCTGGCCCCGGTCGTGATCTCGCCGAAGACGATCTCCTCCGCGGCGCGGCCGCCCAGCAGCCCGCAGATCTCGTCGACGAACTTGCTGCGAGAGGTCGTGTACTGGTCCTCCCGCGGCAGGAACCAAGTGACGCCCAGCGCCGAGCCGCGGCTGACGATGCTGATCTTGTGGAGCGGATCGCTGTGGGGACACAGGTGGCCCACGATGGCGTGCCCCAGCTCGTGGTAGGCGGTGATGTCCTTCTCGTGCTTGGTGAGCTTGCGGGACTTCTTCTCCGCTCCGATGGCGACTTTCTCCACCGCATCGACCAGGTCTTTCTGCGTGACCGCCGGGTGCTTGCGCTTGGCCGCAAAGATCGCCGACTCATTCATGATATTTTCAAGATCGGCGCCCGTCATGCCCACCGTCTGCCGGGCGACATCGGTGAACCGCACGTTCTTCGCCATCTTCTTGTTGCGCCCGTGGACCATGAGAATCTGCTCGCGGGCAGAGAGGTCCGGCTTGTCGATGAAGATGCGACGGTCGAAGCGGCCGGGACGCAGGAGAGCGATATCCAGCACGTCCGGACGATTCGTCGCTGCCATGACGATGACGTTCGTGTCCTGCTCGAAGCCGTCCATCTCGGTGAGAATCTGGTTCAGCGTCTGCTCCCGCTCGTCGTGCCCGCCGCCGAAGCCGGCGCCCCCCCGCTGGCGGCCGACAGCGTCGATCTCGTCGATGAAAATGATGCACGGGGCGTTGCGCTTGGCTTTCATGAACAGGTCCCGTACGCGGCTGGCGCCCACGCCCACGAACATCTCCACGAACTCGGAACCGGCGATGGAGAAGAATGGCACTCCCGCTTCCCCCGCCACCGCCCGCGCGAGCAGCGTCTTCCCCGTGCCCGGCGCGCCCACGAGCAGCACGCCCTTGGGAATCTTGGCGCCGATGGACGTGTACTTCTTGGGATTCTTCAGGAAGTCGACCACCTCCACCAGATCTTCCTTGGCCTCCTCGGCCCCCGCCACATCCGCGAAGCGGGTCTTCACCTGCCGGGCGTCGGCGATGCGGGCCCGGCTTTTGCCGAAGCTGAGCGCCGTCGACTGGCTGCGCGCGATGCCGCGGAAGAGCCAGATGACCCCGGCGATGATGAAGAGGAAGAACAGGAAATCCGGCAGGACGGCGAAGAAGAGGTTCGTCGCCTCCCGGTTCTCCACCTCCACCACCGTTGTATTCTTGGGGTCGTTCCACCCGAGCTGACTCAGGGTGTCAGTCGTCTCCTTATAAGACTGCACCAAGCCCCCGTCCTTCCGGGTGCCGTACACCTTATTATCGCGAATGAGGATCTTGTCGTACTCGCTGCCGTGGTACCCCCGCGTGATCTCGGAAAGCGGCACCTCCCTGGCCGTCGCGTACTGCTGCTCGGCATCCCGCAGCGGATTGCTCAGGTAGAAGAGCGACAGGAAGAGCAATCCTGCGAAGAGGAGGATGGAGAGAAGCCACTGGGAACTCGGACGCTTCGGCGGGCGGAAGGAGGCGGGCATCTGCGCCCATTATACTTTTGAATTGCGAATTGAGAATTGAGAATTTCAGTATTCCAGCCCCCACCCCCTGTATTTAAAAAAGCAGCCCCGACCCCCTAACCCCCTCCCCCACGGGGGGAGGGGGGACTGAATGAAATATTGAAGTATTGAAACATTGATCCCAGCTCCCCCTCCCCCCACGGGGGAGGGGGCCGGGGGGTGGGGGTTGGATTATTGAAATAGGGGGTGGGGGTTGGATTATTGAAATAGGGGGTGGGGGCTGGATTATTGAAATATGAAGAGGGGGCATGAACAAGGAGAGCGGCCGATCATCAGCTGTGAGACGTGTCCTTTTCACCGCTGCCTTCGTCTTCGTCGTATCCATGCAAACCCCGCAGCCGCTCCCGCCACCATGATCGCGACGGCGGCGGGGCCGGTCTGTCCCGCGGCGGGGTGGCTGATGGCGATGGGCGTCAGTGTCGCGGTGTCCCCTCTCGCGGACGAGCGGGCACCCGGCAACGGCAGATCGATGGTCTGGGACAGGATGTCCTCGGGCGCCGGCTGCTCAGCGCGGCAGTACCTGCTGCAGCCATCTGCGTCCCTGCGATTACGGTCATCGCACTGTTCCTTTTCGTCGATGATCCCGTCGCCGCAGCGGGCGACCGAGCAGTCGGTGCGACAGGCGTTCCGGATGCGGTCGTTGTTCCGGGGTCCGTCGTCGCACTGCTCGCCGGGATCCAGGCGATCGTTGCCGCAGTAGTTGCTCTGGAAGCGGCAGTCGCGCGCGCAGCCGTACGGGAGGGATGGATCCAGCGCCCCCGGCTCGCACTGCTCGTCGTTCAGGCGCTGGACGATGCCGTCGCCGCAGATGCCGGCTTCCAGCAGGCAGTACGAGGAGCACCCGTCACGCTCAGCGCGATTGCCGTCGTCGCACTCCTCGCCGTTCTGCAGCCTGCCGTCCGCGCAGAACGGCTGCGACGGGAAATCGGACAGGACCAGAATGTCCTTGCGGCGCGAAGACGAGGAACCGGAGGAACCGGCGGGGATGCACACGCCGCGGTAGCACTGGAGCGAGGGGCACTGGGCGGGGACGGTGCAGTCGGCGCATCGGCCGTCCTGGCAAAGGCCGCTACGGCAGTCGGCGGCGGCGGTGCACTCGGCGGCGCTCCGCGACGTCGCGGAGGAGGAGGACGCCCGCTCGATCAAACAGATGGCCGTGCAGCCGTCGTGGTTCAGGTTGTTGCCGTCGTCGCACTGCTCGCCGGCATCCAGCGCGCCGTTGCCGCAGCGCTCGGGGAATTCCAGGCGGCAGGCGCCGGTGCAGCCGTCGCCGCCCGCGGCGTTGCCGTCGTCGCACTCCTCCTGAATCAGCTCGGCATTCACCGGCGCGTCGAGGAGCAGGACGTCATTCTGGACCCGCCCGTCGCCGCAGCGCGACCATCTGCAGCCGACAGTCCAGCGGACCTCCGGCAGGGCGACGCAGCCGGTGACGCCGGGACTGCAGGCGCAGGTGGCGCCCGCCGTGCCCGGGGCGCGATTGCACGACGCGGGGTCGCTGGTGCACCGGCTCCCGGCGTCGCAGGTCTCGCCCGCCGTCACGATGCCGTCGCCGCAGAGGGTCACCGCCGTCTCCAGCTGGCAGGCGGAGGAGCAGCCGTCGCCGCTCGCCGTGTTCCGGTCGTCGCACTGCTCGCCGGGATCGAGCGTTCCATTACCGCAGGGGGGGCTGGGGGGGATGCGCTTGCAGACGGCGGAGCAGCCGTCGCCATCGATCCTGTTGCTGTCATCGCACTCCTCGGCAACCAGATCGAAGTTCACCAGTTTCCCGTTGAAGGTGAGGATGTTATTAACCACGCCGTCGCCGCAGCGTGCCCACGCGCAGCCGCGCGACCACGTGACGATGAGCGGACGCACGCAGCCCGTATCGGCCGGATCGCAGGAGCAGGTGGCGCCCGCCGTGCCCGGGGCGCGATTGCAGGAGGCGGGGTCGCTCGAGCAATCTGATCCGCGGTCACACTCCTCTCCGTTGTCCACGATGCCGTTCCCGCACAGAAGCTGCACGACGAGAATGGAGGAAGCGGATGAGGATGAGAACCCGGAAGAGGAAGCGGATGAGGATGAGAACCCGAAAGAGGAACGGCGGGAGGACAGGGAGGAAGACGATGATCCGCTCTGGCAGCGGTAACAACGGGGATCGGCGGCGTCATCGACGCAGAGCTGACCGGTCCGCGCGCATTCCTCGTTGCCGCCCAGGAAGCAATCCAGACCGCCGCCCAGGCAGCTGTTCCCGGATGAGCTGGCGGCGGAAGACCGCGCGGAGGAGACGGACGATGCGCCGCTGGAGCCGGCCGACGCTGCCGAGCTGCCGACGGAAGACAAGGAAGAACCCCCGCTCGAAGCGGCGGAAGAGGCCGCGCTGCTGCTCGAGGGTGCCGGCTGGCAGTCGTAGCAGCCGAAGAAGTCCGGATCGAACACGCACGTGATGCCGGGACCCGGGCACAGGGCGGCTGACAGATCCGGATCCAGACAGGGGTTATTGAGTAGTGGATCGCACTGACCACCGGGCTGCGACGAGGCGCTGCTCACCAACACCACGATGCTGCTCGACTGCCCGGCGCTGGAGGAACCCACGGAGGAGGTCGAGGAGACCGGTCCCGCGGAGGAAGAGGAGGCCGGCGTCTGTAGGCAGGTGTAACAGGCCGGGTAGTACGTGACATCGTTGATGCAGAACCAGTTGTTGATACTACACAAGACATCGCCGGCATTCACGTAGCAGTAGTTGACCGACGGATCGCACTGACCGGTGACGGAGGACGCGGCGGAGGACTGGCTGCTCCCGCTCGACGCAGACCCTGCGGAGGAGACCACGGAGGAGGTGCTGCCTTGAGAGGAGGCGGAGAGGGAGCTGTCCGATCCTTCGGAACCTTCCGACGAGGAGCTGCCGGGACCTGCGGAGGAGGAGCTGCTGCCGGGTGAGTCGGTGCACTGGTAGCACACGGGGTAATCGTTGTCCTGGCAGCCCTGCTCGAAGAACAGTGCACAGACCTGGCGGTTACTCAGGGCGCCCTCGAACGGAATGTCATCACAGCGCCGCCGTTCCACCCCGCACAGATCGCCGACGATGATCCTCGAACTGGAGCTCCCCTCCGACGAGGCGGAGCTGCCTGGGGGGACAGAGGAGACGGAGGAGGAGGAAGAGGAGGAACCCTCATCGGAGCAGAAGTAACAGCGGGGATCGGTGAAGTCGGGGATGGAGGAGGAGGTGCTGCCGGCGGAACTCTCCGATTCTTCCGAGCCTTCAGAGCCTCCCGAAGAGGAAGACCCCTCCGATCCTCCAGACGAGGAGCTGCCGGGACCTGCGGAGGAGGAGCTGCTGCCGGGTTCCCCGGAGCTGGCGGAGGAGGACGATCCGCCCGCGTAGCACTCATGACAGGGCATGCCGGAAACGTTGCGGCAGAGCGGGGTCTCGGGGAAAATGTACAGACAAATATCCCCGTAGGTTACGCCGGGGAAACCGGGAATGGGATCCTCGCAACGCAGATCCTCGCATATGTCTGATCCGGAGCTCTGGCTGCCCTGCGAGCTGCCGGCGCTGCTCTCGGAACCGGAGCTCTGGCTGCCCTCCGATCCTTCGGACGATGCGGAGCTGCCTGGGGGGACAGAGGAGACGGAGGAGGAGGAAGAGGAGGAACCCTCATCGGAGCAGAAGTAACAGCGGGGATCGGTGAAGTCGGGGATGTGTCCTGGCAGCCCTGCTCGAAGAACAATGCACAGACCTGGCGGTTACTCAGGGCGCCCTCGAACGGAATGTCATCGCAGCGCCGCCGCTCGATCCCGCACAGATCACCGACGATGATCCTCGAGCTGGAGCTGCCTGCCGAGGAGGTATCGATGTGGCAGAGACTCTCGCACGCGTTGAGCGAGCCGTACTGCGGCCGGTCGCAACCCGTCTCGCCCTCGGGCACGCAGGAGGCGCCCCCGAAATCTGGATCCGGAACGCAGCAGTATCCGGGCCCGGGTGAGGAGGATGACGAGTTCTCGCTGGATTCGGAACCGGACGACGATTCACTGCTTGCAGAACTCTCGGATCCCGAGCTCTCGGAACCTTCAGATCCTTCGGAGCCCTCCGACGAAGAGGACGATCCGCCCGCGTAGCACTCATGACAGGGCATGCCGGAAACGTTGCGGCAGAGCGGGGTCTCGGGGTAGAGGAAGAAACACTCATCGGCGTAGGTGAAGCCCGGGAAGTCGGGGACATCGTCCGCGCAGCGGCGGCCGGCGCAGATGTCGAACGACGACGAACTGCCCTGCGAGGACTGCGCGCTGCTGGAACTCTGGCTGCCCTGCGAACTGGCGGAACTCTGGCTGCCCGCCGAGGACGTGGATGACGCGGAGGAACTGCTCGTCGGGCAGAACGGGAGGGAGCGCGACGAGGACTGCGCGGAGGAAGCGGCGGAGGAGGCGCACCCGGCGCCGCACGGCCCGCCGTTGCATCGGGAGTCGCAGCAGGAGACGCGGACCGGCGGCAAGAGTGCGGGATCGCAGATCGGCTGGCCGGGGATCGGAGGCGGACAATAGATGGTACCGGTGAACGTGCAGATGTCGGTCTCCGTGCACTGCCCCAGGCTCACGACGATCGTCTTCTTGTTCTGCACATCGCGGCGGAAAATCGGCCGCGTGCCGCGTTGTACGCTCTGTTCCCCGCCGTCGAAGGCGATGAAGCGCCCGTCGCCGTTGATGGACGGGTAGAATGCGTAGATGTACTTCTCGAACCCCGGCGACGGGAAGACGCTCTCGCGCTTGATCGTCCTGGTCTGGCGGTCGAATCTGTAGACGACGTAGGAACTCTGGGTGGGCGGATCGCCGGAGAGACCGTCGGGGCCGTGGAAAGCGAAGAACCGGCCGTCGCGGCTGACAGAGACTGCGGCGGCGACTTCCGGGCGGAGATCGTCCTGGGGGAAGTTGATCGGCTCGCGCGTCAGTCGCTGCTGCTCGATGTCGTAGGAGTAGATGCCCGGCCGATCGAAGCCGCCGCCGCGGAGCGCAGTCCGGCTGAAGAAGACAACGATGCGTCCGTCGCCGCTCAACGCCGCGTCCCACTGGTTGTAGAAGGACGGGATCGGCAGCACCCTGCGGCTGTTCGTCTGACGGTCGAGCAGCATGACTCCTCTCTCCCCGGTGAAGAGCGCGTAGCGGCCGTCCTCGCTGAGCCCGTAGGCGTAGCCGGACTCCAGCCGGCAGGTGCCGGGCGCACTGGAGGCCGAGCTCCGCGCGCTGGAGGAAGAGGTCCGCGAACTTATCGAGGAACTCTGGGCGCTGGAGGCGGCGGAACTGCGTGAGCTTGCGGCTGGCGAGCTGGAAGCGCTCGACGTCGCGCACTGATCCGGAAGCCAGACACTGCAGAGATCGAAACCGCTCTGCCGGCGCGTCGACCCGCCGCCGCCGGGGTCGCCCTGCAGCTCATTGATGCCGCGATCACGCAGGTAGACGTGCGCCGCCCTGTTCTCCGGATCCCCACCCTGGCCTTGGGGATCGGCGAACCGCCCGTCAAAGGCGATACGTTTTCCATCGCCGCTGACGGAGGGGTGCAGGACCGTGGCATACGGCACCTCCGGCTCTTTACCGTCCATGCTGTAGCTCTGCAGATACGCTCTCTTGAATTGCCGGTCGTAGATGATGATCCGGTTCTGCATCCACGTGCCTTCCGGGTGCTTGGTGCGGAACAGGGCGTACGCGACGTGCCGTCCATCGGCACTGATCGACGTGCCGAAGATGCGGGTGTAGCCGATGCCGCCGGTGTAATCCGCATAGCAGGCGCGCGGGAGGTAGCCGGCATCCAGAAAGCCTGCGAGCGAGATTTTTTTCTGGAGCAGGTCGAAGACGTGCACACGGTCCGCACTGATCGCTTCCAGGTTCGCATCGCCGCATGCGCCGGTCTCCAGTACCTTCCCCTGGTAGGTGAACGCGAGCGAGGAACCATCCGCACTGAGCACGGGATCCCGCACCTTCCCGCGGCACTCCGTCCGTCCGTCGCAGATGTCGGTCTTCGCGCGGCTCAGCCGGTCGTAGATCACCACCGAATCGATCGGCGTGTCGGTCGGGTTCACCCTGTGCGTCAGGTACGCCACTAGCCGGCCGTCCCCGCTGATGCTCGGCTGGGAACCTTCCGCGATGAACTCGGTCGTGTTCGTCTGCAGATCGCGGACATAGACGTTGAAGAGTCCCCTGCCGGGGGCGGGCGCGCCCGGCACTAGGTTCGTCGCCTGTGACACGAAGGTGACGTAGCGACCGCCGGCGCTGATGGCCTCTTGGTAACTATTGTCATTCGCCTCCGCACCCGGATCTCCGGAGCTGACGCTCACCCGCCGGATCAGCCCTTGCCGGTTGTAGACGAAAATGTCCACGGATTTATTGCTGTCCCCAGGCACCAACTTGTCGGACAGGGAACGGAAGACTATGTACTTTCCGTCCGCACTCACGGCATTCTGACCGGTCTCACCACCGCCCTTCACCCCCCTCGTGACGAGACCCACCGACGGGATGTTGCGGTCGTGCATGTAGACCTGCGGGGTCTCCGACAGCGTCCCGACCTTGCTGGTGAAGACGAGAACTCTTCCGTCCTGGTTGAGTGAGGGGAGGTAGCCGCCTTTGCCCGACTGGCACCCGTTGCACGCGGGCGGCGGAGGGGGAGGTGGAGGAGGAGGGACGACCGAGGATGATGACGACGCCGGCGGGGATGTTACTGACGATGATGATGAACAAGTGTTCATGCACAACTGGCCATTCACATCAATGGTGATCCCGCCAGGCGAGCCGGTCTGGACTTCGCTACGCCGGTCCCGCAGGAACACCTGCCATCCGGCTTGCGATGGGACTAGTCCGGGGACAAATCCACCATCAAACGCAATAAAAGTCCCATCGCCACTGATCGTCGGATGAGCGGTCCTGGAGCGGTAGATCACTCCCCTCTCGCCTGAAGGGCTGTAGTGGTGCTCGAACGCTTTGCGCAGCTGCCGGTCGTAGACGCTGAAACCCAGATCGACGAGCTCCGCCCTGCTGCTGCGCTCGTACCAATGGACAACGTAGCGGCCGTCCGCGCTGATGGAAACGTCCCATGCACGCGTGGTGTCCGCATTCGGGCCGCCGTGCGGAGCGCACCTGCGCCCGGTGGCGGCATCCTCGTAGTACCCCGCGAGCAAGAACCGCTTCTGGGCGATGTCGAAGATGTGGGGGCGGGTCTGTACCCCCGCTTCGATGGCGGCATCGCCGCATGCGCCAGGCTCCTGCACTCTCCCGCTCACGAGGAGCGCAAGGAATCGGCCATCCGCGCTCAGGCGCGGCCGCCAGATGCTGGTTTCACAACGTCCCGCGCCCATGTCGCCGATACCGTCGCACACGTTGACGGAGGCCCTGGTCTGCCGGTCAACAATGATGATCGGGCCGGTTTGCAGTCCGTTAGGCAGACCGGACATGGGGGCCTTGTACGCAACCAGCCGGCCGTCCCCGCTGATGGTCGCCGATTCGCCCACGGCGATGAACTCGGTGGCGTTCGTCCGGAGATCGCGGACGTAGAGATTGTACGGCCCGTTCGTTTGCACATCGGCCGCCCCGGGAGCGAGGTTCGTCGAGTGGGACGCAAAGACGACGAACTCTCCGTTCGCGCTGATAGCCGGCCGGTCGCCCAGTAAGTTGACACCGAACGAATTGCGATTCCCTTCCTCGCCGGCGGTGCTCACACTCACCCGCTTCGTGACCGCCGTCTGGCGGTCGTACACGAATGTATCGAGCCGGTACGCGTTCCCCACCATGCGATCGGAAGCCTCGTAGACCACGTACCGTCCGTCGGCACTCACCGCCTGCTCCCCGCTGAATGGGGACTGGATACGGTACGGCGACACGGCGTCGATCTTCCCGGTCCGACGGTCATAGGCATACACGCCCTGCCATTCCTGGCCCTGCGGCCCGAAGCCGGAGTTGAAGATCATGATGCTGCCATCCTGGCTGAGTGCTGCGGTGTCCCTGGCCCCTCCGGCCCCGCACGCCTGGCATGACGGCGGCGACACCTGCGCCACGAGCGGTGCGCCGGGGGAGGGTCCCGTGAAGAACGCGACGAGCGAACGCGTCAGCCGCGACCAGAAACCCGGCTCCCCGATGACAGTATCGTCTGGCTTTACCACAACATCCTGCGCGGGACCTGTGAAACCCAACGGGCACACCTGCTCGCTGAGCATCACCGTCGTCCCCGCCACGGTGTCGCGCAGGTACACGTTGCTCGCGTCGAAGATCGGGGAGGGCGTGCGTGCGTCGAACAGGACAGAACGTCCGTCTCTGCTCGGGAAGGAGTACAGGCCGGTGCCCTTGAACTGCGATCCGTTCGGGGCGCGGCTGATGAGCTGCGTCTGATTCTTTTGCAGATCGCGCATGAAGAAGTCGCCCGCGTCATTCGTGTCCCCCGTCACCAGATTCTTCCCCATCGAGAAGAAGAGCGTCGCATTGCCGGCGGGCGTCATGCGCGCGAAGCGCGTGAGGCCGTCGGCGGGCTTGCCGTCCGGAGCGACGCTCACGCGGCGGATCGATCTGGCGTTGATATCCCGCAGGTAGATCTGCGCGTTGCCGCCGTCCGGACCGCCGAGGTCGATGCCGATGCCCGCGAAGGCAACCAGGTTCCCGTCCCCGCTGATGGAGGGCATCTCGCCGCTGTATTCGGGACAGTTCAGGCCTTTGCACACGAAGCACGCGGGCACGGAATCATCCACCAGGCACATGCTCGTCTCCGGGCACTCGCCGACGCTGTAGATGCACGTGTCGAGGCGGCACTGCCGGGCAGAGCTGCTCGAGCGAGCGAGGGATGATGACGCCGACGATGACGACTGGCCCACGGGGATGCACTCGAGCAGGCACCGCGACGAGCAGTTGTCGCCGTCGACGGTGTTCCCGTCGTCGCACTCCTCGCCCGGCTCCACGACGCCGTTGCCGCAGTTAGAGGCGGGTGGGGGCGGAGGGGGGAGAGGTGCGGAGGAAACCGGTGAGGACGAGGATCCCTCGCGCTCCTTGCACTGCACGTGCCTCGACGACGTCGATCCCGCCGAACCGCCGCTTGGGCACACGCGTCCCGCGCTCACGATCTCAGTTTTGCCTGCCGTGAGGTCCCGAAGGTACACGCTGATCGTCTCCCCGTTCCTCCTGCTGAAGACTCCGTCGAAGCCGAGGAATTTCCCGTCCCCACCGATCGCGGGCCTCGTCACGCTCCCTACGGACACGTTCGGCGGCTGACCGGAGGGGTCGAATCCCTGGCGCGTGACGGCGCCCTGCGCTTTGGTCATGTCACGCACATAGATACCGTTCTCAACGAGGGCGCTGCTGCTGAAGCGGAGGTGGTCGAACGCGATGAACCGACCGTCGGCGCTCACCGTCGGCTGATAGGTCCAGCTGCTGTCGCCGTACCAGCATTGTTCCTCGGTGGGCACGGAAGACGGCAATGTGCTGACGAGCTTGAACGTCCGCGTCGCAAGATCGAAGGCATACACCCTGCGCGAAAAGCTATCGGGTTTCTCGAGCGCGCAGCGAGTATGCGTATTTTGCACGGGCGTGCCGCTGAACACGAAGACGAGTGTCTTTCCATCCGCACTGATGACCGGGTAATCCATGTGGCCACCCGTGCAACCGACCACCGTACAAAGTTTGACTGCATCCGGCACGGAGGTGCAGTCCGACGGATCGCAGAAATCGATGAACGTCCTGGTAGTGCGGTTGTAGAGACGCGCTCGCCGGTAACTATTGCCAAACTCTCCAACAACGCGCGCATGGGCGAATGCCACCCACGTACCATCCGCGCTCACGGTCGGCGACGAGCCTTCTGCAATGAACTCCGTCGCGCCGGTCGTGAGATTCCGCACGAATACATGGTGCTTGTTGGCCGGAGGAGCGGGGATGCCCGGTACCAGGTTGGACGCGCGGCTTTGGAATGCCACGATCCGGCCGTCCGCGCTGATGACGCCTTGGATGCTGTTCTCATTCGCGTCGCCGCCGTCGGCGGCGACGCTCACCCGCCGCGTCTCGCCGCTCTGACGATCGTGGATGAAGACATCCTGCTTGCCGTTGCGGTCGCCGTCGATCAGGTTGGCGGCGTCGGACTGGAACACGACGAAGCGCCCGTCGGCACTCGCCGCCTGGATGGTATTGCTGCTGGCTCCGTCCGACTGGCGTCCGCCGGGGCCGATGCTCACGCGGCTGACGGATGCATCGGTCCTGCTGAAGACGAACACGTCGCTCTTCTGGTTGCTATCGCCGGAGACGAGGTTGGATGCGAAGGACGTGAAGACCGTCACCCTCCCGTCCTGATTGAGGGAGGCCAGGAAGCTCCCGTTGTTGGCATCGCACCAGAGCGGTCCGGCCGAAGCGGCGGATGAACGCGCGGAGGAGCTTTGGCCGCCGGCGAACTCGTCGCAGAAGCATTCCTGGGCCTTCAGGCCCAGGTCCTGTGCTTTGAAGTTCTGCGACACGCCATTCCGGTCGAGCCCGGCGCCGAATGCGATGTTCGGCTGGATGTCGATGGAACCGCCGCCCCAATTCCGCCAGTCCGATACGATGACATCGAAGGTAATGTCCGGCACCGGCTTTCCTGCCGTGCCCCAGCCACAGTAGAGACCGTACGGTTTGCTGGGAGTGTCGACAATCTTGCAGCCCGGGTCCTTGATCGAATCCGGATCGATGCGCAGCGGGCTGCGGATGATGTCCGAGAGATCGGTCATCCGCTCGATCGACGCCGGCGGCGTGATGGTGTAGGTCATCCGTCCGTCGAAGCAGACGTAGTTCATGGCCTGGTTCCCATCGATGATCTCGTGACGTTTGAAGACGGCGAGATCACCGCCGCCGCCGCCGGGACCGCCGCCGAATGGAGGTGGGGGTGGAGGAGGAGGAGGAGGTGGTGGTGGTGGTGGTGGTGGCGGAGGTGGAGGAGGTGGAGGAGGTGGAGGAGGTGGAGGAGGATCGGGCGGTGGTGGTGGATCAGGAGGTGGGGGTGGAGGCGGAGGTGGGGGATCTGGAGGAGGTGGAGGAGGATCGGGGGGTGGTGGTGGATCAGGAGGTGGGGGAGGATCGGGCGGCGAGGGCGGTCCCATCGGCAACTCAGTATCATCGCCTTGGCCCGGCCCCTGTAAGGCACGCAGTACTGAAAAGCGCGGCGCATCCGAGCCGCTCTGAAACTCCAGGACGATCCCCGTCACCGCCAGGAACAAAAACCCGCCGATGATCGCTCGTTTCAGCAGAGACGACAGCATCTTGGCGCAGAGTGTACCGTGGGGGTCCGCTGGACACTATAAATCAAGGTCTCCGCGAGCTCATTTTTTGTGGTACTTCGCCAGATTTTTTTCTATGCGTGAAGTTGTATTTGCCTCTGCAGGAAAGACGAATGTTCCGCCGGTCATCCGCTCGTAGAGATCGATGTACTTGCCCGCAAGCATCACGCGTACCTCATCGGTGATGACGGGAACCGGCTTCGCGTGATCGGAAGGATTAAATCCCTGACCCCGCAGCCACAAGCGAAAAAACTCTTTGTCGAGGCTTTCGGGCTCCTCCCCTCTGGAGAACCGATCATCGTAGGTCGCTGCCACCCAGTAGCGCGAGGAGTCCGGCGTGTGCACCTCGTCAGCAATGGTGAGCACTCCGTTCTCATCGATGCCCATCTCGTACTTGGTGTCCACCAGGATCAATCCCCTGCCGGCTGCGACCTCTTGTCCGCGTTGGAAGAGCGCAAGTGCGCGATCTGTGATTTTTTCCCACTGTTCCTGTGTCGCAAGTCCACGTTCTACAATACCTTCCGAATCAATCAACTCGTCCTCCTCACCCTTCGTTGTTGGCGTCAGGATAGGCTCTTTCAGTTTCTGATTGCGGACCATCCCATCGGGAAGCGCGTTGCCGCACATGTTCCGCCCGCCATTCTGGTAGTGATGCCAGACGGACGTGACGGTGGAGCCGGTCAGGTAGGCGCGGACGACGACCTCGACCTTCAGCATCTGCAGATTTTTGCAGGCCATCACATTGGGATCCGGCACCTCGATCAGGTGGGTGGGCATGACGTCTTGTACCTGCGTAAACCACCAGGCACTCAGTTGCGTCAGCACCTGGCCCTTGAGGGGGATGGTGCACCACATGCGGTCGAAGGCCGATTGCCGGTCGGTGGCGACGAGGATCCGCGTCCGCTCGTCTGGCATGTACACGTCCCGCACTTTCCCCCGGTACTTTGGGCCCAGGGAAGCGAAATGGGTTTCCGCGAGGGCAAACGGGAGGAAACGCGCGATGACGGAGGGGTCGGGCATGGGGGCGGAGGACGGTACGCAGAGTACCGCGAATCGGGCGATGGAAAAAGTTTTGCCAGGCGTTCCCTGTCCGCTGTACACTCCACTCGCATTTTTCTCCTCATTCCAGATGGACACCGTCACCCCGCCCAAGCGCTCGAATGCGTTTCTCAGCGCCGTTCTCGTCGCCGGGCTCCTCCTGCTGCTCGTGACCCTCGACGCGAGGCGCCGGGCCGCCGTGGCCCAGCTCGAACAGCTCTCCGTGAGACTGTCCCAGCTCACGGGCACGACGACGGGCCGGGCGCAGGCGCAGGAGGTGCTGGAGCAGGTCCGGAAGCTGTACCGGCTCCCCACCGACGTGGAACCGAGGGTCGCGACGATCGTGGATGCCGAGGGGCTGGCGAAGGGGAACGATTTCTACAAGCGCGCGAAGAACGGCGACAGCCTGATCATCACCCCCACGCGCGCCATCCTCTTCCGCTCGTCAACAAACATGATCGTGGACGTGGTGCCGGTCCAGCTGACATCGCCGGCGGAAGCGCGGGCGCAGCTCTCCGCCCAGCGGGCCGCCGCCGGTACGCAGAAACCTGCCGCACCTGCTCCCGAGCCGAAGCCGGAGCAGTGAGATGACCTCACCCTATCCCTCTCCTCTGCGGAGGTAGAGGGAATATTTGTGTTTTGTTTCCACCTCACCCTAGCCCTCTCCCACCTCGCTACAAACGCATCCAGCCGTCAGAAAACTTTTGCTGCGCCGAACCCAGGGAGAGGGAATGTGTGTGTTGTTTCATGAAACCATACAAAACACACACATCCCCTCTCCTTATGTACGAGGTTCTTAGACAGAGAACATGCACATCATGTCTTCGACGGAGGAGGAGAGGGGTAGGGTGAGGTGACATGTATCAACGTCAACACAAACGTGAACGTCTGCCCCGCCGCAATGAAGTAATTGAGCCCGGTAAATTCCGCGAAAATCGCCACGCGGCTTCGAGTCAATGATGATCGTTGCCCGCTGATGCCCGATTCGCTATCATGCATCCTCAATGAAGAGCAAGCAGCCGAAGTGGAATCGGAAGGCACGTGGGTGGGTGTTATTGATGGCGCGTGAAGCGAGAAGGAACTGGCTGCTCCTGCTCATCATTCTCATCGGTATCTTGGTGCGGGCATACCGCTTCGGCGCCATTCCGCCCGGCCTCAATCAGGACGAGGGATCGCTCGCATATGACGCATACTCGCTCCTGCATTACGGCATGGAGCGCAACGGCTTCCGCTACCCAGTCATGCTCATCGCGTTCGGCTCGGGCATGAGCGGCGTGCTCGCCGCGTACCTCGCGATACCATTCATGCTCCTGTTCGGGCTCAATCCCGTCACTGCACGGATGGTGAACTTGTCATTCGGCATTCTGTCGCTCCCCATCTTCTATCTCCTCGCGCGCCGCATCACGGATCGCCCCACCGCCCTCATCGCCGCGTTCCTGCTCGCCATCAACCCATGGCACATCATGATCTCGCGCTGGGGGCTCGACTGCAATCTCTTCCCGGCCCTCTTCCTGCTCGCATCCTACTTCCTTGTACGGGGACTGGAAAAACCGACCTGGCTCGTCGCCGCCCTCGGAATCTACGCTCTGTCACTCTACTCCTACGGCACCGCCTACTTCGTGGTGCCGGCCTTCCTCATCCTCGCAAGCATCTACCTCCTCTGCCACAGGAAAGTGGGGCTTCGCCCATTCCTGCTCAGTGGGGCTGTGGCCGTGCTCGTCGCGATCCCGGTGAGTCTCTACATCCTCGTCAATCAGATGGACTTGCCCTCCATCCAGACGCCGCTCTTCAGCGTGCCGCATCTGTTCACCACGCCGCGCTATCAGTCGGCATCATCGCTCTTCCACGCGGGATTCCTCTCGAGCATCGGGCGCAACCTGCAAGTGCTGTGGGGCATCCTCAAAACGCAGTATGACGGGCTCCCGTGGAACGCCATCCCGGAGTACGGAACGCTCTATCTCTGGAGCGGATCGCTGACAGTCCTCGGCGCTCTCCTCATGCTGAAGCGCACATGGCGGCTTCGGACATTCACTCCTCTCTTCATCCTGCCGCTCTGGCTCCTCGTATCGGTGGCGCTCGCTGGCATCATGGAAGTGAACATCAACCGGATCAATATCATCTTCCTCCCGCTCATCCTCTGCACCGCCATCGGGATGGGGTACTTCCTGCGGGAGAAGTGGGTGTTCATCCCGCTCGTGGCGCTCGCCCTCTTCTCCTTCACCAGCTTCTCCCGCGCATACTTCACCACGTATCCCGCCCAGATCGGCCCGATGTTCTTCGAGTCGGTGCACGAGGCCATCGATCATGCGTCCGATGCCACCACCGGCACCATCTGCGTGACCGATCAGGTGGCGATGGGCGAGGTGGCTGTGATGTTCCAGCTGAAAATGGACCCGCACATCTTCGCGTCCACGGTACAGTACCAGAATCCCCATGCCCTGTACCGGCACGCGCGTTCGTTTGGACGCTACACATTCGGGCTGCGGAACTGCCCACCTGATACCAGCGCCTACGTGGTCCATCGATCGGAGACCAGCGCGGTCACGGCACCCGTGGAGTGGACGATCTTCAAGTACTACGCGGTGGGGGTGCGAAGACGGTGAAATGTTTGTAGAAACACGGCATGTGACGTCTCGGTGGGATTCACTTCCTGCCCTTCACCACGTACAACATCCCGAGAAGGAACGTCCGTTCGACGTCGATGCAGAACCCCACCTTGCGGACGATCTGCCCGAGCGAGCCCCGGCGGAAAGACTGGATGTGCGTTCCTTCCCAGATCTGCCCGCGGAGTCTGGTCCACACCGCCCAGATGACGCGGAAAAGGAGACTGTCGCTCGGCACCAGGAACACGCAGTAGCCGCCCGGTCGCAGAACCCTGCGCATCTCGCGGAGCGCCTGGCTCGGGTCGTAGATGTGCTCCAGCATCTCTAGGCAGAAGACGGCATCGAACGAATGGTCGGGGAACGGCAGCGCGTGCGCGTCGGCCACCTGGAAGCGCATGCGTCCGGTGTGCTTCCAGTGCTCGTTCGCCCAGTCGACGGATGCGGGAAGCACGTCGATTCCGACAATTTCGCTTGCGTTCGATTTCTCCAGAATGACCTGCGTGAACACCCCATCGGCGCACCCCACGTCCAGGATCTTCCCGCCCGTCGGCTCGACGAGCTTGCCTACTTCCCGGAAACGGCAACTATGCCAGAAGCGCTGGAAAGGATTCCGCTGAACGGAGATGGATTGGTAGTACCAGTCGGGCGGCACATGCTGGTGGATTTCGGCAGCCGACAATTGCCTATCCGGAAGAGAGTGACGCGGCGTGTACATAGAACCAGAGACGAGTGGAGCGGGATGATACACGGGAATACTTCAGGAAGCCTTCGACAGGAAATTCTTCTGCCAAAAGCGCCGTGCGCCCTTTCGCAGACCCGCAGCGAGTGGCCGTGAACAGGCCGTCTTCCGAGGGAGTGACCACAAGAGGAAGACCATGGCGACGAAGAAGATCACCTGTGCCAGGCCGATGTACCTGTCGAGTTCCGGGAAGGTGCGAAACAGCCACCGGTCCCATGCAGAGTACGACATGGCCCCGAGGAGGTTGAGCAGGTACGCGAGCGATGTGAGGACGTAGAGGATGGCGCCCACGACGCCCGTGAAAACGAGCGGGATGCCCAGAGCCACGAACGGGAAGAGGTACCGCTCGTGCATCTCGGTGGGGAAGACGAAGAAGGCGTGCGAGAGCAGTGCGGCGGCGATGAACGGGAAGAGGCTGCTCTGGGCCTGCTTGGGCTTGGAGCGGATCTTCGGCCACACCGAGATCAAGATGAACGCGGTCGCGAGCGAGAAGAGGATGAGACCAACGTGGCGGTACGTGAGGGGGCCGATGAATGCATAGGTATCAATGCGCCCCTCTGAGCTGCCATAGAGTCCCCACCACAAGTTGTACGCGTTCATCGAGAGCGCCTTGTAGTAGCCAATCGAGGATACGTACACGTTCCACACCTGCCACAGCGTACCAGCGACGTAGAACGGCAGCAGCACCGCAGCTGTCGTGAGGCCCGCACCGAGGAGAAACTGGAGAATGTGCTTCCATTGCCAGACGAGCAGAAGTCCGATCATCGGCAGCACGAAGATCGCCTGCATCTTGGTGAGGACCGCCGCCGCGACGAGGGCGCCGCCCACGAAGACGTGTCGTCGCGTGAGGGCGAGCAGCGCCGCGAGCGTGAAGAATGTGTAGATGGAATCCGTTTGTCCCCACACCACCGAGTCGTAGAGCGCCGCCGGATGGAACGCGTAGATCAGCGCCCCGAGATTCGCGGCCGTCGCGCCGCGCGCGCGCCGCAGGAGGGCATAGAGCACGATGCACATGAGCACGTCCGCGATGATGGCCGGCAACTTGACGAAGACGCTGTAGGCCGGGAGCGTCATGTCGAAGGACGGCGAGAGGAACAGTCGGTAGACGTGCCCTGCGGCGGCGTAGAGAATAAGCGAAAGCGGGGGGTAATTGGGCAACATGACCCCGTCCAACTGCTGCCTGTACGATGCAGCCACACCCATCACGGTGGCCGTATGCACCCACCCGCGGTTGATGCCTATGTCGCCGCCCCTGTCAGGAATGGTGAGCACGCCCATGAGACGGATAAAGAAGGCGAACGCACAGATCATTCCAAGAATACGCACGCGGGGCGGCACGTGTGCCTGCCCGAGGAGCATCCACCCGTAAATAACGCAGAGAGCTCCCCAGAGGATAATGAAGACCCAGGCGGTCATCCATCGCAAATCGGCCCGTGAGACCCACACGTTCACTCCCCCCACTACCCCGCGATCGAGCAGCTGAAATGTCAGGATGTTCACGCCGGGCACGAGGTATGCAGAAAGATCCATACGCTTCCCCTCGCCTGTCCCGGGCGTACAGTAGGTTGTAAGGGAGGAGTCCACGGTCCGGCCGTTGATGGAAAATTCCTGGATGCAATCGTCCGGCCGTATGACGAAGAGCTGCGGCCGGAATGTCGCGGGCAGGAAGACGGGAACGGTGACGCGCAGGACCGCTGACTTGGTGCGGACGGAGAGCGGCAAGCTGAAGGTCTGCGGCATATCACCCTCGTACGCGTAGCTGCCCGGTCCGAAGGATGGGAGCAGCGAGCTTGCGAGGAGCGGCAGAATCATCAGACAAATGCCGAGGAGTATGCCGTGCATCAGCAGCTGCAGTCTCCTTCCTGGTGGGGAGAGAGCACCCGGAATCCGACCGTTCGTCGATCCCCCGTCGCGCACTGATCGAGAGTGCATATGGGATCCGATGATCGCATATCGAGGCCGCAAGCGTGATTGCGGAATGCGGGGGATGATCGTACTTTGGATGATCCTCCTTCTATCACAGTAAGACATCTGACATGGCACACGGAGCGGCCCTGCCCTACACTGTGCATGGGAAAGAAAACGCTGGCCGCCAGCCAGAGGACGTCACACACTCTTGCATCCCGCCGCATGCACGCCACCTCCCTCTCCCTCATCCTCCCCTGCTACAACGAGGAGGAGAACATCACGAGTACCGTCAGTGACATCACCACATGGTTCGCGAGCGCCGGTATCACCGGCGAGATCATCGCGGTGAACGACGGATCGAAGGACCGCACGGGGCAGATCTTGGAAGAACTGCGGCGCATCACGCCTGTGCTGCGTGTGCTCCAGCACGACCGCAACCGCGGCTACGCGAGCGCGCTCGTGACGGGGCTCGACGCCGGGACGATGGAGGTACTGGCGTTCATGGACAGCGACGGGCAATTCCGCGCTGCCGAACTCGCGCTCCTCCTGCCGCGCCTGGCGGAAGCGCCGTTCGTCGCCGGTCGCAGACGCAAGCGCGCGGATCCGGTCATGCGTATCCTCACCGCCAAGTTCAGCGGCATGCTCGTCTGGCTCATGCTCGGCATCTGGGTGCGCGACATCAACTGCGGACTGAAAGTCTTCCGGCGCGAACTCTGGCCGGCGATACGACCCACGCAGGTCACCGGCGCGCTCTTCAATACCGAGGTCTTCCTCCGCCTGAGGCAGCACAAGATCTCATGGACGCAGATCCCCGTCCCCCACTACCCGCGCCTGCACGGGCGGCAGACGGGTGGAAGTCCGATGGTGCTGCTGAGGGCAATCCAGGAATTGTGGAAGCTGAGAACATCGAATTGAGAATTGCGAATGGAGAATTGCGAATGATGGTGAATCATGCGCCTTCTTCCTGTTTCAATAATCCAGCCCCCACCCCCTAACCCCCTCCCCCGTGGGGGGGAGGGGGGACTGAATGAAATACTGAAGTAGGTGAATGCCGCACGGCGGAGCCGTGCTGCTGATTGCAATAATGAACAATTGATCGTAGCAGCACGGCTCCGCCGTGCGGCATTGAAACATTGATCCCGCCTCCCCCTCCCCCGCCGGGGGAGGGGGCCGGGGGGTGGGGGTTGGGATATTGAAAATTCGCAATTTGCCAGGTGGTAGGATAACCGGGATGCGCCGAGGGCTTGCCCTGCACCGGAGCCCCTCGATGGCACCCAGAATATGGGCAGCGACTGGTGCGGGGTTTACATTAATCGAGTTGCTGTTGGTGATCGGCATCATCGCAATCCTCGCGGCCATCGTCATCGTCGCGGTGAATCCGACGAAACAGCTGCTCAAAGCGCAGGATGCCAAGCGGGATCACGGAGCGAACCAGCTGGAGAAGGCGGTCGCGCAGTATCAGATCGCCAACGGGAAGCTGCCGAACGACGGCCTGATCCTCAGCGGCACCGGATCGGCGAAGCAGGTCTGCGCGCAGGGGATGGCGGAGGCGCGTACTGCCGCGCAGTTCACGTCGGCCAATGCCGAATACTTGAGCATTGCGAATAACGCATCGCTGCAGACCGGGGACATCGATTTCACGTTGGCAGGCTGGATCTACAAAGAGACGAATACCGACTTCCAGTACGTCGCGTCCAAGTATGATTCCGCAGCGGACGGGGAATGGGGACTCTACAACGATGCGACCGGTGCGCTCACGTTCAATATTTGGAACATCTCGAACCGTGGCACGGTCACCTCCGGCGTTCTCGCCCCGCGCGCGTGGCACTTCTTCGTCGTCTGGCACAACGCCGCCACCAACACCGTGAACATGCAAATCAACAACGGCACCGTCATCTCGGCGGCTACCACGGGTGCGCCCGCGTCCACCGCGGCATCATTGCGCTTCGGCGCGTACCTCAGTTCTCCCGCTCACCACTTCGACGGCCGGCAGGACTCCATGGCGTTCTGGAGGCGCGCTCTCACTGCCGGCGAGCGGTCCTGGCTCTACAACGCCGGGCACGGGAGATCGTACGCTGCCCTGGGCGCCGAGGACGGCGCGGGAGACGCGCTCAAGGAGTCCCTGGCGTCCTGGTGGGACGTGGAGGAAACGGGCGGGACGCGGAGCGACGCGCACGGCGGCAACCACCTCGCAGACAACAACACGGTCGCGTCCGCGGAGGGATGGAGCGGGACCGATACCAGCTGCATCGGGCTGGATGCCCTCTCACCGACGTTCGTCGCTTCCATCCCCCGTGATACGACCGAAGGATGCGCGAATTACACCGGCTACCGCATCTTCCACGACGGCCCCGCGGTCCGGGTCATTCCCGCGAACAAAGGAAAGACTCGCTCCGAAGCGGGGTCGACGCTCAACTGCGGTCTCGTCGGCTACTGGCCGCTCGACGAATCCACCGGACTCACAGTCAAGGACGCTTCCGGGAACGGGAATCAAGGGACGATCGTCGGCAGCCCGGTCTCGAGCACGAACGTGCCGGCGGTCGTGCAGTTTGCGGATCCGTACAGTCTCAGCTTCAACGGCACGGACGACTACGTGGACATGGGACAACCCGCCACACTGCGTCCCCCGGCGCAGATCAGCTACGGCGGCTGGGTGAACTGGACGTCGTTCGCCCAGGATAGCGCGGGGCATGCGATGATGAGTTTCGCCGTGCATCCGAATTTCGGCTTTATGCTCTACCAGGCAACCGACGACCCCCGCAACAGAATTCAAAATTTCATCGTCACGACGGCGGGAGCCGGAGGCTTTGCGGCCTCGACGCTCCTCGCCACCGGTACCTGGTATCACGTGTTCGTCACCTACGACGGCGCGAACATGTTGCTCTACATCAACGGCACACTCGCGCACACGCGCGCGTACACGGGGAAACTGCAATGGAACGGCGTGAACACGAACTTCTACCTCGGCACGACGTACTATCCCTGGGGATTGAAGTTCCACGGCCTCCTCGACGACATGCGCGTGTACAACCGCGCGCTCTCCGCGGGCGAGGTGGCGGACCTGGCGGCCGGTCGGAATTGAGAAGTGAGAAGTGAGATTAGCATTCCAGCCCCCACCCCCCGGCCCTTATTGAAGCAATCAACCCCTACCCCCCGGCCCCCTCCCCCGGTGGGGGAGGGGGAGCTGGGATCATTGTTTCAATACTTCAGTATTTCATTCAGTCCCCCCTCCCCCCACGGGGGAGGGGGTTAGGGGGTGGGGGTTGGATTATTGAAAAAGGAAGAAGGCGCATGATTCTCAACTCGCAATTCTCCATTCGCAATTCGCCAAGTGGTAGGATAACGGGGATGCGCCGGGCCTTTACCCTCATCGAGCTTCTCCTCGTCATAGGCATCATCGCCATCCTGGCGTCGATCGTGATTATTGCGGTCAATCCCACCAAACAGCTATTGAAGACGAGGGACAGCCGGCGTCTGAGTGACGCGGAGGAAGTACGGAAGGCCCTGACGCAGCACCTGGTCGGGAAAGGAACCCTGCCGAACGCTGCCCAGATCCCGTCGGCCCTGGGCGGCGGCGTCCCCGTCTGCAGCTCCGGCGTCACGCACGCCACCTGCGTGAACGTCGACGGCATCGCGCCGGAGTACATCGCGAAGATCCCGCGCGACGCGCAGGAGACGAACGCCAACCACACGGGCTTCAGCGCGTACAAAGATTCCGGGGGCCGCCCGGGTGTGACGGCCAAGTACCTGGGGGAGCCGAACACGAACGGACTGGTCGCCTACTGGCGGTTCGACGAGGGGATGGGAACGCAGGCGGCGGATTTCCAGTACGCCTACGGCGGCACCTTCGTGGACGGGCTCACCGCTTGGTCCACGACCAATCCGCCCCCGGCCCTCCCGTTCCCGAACCCCTCGTCGTTGCAATTCCCGGGCGGGTACTCGGGCGTGTCCATTCCCAACCTGACGGTGTCGAACACGTTTACCCTCTCCACGTGGGTCTACATGACGGCCATACCGACCTACGCGGGCCTGCTCTCGCAGGACGGCAGTCACGCGATTTTCATCAACCCGAGCAGAAAGGTGCACTACTATCCCGGGGGAGCGGGCAATACGGTGCTGGGATTCAACACCTGGTACCACGTCGCGGTGGTCTTCGATGCCGGCACGGTGAGGTTCTACCTCAACGGGGCTCCCGACGGCACTATCAGCTCCGTGGGGCAGACGAGCTTCGTCATGAACAGAATCGGCACGGACACGAGCGGCGAGGGATTGGTCGGGCGGCTGGATGACATGCGCGTGTACAATCGCGCGCTGTCGGACAGCGAGGTCGCGGCGCTGGCGGGCGGGAATGATTGATTGAGGGAAATTGTGCCCCCTCCCTGCGGCCCTCCCCCTCGCTTCGCTGGGAGAGGGCAAAGTAATACTGTCATATTTTGCACAATGGATTGCCCTCTCCCAGGCCGAGACGCCAGAGGGTCGAGGCCGAGGGGGAGGGCCGCAGGGAGGGGGCATCTTCACGCGCCTACTTCCTCGGCACCGCCACTCCATTCTCCTTCTGGCACTTCACGCACGTGAGCTCCCAGACGGAGAGAATCGCCCGGCGCTTGAACTGCTTATCTGTGAGCGGTTCGTACCGGGTGAGCGGGTAGTAGAACTGGTAGCTGACGAAGATGAACGCGGAGAGCGCGAGCAGGATGAGCCCCTTTCCATTCTCCGTCAGGTTCCACGTCCAGAACCGGCGCAGTCCCGCCACCAGGATGGCCAGGATGACAAAGGTGAGGAGGAGCGGAATGAAGTAGTGGTACAGGTACAGGACGCGCTGGATGCGGGAGACGGCGATGAAGAATGAGACATACATGCCCAAGAAGACCAACAGGGGGAACAACAGCGGGAACGGTTGTCGCGGAGGCTGGAAGAGTGATGCGAGTAGGATGGAAAGACCGATGATGACTGCGGTGAGCCCCGCGAACCACACAACCGGGTTCGATTGCAGGTAGAGGTACTTGTAGTTCTTGCCCTCCGGCGTCTCCCAGCGATAGCTGATCGATCGCGCCCCGATGGGCCACAGGTAGAACGGACTGCCGTTCTCGTCCGCCTTGCACAGGTCCAGCCGGGGGGCGCCGTTGTTGTAGTGTTTCACGAACTTCCAGGAGTCGCGGATCATGACGGGGAATGCGATGAGGGATCGTTGGAAGCCCGTTTTCAGATAGGCCTTGGCGGTGGGCGAAGCCTGGTAGTAGCCCGCATCCGGCAGCTTGGGATTGATGACGGAACCGACGGAAAAGTGGATCTGCCAGATGCCGATGTACACCGGCAGGAACCCGGCGGCGGCGAGTGCCCCGAAGGCGAGCATCTTCCTCCATCGCGGCCAGAGGTAGAGCGCGGCTGCCGGCAGGAGCAGCACCATGATCATGCCGAGCAGCTTCGTCGTGAGGATGAGAGCCATGCACACGCCGAGGAGGATGCTGAGGACGATGAACGCCGCTCTCCGCTCCCGGTACTCCCGGAGAAGGAAGAACACGAGAATCATGAGCACGCAGAAGAACAGGAGCGGCCCCTCCAGCATCGCGCCCCGCAGATGCACGATGAGAGCGTTGTCGAAAATGTAGAGGAAGCTCAGGAGCGCGGCGTGTAATGAACTGCGCGTGATGTAGAGGAAGGCGAGGAACAGCAATGCCGCCGTCCACCAGCCGAGGAACGCGGAGAAGAAGCGGTACCCGGCGAAGGAGAATCCCTTGGGGAAGTCGGTGCCGTAGTCGGTGCCCAGGAACTGGTCCGTCCGGGCGTTGGGGTGGAGCAGCTTCTCGCCGGCCGCGACGAGCATCTTCCCCAGCGGCGGGTGCTGCTCCATGAAAAACACCCCGTGCAGGTACTTCTGCGCGCTCGCGATGTGGTAGTTCTCATCCCAGAAGACGTTGGGAGGCGACCAGTACCGGTGGAAGTACGTCAGGTACGAAAGCAGAATGACGAACCCCAGGAACACGAAAGTCTGCCATGTGAAAAGCGGATGCTTGGCGTGCGTCTCCATCAGCGGGAAGTGTAGCACAGGCAACGACCTGCAATCAGTGTGGCAGAGACAGGGTCCACCCGGAGGCAATCTCCTGTTCCTTCGCGAATCCGGCGGGCACTTCGAGCGCATACATGGCGGAGCCTGCGGACGGGTACGTCCTGCAGGGGTCCGCCGCGCACGGTTCCATGGTTGCGGAAGACACGAATACCCCCCTGGCGTCGAAGTAGAGGATGTCCAGCGGCACGAGCGTGTTCTTCATCCAGAAGGAGAGCTGTTGGGAAGTGGGAAAGAGGAACAGCATGCCGGTTCCCCACGGCACCTGCTGCCGTTCCATCAAACCGCGAGCGCGCTCCTGCGGGTCGTCGGCGATCTCCACGAAAACCGTGACGCGCTTGTCGAACCCTGGCGAATGCAACTCGATCGTCGGCGACTCCGAGAGACGTGTGTCGCCGATGCCGGTCACGGACGAAACCGCGCATCCTGCGAGCACGAGACAACAAAGAATCCCACACTTCCATCTCATGATCGGCATCCTACAAGCTGCATTTCGATTTCGCCACTCAGGGCAAGCCAGCTACAAGCTACGCAGTGCCGCCACTGCAACCGCACGATCTGCCGCCCCAAAGATGTGGCTGGCTGATACGAGATTCGTGGCGCCCGCCTGGATGCATCGCGGGGCAGTCGAGGCATCGATGCCTCCGTCCATCTGGATCATCAGGCCCGGGTGCGCCGCGCGGAGTTGCCGAACCTTCTCCAGCACCGCGGGTTGGAAGGACTGCCCGGCAAACCCCGGCTGCACGGACATGACGAGCACGAGATCCACGTCGAGGACGACGTCATCAATGACGGGCACCGGTGTCTGCGGATTGAGCGCGATGCCCGCGCCTGCACCGCCCGCATGGATGGCATCGATGAGCGCCCTCCTGGCCTCAGTCTCCCGGATGGCTTCGGCATGGAAGGTGATGTGCTGAACGCCCAACCGCAGGAATTCCTCCAGGCGATCGGCTGGATTGCTGACCATCAGGTGGATGTCGAACGGCAAGTTCGTCTTCAGGCAGCGGATGATCGGCGCGCCGAACGTGAGGTTCGGGACGAAGTGCCCGTCCATCACGTCCGCCTGGATCCAGTCGACGAGACCCTCGATGCTCTCCACCTCCGATTGAAGATGACCGAGATCCGCGGCGAGGATGGAGGCGGTGATGAGGACGGATGACATGCCACCATGCTAGGCAACAAACAGGACAAAAACAATTTTCGTTGTGATCAGCGGTTGCACTCTTGGTTCATGCCCCCTCCCCCGACCCCTCCCCCTCCTTCCAGTCGGGAGAGGGGAGCTCCGTTCAGGGAGAATTCATCCTTCTTCTGTCCATCTCTGATACTGACACTATGGCACTGCCGCGCACCAGATGGCTCTCCCCTCTCCCGAGCGGAGCGAGGGGGAGGGGTCGGGGGAGGGGGCATGAATAAAGGAGCAACCGCTCATCATAAGAGAAGATTTGTTGTTCTCATTCCGGCTCTATATCCCTCACCCGCGCCGCATGCCGTCCCCCCTCAAAATCCGTCGTGAGAAACACATCCACCATCCGCACCGCCAGCTCCGGCTCCACCATCCGCCCCCCCAGACTCATCACGTTTGCATCATTATGCTGCCTGCACAGGCGGGCGTCCTCGAGCGAGCAACAGCGCGCCGCCCGGATGCCGCATACCTTGTTCGCCGCGATGGACTCGCCGATACCGCTGCCGCCGAAGATGACGCCCGGCATCCCCTGCTCCAGCACCACCGCGCACGCCCGCCGCATGATGGCCGGATAATCGACCGGCTCCTCCGAAAATGTCCCCTCGTCGATGACGTCGATCCCCTGCTGAAACAGGTGCTTCTTGATCGCCTCTTTGAGCGCGTAGCCCGCATGATCGGTGGCGAGGACGACGCGGCGTGGTTTCTCCATATCCATAGAATAAAGCCGGAATGAGAAGATGGGAATTGATTTCAACCAGAGAGCGCCCTTCCACGGGCGCGGACCCGGGCCATAATTGACAGCCGCGCCCATGAAAGGGCGCTCTCGTGGATGAATGTCGCCCTGCTATACTGATCCTGTGACGCGTCCCACACTCATCGCCGCCAACTGGAAAATGAACCCCCCACCCGAGGGATGGAATGCCATTGAATCCCCGTACCGACAAACGGACGGCGTGGACATTGTGGTGTTCCCGCCGTTTGTCTACCTGAAATCCTGCATTGCCGCAGGCCTGCGCACCGGCGCGCAGTGCGGACATCCGGAGCCGGCGGGCGCGCATACCGGCTGCATCAGCATGGCGATGACGGCGCAGGAGGGATGTGAAGCGGTCTTGTGCGGCCACTCCGACCGCCGTCGCGACCAGAAGGAAACGGACAACTTCATCGCCGAACAAGTCGTTGCGGCATTCGAGAACAAACTGTTCGCCATCCTCTGCATCGGTGAAACAGAAAAAGAGCGCGAAGCCGGACGCGAGCGGGAAGTCGTGGAACGTCAGCTTCAATCCGTCCTCGATCTTCTTCAATCTACAACCTACAATCTGCAAGCTATTGCGTATGAGCCCGTCTGGGCCATCGGCACCGGCCGTAACGCCACACCGGAGCAGGCCCAGGAGATGCACGCATTCATCCGCTCCCTGCTTCCCGAGACGCATCAATCCGCCACGCGCATTCTGTACGGCGGTTCCATGAACGCCGCGAACGCGGAGGAACTCCTGAGACAACCCGACATCGACGGCGGCCTCGTGGGCGGCGCCTCGCTGAAATCGGAGGAATTCCGGAAAATCGTAGCCGTAGCGGCTGTACATCACCGGTAGAGACGCGCGAATCGCGCGTCTCTACCGGGCAAATTGCGATTGCCCGCACCTCATTCTGGCGTTGACAGATTGCGCCGAACCGGAAAACGGCTGTATTGTGAATCACTGATCGCTCTGAGATTATTTCCCTCCCCATCCCCTATGGAACTCGCCATCATCACCTCCCCCTTCATCTTCGTCCCGCTCGGGATCCTCGTCCTGAGCTGCATCCGCCAGATCAACCAGTACCAGCGCGGCATCGTGTTCACCATGGGGAAGTACAGCAAGACCTGGTCGCCCGGGTGGCACATCTTGATTCCAATTTTCCAGGGCCTCACCAAGGTCGACATCCGCGTGAAGGCCGTCGACGTGCCGGATCAGGAGGCGATCACGAAGGACAACATCCCCATCCGCATCAACGCGGTCATTTACTACAAGATCAGCGACGCCGCCAGGTCCGTCATCGAGGTGGAGGATTTCTTCTTCGCCGTGAGCCAGCTGGCGCAGACCACCATGCGCAACGCCGTGGGGGAGGTGACGCTCGACGAACTGCTCTCCAACAAGCAGCAGGTGAGTGCGAACATCAAGGCGGTGGTGGACAAGGTGTCCGACGCCTGGGGCATCGACGTGCAGTCGGTGGAGCTCAAGGACATCGTGCTGCCCGAGACTCTCAAGCGCACCATCGCGAAGGTGGCCGAAGCGCAGCGCGAGAAGCAGGCCGTCATCATCAGCTCCGAAGGCGAACTCGCTGCGTCCGCAAACGTAGCGAAAGCAGCCGAGATGCTCGCGAAGACCCCGGGCGCCCTGCACCTCCGCACGCTCCAGAGCATCAACGACATCAGCTCCGACCAGTCGAACACCACCGTGTGGATGGTGCCAGTGGAGGCGCTGCGCGCGCTGGAGGGATTGGTGAAAAAATAATCGAATCATGAAATGGTTTCCCGGTAGAGACGCGCCCGTGGCGCGTCTCTATAAACGAACGAAACGCCCTCACGCCCGCACCCACTGCCCTCCGCCCACGTTCTTCACCGCTCCCTGCAGTTCCATCATGGTGAGCGCGGCATTCAGCGTCCCGGCATCGAGCGCGCTGCGCCCGGCCAGATCATCCATCGACTGCGGCATGGTGGTCAGAACGGCCATGATTTTTCCCTCCTCCTCCGTCTGCGGCTCGTAGGAGGACACCGGGTGCTCCGGGGCGATGATGCCGAGCTCCTGCAGCGCCTGCGACGCCGAGGTGATCAGACGCGCGTGGCCCTTGCGTATGAGCTCCGCGCAGCCGGCATAGTTGGCGTCGTAGATGCTGCCCGGCACCGCGAATACGTCGCGGCCGTAATCGTTCGCAAGGTCCGCCGTGATGATCGCCCCGCTCCCCTCCGGCGCCTCCAGGACGACGGTCCCGAGCGTGAGGCCCGCGACGATGCGGTTGCGCGACGGGAAGGTGTACTTGTCCGGGGGGAAGTCGAACGGGAACTCGGAGAGGAGAAGACCGCCCGCCTCGATGATCTCTTCCGCAAGTTCCGCGTTGTCGCGGGGGTAGATGGTCGCGAGTCCATGGCCGAGCACCGCCACCGTCCGTCCGCCGGCCTTGAGCGTCTGCACCGCCACCTCGGCGTCTATCCCCTCCGCGAGCCCGCTCACGGTCACCATGCCGGCGCTCACGAAATCCGGAACGAGGTCCCCCGTCACCCGCCGTCCGTACTGGCTCATCCCGCGCGTCCCCACGAGCGCGATGCACGGTTGATCCAGAATCGAAAGATCGCCGCGCGCGTACAGGAACACCGGCGGGTCGCCGATCTCCCGCAGGCGGGACGGATACTCCGCGTCGGCGATCGTGAGGAAGCGCGTGCCGGATTTATCCAGGCGTCGCGCGTAGAATGACGGATTCCATTCCTCCATCTTCATCAGAGTATCCCGCACCGTCTCCTCCCGGCACCCGAGCCCGCGGAGGAGCTCCTCACCCACGTGCTTCGCGGCATCCTCGAGCGAACCGTACACCTCCATCAGCGCGTCGTACCGCACCTTGGTGAGGACGTTGAGGAAGGACCAGAGGAGATGGGCTTGGTTCATGGCCTGTATAATAAAGGAGAGTGAATCCCCCACGCGACGAATCGGAAAAGATCAAAGTCAGGAATTCGTTTTTTGCGCTTGTGATTGCGTCGGAGAGCGTTCCAAAGCAGAATGGAACAGTGAAGATCAAATACCCCAAGAGCGGGTTTTCTACCCGCGGTTTCCATGGTGTAGCCGGCCCGTAGGTACATGCCGCACGGCGGAGCCGTTCTGCTGAGATCAATAGTACGGCAATTCCATTCAGCAGCACCCTTCCGGGGTGCGGCCTATTGAAAATGCGGCTCTGTCAAAGGAACAAAAAAATTATCACACCCCTCTAGGACGGATTCTCCCTGCCTGCCGGTAGGCAGGTACCCGCGGTCTCCGAGTTTAAATGCGATAGGCCAATGCCGCACGGCGGAGCCGTTCTGCTGAGATCAATAGTACGGCAATTCCATTCAGCAGCACCCTTCCGGGGTGCGGCCTATTGAAATGCTTCTGTTGCCCATCGCCTTGACGCGGACGACCACGGATAGTCCTCTGGCTGCGTCACGAGACCTGCACGAACAGGATTGAAGTGAATGTACCTCGATGCACCATCAAGATCATCAATGAGACGAATGTTGAATCTCCGTTGCCAAAACGCGCCAATTCCCAAATCAAAGGTAAGACCGGACTTATAAGCACCGACTACGTTCGACACTGATCCATCTGCAGGAACACGCATAAGAAAATGACAATGATCGGGCATAATCACAAAACCATACAGGAAAAATGGATGTAGTGTCCGAACCCGGTACAGGCATTCGACAGCTTCGCGGGCGTAAGACGCTCGTTCGAATATCGGATCGCGGCCGTACGTTACCGTCGTGACAAGCATGGGACAGCCGTTCTGCACAGGATGCCGTTGGGACATACCCTCATCCTGCAACGACCGCGGGTAGAAAACCCGCTCTCGGGGTTCTTTATTCTTCCTTTATCGCGGGAATTGCTCTTGGTGTTGCGTCAGAAAACGTTCCAACGCAGAATGGAACGGCGGGCCGCTGTAGCTCAGCTGCCCAGCCCCGCGGAGCGGGGCGTGGTAGACAAGGTCTTGCTCGCTGTTCATTCAATCATGTTCTCGCATATCGTAAGCCGCTGTAGCTCAGCTGGTAGAGCAACGGTATCGTAAACCGTGGGTCACCGGTTCAAATCCGGTCAGCGGCTCCATCCGGCTTCGCCCCTGCGGGGGCTACGCCGAGATTTCGCCTGTGATGCCCTTCTGCCGGATGCCTCGGCGTAGCTCGCAAGCGAAGCCGGGCAGATAATCCTAACCTTCAAGATTTTTCCAAACCTCCCCCAGCAGAGAGCTCCACTTCCAATCGCAGGGCAGAGGGCATTGTTGATGTTTCACTTCATATGCATATTGACGTCAAATGCCAGGGGGACGATACTTTCCTCCTATGCGCGTCACCCCGGGAGAGGCGCGGGACATACTGGACATACTGCGAACCTCGAACAACCCCGCCCCGTTCGGCATACTGCTGCAGCAGTATTGCAAATTCAAGCCCGCCATCGAGCAATCTCGCGAGCTGAGCGATGAGGGGCTCTGCTTCACGCTGCCGCCGATGGAATTCCATGGCATCGAACAGGCGCTCCCGGAGGATACTCTCCAGGTGCTTCGGCGGTGTGACGACCGCATCGCGCTGACGCGGAGGGCGATCACCCTGGCCTGCAGATCGGGCGGGCGGCCGGGGGAGACGATGGCGGACGCGCCGGATCGCGGATTCCTGGCGGGGCTGAAGCGCTTCCTGAACGGGCCGCGGGGGGAGGATGATTCCATGGACCCGCGCCTGCTGGAGCTCCAGGAGGCCGACTGCCGACTGCGGCGGCTCCGCCTGGACATCCTCGAGTGTGTGATGAAGGCATTCCTCCTTCATCACGAACTCAAGGCAGAGGAGCACGACAGACTGGAACAGGAGGTGCTGCGCCTCTGCACGAATGTGGAGGAAGAGCTCCGCTTGCGGATGGAATCGGCGAAGAGAGCTTGATACGGCTTCGCGCCATGAACGCAACGAACGTGACGGAAACGGTCCTTGACAATGAATTGAAAATGATTACATTATCCCCACGTCTCATTTCCCCCTCTGTGCCTATGCTGCTGTTTCGCAGAATAGTCTTGAGAGCACGCTGATCGTTCACAGCAAAGGCGCAAAAACACACATTCAACAGAAGGAGTCGGTCCATGTGGAACATTCTCGCGTCCTACCTTCCGAGCGTACGGAAGGAGCGGCGGTGGCTTGTCGGGAGCATTGTCACGCTCATCGGGAGCGCGCTCATCGACGCGTACGTGCCGTACGTCATCCGGCGGCTCGTCGCCATCCTGGCCGATCCGTCGCCGCAGATTGCTGCGATCGACGGTCACTTTCTCTGGCTTGCGGTGCTGCTCATCAGCGGCGTCGCGGGCTGGCGTCTGTTCGAAACCTGCCTGTCGTTCCTGGAGGCGCGGGTCATGCGCGATCTGGATCTGCGGTGCTTCGCGGCGTTGCAGCGCCAGTCGCTCCGCTTCTTCGAGAGCAGCTTCACCGGCTCGCTGGTCAAGCAGGCCACGCGGTACCGGAAGGGATTCGAGGGGCTCGCGGACATCCTGTTCTACAACCTGGGCCGCGACCTCATCCTGCTCCTGATCATCCTGGGGATTTTCTTCAGCGAGCAGCCCCTGCTCGCGTGGATATTCCTGGGCTGGTCGGTCGTGTTCATCGGCATGAGCGCGCTTGGGGCCTGGTGGAAGTACCCGCTCGATGCAAAGGAGGCCGAGTCCGACTCCAAGGTGGGAGCGGTGCTCTCCGATTCGCTCGGAAACCATGGGACGGTCAAGTCCTATGCCCGGGAAGATGAAGAAGCTCACCTGTTCGAAGGTGCGGTCGAGAAGAACTACCGCCTCCGCATCCGCTCGTGGATGTGGTCGAACGGGATCTCCGCCGTCCAGGGCGTCATGATGACCGGCTTCCAGCTGATCGTCATCTGGCTGATGATCCGCGGGTGGAAGCAGGGAACGGTGAGCGTCGCCGATTTCGTCTTCTTCCAGAGCTACGTGCTCTGGCTCTGCGGCAACCTGTGGAACTTCGGTCACTCGCTGCGTCGCGCATTCCAGTTCATCGCAGATGGCGCGGAGATGGTTGCGGTCTTCACGCAGGAAACCGACGTGCAGGATGCACCGGAAGCGGCCGATCTGACCGTGCACGCCGGATCGATCAATTTTCAGCGCGTCGGCTTCAGTTACATGAACAGCCGGCGGCGCCAGGTGCACGACTTCTCCCTCTCCATCGCTCCCGGCGAGTCCATCGGGCTCGTGGGCGCAAGCGGAGCGGGCAAGTCAACCCTGGTGAAGCTGCTGCTGCGGCATGCCAACCTGGATGAAGGCAGCATTGCGATCGACGGTCAGGACATCGCCGGTGTCACCCAGCGGAGTCTGCGCCGGAGCATCGCGGTGGTGCCGCAGCAGCCGGACCTGTTCCATCGGACGCTCCGCCAGAACATCGCCTTCGGCCGGCCGGATGCGACGGAGGAGGAGATCATCGCCGCGGCGAAGCGTGCCCACGCATGGGAGTTCATCGTGAAGCAGGAACACGGGCTCGACACCATGGTCGGTGAGCGGGGCATCAAGCTGAGCGGCGGCGAGCGGCAGCGCATCGCGCTGGCACGGGCCTTCCTGGCCGACTGTCCCATCCTCATCCTGGATGAAGCCACGAGCGCACTCGACAGCGAAACGGAATCGCTCATCCAGGCAGCGATCGCGGATCTTCTAAAAAACAGGACGAGCATCGTGATCGCGCACCGGCTGAGCACGGTCATGCGCCTCGACCGCATCGTCGTCCTCGATCACGGACGGATCGTGGAGACGGGCACCCACGACGACCTCATCACACAGAAGGGCGTGTACACCTCGTTCTGGAACAAGCAGAGCGGCGGGTACATTGCGACGGAGTGAAATGAGACAATAGCCCCGCAGCGACGCGCAAGCGTCTGCTGCGGGGCTTTTCCTCGTACCATGCCCCCTTCCAATGCCGCACGGCGGAGCCGTGCTGCTAGGATCAATTGTTGATTATTGCAATCAGCAGCACGGCTCCGCCGTGCGGCATTCACCTTGCCAAACCGTTCAGAATGGTAGAACATCCTCCTCCCTTATGTCCCCCCTCATCCTCTCCGAAGCGCGCAACTTCCTCGTAAAGGGCTGCGCCCCGCAGATCTACCGTGAAGGAGAGGAATTTCCGATCGACGCGGAAGGCCCGGTGAACCAGCGGCGGTGGATGGTGGTTGATCGAGCGAAGGAGATCTTCCGAAGCCAGCGCCACCCCGGGTTCTCCGGGCTGGCGCGCATCCGGCCGCAGCTCGCTGGCACGGTGCTCACCCTGCGGGCGGAAGGGATGCCGGACTGCGCCGTGCCGCTCGACGAACCCGGCGAACTGACGACAGCGACCATCTGGGACGCGGACTGCCCGGTCAGGATCCACCCTGATGCATCACGCTGGGTGAGCGAGTACATGCGGAAGGATCTCCTCTTTTCTGAACAGGCCGGCAGGCGCCCGGTCAACAGCATCTACGCGCCGGAGGATGCGACCGTCGGCTTCGCGGACCGCTTCCCGCTCACCGCTCTCTCGGAAGAGACGGTCGAACACGTGAGCGCTGTAGCGGGCGAGACCGTCGATGCCGGCCGCTTCCGCTACAACCTGCTCTTCCGCGGTTGCATGGCTCAGGCGGAGAACTGCATGGCACGGTTCCGCATCGGGGACTTCATCGGCAGATCCGTGAAACCCTCCGACCGCTGCACTGAGATCAACGTGAACCAGCAGACCGGCGAACCGGACATGGAGCTTCTCGATCTCCTGAAGAAGCACCCGTGGTTCCGGAACCCTCACAACCACGCGGCGATCGTGGCGGAGAACGTGATCGTCGAGCGGCCGGGAACGGTGACGGTCGGCAGCCCCGTCGAGGTTTTGGAGTGGAGCGAACAGGGATGGGACCGTCCATTTCAGCTGAACCACCGGCAACGGAAGAAGATTGGGAATCTGTCGACGACGCAGCGGTCCGTGGGACCCGACGGCGTGTGGCGGTGGCTGCGGGGGAAGTAGCAACGATCAGTGTCCGAGTGCATCCCGGAACGATGCCGACGTTGCATGCTGCTTCAACGAAATTTCAGGAAATCGCGGACCGTAGCATTGCTCCATCGTCACGCGCACGGCATGGAGCGGACAGCGGAGTTCCGGGGTGTCGGCCTTGCCGTGCTCGAAGCAGTACACATCCCGTGCCGCATTCGGCACGTACGCGCCGCTTGCGATGTCGAGCGCGTAGCTGTAGTCGCAGAAGAACGCGGGATCGCCGTCGATGATCCGCCAGAATCGTTCCTCGTCTTCACGTGTCCGATGTTCATCCGGCAGGCGGCGCGGGCGGAATCCCTTGTTGTAGAAGCGGGCGAGGATCATCGGCTGGCCTGCATCCATCTGCACCGTCTGTCGGCGCCCCATCCGGTCGGCGACTGCCTGCACGAACGACTGCATGCCGTCGACGGCGGCGGAGAAGATGCCCTGCCCGCGGTACTGTTCGGCAACCCAGCGATGATCCAGATCCCACCGATCCGACACGCGCACGGTGGCGATGCATTCGCACACACTATCCCCGTTGCAGCTCAGCTTGAATGCCACATCATGCCCCTCGGTCGCATCGGGCCGGGGAAATTCCGCGCACTGGAGGAGGAGGCCCTGATCTCCGGCGAGGGGGCCCCGGAAGAGGACGATTCCCTCCGAAGGCGACTCGACGTAGAGTGTGGCGATCGCCGGCAGCAGATCCTGGAATTCCTGTCGGAGAACGGCCGCCGGCACCCGCCACTCCGCTGACGGTGCGACCGGCGTCATCCGCGGGGGGACGCGCCCGGCGTACGTGTCGTGAATGTCGAAATCGAGCCGGTCGGGACGTTCGATCATATTGTTAATATACCATACAAAAAATATTGTGCAAAAGCAGGGAATTTTGCTGTAGCTCCTGCAGACCCTGTCTGCACAGGAGAAGAGGCAGTTGCTCTATACTCCGTGCATGCACTTTCCCGTCCTCCCGGACCGAAGGCGCCTTGTCCTGCTCATCGCAACCTTGGTCCTGCTTGTGGGTGCCGCCTTCGGGGCGACGCTGAGGGGCGAGTTCCTCGCCGGCGACGACCACGTCCTCATCGTGGAGAACCCGATCGTGAGGAATCTGTCGTACCGCATCTTCACCACGTACGATCCGGAGCTGTACATCCCAACGACGCTTGCGACGTTCCAGCTGGAAACACTCCTGTTAGGATTGCACGCGTGGCACTTCCATCTGGCGAGTCTGCTGCTCCATGCGGGGAATGCGGTGATGGTGGTGTGGTTGTTGTTTTTGTTATTGGGCCGGTCGTCGCGGGGAAGCCGGGAGCCCCCTTCGACAACGCTCAGGGAAAGCGGGCTCCCGGCTGCGACGGCGGCGTTTTGTGGTGGTTTAATTTTTTTGTTACACCCTTTGCAAACAGAATCCGTCGCGTGGATCAGCGCGCGGAAGGAACTGTTGGCGACGACGTTCGCGCTCGCAACGCTGCTGTGGTACATGCATGCTGACGAAGGTCGACGTGGAAGAATGTTCTCCTGGGGAACGCTCCTCTTCCTCCTGGCGCTCACGTCGAAACCATCGGTGATCCTCCTGCCGTTCGCGCTGCTGGTGATCGACTTCCATGAGCGCGGACGAGTGACGTTCCATGACGTTATCCGCAAGTGGCCGTACGCGCTCCTCAGTCTGCTGTTTGGACTGCTGGGTTTGCTCGGCAAGGAGGCGGCGATTTCGCTCTCGCCCCTGCAGACCTTCCTGCTGGCGGCACGGAGCACGACGTTCTATCTCCAGAAGTTTCTGCTACCCGTGGGGTTGTCGCCGATCTATCCCGCGCCGCCGATCGATCTCTCGCCGGCCTTCATCGCCTCTGTCCTGATCGTCGCGATGCTGATCGCGGCTGCATGGATCATGCGCCGGCGCGCGCCGCTCGTGAGCGTGGGCATCGCACTCTTCTTCACGTTCCTCATCCCGAGCTTCCTCTCCTACGGACACAGCAGCGAAGTGATGCTAGGGGCCGATCGTTACATGTACTTGCCATCGGTCGGATTGATCCTGATCTTCTGCCTCGTCATTCAAGGATTCTGGTCAAGCATTCCAAAGCATCCGAGGAATGTATTCTTCGTCGGACTCCTCGGTATCGTCGGACTCTTCGGTTTCCTTTCTCACGTGCAATCCAACGTGTGGCTCACGAGTGACGCCCACTCCACCCGCGTCCTCGCGCTGTACCCGAACTCCGCGATCGGACAGAACAACCTGGGCTTCGCGCTCCTGTCGCAGGGGAAACTGCAGGAAGCGGTGCCGTACTTCGAGCGGGCGATCGGGCGGAACCCGCTCTACGCCGATGCCATCGTGAATCTGGCGGTGGTCCGCGCCCGGGAAGGCCGGCTGGACGAAGCCGATGCGCTGCTCCGGCGGTCGCTGGCGGCGTACCCGGGTCACGCGCAGACGCACTTCAACCTGGCCGGCATCGCGCTCACGCGCGGCGATCTGCTACTGGCCGAGCACCTGTACGAAGAAACGCTGCGGCTCCGACCGTACTACGCGCCGGCGCTGTGGCAGCTGGCGCAGGCGGAGTGGCAACGCGGGAAGAGCGACGAGGCGGCCGCGCACTACCGCGCGCTCCTGCTGCTGGATGACTCGTACCGCGGAAAGATCCCGGTGATGGATGCATTGCTGGAACCGAATCGATGACCCTCCTCCGATGACCGCACGACTCTTCCACTTCCCTATCCGGCCCCGAGGATTGAAAGAGATACTGGGCATTGTTTGCTGGACTGCGATTGTTCTTGCGTCGGCGCTGGCAGCATCCACTATCGTTTTCCTGTCGCTCTTTTTCCTCTCCCCCCGCGCCAACAACTTCGATGCAGCCATCTACTGGTCCGTGGGCCGCGGCATGCTGGAGGGGCTGCGGCTGTACAGCGATCTGTTCGATCTCAAGCCTCCCGGCATCTTTCTGCTCGCTGCCGCTTCGCATGCGCTCTTCGGTTCCGGGATCCTGGGAAATATCCTGGGTGCGCTGATGATCGTGATGCTGCCGGGGCTTGCCACGTTCCTCATCTGGAAGAAGACGGCAGCCTTGCCGCTCCGGCGACGCGGTCTGCTGATGGCAATCGTCTTCCTGGGCTCGGCTCTCCTCACCTCCTACCACGCCGTGCGCGCCGAGCCCTGGCAGACGGAACTCTTCGGCGGATTCGCGGGCAGCCTGTACGCCATGATGCTCCTGATGAGCGCGCATCCGCTCTCCACCCGGCGGATGGTCCTCGCGGGCATCCTGATCTTGGCGGCCGTCGGGTTCAAAGAGCCGTTCCTCTTCGTCTGCATCGCCGTGGCTCTCCTCACGACACCGGAACCCCGTCATCTGATACGAGCATTCGTGTTCCCCGCCCTCTTCGCCATCGGTATCGGGCTGATGCTGCTCCCGCTCTTCGGGAGCGTGACCGACTACGTGACGCTGTACCTTCCGGCTCAGACCGTTTTCCGCGTGTCCTGGGCCGGCCCGCTGTGGCTGCGAGGCCTGCAGGTCGTCCGGGTGGCGCAGGATCTGTCACTCTTCTCGATCGTCCTGCCATTCTTCCTGGCAATGGCGATTGCCATTGCCGGCATCGCCGCAATCATTGGTATGAACCCCAGAGCAACCTGCCTGCCGACCGGCAGGGCTCTGGACTCCTCCGGGGAATCAGACCATACCTTCGCTCGCAGATACACTGCATCCGAGCCGCTCGTCCGCCGTAGCTCCCGCAGGAGCGAAGGTGGATGGAACAACCGACGCACGATCACGCGAACGTATCTCCTCGGACGTCTGGCGGTCGCGATCTTTCTTACCATCCTCGCCGTCGCCATCGGCGGGGACTTCCAAGGGCACCACTTCGCCTTCGCGACGCCGGCGTACCTGGCTCTCCTCCTGACCGCAGCCCTGCGCACGGCAAAGGACGAACGGCTGATGCGTCTGTTTGCGGCACCGATGCTGGCTCTCCTCATCCCGGGAATCCTGTTCCTGGAGAGAGGATCCTACGACCGGATCAGCTTCGCGCAGTCGCCGGATGAGATCGACGTCCGGACGACGGCCGCGGCGATCGACACGGTGCTGGACCGGTGCGGCATCGGCCGTTACCTGTTCGTGTACCGCAACGAGGGCTTCCCACCCTACGCGTACACGCGGCACAATCCGCTCAATCACTTTCTCTTCGCGCCCATCGATACCGGAGTGGCGTACGGGGCGCGGCTCGCGAACATCGCCGTCGATCGCCTGTCGGTCGCGCAGGTCCTGGTCGTCCCGATCGAGGGGTTCACGCCCGTGAGTCCGGTGGGTGCGTACATGAAGGTCTACATCGACCGGATGTTTTCCGCTCTGTCGCCGCCCTGCGCGGAGCCTCTTCCACCCCTCCGGGAATACAGGTTCCTCTTCCGGACACGACCGGAAGCGTTGAAGTTGGAAGTGGATTTTCATTTTTGATGGCAGTGCCTCAGAGGATCCCGGTCCCCGGATACGGCCCGATTTTTCGCCCAGGATATGCGGTGAACCTCTTTCGAGCAGCGATGTGCTGGCCAGCATCCGGTGTGTGTGGATAGTCTATGGAAGCATGATGGAGTGGAAGAGCACCGAGCCGCTGTCACCCGAAGCGCAGGCCCGCCTGGAGCGCGGTCTGCAGATCGTGGCGCAGGAGAAGGAGCCGGATCCGCTCGTCGCAGAGAAGGGGAAACCCGTACGACCGGATGTGGCGTTCGAGTGGATGATCGACCGTATCGGCGAGGCGCAGGGAACGAGGGCCGCAACCGTCCGTCGCTGCAGCTGCACTCTGGACCGTTGCACGGAGGACGTGCGCCGCGCGATAGAGCGAAAGATGTTCCGGGGACTCATGCACGAGTCGGCGACGGCATAGCCGTCTCGGCGAAAAGATGATATAATACACACACAACACACACCATGCATCTCCTGTCTGCCCAGGCTCTATCGACCGCAACACGGGCACTCCTCGTCGCCACACTCTTCCTCTGTTTCGGCGTCGCCGAGGTCAGCCTGCAGGCAGCAACCGGTGCGGGCTTTGCATCCGTGCATCCCGCAACAGAGCCGTCCCGGATACCCCGGTGCGACGAATTGCATCTGTGTGAGAGCGGACAGCGACGGCTGCTCATCCCCCGCAACGACGAGGTGATCGCGGAGCTGACACGACAGGGATGCAAGGTGGTGCACCTGCTGCGCGAGCAGGCGGTGATCCGCTGTCCCGCCGGCGTGATGCCCAAGGGGGCGCGGGAGGAACGCCTGCTGCACCTGACGGATGCGGCTTCGGGCGTGAGCGTGGCTGCCGCAGCCGCTCTGCTGTTCCAGACGTCAGGGAAAGGCGTGCGAGTGGCCATCCTGGATGCAGGCATGCAAGCGGACCACCAGGAAATCGCGGGACGGGTGGTGGCGGAGGCGAACTTCGTGTCGGGCGCGGCGGCGGGGATATCCGGCCATGGGACGCACGTCGCGGGCATCATCGCCGGACAGGGCGTACGCCGAATCCCCGATCAGAAGAAAGTGAATCGTGTCATGGGCATCAGCCAGCAGGCGGAGTTGATTTCCGCCACGGTGTGCACGCCGCAGGGATGGTGTCCGGAGGGGGATGTGATTTCGGGGATGGAGTGGGCGGTCTCGCAGGGCGCACGCGTCATCAACGTGAGCCTGGGCGTCGGACGGTCCACGGAGACCTGCGACCAGGATCCCCTCGCAAAGGAAGTGAACTGGGCGGCGGACCGGGGGGTGGTGGTGGTCGTAGCCGCGGGCAACAGCGGCGGGAACGGCGAGGGCATCGCATCACCGGCCTGCGCGTCCAAGGTAATAGCCGTGGGGGCGGTGGACGGGAGCAACGCGCGCCCGGACTGGTCGGCGTTCGGCAAGCCCCTCAGTCTGGTCGCGCCCGGCGTGCGCATCCTCTCCAGCATCGCCTGCGATGATTGTCCGCCGCAGTGGTACGCCTGGTGGAGCGGCACGTCCATGGCCGCCCCCCACGTGAGCGCGGCGGCGGCGCTCCTGCTCTCGCTGGATCCCACGCTCACGTCCGCCGAGGTGCGGTCCATCCTCGCGCGCAGCGCCAAGGACCTGGGTCCCCGCGGCCGCGATGCGGAGTACGGCTACGGACTGCTGGACATCGAACGCGCGCTGCGACTGACGATGAACAAGGACGGCGACAGTCATGACTTCAGGACCGATTGCAACGATCGGGCGGTCTCCGCCTGGCCGGGTGCGCCGGAGCTCTGCAATGGCATCGATGACAGCTGCGATGGCAGAGTGGACGAAGGGTGTCCGGTGAGTGTGAGCGTCGGGGCGCTGCGCAGGGGACGACGGCTCGGAACGGTCGGGCAGGCGGAAACCGACCCGCGACCGGCCTGCACGGCGCAGGCATGGTCATGCGCACCGTTCGGCGAATGCAAGGATGCCATCCAGATTTACTCCTGTGCGCTGGCGAACAGCGGCTGCAGGAACGCGGAAGCGGTGCGCCCGCCTGCCGTGCGGGCGTGTTCCCCGTAACCAGCAAGCGCTAAACGGCGTTTCATTGACCCAATCGATTGGCTTCCGTACGGCAAAAAATGATAGCCAATCCACTTCGATGATTCCAGGGGGAGACGGCGGCGGGCGCGGACAGGATACTGTTCGCGGACGTGATCCACGCCGTCCCGTCACCACTTCGCTCCCCTGAACAGGATCCGCACGCGGGGCCCCTTTCTCATGATGTTCCGGTGCATGACCATCTGATTCATAACCGATGGGGACACGCACCGGTGGAGCAACTGGTCATGCTTCTCGCGCAACCGACTACTGTTTGCGGCACCATCAACGTGCATACGAGGAGACGGACAATCGAGTGCATGGAAGCCTGCAGCGACGGTGATCGGCTGGTGAGGCGGCGGGTCACCGTGATGCAAACCGCATGCACGTACTCATACGGCCTCTGTCTGCGCGCTGAGCGCGGCGGCATCACCTGCGTCCAGGGATCAGGTTCATTCATACACGAGTCGGTTGTTCGGGTGCAGGAAGAGGAGCGCGTGAGGGAGCCGCAGGGCAATGGCGAGTCTACTCGTTCGGGAACCTGCGTAACTGTTCCAGCGCGCTCCTCGCCGCCGCATTTCCCGGATCGATTTCCAGGACCGCCTCGAATGCTTCCGTAGCGTCCTGCAGTCTGCCGATCTTGGCATAGAGGACGCCGAGGTTGAGATGGGCCTGGCGAAACTCCGGCGCGATGCGGATGGTTTCCTCATACTGCGCGATCGCGTCGTCCAGCCGGCCCTGGCTCGTATAGGCAATGCCGAGATTGTAGTGGGCCTGATGGAAGAGCGGCTCGATGCGGATGGCTTCCTTGAAGGCTGCAACGGCGGCGGCCGTGCGGCCCTGATCGAGCAGGATGGAGCCCTTGTTCAGGTACGCCTTCGCGTTGCGCGGTTGCATCGCGATCACCGCGTCATAGGAGACAAGCGCGTCGTCGATTCTCCCCGCCTGCGTATGCAGTATGGCAAGCCCCAGCAGCGGCTCCACGCTCTCGGGGTCGATGTCCCGCGCCCGGTCGATTTCCCGCCTGGCGTCTTCCCATCTGCCCTGCTTTGCATACACGTGGCCCAGATTGGTGCGGGCTTTGTGGTGGTCTCGCAGCTCGATGGAGTGGCGGAGATGCTCCGCCGCTTCTGCAAGCTTGCCCTGCCGCAGGTACAGGCTCCCGAGCGCCATGTGCGCCACGAACGCGCGCGGCTGCACGGTGAGGGCGTGAGTGAAGAGCGCCTCAGTGTTCTGCCATACCCTTGATTGTCTATAAGAGAGAAATCCGAAGAATCCGATGAGTCCGAGGATACCGAGGATGAAAACATTCCTCGGACTCTTCGGACTCCTCGGCATCGTCGGAATCCTCAACCAAAGTGCTTCAACAATCAGGCAAACGAGCAAGATCATTCCTATGGAAGGGATGTATGCGTACCGGTCAGAAGCGATGTAGAGATCGTTCCCTTTGGCGTAGACAAAAAACGTCGGTGCGAGCGTCACGAGAAAGAAGAAGAAACCGAATGCAATGTCCTTGGTCCGACGGATGGTAGCGAGCACTCCTGCGACGATCACCAGAAGAACGGCCAGCGGAACGAAGAACGACGGAGAAGAGATGCTGACCGGTTGTGTCCAGGGGTACATCACGGAAAGTCCGAACGGCAGAACGAATTTCTGCAGGTAAAAGATGGTGCTCTTCGCCGCCATGAGGATCGTCGTGACCAGATCGCTCGCCCCCATGGCTTCGGATTTCCCGACCACGGCGACGAAGCCGAACATGAGCGCGAGGAGGAAGTACGGAATTTTTTCGAGCCACGTCTGACGATCCAAGTGACTGTTCCTCCAGTTCAGAAGCAACAACGCCACCGGGAGCGTCGCCACCATCACCTTCGAGAGAAGACCGCAGGCAAAGAGTCCGATACTCCACCAGTAGAGACTTTTCCTCTGTTCGCAGCGGTAATAGATGTACGTAATGAAAGACGCGAGGAAGAAGAACGTCGATTGCACGTCCTTCATCGCCGACGCCCACGCAACCGCCTCCGTATGCAAAGGATGCACCAAAAACAATAAACCCCCACAAAGTGCGGGGATACCTCCCCGCGTTGCCCGCACGGTCCGGCCCCATAACAAAAACAAGACCCACGCCACCAACAACGCATTCATCACATGCAAAAGTAGTATGTGCAGGTGGTACACCGTCGCGTGCGTCCCCCCGATCAGGTAATCGAATTGGTACGCGAGGAAGGTGAACGGAATGTAGAGCTCCGGATCGTAGCTGGTGAAGATCGTCCGGAGGGAGGAGAGCGAGAACGAGCGTACCGCCGGATTTTCGAAAATGAGGAGCCCGTCGTCCCAGCGGACGAAATCGTTCCCGAGCGACCGGCCGTACACGAGCAGCGCCAGGGCCAGAAACGCAATGACAATTGCGGCGATCCGGCCCCTCGACGGAAGCGCGGAAGCCACGGGAGACGTCGGTCGCTCCATCGGGGGCACTCTACGGAAGCTTTTTCGCTTGAACAAGCCGCTCGCTCTGTGGAATGCTCCGACCATGCCGGATACCCGCTGGATCGACACCGCCGATGATGCCGCTTTCACGATCGAGGCCCTCTCGCATCTCCAGACCGCCATCCACCGGGGCATCGCCGACGACGGGCGCTGCATCCTGGGGTTCTCCGGCGGCTCCACGCCGGGACCGGTGTACCGGGCGCTCGGTAAAGCGGATGGCATCCGATGGGACAAGGTATGGATCTTCCTCGTCGACGAACGGTACACGGATGCGACGAGCCCCGATAGTAACCAGTTCCTCGTTCGCTCGGCCCTCACCGATCACACTGACATCCCGGAGGATCATCTGCTGTTCCCGGACACCAGTCTCCCGATCGATGACTGCATCCGTGCGTACGACGAGCGACTGTTCACCATGCTCACCTCCCTGCATCCGGACCTCGTCGTGCTCGGCATGGGCGAGGACGGGCACATTGCCTCCCTGTTCCCGCCGGTGAAGGAGGAAGCGTGGGGCAAGACACTCGCCATCCGCTCCCGCACGGATCGCTTCGTTGTCCCAGACCGCGTGAGCGTCACATTCCCGGTCCTGACTGCCACCAGTCAGTCCCTGTTTTTACTGAGAGGGAAGCCAAAAATTAGAGTTTGGGATGAGATGACAGCTTCCCGGGACGGCCCGGAACGATGGCCCGCGAAAGAGATCGTGCAACGAACATCGACCACCGTCATCACCTGTGGCTCCTGAGATCGTCAAAACACCCTTCCGTCCGCAGCCTATTTTTGCTATAATGATTGGATTTCAGAACATACACACTCACACCCATGTCCATCGACGCCTGCATCGCCCATGCCATTCACAGTGACCTCGACATCATCGAGGCTCTCCCGGAGGTAGAGGCTGTTCCCGTCGAGGAGCTGGAAGCGTACGTGGAGCGTTTCGTCCTGAACGTGCAGGAGTCTATGTACAACGTCATCACCGATCGCGGCGAGAAGTACATCCGTTCGCACGACGCCGCCGGCCTGTGCGCCACCTGCCTGGAAGCTGGTGTGGGCCTCCCGCCCCACATGCTCCTCAAGATGTGCCAGACCATTCTCCAACTCACCGAGCTGGATGCCCGGTTCATCCTGGATACGGATGGAGGAAAATCTCTGTACTACGTGAAGATTGGATTGACGGCTTGATCACCGCTTCTGCCACCCATTCGACAAGCTCAGGGTGGCAAAACTAGCGTTTTTGCCACTGTGGCGCACGTCTCGCTCTCTTGAGTCCCGGCTTCTTCCGCTCTTTGATGCGCGCGTCGCGGCGGAGGAACCCGGCACGCTTCAGATCACCGCGATACTCCGGATTCAGCAGCAGGAGCGCCCGGCTGATGCCGTGCCGCACCGCATCGGACTGGGACGACTTGCCGCCCCCCTCCACTTCCACTTCGATGTCCACCGAGCTCTTGGTGCCGGTGAGCGTCAGCGGGGCCAGGGCATTCTCCACCTGGAGTGGAATGAAGTGTTCCTTGAGTTTTTTGCCATTGACGCTCGCCTCACCGGATCCTCCTTCGAACAGGCGCACGCGCGCGATGGACGTCTTGCGCTTGCCGACGGTGTAATGGAACGGCCGCTTCTTGTCTGCAGTCATCATAAGAGAGTGGAGAGATCGAGGGACTGGGGTTTCTGGGGCGCGTAGGGGTGCTCGGCACCGGTGAATACGTGGAGACGGCGGAGCATGTCGTTCCGCAGACGGTTACGGGGCAGCATCCCCTTGACGGCCAGCTCCATCACTTGCACAGGGTTCCGCTCCATCATCTGGGTGAGCGAATACGAGTGCATGCCGGACGGACGGCCAGTGTGATGATAGTACGTCTTCCGGCGCCCCTTGACCGGCGTCACATCCAGCTTCTCCACATTCAACAGGATCACGTGGTCCCCGCACAACTGATGCGGCGAGAATGTGGGACGGTGCTTGCCGCGGATCACGTGCGCCACCCTGGTCGCCACACGCCCGAGTGACTGGCCGGCGACATCGACGACGTGCCAGGTGGGAGCCGGCGGTTTCACTGTGGAGGTTCTCATGATTTCTTGGAGGATTCCGAGGATACCGACGAATCCGACGATACCGAGGATTTCTTCTTCGGACTCCTCGGACTCTTCGGTTTCGTCGGACTCTTCTCGTTCGTCACTTCAGTGGCATCCACCAGCTCCAGTCGCACCATCTTCGCGCCATCCCCATGCCGCATCCCGAGCGGGACGAGGCGCGTGAAGCCGGAGGAGCGGGTCGCAAAACGTTCACGGAATACCTCCATGGTCTTACGGCTGGCGTTCTTGTGGGTGACGATCTTGTTGATGGCGCGGATGGCCACGTGCGCCGGGCGGGTCTTGGCGACGGTGATCAGGTGATCGATCACCGGTTGCACCACCTCGGCCCGCTTCTTGGTCGTGCGGACCGACTCGTACAGGAGCACCGACGTCACCAGGTTCCGCTGCAGCACCCTGCTGTGCGCGGGTTTGTAGCGGAGCCGGATCCTGGAATGCTTATGTCTCATACCATTAGATTTCGACATTCTCGTCAGCGAGCTTGAGGCCGCGGTCACCCAGCGTCTTCTTCACCTCGTCGAGGGCTTTCGCCCCGAAACCGCGGAAGTTGCTGAGCGTGGCCTCGGTGCACTTGGTGAGCTGTTCGATCGATCCAACACCGGCGTTGATGAGGGCATTGAGAGTGCGAGGCGAGAAATTGAGAATCTCGATCGGCGTGTAGCTCTCTTTCACCGGCGCGTGCGCGGCGTCGTCCACATGCGCGGCGCTGACGCGCGAGAAATCAGCGACAAAATCCGGCTCCACCGGCTTCTTTTCCGATCCGAAGTACACGAAGTAACTCTGGAGGAGCTGGGAGGCAAATTGGACGGCATCCTCGGCCGACAGGGAGCCGTTCGTTTCCACATCCATGGTGAGTTTCTCCAGATCGGTCCTCTGCCCCACGCGGGCGGCATCCACGTCGAATCGGACTTTCATCACGGGGCTGTAGACGGCATCGACGTAGATGAGGCCCGGTTCGTTCTGCTTCTTGTTACGCTCGGAAGCGGCGCTATAACCGACGCCCTTCTCCACCGTGATCTGCATGTCGATGGAAGCCCCCTTCTCCAGGGTGAGGATGGGGAGATCGGGATTGAGGATTTCCAGATCGGATGACACCTTCAGATCGGCTGCGGTGATGACCGCCGCTCCCTTCGCCTGCAGCATGATGATCTCGGGATCCTTGCTGTGCTTGCGGAACTGCAGCTGCTTGAAGTTGAGGGTGACATCGAGCACCGACTCGCGCACGCCCTTGAGGGTGGTGTACTCGTGCTGCACGCCGGCAATGCGCACCGACGTCACAGCGCCGCCGGGGAGGCTGCTGAGGAGGACGCGGCGAAGACTGTTGCCCAGCGTCATGCCATAGCCCGGAGGGAGCGGCGCGATGACGAAGATGGCGTGACGGTCATCCCCTTTCTTCACGGGCGCAACCGTGAAGGTGGGCAGGCCGATCTCCTCTTGGATGATGTGCATACGGGAGGGAGGAAAGGAGGGAGGGATGGAGGGCTACCTGCCCGCCGGGGAAAGATTAGGTACGGGAGTAGAACTCGATGATCTGCCGGACATCGACGGCACGCTCGGCGTCGTCGGCCGAGGGAAGGGCGGCCACTTCGATCCGCATGCCGCCGCCGTCCACCTTCAGCCAGGACGGGGGGTTGTACTTCTGATGTGCCGCCTGGATGCCCGCGAAGAGCGGCGACTGCTTGACCGTCGGACGGACGGTGATCACCTGCCCCGGCTTCACGCGGAACGACGGGATGGTGACGCGGGTGCCGTCGACCAGGAACAGGCCGTGACCCACGAGCTGACGCGCCTGCAGGCGCGTCATGGCGAATCCGCTCCGGTACACGGCGTTATCCAGCCGCCGCTCCAGCAGCTGTCTCAGCACATCACCCGTCTTCCCTGTCGTCTTGGTTGCGAGAGCGTAGAGGCTCCGGAACTGCCGCTCGGAGAGCCCGTACATGTCGCGGGCTTTCTGCTTCTCCAACAGCTGCTTGCCGTACTCGGACAGCCTGCCCTGCTGCGCACGGGGGCCCTTGCCCGGAGACGATGGCTTACGCTGCAGGATCTTGTCGTACTTGTCGCTGCCGTACAGGTTCATACCCTGCCGCCGACACTTGCGCGCTTTTGGACCGTTGTACTTCATACGAGTGAGATGAGTGGAAACTGAGATCAGACGCGCCTGCGTCCCGCGGGCCGGCAACCGCCATGGGGAATCGGCGTGGTATCGATGATCGCATCGAGATTGAGTCCGGCGGTCTGGAGCCCCCGCAGAGCCTGCTCGCGGCCGGGGCCCAGGCCCTTCACCTCCACCGTCACCGACTCGATGCCGTAGGGCTTCACTTTCAGGGCCGCTGTTTCGGCCGCCACCTTGGCGGCGTAGGGTGTCGACTTCCGCGTTCCCTTGAAACCAGCCGCTCCGCTGCTGCACCAACCGAGAACGTTTCCTTCGAAATCGGTGAAGGTGACGATCGTATTGTTCTCACCGGCATGGACGCACACTCGCGCCTTCGGGAGGATCCGCTTGATCTTCTTGCGACGGACAGGCGGAGCCTTCGCCTCGGTGGTGGCTACGAGGGCGTCGGCGGCGGAGGGAGTCTCGTCTGGAGTCATGGATGCTGGAAATGGGATGGAGGGGATTTACGTCTTCGTCAGAACGGTGCGGCCGGAGAGTCCGGTCTTCTTCTTGCCGCGCTTCGTGCGCGCGTTGCGGCGCGATGTCTGCCCGCGCACCGGTAGCTTCTTGCGATGGCGGTACCCGCGCCAGGTGCCGATGTCCTGCAACCGCTTGATGTCGAGGGATATCTTGCGCATCAGCTCACCTTCCGTCAGTTCGCGCTCCACCCGGGAGCGCAGACGCGCCTGGTCGGCCTCGCTGAGCGCATCTGCCTTGGTGTCCATCACAATGCGGAGCTCCGCGAGGATCCGGCGCGCGAGAGGCCGCCCGACGCCCTTGATCTTCGTGAGGGCGATCTCGATCCGCTTATTGCCGGGAAGGACGACACCTGAGATACGAAGCATGGGGCGGAAAGAGGGGGATGGTACTGATGATCGTGCTGTGCGCAACCAGAAAGAGATCAACCTTGGCGCTGTTTATGTTTGGGGTTCTTACGACACACGATGCGGCGCACAACCTTGCCCCTGCCGGAGCGGCGCAGCACCAGGCGGCAGTCTTTGCAGATCGGCTTGCAGGAGGCGCGGACTTTCATGCGGCGGGGGCGGGGGGGGTCTGGGAGAGGGTGGGCGGAGGACCGCCGGGGAGGAATCGGTAGACGATGCGACCCTTGTTCAAATCGTACGGCGTCATCTCCACCTTCACCTTGTCCCCGGGGAGGATGCGAACACGGTGCACGCGCATCCGTCCGGCGAGGTGGCAGAGTAGCTCATGGTCCTTCGCCTGCTCACTGGTGACCCGGACGCGGAACGTGGCATTGGGGAAACATTCCTGCACAATGCCGAGTAGTTCGATCACGTCCTTGGACACTAAGGGGGGGGAGGGGGGACCCGCTCAGCGGGGCGGGTCAAGAGCCGAACGATCCTACAGACGGATTTAGGCCTCAGCAAGCCGCTAGACTGCAATTAACACTGAGGATGGCAAAATAGTGTAGATAAATTACAGTTATATGTTATAATAATAACAAGCAATGCTGGTAGACCAGCGTCCATGAGTGCCCTGATCAATATCATTGGCTGGTACGGGACTGCGGCCATCATCGGCGCATATGCGCTCGTGAGTTTTTCAATCCTGTCGCCGGAGAGTGTTCTCTATCAGGCATTGAATGGGACCGGAGCTATTGGCATCGTTGTCGTATCACTGCAAAAGAAAGCGTACCAACCAGCTGTCCTCAATATCATCTGGACGGCCATCGCGGCGGTGGCAGTGGCGAGAATGCTCCTGTGATCATGCGAGGATCTCGCCCCCGTCCGGCAACACCAGCACCGTATGCTCGAAGTGCGCGGAGAGTGAGCCGTCGGACGTGAGGATGGTCCAGCCGTCCTCGCTCTCCCTGATCACATCGCTCCCCATGGACGTGATCGGCTCGATGGCGATGATGGTGTAGGCGGGAACGGACGGACCTTTGCCCTTCTTCCCCACGTTCGGGATGTCCGGAAACTGGTGCAAGGTCGAGCCGAGCCCGTGTCCTGTGAGCGCCCGCACACACGCGTAGCCGGCGCCTTCCACCGCCTTCTGGATCATCGAAGAAATATCTCCGATCCGCACCCCCTCGCGCACGATCGCGCAGGCCTTCTCGAGCGCGTCCTCCGTCACACGCACGAACGTCTGCACCGGTTCCGGCAGGAGGCCGACGCCGGCCGTAACGCACGCATCCGTGTAGAGCCCGTCGACGATCACGCCGCAGTCGAGCGCGACGATGTCGCCCTGCCTCAGCACGCGCTGCGGCGACGGCAGACCATGCACGCACTCGTCATTGATAGACGTGCAGAGCGTGGCTGGATAATTGTTGTATCCCTTGAACGCGGGGGCGGCACCATCGAAGCTCCGGATGAACTCCTCGGCGAACTCATCGAGCTGCTTGGTCGTCACGCCAGGCTCGACTTTCGTCGACACGAGCCGCAGACACTCGCGGAGAACCTTCCCCGCCCGGCGGAGGGATTCTATTTCCTTGGCCGTGAAGGTTTGGAAGTGGGACATGATTCGGGTTCGGGTTCGGAAGAAAGAGTATCAGTCCCCCAAACTGAACCCCAACCCCAACCTGGCCTTCAGGTCACTAAAAATTTCATCCACGCTCCGGTTCGCATCAATATCAACGACCTTCCCCGCAGCGCGGTATGCCTCGATCACCGGCACGGTTTTCTCCCGGAACGTGGACATCCGTCGGCGGATGATGCCTTCGTGCGCGTCATCGGCGCGGCTCTCTATCTTCGCGCGCCCGACGATGCGGCGCACGCCCTCCTCGGGATCGAGCACGAAATGAACGCAGCGGAAATGCCGGCCCGCCTCTTCCATGATCGCGTCGAATGCGCGCATCTGGTCCAGATCGCGCGGGATGCCGTCGAAGAGGATCTTCTGAGTTTTCGGCCGCGCCCCGATCGCCTCGGCCACGACCCTCATGATGATCTCGAACGGAACGAGCTTTCCGACGTCGATGAAGGACTTCACGGTGTTGCCGAGCTCCGACCCGCTCGCCGCGATCCTCCGAAGCTCCCCGCCCGCCTCGAAGATGTCGTAGCCGAACTCTGAAGCCAAGCGCTTCGCTTGGGTGCCTTTGCCGGAACCTTGGATACCGAAAAAGACAAGATCCATATCAGGAGATGAATTGGAGCGTAGCACGGAGTCCCGACTCACACCAACTTCTCATAATCATGCGCCAGCATCTGCGCGTTCACCTGGCGAATGAGCTCCATGACCACCCCGACCACGATAATGAGACCCGATCCGGAGATGAGGAGATTGGTGGATGAAAGCGTGGTGTACTTGGTGAAGAGGAGCGGGATGACGGCGACCGCGGCGAGGAAGAGGCCGCCCCAGAGATTCAAGCGGTTGCTCGTCTGGGCGAGGAGCTTGGCCGTCTGCGGGCCGGGGCGCACGCCCGGGATGAAGCCGCCGCGCTTCTGGATGGACTCCGCCACTTCCTCCGGCTTGAACGTGACGGACACATAGAAGTACGTGAAGCCCACCACGAGCAGGAAGTAGAGGAGGATGTACAGGGTGCTCGGGTTCTGGGAGTTGAGGTACGTGTTGATGAAACCGACGACCCCGCGTGCGCGGGGGGCGGTCTGAAGGAACTGCGCCAGAATCACCGGGAAGGTGATGAGGGAGATCGCGAAGATGATGGGGATCATACCCGCCTGGTTCAGGCGGATGGGGATAGACCCCTGGACGCCGCGGCCGGCGCCCTGGTTGGCGTAGGTGATGGGAATGAGCCGGTGCGCGTCCGTGAAGAGAACGATCGCCACGAGCATGACGAAGGACGCGATGGCAAACAGGTAGAACGGCCCCATCTGGGACGAGTCGCCGCCAATCAGTGCTCCCATGGTCTGGGGAATGCCCGACACGATGCCGACGAAGATGATGAGGGACGCGCCGTTGCCCACGCCCTTCTCCGTGATGAGCTCTCCCAACCACATGAGGAAGAGGGACCCCGCGGTGACGAAGAGCATGGGGGCGAGGACGAACGGCCAGGCGATGTCCACGATATTCACGTTGCTGCGGCTGAGGAGAATCAGGAACCCGTAGCTCTGGAGGAAGGCGAGTGGGAACGTGAGCCAGCGCGTGTACCGGTTGAGCTCCTGCTGGCCCTGGATCCCCTCTTTGCTCAGCGCCTCCAGCTTGGGGAAGATAACCGTGCAGAGCTGGACGATGATCGATGCGTTGATGTAGGGGGAAAGGCCCAGGAGCACGACGGAGAAGTTATCCAGAGAACCGCCGGTCAGCGCGGCGAACACGCCGAGCGCCCCGCCACCGGTACGGGAGTCCAGGAATTGCCGCAGCGCGATGGGATCGGATCCGGGAACCGTAATGTGCGCGACGATGCGGAAGAGTAAGAGCAGCGCAATCGTGTAGAGGATGCGCTTGCGCAGATCATCCGATCGCCAGAGTTGTTGGAGGTATGTGAGCATCGATTAGCGACGGAGCGTCACTGTTCCACCGGCCTTCTGCACGGCATCCCTGGCGGACTTGGAAACGGCGTGCACTGTCAGATCATACTTCTTCTTCACTGTGCCGTTTCCCAGCAGCTTCACCGGCTGTTTTCCGTGAATCACCCTCTTCTGACGCAATACGCCGATGTCGTACGCTCCGGCCTCCAGCCGGTCGAGTGCCGTGAGTGTCAGCACCTCGTACGTCACTTTGCGGGCCCGCTTGAAGCCGCCGAGTTTGGGCTGTCGCATCAGCAGTGGCACCTGCCCGCCCTCGAAGCCGAAGTTGCGGCCCTTGCCGGTGCGGGCCTGCTGGCCCTTGGTCCCGCGCCCGGCTGTGGTGCCGCCGCCGGCGGCATTGCCGCGGGCAACGCGCTTGCGCCTGAAACGGGAGCCGGGAGCCGGCTTGAGAGTGTGAAGCATGCGGATGGGTATGGTAATGACGGTCACGGGAACGGTAAAGGGATTTTATCACGCAACAAGTGCCAGCCATTGGCTACTGTGAGCCATAAATGAAAGATGCTATACTGTCATCTTGGCTTCCAATAAACAAATACTCGTTCTCTTTCCCCTCATCCCGCTCCTCGCAGCGGCGGTCGCGCGTGCCGATGCGCCGGTGCGCAAGGAATCCCTCATCCTCGCTACGCGGTTAGAGGCGGCAGGGGTGGTGCTGCAGCTGCGGGGTGCGGCCCCGTCCGCGGGGAGGCGCACGGATGTGACGGACATAGATCCGCTGTCTCCCGACGCTCCCATCCTCGCAGCCGCCGTGCGGTACGGCCTGCTCGATCCGCATCCTGTCACACGAGCCGTGTACCCGCACGCGGTGGTGACGAGGGCCGAACTGCTGAAGATGCTGACGATGGCGTTCAATCTGCCGCAGAACCTTCCGCACACGTACAAGGACGTTCCGCCAAACGCCTGGTACACACGGTACGCTGGAGCGGCGGCGCACTACCGGCTCTTCCCGTCGGATCCGGATCAGACGCACCTCCACCCCGGGGACGCGGTGCGCCGGATGGAGCTGGCGGTTGCGCTCAGGATGTTCCTCGACACCCGTGGACAGGAATCGGATCCTTCGTTCCGCCGGCTGAAGAGCCAGCCCCTCTTTCGTCCGGTCCGGTACGAACGCCTATCGGTGGATCGGCAGGAACGCGCGGTCGTACAACTCCCCGTGAGTGACCGCGCTCCCGCACACACGCCTGTCGCATCCCGGCGGTCAACGGCGTCGCCGGCTTCGGCGGAACAGACCATGCGCGCGGCGATGCTCGTGCTCGTCAATGCGGAGCGGCAGTCACGGGGTATCCCGGCTCTGCGTCTCCATGACGGATTGTCGGCATCGGCCCAAGCGTACGCCGATGACATGGCGCGCCGGGGATTCTTCGATCATGTGAATCCGGAAGGCCGGACGCTGCTCGAGCGCGTCGGTCACATCACATTCGCGACCGATGAGGGATGTCTGTGCGTCGATCGTGATCTCTACGCCGAAAATCTGGTGCGCAACGCCTGGAAGCCCATGGATGCGGTCCGAGCCCTGATGATGTCCAAACCCCACCGCGAGGCTCTCCTGGAGTCGTCCTTCACCGTCATGGGCATTGGATACCAAGACGGTGTGTGGGTGCAGCATTTGGGGGGAACAAAACAATAAACAACCGCAGCCGGGATTACGACGTACAGTCGCGTGGCGACCGCGTAAACGGCACGTGGGCCGCACGCGGCCTTTACGGGCCACGTCGCTGTACGCGAATCCCGGCTGCGTTCATATAGCCGCCAACACCCGTCCAAATTCCTCCGCCGTTTCCGGTCCATCCGCAGTCACGATCCGGCCGTCGACGGTCACATGCTCGCCGGTATACATGGCACCGTGCGATTCGATGAACGTCCCTTGCTCCCCATCGCCGTTCCACACGGTCGCTTTCTTCCCTTTCAACACACCGGCCGCCGCCAGCGCCGTGGGCGCGATGCAGATGGCCCCGAAGATCTTTCCCGATTCTGCGATGCGATGGGCGAGATTCAGAATGTCGGGATCGTCCTTGAATGCATGGGCGCCCGGCCCGCCGATAAAGGCGAAGCGGTCGAAGGCATCGACATCCATGTCACGAGCCGCGACCGTCGCGGTTTCCTTGCCGCCGAATTTTCCAATACATTCCCCCGCTTCCGTGCTCACGAGCGTGACCTCAAAGCCAGCCGCGAGCAATCCCTTGCATGTGCCGTCGAGCTCGACATCCTGGAAGCCTTGCTTGGCGATGAGGAGAATGGCTTTGGGCATGTGTACATCATACAACAAAACAATCCACAATCCGTAGCCGGGGATCGTATCCCCGGCTTCCATGGTCATTGTTTTGTTTGTTGTACGCCGGGGTAACGAACCCCGGCTGCAAATGGAATATTATTCCTCGATCTTCGCCCGCCGCTGGTCCTCCAACATCTTCTCTGCATCCTTGCGGGATATCTCCTTCACCGCCACTCCCTCCGGGGCTTTGCCGCCTTCCTCGGGAGCGGCGGCCGGTACTGCCTCTTCGGTCATCGACTGCGATCCCCACTTGAGACGCTTGAGGGCGCGCATCGTCGCCTGAGCGTTGACCAGCTTGTTGCGGGATCCGAAGCGCTTGCTGAGCACATTCTTCACGCCGGCATGATCGAGGATCACGCGCAGGGCACCGCCGGCGATAATGCCGGTCCCCTCGTACGCGGGCATCAGGCGGATCTTGGCGGCCTTGAATTTCTCCTCAATGAGGTGCGGGATGGTGCCGTTCACGACCGGGATCCTAATCATGGCCCTGCGAGCCGCCGAAGTGGCTTTGCGCACGGCGGCCTGCACCTCGGATGCCTTGCCCGTCCCCAACCCGACCTTCCCCTTGCGATTGCCGACGACGACGATGGCGCGGAACCGCATGCGCCGCCCGCCCTTCACCACGCGCGTGACACGATCCACACTGAGCGTCGCTTCCGCGAATTCGCTCGGTTCCTTCTGGCGCCGATGATCACCGCGTTTGCGGTCGGGACGGGAGGTTTTGGCGCTCATAGATTATGTGGGAGAACATGGGAAATTTCAGGATCATCGGAGGGGAGATGCAGCCTGACCAAATCATCTCCGATGAGAACGGAAACCATGACGAGCCGGAGCTCGCCCTTCGAGATTTGATCGTCTTCGATACGAAAAATTGCATCGTGCATACCCGATCTCAAGCGAGCACACCGCTCAGCCACTTTCCTGCCAGTTTCGTTCTGTGGAAGGTCGAATGCAGTTTCTCCTATTGCATTCTGCAATGCATTGAGAAGTCCGGGAGTTGGCGAGAGAGTGATAGGCATAAGATCAGAATTGTAAGCCCCCCTCGCGGGCGGCCTCGGCGAGTTCTTTCACGCGACCATGATACTTGTACCCGCCACGATCGAAGACGACAGCGGTGACGCCGGCAGCCTTCGCCTTTTGCGCGATGAGAACTCCGAGCTTCTTGGCACCCTCCTTCGTGAGCGTCGCCTTCGCCTCGGCGGTGGTTGCTGCGGCGAGCGTGCGGCCGGCGGCGTCATCAATCAGTTGCACCGACATGCGCTTGAGCGAGCGGAACACCGACAGACGCGGACGTTCAGCTGTCCCTTGGATGCGGGCGCGGATGCGTCGCTTGCGTGCCTGCCGGAGATGGAGCTTGGTGGGCTTCATGGTTTTTCTATGCGGCTTTGGCTACAGCGGCCTTCCCCGCCTTGCGACGAACTTGTTCGCCGAGGTAACGGACACCTTTTCCTTTATAGGGTTCCGGCGGACGGAGCTCGCGGATATCGGAAGCCATCTGGCCCACGAGCTGCTTGTCAATGCCGCGGATGATGAGGATATTCTTATTCTTCTCGTCCTGCCCGATCTCGATCCCCTGCGCGATCGCGACGTTGATGGGGTGCGAGTGCCCCAGATTGAGGACCAGCGTCTGGACTTTACCCCGAGCCGTGTCGAGGGGCTTCACCTGCGCTTTGTAGCCGACGCCGATGATCTCCAGCCTCTTCTCGTATCCCTGGCTCACACCGACGACCATGTTCTGCACCAGCACGCGGGTGAGACCGTGGCGGGCCTTGGACGCATCCTCGTCATCGATCCGTGACACGACGGCCGCGGAGCCGTCGATCGCGATTTTCACCTCGGGCAGGAGTACCATCGTGAGTTCGCCCTTGGGTCCCTTCACATGAATCATCGACCCCCGAACGTCAATACTGACGCCCGCGGGGATGGCCACTGGTTTGCGACCGATCTTCGACATACTCAGGAGACAGTACAGAGAATCTCCCCCCCGACTTTCTTTCGCCGCGCCTCCTTATCAGTCAGGAGCCCCAGGCTCGTGGTCAGGATGGCGATGCCGAAGCCGTGGAGGACAGGCCTGAGGGTGGCGGCGCCGGTGTACATGCGTCGGCCCGGCTTGCTGATGCGCGCCAGCGTGAGCGTCTTGCCGGGAACGAACGTCACTTCCAGATCTCTCTTGGGATCTTGCCCCAGCACTTCCACGTTCTCCAGCCATCCCTCACGCTGCAGGAGCAGGCAGAGTTGCTCCTTGATGGAAGACCAGGGGGCGCGGCAGGTGGCGCGGCGGGCACCCTGTGCGTTGCGCATGCGGGTGATGAGGTCGCCGATGGGGTCAGAGAGGTACGGCATGGAAGTGTCAGACAGAGCTTGTCGAAGTCACCAGGAAGACTTGGTGACGCCGGGGATCTCGCCGCGGGTGGCGAGCTCCCGGAAGCAGATGCGGCAGACCCCGAAGAAGCGCATGTAACCGTGGCGGCGACCGCAGAGCAGGCAACGGTTGTAGACGCGGCTGGGGAACGTGGACTTCTTCCCCGCGCGCTTGGCCCGCAGGTGCGCTGCGAGTTGCTTCTTCTGCTTGTTGACGAGGGCGGTGCGAGCCATACGTTCGGGAATTGGGAAACGGACAGAGAGAATCAGGATGTTAAGTATCGCTGACGGAAGCGGACTCTTCAATAGCTTTGTCTTGTGATCCGCCTTCCTTGCCCGCCGCCTTGTCCCCCGTAGCTTCAGCGGAGGAGGAAGCCTGCTCCGCCGTTGACTTTGATTGTCGAGCGGAGGCTGGGCGTTCGGGCGTAAAGGGCATGCCAATGGCCTTCAGGAGCGCGCGGCCCCGCGTATCATCGCCTGCTGTCGTCGTAATCTGAATCTGCAACCCGAAAATCTTGGCCGCGTCCACCGAGGGCACTTCCGGGAAAATCGTGTGGTCCTTGAGGCCGATCGCGTAGTTGCCGTGTCCATCGAGCTTGGTCGGGAGGCCGCGGAAATCGCGGATGCGGGGGAGGACGTAGCTGAGCAGCCGATCCAGGAAGGCTTCCATGCAGTGGCCGCGGAGCGTGACCATGGCGCCCACGACACTGCCTTCGCGTGTCTTGAAATTGGAAATGGCCTTCCGCGTCTTGCGGAACACCGGCTTCTGGCCGGTGATGCGCTTGAGGATGTCACCGATGTACTCATGCATCTCCTTGCTATCCATCTTCGTCTTGTTGATGCCCACGTTCACCACCATCTTCTGGATATGCGGAAGCGCGTGGACATTGTCGACACCGAGCTCCTTCTTGAGAACCTTGACGACGTCAGTGCGGAGCCGGTCATGGAGGGATGCGTACGACATGGGGGTCAGGAGCCGCGGGAGCCTGCCCGCACATGGACCTGTTGATCGGGAATCGAGTGGTCTTGCTGCATGTGGGAACCTTCCGTCACCTCCCCTTCTGCAGCGGACGGTCCGGCCTTCTTGCGCCAGAATGGCTGCTTTTTGGGCAAGGATTCCGAGGATGCCGACGATACCGACGAGTCCGAGGAAGATTCGCTCGTTGGACTCTTCGGTTTCTTCTGGGCTTTCACGGGGACGACGACCTCCCCGCTCTTCTTGCTGATGCGCAGCTTCTTGCCCTTTTCATCAAATTTGACGCCGATGCGGGCCCGCTTCCTGGTCTTGGGATCCAGGAGCATCACGTTGCTGACATGCATGCTGGCTTCGTAGCGGATGATGCGTCCAGCCTGCTGGGCGGTCTTGCGGACGTGCCTTGTCCGCATGTTCGCCCCACCCACGACGACACGACTCTCCGAGGCAAGCACGCGCATGATGGTGCCCGTCTTTCCCTTGTCCTTGCCGCTGATGACGACGACCGTGTCGCCCGTGTGCAATTTCATGATGGATAGAAAATGGGATGGTAGCGCGATTCGCGCGTCTCTACGCGAACGTCATAGTACGTCGGGGGCCTGGGAAATTATTTTTTGGTAACCGCGTCCGCGCAATTCGCGGGCGACGGGGCCGAAGACGCGGGTGCCTTTCGGCAGTCCGTCTTTCTGGATGATGACGCAGGCATTGTCGTCGAAGCGGATCGCTGAGCCGTCCTTGCGGCGGGTGGCGAAGCGGGTGCGGACGATGACCGCGCGCTCCACCGCCTTCTTGCGGACCGTGCCGCGCGGCGCCGCCTCCTTGATGGCGACGATGATCACATCCCCGATGCCGGCGTAGCGGCGCCGGGTGCCGCCGAGCACCTTGATACACATCGCCTTGCGGGCGCCCGTGTTATCAGCCACGTCGAGGATGGACTGGGCCTGGATCATGCTGTACTGGAGGAAACCGCAGAGTCCGATGATTCCGAGGAATCCGAGGAAGAGTTATTCTTCGGACTCGTCGGACTCTCCTCAGGGGTGGATTTGGATCGCATCACGCCCGCCAGTCCCGCCTCCTCGGCCAACTCGCTCACCTGGGCGGCTTTCTTGACGATGGAGCTGACGCGAAAATGCTTGCGCTTGCTCAGGGGACGACACTCGGAAATCTCCACCAGATCGCCCACATGCACAACCATGTCATTCGTGTCGGCGAGGAACTTCTTACTCATGCGATACCGCTTCTGATACAGCGGATGGAACACGGAGCGGTGCACCGTGATGGTGACGGTATTCTTCATCCTGGCCGAGGTGATGACTCCTTGTATAGTGCGCATGGGACAATGGGGGGCTACGTCAGCTGTGGCTGACTGGGGCGGGAACTCTATCGTTCTTGGCTGTCCGGGGCAACGCCTTACGCCTCTTCTGACCCAGAATCGTAAGCATGCGGGCCAGCTGCCTCTTCTCCCTGCGATAGCGGGCGGAGTCCTTCTCCTTATTCATCTCGATCCCGATCCGCAACTTGCGAACGAGCGCGCGCCCGGCGCGCACGTCGCGCTCCAGGTCGGCGACCTGCATGTTGCGTAGCTCGGCGGTGGAAGAGAGGGTGGTCATGCGTGGAGACGGACTTGTCCGCCGGAATTCAGGAGTGAAGGCGGACTTGTCCGCCGCAGCTCGCTCACGAGCGCAGGCGGAGGATGATCTTGGTCTTGAACGGCAACTTGTGCGACGCGAGCGTGAGTGCGGCGCGTGCGGCGGCCTCGGAAAGGCCATCGAGCTCGAACAAGACGGTGCCCGGCCGGATGATGGCGGCGTAGTACTCCACCGATCCCTTCCCCGACCCCATCGGTACCTCGGCGGCTTTCTTCGTGACCGGCGTGTGGGGGAACACGCGGATCCAGATCTTGCCCCCGCGCTGCACGCTGTGGGTCATCGCTCTCCGCGCCGCCTCGATCTGGCGGGCGGTGATCTCGCCCCCGGACTGGGTCTTGAGTCCGATCGAACCGAATGCCAGTTGAGCGCCTCTCGTGGCCTTGCCGTAGAACGCCCCGCGGTTGCGGTGCTGCTTGCGCCGTTTGATTTTCTTGGGTTCGAGCATGGATGAATCGGTCAGGCGGCCTGGTGGAGAGAAGCTGATTGGACTTGTTGGACTTTCTTGAACACCATTCCTTTGTACACCCACACCTGGATGCCGATGGTGCCGAACTTGGTAACGGCATAGCGGGTGGCGTGTTGGATGTTGGCACGAAGTGTCTGCAGGGGGACATTCCCGTCTTTGAAGAGATCGCTGCGTGCGATCTCCGCGCCATTCAGGCGACCGGACACGGTGACCTTGATCCCCAAAGCTCCGGCCTGCATCGCCTTCTCGATCGCCATCTTCACCGCGCGCCGGTAGGGCATGCGGCGCTGGATCTGCCCCTGGATATTCTCCGCGACTACGGCGGCATCGGCGTCGGGGGTGCGAATCTCCTGGATCTCCACCTCGAAGGAACCGCCGAAGCGCCGCTCCAGTTCCTTGCGCAATTCCTCGATGGCCGCACCCTGCTTGCCGATGATCACGCCCGGCTTGCTCGTTCTGATGGTCACGGTCACCTTCTTGCCACGGTCAATATCGATGTCGGAAATCCCCGCATCCTTCATGCGATCGCGGATGTAGAGGCGGATCTGCACGTCCTGGATAAAGAGGTCGCGGAACTTCCCCTTCTTGGCGTACCAGGTGCTTCCCCAAGTATGGGTGATGCCGATACGGAAGCCGTTGGGGTTGACCTTTTGACCCATGATTATGATGAGGAAACCGACGAATCCGAAGAAACCGAGGAGTCCGAGGAAGATGTCTCAGTTTTCTTCTGGTTCTTGGCAAGTGTAACACTTTTTTTCTGGCTCCGTGAAGCACTTTTTGGGCTTTTCCCACTATCAGACTCCGTCGTCGGACTCCTCGGACTCTCATCCTCAGGGAATCCCAACGTAATCGCAATATGCGAAAGAAATTTCCGGTAAGGCCGCGACTGCCCGCGAGCTTTGGGCATGCCACGGCGGTAGGCGGTGCCCTGGTTCACGATGATGGTCTTCACCACCATCATCTGGGGATCCTGCTTGGTATTGTGAGAGGCGTTCGCGACGGCGGAACGGAGGAGGGTCTCGATGATGCGCGCCCCCTTCTTGTTGGTGCGCCTGAGCGACTCCATCGCTTCCGGCACGCTCAGCCCGCGCACCATCATGGCAATGAGGTTGGCTTTCTTGGGCGCGATGCGGACGGAACGGGCAATTGCTTTCATGATGCAAAGAAAAGGAATCAGCGGATTACTTGGCTGGAGCGACAGGTGCGGAAGGAGAGGCGGTTGCAGCTGGAACTGCAGCGGCGCCGGCCGCTGCAGTTTGCCCCGCCGCCATCTTCCCGCCGTGCACCCTGAATTTCGTCGTCCATGCGAACTCCCCCAGCTTGTGCCCCACCATCTGCTCCGTGATGTACACGGGGACGAAATCCTTGCCGTTGTGTACCGCAAACGTGAAGCCCACGAATTCTGGTGGGATGTCGCTCTTGCGCGCCCACGTCTTCACGATCTTCTTCTCCTGCGCTTCCACCATCCTCATCACCTTCTTCAGAAGCTTCGGATCGATGTACGGGCCTTTCTTGAGGGAGCGGGACATAGGAGTGGTAAGCGGAAAGATGAAAGTGAAAAACTGATTGGAAAGATCAACGCTTTTTCTTCTTGCGGATGCGGCGGCGGACGATGAGGTCGTTCGGCTTCCGCATGGATCGGGTCTTCACACCACGCGCTTTCTTCCCCCACGGGGTCTTGGGACCGGCATGCAGACCGATGGGACTGTGTCCCTCGCCGCCGCCGTGCGGGTGATCCACGGCATTCATGGATTTGCCGAGCACCTGCGGACGGCGCCCGAGCCAGCGCGTGCGTCCGGCCTTGCCGATCGAAATGAGATTGTGCTCCGGATTGCTGACAGTGCCGATGGAAGCGTAGCACTCCTTGCGCACTTTGCGGATCTCGCTACTGGGCAGCTGGATGATCGCATGGTCGCCGTCGATCCCGAGCAGCGTAGCGGCGGTGCCGGCCGATCGGACGATCTGGCCGCCGCGACCGATCTGCATTTCGACATTAAACACACGGTAACCGACCGGAATATTCTGCAGCTGCATGCGGTTTCCGACCTTCACCTTCGTGCGCGGCGCACACACCACCTGATCTCCGACCTTCAACCCTTCGGGGGCGAGTACGTAGGCCTTCGAGCCGTCGACATAGTAAAGCAGGGCGATGCGGGCGGAGCGGTTGGGATCGTATTCGAGCGACTCCACCGATGCCGGCACGCCGTGCCGGGTGATCTGGCGGAAATCCACATCGCGCAGCAGGCGTTTGTGACCGCCCCCGCGGTGGCGGACGGACACCTGACCCTTTCCATCGCGGCCGGAGATGCGCTGTTTGCCCCGAACGAGTGATTTCTCAGGCTCTCTCTTCGTCAGGTTCGAGAAGTCCGCGATCGTCATCTGACGACGTCCCGGAGTCGTTGGTTTGAGAATGCGAACAGGCACGTGTACGAGGGGATCGAAGGAGGAAGGAGGAAATTACGAGTGGGATTCAAAAGACGAGAGATCGAGGACCTTGCTCTTCGCCTTGAGCGTGACGAGAGCTTTTTTGAAGGCATGCCGCTTCTCCATGGAACCTGCGCCGAGCGTACGGAACTTCGGCTCCACCCACATCACCCGGACGCTGTCCACTTCCGCACTGTAGAAACGTTTGAGCGCGTTGCGCACGTCCACCTTCGTCGCGCGGGGGGAGATCCGCATCGTGTACGTGTGCCGCGGGCCCGCGGCCTTCAGGCGTTCTGCTTTCTCCGTGATGATGGGGCCGAGGATGACGTGGGTGAGGTCCATGATGATCAGGATGCAGAAGAATCAGAGGACGAAGAGGAGGCAGAAGACCCAGAAGACCCAGAGGACTCAGAGGACTCAGAGGACCCAGAGGACGAAGAGGAAACGGCTTTCTTCCGGAGCCGTGGGCTCGTTTTCCTGATAGTGGTTTTTTTCTTGGTGACGGTCGGTTTCTCTTCTTCATCCTTCTCCATCTTCTCGGTCCTTGGGGTCTTCTGGGTCCTCTCCTTCCTCATCCCCCACATCTCTTTGGCTGTCGCGATGGCATCGGCGAGGAAAATGATGTGACGGGCGGCGAGAATGTCCTCGGGATTCAGGTAGGACACCGCAAGGGTTTCCACGCCCGGAATGTTACGGGCGGAGAGAACCAGACTCTTCTGGATCCCCGGATGCACAAAGAGCACACGGCGTCCGTACTCGAGCGGCATCTTCCGGAGGAGTGAGGCGACATCCTTGGTCTTGATCGTATCCGGATAGTTCTCAAGACCCAGGATGGCTCCCTGCTTCGCCCGGAAAGACAGACACGAGAGCAGAGCCGCACGGCGCATGGACTTGGGCATCTGTTTGATGAAGTTCGCGTCCTTGCGCGGACCGAATGCCTTGCCGCCGCCGCGGAGGAGGGGGCTGCGAATGGATCCGCGACGCGCGCGGCCGGTGCCCTTCTGGGCGTAGAGCTTGCGCGTGGACCCCGCCACCTCGCTCCGATTCCTGGCGTGCGCCACGGGGTTGCGGCGGTTACTCTGCTGCAGCACCACCGCCTGGTGCATCAGGCTGTGGTTGATCGGAGCGCCGAAGAGCTCTGTCGGGAGCTCGAGGGTCCCCTTCCGGGTGCCAGTGGATGTAAACAGAGAGATTTCCATATTATAGGGCGGGCATACCTGCCCGCGGGGGGTCAGGATTTCGCGGTGGAATCAGGGGAATCCTCCTTCGTCACGAACACCGTGGAACCGTTTGGTCCCGGCACGGGCCCTTTGATGGCGATCACTCCTCTTTCCATATCCGCGACCACAACCGGACGGTGCGTGATCGTCACCGTCTCGTGACCCATGTGACCGGCCATGCGGTGCCCCTTGAAGATGCGACCAGGCTGCTGGCGCATGCCCACGGACCCCGGCTCGCGCTTGAAGTGCGACCCGTGGGTGGCGGGACCGCCGGCGAAGTGGTGCCGACGCATGACGCCCTGGAATCCCTTACCCTTGGATACACCGGTAACCGTCACGAGTGTCTCAGCCGGCAGCGCCTCCGCCGTCAGGGTCTTCCCTGGCTCCAGACCATCGAGTGACTCCACCTTCCACTCCTTCTGCACGGCGTACCGCACGTGCTCCTTCCCTTTGCGGCTCTTCCAGGTTTTCGGGCGAACCCCCAGAACAACCGCATCGTACCCGTCCTTTTCCTTCGTCTTGGTACGGACCACGACATTGGGTTCGACGGAGAGATACGTGACGGGAACGGTCTCTCCGCTGGGGAGGAAGACGCGCGACATGCCGACTTTGCGGGCGATGAGACCGGACATAAGAAGAAAATAATAGAACCGCGGGAGCAGGCATTCTACCTGCGGTTGTAGAGCCTGGAGGTTCAGCTGGCCCCCTTGGTCCGCCTCCGGCGGACGGGGAACTGGAACGCAGGCAAACGATCGATGTATCCGAGTTTCCGCGGAAACATCGAAAGTGCACGCAGTTTAAGCATGGAAAAAGGGGCCGTCAACATCTTCCTTGACGACAAATTCCAAGCAGTGCAGAGTTATCTGCTATGAGTGACAGCGTTCAGGAATGGGATCTCGAAACAGAACGTACAATACGGGAAGATGTTGCCTCGCCTGACTCCGAGACTCGTGCGAAGGCCGTTCTGTCGGCCCTCAACATTCTCCCAACTCGATTCCACGGACGGATACTGCAAGCTTGCACCGCGGCTGAAGAGACCTTAGCAGTCCACTCAGCAATGGATGCATACATGTTTGGAAGTGAGCTCTGCGAATGCTCCGCGAGCAAGGGTGGCGATAGCAGGGATGTCTAGGTACGATGCGCGCCATGGACCCGTTCCGTCTCCAGAAAGCACAGGAGATCCGCTCCAGGGGAGGCATTCCGTATGCCGCTTCCTTCCCGCGGACCGCAACTTTGACAGAAGCGAGAGCTGCGAAAGAGGGTTCGGAGCAATCCATTGCCGGCCGCCTCATGCTCCTGCGCGACATGGGCAAGGTGACGTTCGCCACGCTGCAGGATCACACGGGCCGGTTACAGATCGCATTCAAGGAGGATGTTATTGGGGGAGTCAGATATAAAGAGGTGTTGCATCTCCTCGATCTGGGCGACATCGTGGGGGTGACAGGAGAGCACTTCACCACACAGAAAGGCGAACCGACGATGCTGGTGAAAGAATGGATCTTGCTGTCCAAAGCACTCCGTCAGCCACCGGAGAAATGGCATGGCATCGCCGATCAGGAAACCGCCTGGCGCCAACGGTACCTGGACTTGACGAGCAATCGTGACACCTTTGAGCGATTCCAGTTCAGGAGCCTGTTCCTCCGCAAGCTGCGGGAGTTCTACTGGTCTCATGAGTTCGTAGAGACGGAAACACCGGTGCTGGTCAATGCCGCCTCCGGTGCGCTCGCGACTCCCTTCGGTACGCACCACGCAGCCTATGACCTGGACATGTTCCTTCGCATCGCGCCGGAAACGTTCCTGAAGGAATGTCTCGTCGGCGGCTTCGACAGGGTGTTCGAGGTAGCCAGAGTCTTCCGCAATGAAGGACTGGATCCCAGCCACCTGCAGGATTTCACGATGGTCGAACACTACGCGGCATACTGGGATTACCGGAAGAACATGGAGTTTACGGAGCAAATGCTGAGCACGCTCCTCAGAGAACTGATCGGCGGTACCATGATCAAGATTCCAAACCGCGAGAACGAGCTCGTGGAGGTGGATTTCAAACCGCCGTGGCCGCGGCTGAGCATCCGCGAGGCGATCCTGAAGGCCTGCGGCATTGATTTTGGCGTTGAAAATTCTCCGAAAGCCCTGCTGAAAGCCATGAAGTCGACAGGTGTCCGGTTGGACGTTCCAGTGGAGAAACTCGGTTTCGGCAACCTGATCGACCAGCTCTACAAGAAGGTCAGTCGCCCCGCTCTCGTTCAGCCCACCTTCATTATCGAACACCCGATCGAGCTCTCCCCCCTCGCCCGACGAAACGATCAGAACCCCGCGATCACCGACCGGTTCCAGCTGGTGGTTGGCGGCTGGGAGGTCGTGAACGCGTACTCGGAGCTCATCGATCCTGTCGATCAGGCCCAACGCTTCGAAGAGCAGGCCAAAGCCAACGCAGGCGGCGACGCGGATGCGCATCGGAAGGATGACGACTACGTCACCGCCCTGGAGTATGGCTGTCCGCCGTGCTCCGGCTGGGGCATGGGCGTCGATCGCATCGTCGCTCTCCTCACCCAACAGAAAAATTTGCGAGATGTTGTCTTGTTTCCGCTGATGAAACCGCTTGAGAAGAGTCCGAAGAAAAAAGAATCCTCGGACTCCTCGGACTCTTCGGTATCGTCGGACTCTTCACCAATAAGTTCTATGACAACCCTGTCTCTGCCGCTGCAAGATGCAGAGTACGGCCACCTCCTGCCCGCCGCCCATTCGCTGCTCCAGGAGCATGCGAAGCAGACGAAAGCGCACCTGGTCGCCACCGGCGCGGCGATGGAAGCGCTTGCGCAGCGCTTCGGCGGTGATCCATCGACATGGAAAGTCGCCGGGATGCTGCATGACCTCGACTGGGACAAGCTGGAGAAGGACGCGGAGGAACATTGTGGGAAAACGCTGGAACAACTGCTTGCAACGGTGCAGGCACCGCAGGAATTGCTTGAGGACATCCGCTCGCACTACGCCCACAAGTACGGTGCCGAGTACCCGCTCACCTCCATGCTCCGAAAATCCCTCTACTGCGTGGATGAACTGACCGGCTTCATCATCGCCGTGACATTGGTGCGGCCGAGCAAGAAAATCGCGGATGTGGAGGTATCCAGTGTGAAGAAAAAGATGAAAGACAAGGGCTTCGCTGCCCAGGTGGATCGCGAGCAAATTAAAAAATGCGAGGAACTGCTCGGCATGCCACTCGACGAATTCATCCAGATCGTGCTGGAGGCGATGAAGTCTGTTGCGGTGGAAATCGGCTTATAGCTGGGCGCTGTCGAGCGATGTCACCTTCCTGAGATCGCCACCCATTGCTCTCGCAAGCCAGCCAGCGAACGCATAACGCTCAGTCGAGCTTCTCTCTGCGAGCAGTTGCGCCTGCAATGTTCTGCAACGGGCAGCAAGCTCGGCAAGCTGATCCTTGAGGTGACGATTGTCCTCTTGCAGGCTTTCGACCATCTGATACCTCATGACCTCCCGATCAAAACCCCCGAAGATTCTTACATCCGCTGTCATGAATCGACTCTCACTCCTTTGCAATGAACTTACAACACAATTTCTTCCTCGCGCATCGGCATCGTCACCTCCACGCGCATCTTCTCGGACATCCGCTTCGCAAAGGGCTCCATCTGATGCGGCTCGCCGTGAACGAGGATGAGCGTCCGGAGTCCCTCCACCCGGGTGACGTAGCTGTCCAGGTCGATCATGTCCGCATGTCCGGAGTAGGCATCGAGGGAGACGATTTCGGCCTTCTTCCGGTACATCTCGTCGAAGATGCGGACTTCGTAGACGGTCTTGTCGACGATCCGGCGGCCCAGAGTGTTCTCGGCCATGTAGCCCACCGCCAGAATGGTATTCCGCTCGTTCTCGATCTCATTCTTCAGGTGGTGCCGCACGCGCCCGGCCTCGCACATGCCGGAGGCCGCCATGATGACCATCGGACCGGGGGTGCCGTTGAGGGCTTTGCTCTCCTCCACCGACTCGGTGTAGCGGACGAGTGAGAATTGGAACGGATTGTGGGCGCGGCTGAGGAAGTCTTCGAACATCGTGCGGTCATAGCACTCGGGGTGCTTCATGAAGATGTCGGTAACGCGGGACGCCAGCGGGGAATCGATGATGATGGGCACCGCCGGGATCTCGCGGGCATCCCACAGCAGGTGCAGGTCGTACACAATCTCCTGCGTCCGCTCGAGCGAGAACGCCGGGATGATCAACTTGCCCCCGCGCTTGGCCGTACGCTCGATCACCTCTTTAAGGTGAATCTTCGCAATCGCCACGTCCTCGTGCTTGCGATTGCCGTACGTGCTCTCGCAGATGAGCGTTTCCACCGGCGGCATGGAGCTGGGATCGCGGATGATGGGGAGCAGAGGCCGGCCCAGATCTCCGCTGAAGCCGACGCGGCGCGTGCGGCCGCCTGACCCTCGAAGCCCGGTGGACGAAGCGGGTTCATCCTCAATTTCCAGCACGACCATGGCTGCCCCGATGATGTGACCGGCATCCAGGAACTGCGCCCGCACCCCTGGGCAGACCGTAAACCAGTCAAGGTAGTTGACCCCTTGGAAGAGACGCATGCACACTTCGGCATCTTTCTGCGTGTAGAGCGGGCCGTCGCACTTGAGCATGGATTTGGACAAATGCTTGCAGAAGAACTCCTCGTCTTTCTCCTGGATGTAGCCGCTGTCCTTGAGCATCACTTCCGAGAGATCCTTCGTCGCGTACGTGCAGAACACCGGGCCGCGGTAGCCCCGCTTGTAGAGGAGCGGAATGCGGCCGACGTGGTCCATGTGCGCATGGCTGAGCACCACCGCATCGATGTCTGCCGTTTGAAAATTGAACGATGCATTCTTGATGGCCGCCTCCGTCCGCTGTCCCTGGAACAGTCCGCAGTCGAGCAAAAAACGGCAGCGTGGCTTGCTGGCGCCGGACTTCCACACCTGAATCTCGTGGCACGTGCCTGTCACCTCCTGCGCCGCCCCGTGAGGGATGATTTTTATGGGCATTTGGTAGAAAGGAACGCAGCCCCGTGCCTGCCGGCCATAGCCCCCCATCGATGATGCTGATGCGGGATAGTCATATGTAGTTCATGAACGACGGGCGAAGGCCGGAGGGATGAGTCTTATTGGCATCCGGACGATTCTATACCCACGGCACGCAAGAGCGACATGCGTTCGCCGGCATCCAGCTCCCTGATGTGGCCGGCGGCGAGGGAAGAATCTGCAAGTGTCATGATGCGGACCCGCTTGAGAGACACCACGGGGTTTCCCACCTTCTGGCACATGCGCCTGATCTGCCTGTTTTTTCCCTCAGTCAGGGCTATCGTAAATTTTTTTTCGCCGGTTTTTCCGACGGAAGCCGCCTTCGTCTTCTCGCCGGATATGGTCATGCCCTCCCGCATCTTCCGGAGCTGCCCTTCGAAGACCGGATCAGCCACTTCCACTTCATATTCTTTTTCGTGATCAAATTTTGGGTGTGTCAATCGGTAGGCCAGAGCCCCGTCATTGGTGAGCAGGAGCAGGCCCTCCGAATCCTTATCCAGACGGCCCACGGGGAATACTTTCCCCCTCAGCTCCGGCGGCAGCAGATCCCGGATAGTTCTGACGATCGGCTTCCCTGTCCGCTCCACATTCGTCGTCTCGACTCCGACAGGCTTATACATCAGGTAATAGAGCATCTTCTGCCGCTCCCGCAGCACCTGCCCGTCCACCTCTATCGTGTCGACATCGGGGTCGGCTTTCTGGCCGAGCGTGGCCGCCTGCCCGTTCACTTTCACAAGTCCACGCAGGATGTACTCCTCCGCCTTACGGCGGGATGCGATGCCTCGTGCCGATAGTATCTTTTGCAGACGTTCCTGCACCCGGACACTCTACCGCACCGCCTTGATCTCCGCTTGCTGCTCCGCATGGGGGGCGCTGACGGTCAGGAGTCCGTTCGCCGCTTCCATGATGAAATACCTGCTTCCGGTACCGGTTTTCGGAACCGACGGATCGACGGGGATATTGACGATGTAGGCTCCGACCACCGCACTCAGGTCGACGCCGCTGACGCAGCTGACGGCTCCGGTGACGCAGATTTCCTTCGATACGCCCACCGGCACGGCCGGGGGCGGCTTGCCGTCGTGATCGAGCGCATACTGGTGGACCGCATTGATGATCGCATTCACGTCACTGAGGCGCTGGACGTCACGGGCTGCACCCAGGTGCTTGCGGGGATTCAGGGCCTGGAGAACGAGTGATGCGAGCACCCCCATGATCGCCACCAC
>VMEW01000007.1 GCA_007375735.1 Candidatus Peregrinibacteria bacterium Greene0416_19
AATGGAAACCGATGCCGAGGTGGCGAAATGGCAGACGCGCCAGCCTTAGGAGCTGGTGGGAGCAATCCCGTGAGAGTTCGACCCTCTCCCTCGGCACCACGAAGCAGACTTCGCTGCGGCTCAGTCGCTTCGTGGCACCGCCACTTACCATAGGGGGCAAGAACGGAACGAAGTCTGCTGAGTGGCCCGCAGTGTCCCGCAGTGACGCCAGAGCGTCTACTGCTGGGACAATAAAATATCTCGCTGCGGCTCGATGACTTCATGGCACCGCCACCGAAACCGCAAAACATGTACTTCATGTCCCGCAGTGTCCTGTAGTGACGCCTCAGCGTCTACTATAGGGCTACTGCCGGGACTACTGCCGGGACTACTGCCGGGACATTCGAGTATGTACAATAGCCCGCTATGCATTTCGTCTACATCCTGCGCAGCGACAAAGATGGCGAACTGTACACCGGCTACACCACGAATATTCGGCAGCGCGTCACAGATCATAATCGGGGACATGTGCCGTCGACTGCGCGCCGCGTGCCGCTGCATCTCATTTTCTTCGAGTGTTATTCCAATAAAGATGATGCTGTTCGACGCGAGATGTACTTGAAAACATCGGCGGGCAAGAAAGCGATCAAGTTTATACTGAGAACGACATTGGCTGAACGAAGCGTCTGCAGTTAAGGTATTCTGCACGTATGCCAGATATCATCGTCATCGCGGGGTCGCCTGGAAGCGGCAAGCATACTGTCGCTGCTCTACTGCGTGACAAGCTGGCATTCCCGCCGCATGTCGATCTTGGCCGCATCCGTGAGTTTCATTTGGACAGAGAATGGAAATCAGAAAGTGAGAAGGAGGAAGCAATGTCGTTCGAAACACTAGTGTTCATGACAAATCATTATCTTGAGCATGGATACAAAAATATCATTGTGACCGATCTCCAGGATTTTCGCGTGCGGCAAATTCCCCAACTATTCGAGGGGAAAAATTATTACATCATGACGCTGGTAGTTGCAGACGAAGCTGAACTGGAGAAGAGAATCCACGCAAGGAAAGAAGGATTCAAAAATGCGGAAGCAGCCCTTGCTTGGAATCGCGATCTGCGAGAACGCGAACCGGTGAAGAATGAATATAAAATCGACAACACACACAATGACCCGGCGGAAACCGTGGAGAAGATTCTTCAGATACTTGAAAGAGCCAAAAACCAGTAACCAGCTTTCCCCTCATTACCACGAAGCAGACTTCGCTGCGGCTCTATGACCCTGAGCGGAGTTCTTCGATGGCACTCAGATAAACGAAGCCGCGGCGCGGAATCGAAGGAACATCCAGTCGCCGGGGTTGGTCACCTCAAGCAGGATGACAACGGTGGTGCCCTTCGTCACGAGCACCGTGTCCTTCCAGACAAGATTCTCGTTTGGCTTTCCGTCAACTGCCAGCACGAGGAAGCGCTGGCCGTGGAAGTGGATCGGGTGTTGCATCGGGTGATCGGAGCCGTCCTTCTCCCCATCGTTCACCAGTCGGATCTTCACTTTGTCACCCACTTTGAACTGGTAGGCGATGTCCATGTTCTCCTTCGCTGAAGCCTCATCGATCAGTTTCCACTGCGTATTGTGTTTCGTAGACATGGCGTTCACCTGCGGCATCGGGTCTTCCCACTCAATGCCATCGTCGCTTTCAGGAGTCGGAGCGTTGCCGCCGTGTTCTCCTCCGCCCGTGGTGAGCTTTGTCGAACCATGTTGCATGCCCCCGGGGTTTCCTTGCTGCATCATGCGCGCCGGCATCGACTCGACGGAGAGGTGGATGGTTTTGTCGACGGGCTTGTCGAAGTACGGACGAAAAGCATCGATATCCCGGATGATATCGGCATGTTCACGGATCCTGTCCTGTCGCAGCCGGACCGGAGGCAACGCATTATCAACGACGACCGTTCCCAAGGCATACTGAAAATCACCCGGACCCCCGTGCTCGAGAGTGTATGTCGTCGTTTCATCGAATCGAACGTCGACGATGGCCCGCTCCGATGGACTGAGAGTGACGAACGACACGCGCTGCTCGCGCTCATACCGACCGCCGTCGCCACCGACGAGTGTCAGGGGAACTAGCGATTCACTGTGCATATTTCTGACCTGGAAACGGAATGTTCGGGTATTCGCCGCATTGATGAGGTACAACCGTACGGTTCCCTGTTGAATGCCAAAACCGAAACTCAAAGGATCCGTTCCATTGATGAGCATCGTGTTCCCAAATCGTCCCATGAGCGCGTGGTTGGCCTCCTTCTCGCCGTAGGGCACGGGCAGTTCACCTTCGAGGAGTATGTCATCGAGCATCAGAACCTCTTCACGGTTCACGACGCTATAGAGCTTCTCGTCTTTCGGTGTCACCCAGAGACCACCGTACAGTCCCATATCCTGCTGCAAGTCCTCGCGGACGTGCGGGTGATACCAGAACATGCCTTCGTCGGGCACCTTCACGGTGTACGAAAAGCTCTCTCCCGGCTGGATGGCCTCCTGCGTCACGCCCGCCGCGCCGTCGAATCGATTCTCCAGCCGGATGCCATGCCAGTGTATGGTCGTCGGGACATCGATGTTGTTCGTGACGTTCACCGTGAAAGTCGATCCCTGCTTCACCTTGAGGGTCGGGCCGGGGAACTGGCCGTTGTAGGCATAGAGCGCGAACGTTCTTCCGACAATCGTCGCGCGGACCAGCTCGGGGTTGAGGGTGATCGTCTCGCCGTCTTTCACTTCCAGAATACTCATCGGCTTCGCTTCGGGAAGCTGGTCGATGTTCTTGTCGCGGGCCGGAAGAAAGGAGCCCTGCATCATTCCGCCTCGATCGCCGCCCATCATGCCGCCACCGCCCATCTGATTGAAATTGGTGGGGGCACAGGCTGCGAGGAAAAGAGTTCCGATGATGAGGAACGAGCGGTACTTCATGAGGAATGAGGGGAATGGGATGGACGAAAGAGTGGGGGAAGAAAGCCGACAATCAGTCCCGCAAGGAGGCTCGCGCCGACGGCGATCGCTGTGTCTTGCGAAGAATACTGGAACTGCGGCTCGAAGAAGCGCGAAGAGAATCCCTTCCCAGCGCCCCGTGCCACCACATGTCCCACGTTCCCGCGAGCACTGCCCAGAAGAGAGCGATGGTGATAAGCCGGATGAGGTGGGTGGGCAATATCATTGCTCCGTACAGGGAACGGTCGGATCGGCGACGCAATTCTCCACCGGCGGCTTGCCTCGCTCCGGGCAGGTCTGGGAGTAGAGACACGCATCGTCCGAAAGCGTCTGCAGCTGCTCTGGCAATTGTTCCCCGGTCGCGCCGTACGTCAGCAGGATCCCATCGAGATCACGAAAGACGTAGCCAGGATCAAACGGCTGCTCCGTTCCGTTCACAAACATCTGCCAGCGCCGCTGCCCTGAACCGGCGGTGCCAGCCGCGTGGTTCGGGGTTCCGTCCTGGTTGCAGGCGGACGTTCCATCATCGAGCGCGATGCATTGCGCGGTGGCGATGATACCGACTGCCTTCAGAAATTCACCGACGGACTGCCCCGGTTTGTGCCGGTGGATGACGAGACCGTTGCCATCGTGCAAATGAGGATTTGTCTCCTTGTCCGGGTCAGTCGATTCTTCGCTCAGCATGTACTTCTCCCCGGAGAGATCGATTCTTCGTCCCTCAATCCACATCGCCAGATCGGCGTGCGTGTGGTTGGGATCGGGATTGACGGCGGAGAACATGTGAGGGTTCGGAGGTCCTTCCACGATGATTTCTCCCAGCGCCCCCCGGTCGATGGAGCGCGTCAGGCTGTGATCGACGAGGAGGTAGGTACCCGGCGCGTCGACGGTGAACTCCACGACGGTCGATCCGCCTGCCGGAATCGTCGTTGTCTGAACATTGCGCAGTGGCGGAGAAATTATGTCACCTTCGGAATACACTTTGTCGAAGACCGCGCCGATGACGTGGAAGTTGGAAGGAACGAAACCGCCCACGCCGATGTAGAGACGGATGCGCTCGCCGACCTTCGCCTTCAGCGCCCCGCTTCCGCGCAACGCGCCGACGCGGCCGTTGAAGACGACATACTCGGGTTGTTCGTCGAGGAGCTTTGGAAGCGAGAAATTCTGTCGGCCTTTTCGTCCGAGTGTTCCTGACGTGTAGAGCTCGCCCTGCATGACGTAGAATTCACGATCGACTGGTTCAAGGTTTTTTTTGGGTTCCACGACGATCAGACCGTACATGCCGTTGGCGATGTGCGTGGGAACGTGCGGGCTTGCGCAGTGATAGACGTACACTCCCGGCCGGTTCGCCTTGAAGCGGAAGATCTTCGTCTCCCCGTCCGCCACCTGCGTGAGGACCGAGCCGCCTCCCGGCCCCGTGACCGCGTGGAGATCGATGGAGTGCGTCGCATGGCCCTCGGCGGCATGGGAGGCGCTTGCCTCATGTGCATCTCCGTCGTCCTTCCCGCCATCCGCGCGTGCGCGCGGAACGAGAAGATCGAATGTGACATCGTCGGCGCTTTTTCCAGCCGTATCTTCATCACCTTCCGCATGCGTGAGCTGCAACTCGACAGTGTCGCCCTCCCGCACGCGCAGAAATGGGCCGGGAACCGTCCCATTGTACGTCCAGTATTGATAGGTCATACCGGGAGCAAGCTCCGAGATAACCTCCCTCGTTTCCAGTTTGATCACGACCGTGCCGTCATTTTTTCGTGTGATAGGCGAAGCCAGATCTGCGGCCGATCGGCTGATTTCAGGAAGTAGCCGGTCTGCAGACGACATACCCTCTGCTGTCGCACTGCTGAGCTTGGCGAAGCCGAGGAAGAGAGCCGTAAACCCGACGGCCATGAAAATTGGCGCAAAGTCCGAGAGCCAGTTCTTCCTCGTTGGATAGAAACCTTTCAGGAGAAGTGAGTTCGTGACGACGGAGACGGAGCTGAGCGCCATCGCGAGTCCGGCGAGCTCGGGCCGCAGAATAATCCCGAAGCTGATGAAGGCTCTGGCGGCGATGGGAATGCCGATCACATTGAAGAACAGCGCGAAGAACATGTTCTGTTTGATCTTCCCGACTGTCGCCTTGCTGAGCTTGATGGCGGTCACCACATCGCGCAGGTCGTTCTTCACCAGCACGATGCCGCCCGTCTCCATAGCGATGTCGGTACCGCTGCCCATGGCGATCCCGAGATCGGCCTGGGCAAGGGCGGGGCTGTCGTTGATGCCGTCGCCGACCATCGCGACGCGCTTACCCTGTTCCTGCAATTTCTTCACTTCATTCGCCTTCTCCTCCGGCAGCACCTCCGCAAGCACATGCTCAATGCCCGTCTGCCGCGCGAGGGCCAGCGCCGTGCGTTTGTTGTCTCCGGTGATCATGTAGACCGTGAGTCCCATATGCTTCAATCGATCCACTGCCTCTTTTGAGGTCTCTTTGAGCGTGTCGGCAACGGCAATAGCGCCGATGATCTCGTTTTCATCGGCGAGCAGCATTACCGTTTTTCCATCATCCTCGAGTGTTGTAATTGCCTGCTGGTGATGCGTATGCAGACGGCCGAATTCAGATTGCAATAACGCCCTGTTGCCGAGTCGATATGCTTTGCTTGCAATGTTTCCCTCGACGCCTTTTCCTGGAATGGCACGGAAACCTTCGGTTTGTTGCATCTGTATTCCGTCTTTCTTCGCCCGCGCAACAATCGCATCGGCCAGTGGATGTTCAGAGCCCTGTTCCAAACTTGCGGCCATTTGCAGAATTTCGTCGGTTCTCATGCCTGCAATCGCGATAACATCCCTCAACTCGGGCTTCCCCTTGCTGAGCGTTCCGGTCTTGTCGAACACGATTGCATCAAGCTTGTTTGCCGCTTCGAGCGGCTCTCCGCCGCGGATAAGAATGCCGTGTTCAGCTCCTTTTCCTGTTGCGACCATGATGCTCGTAGGAGTCGCCAGCCCCATCGCGCACGGACAGGCAATGACGATGACAGATACGAACGCAAGCAATGCGAAAGTCAGCCCAGCGCCGAGAAACATCCAGACAGCGAATGTCAGGATCGCGATGCCGATCACAGCGGGAACGAACCATGAAGAGATCCAATCGGCGAATGCCTGAATGGGAGCCTTCGATCCCTGCGCTTCCTCCACGAAACGGATGATCTGGGCGAGTGCCGTCTCGGAGCCGACTTTCTCGGCGCGGAATTCGATGCTGCCGGTGCCATTCATCGTCGCACCAAAGACGCGGTCACCTTCTTTCTTCTCTACGGGAATGCTTTCGCCCGTGAGCATGGATTCATCCACGGAAGAAAGACCTTTGAGCACCGTGCCATCCACGGGAATCTTCTCCCCTGGGCGTACGACGACGATATCTCCGGCTTGCACATTCTCGATGGGAACATCCACTACTTGTCCATTCCTGAGGATGCGAGCCGTCTTCGCCTGCAAGCCCATCAGCTTCTGTATTGCCTCGCTCGTCGCGCCTTTCGCGCGCGCTTCCAGCCATTTCCCCAACAGGACGAACGTGATGAGCAAGGCGGCGACCTCGAAGTAGAGATCATGTATCTCGCCGATCACCGTTCCTTCCGTGAGGAAGTGATCAATGAAGTTGTAGAGACTGTAGAAGTAGGCGGTGGAAGTACCGATGGCGATGAGGCTGTCCATGTTGAACGTCCTCATTTTCAGGCTCGACCACATGCCCCGATAGAAGCCGTACCCCAGCCAGAACTGCACCGGCGTTGCGAGTATCAGTGAGATGATGCCCATAGAGGGTATGACTGCTTCATGGACGGGCGAATCTGGCAGAAAGGACAGCACCATAAATCCGAGCATCGGAAGGCTCAGGACCAGACCAGCCCAGAATTTCCGGCCATACGTTCGGATTTCATCCAGACGTCGCCTCTTGTCCGCCTCTCGATCCTTTTCATCCGCGACCGCGGCACCGTAGCCCGCCGCTTTCACGGCTGCGATGAGGCCCTGTTCGTCGACTTTGCCAGGATCGAAGCGGATGCGCGCTTTGTTCGCACCATAATTCACATTTGCCTCCTCGACACCGGCAGTCTTCTTGAGCTTCCGGGTGATGAGCGCACTGCAACTGGCACAGTGCATGCCCGTGATGGAGAGAGTAGTCTGAGAAGCCATGAGCGGATTGTTGAAAAGAAAGTCATAAAGAAGTTAGGGAACGAGGCTGGTTTGCCGGCCGTAGTCACGTACGCGACAAAGGCTGGATCTTGTACTTTTCATCAAGGGACTCGATTTCCTGCGTCCACTTCTGCATGTCGAAATGTTCGTCATGATTGAGCGTGACTTTCTTCGTATCAATATCGACCTCGGCGCTCGTGAGGGAGGGAAATCCGCTGCTCACGTCCTTGATGAGCGCAGCGCAGGAAGCGCAGTGAATGCCGGGGATGGAGACGGTAGTCTGAGGCATGAGATGAAGATGGAAGGAAGCGGAAAGGGTTAGGAACGTTTGGACAATCCGATGGCGTGCGTCAGCTCCTTCACGAACGCATCGTGCTGGGTCTTGGACGAGAGTTTTTTCCTTGCGCACGTGTGCAGATGGCTCTCCAGCACGATGCCCTGGATGTGCCGCAGATGTCCGTGCATGGCCAATATCTGCTCCAGAACCTCGGGGCAGTAGGTGTCCTCTTGCACCATCGTTTCCACCTTCTGCAGAAGACCGCGCAATCGTTTGAGCGCGGCGGTCACCTGGATCTTGGAGGTCGGGAGCATGGCAGAAAGGGGTAGGGGGTAGTGGTACCATATCCCCCTACCGCCATGCGTGTCAATGCCATTTCTCTCGATCGCGATTTGCCCCGTTCCATCGTAGTGGCCGGAGCCGCGGCTTATGAATCGGAATCGAGCAGCACATCGATCACTGTCTTGAAGCTTGCGAACGGTACTGCACCGGAAATTATGCGGTTTTCGTCGGTCTTCAGATTCACGACGATGTTCCCCGGCGTGCCATTCACTCCGGCGGCACTGCCGCCAGTCATGTCATCCTGTACATGCTTCGCGTACTTGCCGCTGTCGAGACAATTCTTGAATTGCGCTTCGTCGAGGCCGAGTTCTTTTGCGAGGGGCGCGAGATTCTCGAGCGGGAATCCCGTGCCACCGGCGACGGTCCGCTCGAAGATGGCATCCGTGTATTTCCAGAATGCGTCGTTGCCGCCAAACTCATTTGCGCACTCGGATGCCTCGGCTTCCTTCTGGGCGTTCGCGTGGAAGCTCAAAGGGAAGTGGCGGTAGACCCAGACAACATCGTCCTTATAGGCATCCATGATCTGCTTCATCGTCGGATGATGCCGCTGGCAGAACGGGCACTCGAAGTCCGAATATTCGACGACGGCAACCTTTGCCTTCGTGAAGTCTCCACGGATGTGATCAATCTTTGCACTGATCGGAGGAAGATTGTCTGTCGATGTCGGCTCAGGAGGTTGTTGGGGAGCCGGTGCTGCCGGGGCTTGAGCGACTTGGGCGGGAGGACTCCCTGCAGATGTGGGAAAGTTTCCCGTGCGCCACTTGCCGATTCCGAAGCCGACGATCAGTCCCATCAAGCCGAGAGAGACTGTGAACCATGGATTCGACCCGTTCGATGAACTCAGGTCAAGCTGGCTCACCACAGGTGGATTGTTGGCCGAGGAAGGGATCGATGATCGCTGAGAGCTTCCAGCGTTTTTCTGCGGCGTGTCTTGCCATTGGATTGCCATACGTGAAAGAAGAAAAGAGGATTAAAGAACCGTGAAGGAACCGCGCACCATGCCCATCGAGCAGCTGAAAGCGAGCTGTCCGGGATCGGGGGCGTTGAATTCGATGATGTTCTGACCTTGGGTAAGGGTCTTGATGACGTTCAGCGTAGGGATGACAAGCTGGCTCGTGCAGCCCTGCGCGCCCTCGCCGTCCACAGTCCAGCGGACGGGAATTCCTGCCTTAATTGTCAGATTGCGCGGTTCATAACCGTAGCGAGTCACCTTCATGGACACTTCCTGCACGCCATTCGTGACGACTGGAGCCGAACCGACAGCCACGGGCGGGCCGCTAAAGAATGAAGAGACATTGAGGCCGGCGAGTGCGAATCCACTATTGAAGTTGAAGAAAGCCAACACGAGAACGAGAGCGCCGGAAAACCGCAGGAACAAACGCGATGCAGCGCCTTTCGCAGTTGAAGACACCGCGCTCAAACCGATGAGGGATGGGAGGGTACCGAGTGCGAAGACGAGCATCGTGAAAGCTCCCGTGACGAAGCTGCCGGATGCGAGTGCGACGAGTTGGAGAGACTGTGTAAAACCGCAGGGCAGGAAGAACGTCATGGCACCCAGCGTAGACGGAGCCAATGGATGATCACTCTCCGAAAGATTCGCGACCCAGCGCGAGAGCTTCTTCGGCGGTCGGATGGGGAAACTGCCTTTCGGAATGATGTGCAGGATCGTGAGAGCCAGCCATAGCATGATGAAGGCCACGGCGATGCTCATGTACCCGCTCATCTTCGTCGAGAGCGTGATGGATTGCCCGATCACGCCGACGAGGCCGCCGAGAATGAAGTACGACACGAGACGGCCGATGTTGAAGTGCAGGAGCGGTTTGAACTTCTGCCATGGCGTCTCGGCCTGATGGATTTCATTGTGCTTCGCTGCAAGCGTGAGGAGAAGACCACCGGTCACGGCGAGACAACTGCTGGTACCCGCCACGAGGCCGATGACGAAGATGCCGCCAAAGGACAGCGCTCCGGAGGTCGATGGCGCGAGCGACACGAGATCGAAGGCCTGAAGGAGCTTGTAGCCTGCAAAAATAATGATGAGCGCGCCGCCGATCTCCATCCATTTTCGCTTATCAGGAGAGAGTGTTGAGATGGATGGGGCATCGTCATCGACGACGGAATAGCCGGCCTTATGGATGACGGAGGCGATGCGATCCTCGCTGGGGAGGCGGCTGGCATCCGCTGTCATGTGAGCGACGCCGGTTCGATGATCGATATGCACATCGACGACCCCGGGCACCACCTTGAGTTTGCGCTCGAGAAGCAGCTCGCAGCTGCCGCACGTCATTCCTGAGATGCGGATTTCTGCATGGAGATGTTTGGAGTCGGACATAGACGCATGAGAAGAAAGGGTAAACAGAACGCCGAATATTCATTCGGCATCAGACGTGTTCATTTCTCTCACAGTCTCAAGACGATCGTGTCAGTGTGAATGGCAGTGGGCGGCGCGGTCGCGGGAGGAACGGCAACCGAGGCAGTCTGAGATGCTGCGGAGATGATGGGGATCGGGTTAGCAGTTCCGATGTGCGGCGCATCGAAGGTTACCGCGCTAGCAGCAGCGTTCTGTGATTGGGAAAAACAATGTCCGGCGCATCCTGTCTGTTGCCGCGACTGGTCCCCGTCATTCAGTTGCACTTGTACGCAATGATCGCAGTTGGCAGGAGACATCGGAAACATCGGCGTCATGACCATTTCCATGTGTACCGCGTACGGCATCGCCGTGTCCTCTGCAAAGGCCATCGGCATCACGCAGAAATTGCCGATGACAACGTGGACGGCGAAGACAATGCTTACGGGTATTCTCATGCTCATTTGACAGTAGTATAGACCTTTTTGAAATTTGAATCAAAATCGGAGAGCCGTGGGCGGCTCTGCATGCCCGGCACCTTGGAGAAACAAGGTAAAAGTGCTATAATCATAAGATTTATGCACACGCAAAAAGAAGTGGCGGCCGGCCTGCAGAAGCTCGTATTCCTGACGCCCGACGAGGCGGCGGGCATTCTCCGGCGCAGCGGGAATGCACCGCCGGCCGCCATCGACACACTGCTCGCGATCCTCGCGGAAGCGGCGACGGGCCAGGAGCGATTGCTCATGGAGAAAGTGCATCGGGATCCCGGGTTTGTCGCGCGGTTCAAAGAATTTGCCCGTAGCGTCTTCGACGCCGCCAAGAATCAGGAGGAAGCGAGCGAGCGCGCGGGCACGGACGCGATCTTTGACGCAGCCCCCTGATTCCCCTCATGCTGACATACGCATACAAGCGCCGGCGCATCACGGAATTCGGTGAAGCCAAACGTGTTTTCTTCGAGCCCGGACAGGTGGAGAACGACCTGATGCAGGCGATGGGCGCCGGCAAGCCGTCCCCGCCGGGAGAAACCGGGAAGGAAAACGTGGACGGCAAAGGCGGCGGGCCGGCTGCTCCTCCGGAGAAAGCCGACCCGAAGGCGGTGGAACAGCAGCAGGTCAAGAGTTTGCTCGATGATGTGCAGCGGCGGCAGGAGCAGGCGGCACAACTCAAGCTGCCCGCACCACTGACAAAATCCATCTTCGACAACTACGCGCGCTACCTGGTGGCCTCCGCGCCAATCTACGACAAAAACCGGAACCGGGTCATTGAGGATGCCACCGCAGAGAAGCAGGAGAGCGAGTTCGCCGCCTACAAGAAGGCGATGCTGGAGAAGATCGATGCGGTGCTCAAAGAAGTCTCGGGCGGCGCCGAGCAGGCCAAGAAGGAACAGAAGAAGCAGGAGGAAGAGCAGATGAAATCAGTGGATGAGGAGCTCAAGGCGATTCAAGAGAAAGTCGATCGCGGCGAACTGGAGAAGATCGCCCCCACGCCCGATGCGCTGCAGGCCGCGTACCAGCGGTACGAACAACGGACGGCGGCGCTCGAGACGTACGGGAAAAACCTCGGAACGCAGGTGACGGCGGTTGAGCGCGTGCAGAAGGCGTACGCGAAGGAAATGGAGGGATCGACGCTCAACGCGGTCGGCGCGACCGGCTTCGTGGCGACCGGAGCGCTCGCGGGATCGTTCATCCCCGGTGTGGGCACCGCCATCGGCGCCGGTGTGGGGCTGCTGAGCTACATGGCCGTGCGGGCCGGCAGTTTCTTCGTCAACCGTGCCGAGCGCCAGAAGCGAGCAGCGGACATCCAGCAGAAGATCGATGTGGTCAAAGGCCATCTTGAGGAGGGGCAGAAGCATGTCACCGCCGAACTCGGCGTCTTTGACGAAGGCGGCGATGCCATCCTGAAGACGACGACGCAGATCCGCGAGAACACGTACGCTCAAACAGACGAAGCGAAGAAAGGCCTCGAGAGCCAGAAAGAAAAAATCAGTCAGGACCTGGCAGCGACGCAGGCGAAAACATCCGAAGTTCTGACGCAGGAGGAACAATTGAGCGAAACGCAGGAGAAAATTGCAGAGCGGCAGCGTGAGGTCACGCAGAAACAGCAAGAACTTAAGAGCGCAGCCGCCGATGCCGCCAGGAAAGCTGCGACACCCAACGAAGTCGTATCAACTGCAGCCGATGGAAATGCCGGATCGCAGAAGGCAGTCGATGTGCAGGCACAACTGCAGCAAGCGGCACAAGATGCGGAGGCACTCGAGAAGCAGCTGGGAACTGCCTACCAAGAAGTGGTCGGACAACAGATGATTCTTGGCACAGGACGCCAGGAACTGGAGCAGCATGCGTCGCTGCAGGAAGTGGGAATGCAGAAGCTTGACCAACAAAAGGAACTGCTCGGACAGACGCTCGAAGGCGAGATGCAGCATCTCGACGCGCATCACAAGGAAGTGCAGGACGGCATACTAGGATCGACGCTCCGCCATCACGCGGTCGCCACGCAGGTGGAGGGTCAGTACCACTCGATCAAGGACGTGAAGGTGGAGGAGCCGGGCTTCGTGCAGCACGTGATCGAGAACACCTTCGGCGGCATCAAGGACGGCCTCAACGGCCTGGCCAAACCGCTCAACGGCATCCCCGGCCTGAGCGTCGTGGGCGGCGTGCTGGAAGGCGCTGGCGAAATGGTCAACGGCATCGGCACTATGATCGCTCACCCGGTACAGACAGTGGAGGGGCTGAGCGCGCTCGCGGGTTTGAACAAGGACGTGAGCGCGTCCGACGCCTGGAAGGAGATGGGCAAAGCGCTGATCTCGTACGAGGATTTTTCGAAAGGAGATTACGGCAAGGGAATAGGCAAGATCGTCTTCAACATCGCCACTACCGCCACCGGAGCGGGCGCGGCGATGAAGGGGGCGCAGGTGGCAACCATCTTGTACCGCACCTCCATGGTCGGGAAGGCCGGCGCGCTCGCGGCATCCAAGGCGTTCGTGAAGGCGACTGCGGTCGGCGTCGGTGTCGGCACGAAAGAACTTGCGGTCGGCGCGCTGAAGGTACCGGGAGAGTTCGTAAAAGACGCCGGAAAGATGATCACAACCCCGTACCGGCTCGGCCGCCGCGCGGCCATCGGCGACGCGCGGCACCTTGGAGAAGTTGCTGACAACCTCACCAGGACGGGAAGTATCCTCAAGGGAAAGATTGATGAGCTGGACATCGGGAAGCACATCACTGCAATCGCGGACAGTCCGGTTCCGCTCGCGGACCTGACAAGCGAGCAACTGACTGCGCTGGGGAAGAACAGCGAAGAGCTCGTCAGGCTGGGCATCAAGGATGCAAAATCCATCTCCAAGTTCCTGGAACTCAAGAAGATGGTCGGTGAGCAGGAGGGGCTGCGCCGCACCATCGCTGCGACTGAACGAGCGAAGGATATTGCGGAGCTGCCGAAGGATGTTCGTTCCAAACTTTCGCGTACCGAAAATGAGCTCAACTCACTCGAGCAAAAAGCCGCCGCGGCGGAGCGGCAGGCGCAACGCACCGGCGAAGCCGGCGCGCCGGAGCGGATGCAGGCGGCGCGTGCTCCCATGGATGCCAAGATGGAGGCGCTTCTGCAGGATCTGCAGAATACAGCCGGTGACTTGGGCAAGGAATTTTGCAAGGAACGGGCCGGTACGGTGCTCCTCCATGGTGATAGCGGCGTGGTTGCCATCGGCCCCGATGGATTCCTGCAAGTGGTGAAGGCGACGGAACTCGACGCATTCCTTGCGAAGGTCGCCGGTCCAGGCGCCCGCTTTGCCGACAAGACAGCGGCGCGCTGGCATGTGGCCGAGCGGATAACGGGCCGCAAGCTCACTCCTCGTCAGCAGGATGCCGTGCTGCGCGCGCATGAGGTGGGCTCCGCGCGCGGGGCAAAGATCCACGAGTACACTCCTGCCGAGATCGGCGAGAAGGCTCGCATCCTGGACGAAGCCGGCTTCTCCAAAGCCGAGCGGCGGGCGCTGATGGAGCGCGGGGTGTGCGGGGAGGGGGTAGGAGCAGAAGCTGCATCCGAAGCGCAATATTATGTCAACAAGGGGCGGGAATTAGCGGATGCCGTGGAAAACGGGAGTGAGCCGCTCTACACAGTGGACAGTTTTGACGAGTATGGACATGTATTTACCCGAGATCTGCCGCTTGATGTCATACGGGATACTGAGCTTGATGCGATTAGAGATCCTGCATTGCGGAGACTGGCAAAAGAACGCCGTCAGGCTGAGAATGTCAGATTCAGGCAGAAGCAAAAAGACGGCGCAATCGCCGACGCGCAGATCGAGCATCTGGATGAGATGAGGGAGGTGAGTCGGGAGGCGTATGAGAGAGCGAGGGCGAAACTGAATGAGAAACAATCCGCAGCCCGCAAGCCGCGATCGAATCCGAGCCCGGAAGCCGCCGCCAAGCTGCCTTTTGAGGACGCAATTTCGGGAGGAAACATCGATGATGCTCTGATCCTCAAGTTTGACGACGCGTTGGCCGCACGTTATGCGAAGGCCAGCCCTGAATTGTTGGAGAATGTGTATGAAACAGCAGAGGCATTGTACTTCATCAAAGATGAAGAAGCTCTTTCAACAGCGTACTGGGCTATTCAAACTCAACTGCAAAAACACTACGAAACACAGTTCACAAATCAGCTGCTTACAGAAGCACATTTGCAAGACATAGAGTCGCTGCGTGCGTGGTTTCGGCAGAAGAAGGATGCGTGTGATTCTTTCAGTGCCGTGGATGTGCTGAAATCAAGCGTCATCGATGACATTGAGCGTAGGTTTCTTTCGGACATTGATTCCAACGTCCCCGTCCGTTCTCCGTCGTCGGAACAGATCGCGCTGCGTGAGAGGTGGAACAAGCTGCCACAGGCTCAACGGGACGGGATACAGTACGTGAAAGAACAGGGCTGGAAGAGGAACGAGAAACTGATCATCGAAGTCACGGAGGGCAAGAAAGAGACAGTGACCCTGAATGGAGTGACGCGGGACGGGCGAGTGGAACTGATCAGGGAGGACGGTAGCCGCGCGCTCTTCGATCGAGATGGTACGCACTCTTATGACAATAACAAGAAATATGAATATCTGCCTGCCCGGGTTAATGAACAGAAGGATCTGGTCGATGCCATGTCCGTTGCTCAGAAGGAAGGGATCCAGGCCGCCCGCGAGTATCGACATTCGAAGGGAAGTGTCGTGAACTTTCGCGACACGAAAACCCATGAGATCTCATCGGCGACATTCGAAGGGGTGATGCCTGACGGACGGTGGCGCTTTCGGAGGGAAAACGGCGAGCGATTTGCTCACGATTATCTGAAAGGCTCGGACGAAGTTCTACCCTCCACACCGAATAAGTCCGTCCCCGCTGATGTTGCACCGCCTCCGGCGGTTTCCAAGAAACCAAGTTTGAAGCCCAGTCCGGCGTCACGCTTGCCTGACACTGACCTCAACAATGCGTCGCATTACGGCGAATCGCTTGCCGAACAAGTGCGCAGTTCCGAGTATCAAGGTACCACGATTACTATCGAGCCGAACGGGGATTTCACCATCCTTCCGGTGGAAGTGGCGACAGCGGAGGAACTGCATTTTTATTTTAATAATGTTGAGAAAGATCCGGCGGTCGGCAAAGCGATCGAGGATGCCAAGAAACCGGCTCTCGCTGCTGATCGCGCAGCGGCGAGAAAGGCGTTTAACGCCAAACGAACGGAACTGAAAGCCCGCGACCGGGCAGAGTTCGCTAATGAGAGTGGAGCCACTGAGGTGCGAATGGAAGCCACGGTGGCTCCTACCACGGCGCCACGGCAACCCGCTTCTCCGTACGTGGCTGAGCGGAAACAGCTTGCGGATGTGCGATCGCAGCTGGTCCAAAAGCTCGATAATGCCACGGACAACAAGACGCGCGCTCTCCTGGAGCAGTCGCTTCGTGATGTTGAAAACAAGATCGACGCCTCCTTCGCCACCCAGCGAACCGAGCTGATCAAGCGATGCCAGGATACATCGCTGCCCGTCCCCGAGCACGAGAAGGTATTGCTGCAGCTCAAACAGCATTGCGCCAAGATGGAAATCCGCAGCGAGTTGTACTCGACGTTCAAACTGGAGCCGCAACTCTCTCCTATCTCTCTCAAGAAAACATCGCTTCTGCGTGGGGAGTATCTCAAGAGCGGATACGAGGTTCTGGGCAGGGGAAAGACGCGGTATCCGGGGAAAACCGGCGTGATCGAGGTGGAGGAACTGCTCATCGGGAAGTGGGACAAGGCGAAAAACGAGTATCTGACTTTGCAGGTTGCCGCAAAAGACGTGGCGACGTGGGAAATGAACCTCTATAAGACAATCCGCGGCAAATCGGACAGCGAGCTCGTCAGTCGCTTCCACGAATTGAAAAAGATGAAGAAGAAGGAACTCTCGCCGGAATTGACAGAGGAGATTCGCGTGTGCGATGCCGAGCTGCGTCAGCGCGGCGGCATCGGGAAGGTGGAGGAGAATATCAATAACCAGAAAACGCTGGATGCCTGGCGGGAGCACAAATCGAAGACCGCTGGGGCGAAAACAGGCGCTGCCGCAGAGATATTTAGCTTGCAACGCTTTGACAAACTATTGGCCAAATACACCGGTTACATCAATGATCCGAAAGGGATGGAGCGCATCGGCGCCGACATCGCTGTTCTTGAGAGGAGTGGAGCCGATGCTGGAAAACTAGGCGAGCTCATGGAGCTTCGCAATCTGATGCAGGTAAGGCCAAAGGTGAAGCAGCCGCCACCGCTCAGCAAATGGCGACCGGGTGACAGCATTCAAGGTCGCACGCTCCGCGCCGCAGATGGCAGCGAACTGCCGGCACTGGACTACAAGGTAGTGAGCATCAAAGAAGGCAATCCGCCGACGGTGGTGCTGGAGGCAACCAGTGGAGCCAGCTATGGCATGGTGGGTAAGCAGGTGGAGGTGAAAGTTGCAGATTTGAATGAAATGGCGAAATCGAAGCCCCCACCGAAGCCCCCGATTGGCACCGCAGGCGCAAAGAATCCTGCTCCAGATGCACCTCCCGCGGCCGTACCAAGAGCAAAGAATGCACCTCCCGATACGGTCCCTGCGAAGCTGCCGAAGGACGTACTGGCGGAGGAAGCGGCGCGGGTCGCCGCGCTGCGGCGCAGCGCGGAAGCGAAGGCTGCGGGCGTCGATGTCACAGAAATGGTCCATAAACGCGATGAACTGTACAAGCAACTTGAAGAGCTTGAGAAAAAATATCCGGATTTCGACAGCTACACGCCCGAGTATTATAGAAAATTCAGTGAGTCGAGTGAACCAGTCAAACTTCTCGATCGGAAGATCGTCCGGCAGCAGTGCGAGGCGATGACGACCGAAGAACTGGAGGCGCTCATCACCCAGGAGACGCAAGGAACCAAGTTCGAAGCATTGGCCGACAAAACCCTGTGGAATTACGACCGTTCCGAGATCATGGGGGACCTGCTTGGGGAAAAGCGGCTGCAAGAGCGGTATCCTCTCGGCCTTGCCGAGGAACGCAAGAAATACTTCAACGAATGCGTGTCCCAGTGCCGGCGCATGGGCGATCGTCAATTGATGGAAAAGTACGTCGCGCTGATCAGCAGAAAATCGAAATCAGAGGATGACATCCTCACTCAACTCGCAATGGAGACACGGTTGTGGGTGAAAGGCCGTCCGCCGGATCTCGTCGTGGGCCGCTTCCAGGCGATGACCAAGCAGGGATACCAGCTCGCCGATCTGCGCAATGCGGACGCCGCCAAATTGGAATCACTCGGTTGCAGGGCCGGTGAGACCGTGAAGGTGCGGGCAGAGGACGGTCAGTTTCGGACTCACAGGATTGAAGGAATCGAAGGTAATTTTGTGAGCATGGAAGACATCTTTCTTGGGATCAATCTGAGCGACACCCCCGTATGGGTGAAGCCAGGCAAGGACGTGCCGGAAATTGTCATCGATATGAATGGGCCGCTGACGAAAGGAGTGGACGACATGGGATAAGAGAAACATTCATGAACGAAAGCCGATCTTCGAGGAGCGTCCAGAGGGTAAAATAACCACTTTCCGCTGCCGGAAGGGTCGATTGTGGCATAGCTCAAAACGCTCTTTTCTGCTATAATTACTGGATTTACAGCCCAAATAATGCCTGAACCACAAACATCCACAAATCAAGATCCGGCAGGGCAGAATCCGGCGTCAGCCGGCAGCCAGCAGGGCGGCCAGACTGCCGTTCCCATGCTCCCAGAGGTATTGGAAGGCGGCGCTCTCTATGACCAGATCATGACCGCGATAGAACCGGAACTGACGTCGACGGTGTATCCGACACTGGCGGAAAAATATAAAGACGAGACCCCGGAGCAGGCGAAGGTGCGGGCGGAGCGGTACGCGAAGGCAATGGAGGAGTATAAGAAACAACTCCAGAAATACGGGGCTGATTTTGGCGGAAAGGTGCGTACCTTCCAGCACGGTGTGCGCAAATCCATGGAAGCCGACGATCGGAACCGCGAAACCAGTAACATGTCCGGATTGGAAGATGCCATCTCCAATTTGTAGAGCCATGCACACGCTGTTCCAACACAGGCGTTTCTCCCCCAGCAAAGAGCAGAGGCTGTGTTTTCACAGCATGGAGGCTGGAAACGCGCAGACAAACGAAGCGCCCAAAGAAGCCGGCGCGCGTGCGGCCGAGAAGCTTCTGAATGCCGATGGCAAAATGGACAAACAGGAACTGCAGAAGATGGTGGATGATCTCAAAGCCACCACCCGTGATATGGCGGAAAGCAACAAGAATCAGCTGAAGACACTCAGGGACTGGCTCAGCGCCCAGGGCACACAGGCGGTGCAGGACTACGCGCAGAGCAAGGGGCTACAATCCGCAGATCAACTCACAAAACAAGACCGCGATGCCTTCGTGAAAGGGTTTGCCGAGAAGCTCCACATCAGCGCCGCCGGCCAGGGCATGAGCATCGACTCTCTCGGTTCCAGTGTGGTTCTCCGTGTGCAGGAGCGTACCGCTGCGGAGAAGCAACAACACAACAAGCAAGCGGAGCAAAAGCAGTACAACGATGCCATCGCGAAATATGATGGAATGCCCCCCGAGGCGAAGGAGGCAATGAAAGTCATCATAAAGGATTTGGATAGGCAGACTGTGTATCTTCTCGTCATCCAAAATGGCGACATGCCTGCGTTACAACTCCAGACTGCAGCGCGCGTCCTCGGCTCTCTGCCGGACAAAGCGAAAATCATGCAGGTCATCACCACGGATTTCGGCGGTCGGCTCTCCATGTTCGATCCGGCCAAGCAGGGCGAAACCCAAGCAATCTACAACGGCCTCAGAAAGCAGGCGGCGGGCATCGTGGATCGGACGAATCCACAGTTCACCATCTTGAGCCGCAAAATCAATCTGTTGAACAAGTTGGGTCTTGCGCAGGGGCAGGATGCCCGGAGTGAGCAGCAGAGCCGGCTGACGCAGAATGATCTCGCGACTCCTGAGGATAAAGAGAAAATGGCCAAATCCTTTATCGATCGTGTGCAAGGTCTACCAGATGGCAAGTCTCTTACTGAGATGTACAACCGCCAGCTGCCGCAAATGAAGGCGCAGTTCGATGGACTGCTCAAGCAGGTGCCGGAGGGGAAGCTGGAGGCGGTGGGCAAAGTGGTACTCGTACTGGGAAATCAGCAGCAGTTCACTGAACGGGAGATGAGTACGGCTATTCAGGAGACGTTGGGTGCCAAACCAACAGTGGATGCCAAGCTCCGTCTGCGCGTGGATCTGGCCAAGAAGTTCCTTGATGCCCAGGGGCTCAAGAGTGATGCACTCCAGTCCTACGTCGATGCAGCGTCCAGCCAGTCCACCGATATGGCCCGCAATCCGAACACGCAAGCTCTGGCATCGCAGGCACAAACGCAGAATCTCTCCCGCTTCGAACAGGCGCAGATCCGGCTCATGCAGTCACAGGCGATCCTGAATCATCCGCGAGCCAGCGGATTGCAGAAAATTGGAGCGATGGCGACTATGCTCTACACGCAGGTGGAGATGTTTATGAACGGGAAAAAGCAGGAGTACTTCCAGCGGCCGCAAGCGGCGGCCCCAGAAGCTCCAAAGGCGGGCGAGCCGGGAAAAGAGGAGACCAAGCCGGAGACCCAGCTGACCAAATTGAAAGGCGAGCAGCAGAAGCTCCAGAAGGAAGTGAAGGATTGGACCGATTATAAAACTCAATTGGAGGCCAGAAAGGCGGGCGAGCCAAAGCCGAACGGGGAGCAGATGAAACAAATCGAAGAAGGCATCGCGAAGGCGACGCAGAAGATCAAGGAGAAGACGACGGCGATCAAGAGTGTGGAGGAGATGATGAAGGCGACGGAGAAATCGGAAGCGGAGGTGAAGGGGCGAAAGGAGGAAGTGGGAGAGATGGTGAAAAAATTGGAGGAGTATAAAACAAAGTTGGTATCTGAGAAAAAGGATGTGAAGGACGTCGATAAGGCAATCGAGTCTCTAAACAAACTCAAGGGGAAGGAGTCGGTCTCTCAAGAAGAGTTCGACAAGGCAAAGAGTGAAATAAAGCCGGTGCTTGATAAGCAAAATGCCGCACAGAAAAAGAACGAGGATGAGAAGAAGCGGGGTGACAACCGTGATAAAGCCACTGAGAACATGGAGAAGAATTCGGAGTATGGGAAGGCCGCACACATATTTGCTTTAGCATTGGCATTTAACGACATAAGCAGGATTGCGAATGTGAACAAGGATGTTGCCATCACTCAGTTAGCCGCCGACGTGCCGCCGTCTGGTGTTGCCGGCAACGTGGCCGATCAGATAGTCCACTACTTCCAAAATGATTCGGGAACATGGACGAGCAATGCGCCCAATAAAACATTCGGTCTGGAAATTTCTCACGGCGGCGACTTAGAGGAGAATGACGGAAGCAACTGGTTCTACGATACGGATTTAATTTCGAATTTCGCGACGAAGGTCAAGGACAGCCCGGAGGTGGCCATCCAGGAGCTCATGGCTATTCCGGATTCTGGCCTCAATGGCACAGCCAAGGTTCGGCTTGCCAAAATAAAGCAGAGCTTGAGCAAGCACATGGCTGACTTGGGCATCAAGAAGGAAGGCTGAGGTGCACCGCGTCTATCTTTCCGCATTTTCGGTACGGGATGACGAATCCCGGCTGCGGTCATTTTTCCGGCCTTCCACGCCCATTACACAGGGATGCGGACATGCCGCTCCAGGCGGACGATGCGGTCTTCGTGGTTTTCAATGCGATCCTTGTTCATGCCGATGGCATCACGGTTCGCACCCATGGCATCGTGGCGGATATCTTCGGCGACGACCTTGAATTCGTGAATGATTTCGTCCTTCCAGCGCTCATTGTCATTGAGTATCTCGTCCTTCCAGCCCTCGGTCGCATCGTACAACTTGCCGATCTCCTGCATGATCATGCCGATATCCTCTTTCGTGGCCGGTGGTGACGGTTGTGTAGTCACGGGCTGGTCATCGTATCCGGCCAGTGCGTCCGAAGCAAGACGACTGGCGCACGTCGGGAATATGCTCCTGCCTACGCTTCGTTCCGCTTCTCCCCCTCCTTCCTCGCCTCCTCCCTCTTCCTCATTTTCTCATACTCAATCTGCTGCTTCTTTCCCCGCGTATCCGCCTCCGCCTGCATCTTGCGGTTCACTGCGTCATTCTCCAGTTTCTGACGTCGCGTGATCTCCTCTGTGTCCAGCTTGGTGCGCTCCTCGGTGGCCCATTTCTCGGTGGAGGCGATCTTCTGGTGCATCTGCATCTCCAGCTGCTGCTTGCGGGCCTGGACCTCAGGCGTGGAGATTCCCGGTAGCATCGAATACTGATTGCGATACTCGCTGTCGATCATGAATTTCTTCTGCAGTTCCTCGGTGTAGATCTTGTTCCGCCGCTCGCGGATGTCGGCCTGCATCAGGTCCTTCTGCACGATCAGGTCTTTCTCAACCTGTTCCTTACTGCGGAGCTCATCGCTATCCGCGCGGTTACGATGGAGCATGGCATCCGTCTCCACTTGGCTGATTTTCTGCTTCACTTCCTGCTCGCGCGCGATCCGCTTCTTTTCTTGCTGGATCTGCGTGGCCGCTTGGGCATGTACGTCCTGCAGGTACTCAGCCTGCTTTTTCTTCTGCTCGTCTTCCAGGCGCTCCTTCTCCGCCATCATGCGGATCTGCTGTTCCTTCTCCAGGCGCTCCTTCTCCTTTCGTTCTTTCTCGGTTTTCCTTTTCTTGCGGAATGCCTCCGCCTCCTTCTTCCGCTCGATCTCCGCGCGTTCCTCCTCTTGTAGTGCCAGGAAACTCCGCTTGGCACCCGCCTCTTGTTCCGTCTGGCGCTTCGCTTTGGCGTCGGCGATGCGCTTTTCCTCGGCCTTCATGCCCTCGAGGCTCTTTTTCTGGAATTCCTCAAGGATTTTCTTCTTGGCCTTTGGGTCGGTGGGATCGGCTGGGGGCATGGTTACTCGTGGAAGAGTTGCGAATGAGTGCCGGAGCGAAGGAGATGGAGGACAAGCTTGTCCTTCTTCTGTCGATACACCAGGAGCCAATCCGATTCGATATGGCACTCCCGTCGTCCTTCCAAATCTCCGCTCAACGAATGATCTCGATACTGTTCGGGCATTTGCTGCCCCGCCGCCAACAATGCGATAGCGCGTGTAAGTTTTCGCATGTCATAACGTTTCGATTTCTCAAGTCGCTTCACGTCACGCCGAAATCGCTTTGCTTCCACTACCTGATACATGTCCACATTCTATCATTCATTGATCAGACAATTGCCCAAACCGTTTCTCCGCGCGCTTTCTCCATCCTTTTCCCAAAATATCATCCATCAGCTCTTCGGCAGAATTGAACCTCTTCCCATGCTCCAGAGCCCATTTTTCTTCCCGGAGCATCCTCCGCTCCTGAGAAGGGGTGAATCCGTTCACCGTGCGGATCTCGAAGGGAATGCTGCCGGTGATGGTGATCTGCCGGAGATAGAGGTTTATGGCGCTGCTCAGGTCGAGTCCCATTTCTTTGAGCATTTTCTGGGCCTTCTGCTTCAACTTCGCATCGGTGCGGACGTGGATGACGCTCATGCAACAAGTGTAGCAAATGTGTAAACAATGTCAACATCAATCTTTCACGATCCTGATCCCCAGCTCCCGCAACTGCCTCTCCGGCACCTCCCCCGGCGCCCCGAGCAGCAGGTCTTTCGCTTTCTGGTCCTTGGGGAAGGCGATCACTTCGCGGATGTTGGGCTCGCCGGCGACGATCATCACCAGGCGGTCGATGCCGTAGGCGAAGCCGCCGTGGGGGGGCGCGCCGTAGGTGAAGGCTTCCAGCATGTGACCGAAGCGCTTCTGCTGGTCTGCCCGAGAAATCCCGAGCATCTCGAAGACCTCCTGCTGGAGTGTGGCGTCGTGGATTCTGATCGATCCGGATCCGAGTTCGTAGCCGTCCAGCACAAGGTCGTAGCAGACGGAGTGGACTCCGTGCGGGTTCTCCTTCCGGCGCTTCCACTCTTCCACATTCGGGCTCGTGAAGGGATGGTGGGAGAAGGTGAGGGTGCCGTCCTCCATCTCCTCGAACATCGGGAAGTTCGTGACCCAGAAGAGCGAGTGGACGGAGGTGTCGATCAGGTTGAAGCGCTTCGCGGCTTCGCTGCGGATCCTCCCCAGGCTCGAGCAGACGGTCTTGAAGCCGTCGGCGCCGAAGAAGAGCGCGTCGCCGGTCTGTGCGCCGGTCGCCGCGATGAGCTTGTCGAGGAACCCTTCCTTGAAGAACTTCACGAGTGGCGACTTCGGTCCTTCGGCTGTGAAGAGAATGTACGCGAGCCCTTTTGCTTTCAGTTCCTTCGCGAGCTCCGTCCACGTGTCGATCTCGCTCCGCGTGAGCGCGGCCCCGCCGGGGACGCGCAGCGCGCGGACGGTCCCTTTGTTCTTGAGCGCCTTCTCGAAAACCTCGAAGCCGCATCCGTCGCAGAGTGCGGAGATGTCGACGATCGGGAGATCGTAACGGAGGTCCGGCTTGTCCGATCCATAGCGGTCCATCACGTCCTGCCAGGTGTAGCGCTGCACGCCGTCGCCCTTCAGGGGTTTGCCGGAACACTCGGCGAGCACACGAACGACAGACCCTTCCACCGTTTTCTGCACGTCCTCCTGGGTGCAGAAGCTCATTTCGAGGTCGAGCTGCACGAACTCCGGCTGCCGGTCGCCGCGCTGGTCCTCGTCGCGGAAGCAGCGCGCGATCTGGAAGTAGCGGTCCAGCCCCGCCACCATGCAGAGTTGCTTGAGCTGCTGTGGGCTCTGCGGAAGCACGAAGAATTGCCCGGGGTACAGGCGTGACGGGACGATGTACTCCCGTGCGCCCTCCGGTGTTCCCTTGATGAGGCAGGGGGTGTCGACCTCGATGCATCCTTGTTCGGTAAAATAATTGCGGATGATCTGGAAAATTTTCGATCGCAGGATGATGTTCCGCTGCATCCGCTCGCGACGAAGATCCAAGTAGCGGTACTGAAGGCGCAATTCCTCATTTACCTCCGCCGCGGGGCCTGCACTGTCTTCCTTGTTTCCCCGCACGGCGGAGCCGTGCTGCTGGGGGTGGTCGATTTCAAACGGCGGCGTCTTCGCCTCGTTCAACACGTCGACCGCCGTCACCTCCACCTCGATCATGCCGGTCGGATTATCGGAGCGTTCCGCCCCCGCGATTCTCTTTCGCACCGTTCCGGTTACCTTCAACACCCACTCGGGACGGATGGTTTCGGCGGTCTTAAAAATCTTCCCATGCTTCGGGTCGAACACGATTTGCGTGAACCCGTAGCGATCACGGAGATCGACGAAGATGAGCCCGCCGTGGTCGCGGCGCCGCAGCACCCAGCCGCAGAGGGTCACGGTTTCGCCGGCGTGGTCGGCGCGGAGATCGCCGCAGGTGTGGGTGCGGAGCATGAAGGGAGTATAGGAGCAAGCTTTGGCTTGGGCTAGGCAAACTGGGTGCCGCCGTCTTTCTAAATCCGCCGCACCCCGGAAGGGTGCTGCTGCGGTAAAATGATTTCTATTGATCTCAGCAGCACGGCTCCGCCGTGCGGCACTTACAGTTTCAGGTACCTCCTAGCTCCCTCCAGCACCCCCTCCATCTCCCTCTTCACTCTCCTGTACTCCCGGTTCCCCCTGATCTCCTCCCGCCGGTTCTCGAACCAATCCACCGGCCGCCGGCGCTGATTGAGCGGGATGTTCTCCAGGTCCGGCGTCACGTTCTCGCGGGCGCGGTTGACCAGAGGGTAACGGTCGATGATGCCGACGATGTCGCGCTGCGTCCGCTTGCCGAGGTCCGGGATGATGAGGCCGGCGTCCACCTCGTCGCCTTCCGGCGTGGTGCAGGCCTGGTAGGAGACGTCGCCATCCGGGCTCAGGACGACGCCATTCACGCACATCACCGTTCCTCTGCCGGAGAAGAGGGGGTTGCCCGGAAATTTTTCCACCGCCCGCCCCTCCGCGGCGCCGATGAAGGGCAGCCGCTTGAGGGACTTGCGAAGCCTCATGAGGATCGCCTCGTCGGATGAGCCCGCAGCGCGTCCCTTCCGGATCTCGTACACCGCCAGCCTGGATTCCGTCGCCCACGGCCGGAGCGACTGCATCGAGAAGGACCCGATGCGCGTGGTAAGTTCCTCCAGCTCCCGCAGGTTCCGCGCGAAGAGGTAGACGATGGAGGGATCGACACGCGTCTCGATGGTGTGCTGCAGGTGCTTCCAGTAGACCTCGGGCTTTGCGGCGAATGCCGGGACCAGCGAGGGATGCGGAGCGGAGATGCGGACGTGGTCGCTCGTCGAAATCTGATTTTCGAGCATGTACGACACCGCCAGATCTCCCACCGATCCTCTGCCGAACGGGAGTGTGGAGACGGCGGCATGGAGCGTGAGCGCGTCTCGGAGCTTGCGAGGGTCGGATTGGAATTCGCGTTGGAAACGTGCATGCATTGAGGGATCGCCCGCGGCCGCACCGGCCAGTTTCTCGCTGTCCGCAAGCTGGAAGGTCTCGATCGTGTGTTCGGCGATGTGACCGAAGTGCCTGCCGTAGAGAGGATCGCGCCAATTGATCGGGTTGCTGCGCCAGTAGAGCATCAGGTTGCCCGAGTAGTTGTTGAAGCGGTTCCGACGGTGGCGCGCGAGGGAGAGGGCGGCATCCAACGGCGTGGGAACACAGCAGCACGGCTCCGCCGTGCGGTGCAACGCATCCCATACCAGTACGTCGACCGCTTCCTCACGCAGCACGTCCCGCTGCAAGCCGGCGATGTGATCGAGCAGCTCCGTCACGTGCGGCCAGGGCATGGCCTTCCCGCTCCCGGGCGCATTGATGTAGCACATCGCGCAGTCGTACGGGCACCAGTTCATCACCTCCACGATGGCGGTGCGCAGGAGCAGCCGGTCGATCATCGGGCGGCCGAGGCCGGTGCGTTCCTGGAGGATCGTCAGGTAGGGTACGAGGGCGTCGGCGGGGAGCTGATCGAGGACCTGGATCATCGTGTCGTCGCCTCTCCCGATGCATGCAGCCGCAATCTCTCGCCCGCGCGGTGAGACCGCGGGATGATCCACGAGCAGCCGGGCGCGGTGGGTGGCCCCCACCCCCTGACCCCCTCCCCCGAGGGGAGAGGGGGGACTGGATTCAATATATTCACTGTTCAATAAGTGATCTCGCTCCCCCTCCCCCGTCGGGGGAGGGGGCTGGAGGGTAGGGGCTGGTACCTGTAAAGAATGAGGAGGCACAATCTTACTTAAACAACCGCCCCAGCTCCTGTTTGAACTCCTCCACATCCTTGAACTCCCGGTGCACGGAGGCGAAGCGGATGTAGGCGACCTGGTCGATCTTCTTGAGTTCCTTCATCACGTCGGTGCCGATGGTGCCGCTCGCGACCTCCTTCTTATTGGCGCCCCACTTTTCCTCCAGCCGGGTGAGGAGCCTGTCAATCTGCTCCTGCGACACCGGTCGCTTGGTGCAGGAGAGCCAGATGCCGCGTTCGATCTTGCTGCGCGAATACGGCTCCCGCGTGCCGTCGCGTTTGATGACGATGAGGGAACTGAGCTCCTGCCGCTCGAAGGTGGTGAAGCGATGTGCGCACTTGGGGCACTCCCGTCGCCGCCGCACGGCCCGTCCCTCATCGCTCAGGCGCGAGTCGATGACCGACGTATCGGCGGACTTGCAGCGGGGACAGTGCACGTCCCCAGCATACCTCTTTCATTCGTCGTCTAATAAGGCGTTTCCGAACCGTTTGCGGATGGCCGGGGGCAGGTCGTCCCACTGCACCCGACGGCCCGGATGCCCGGCGTTCTCCTGCAGCGCACGCAGAGCATCATCCAAATTCCGTTCCAGGGATTCCTCCAGCCGCTCCTCCCTCTGTCGCCGCTCTTCGTGCTGGCGGGTTATTTCTTCCAGGTAGAAGCGATTGCGTTCGAGTTCGCGACCGGCGCGCTCGCCGCAGCCGTTGTTCAGCCGGCAGAGCCTTTCGACCTGATCCGCCACCGCCCTGCTCCACGGGCGGACCGACTGCTCGTCGCGGTTGGGAGCTTGTGCAGGAGGCGTCAGCAGCACGCGAGTGGTCCAAGGGAGGTGGAGCTTGAAAAGATCGGGCATAGCCTCCGCCACGGCCTTGTGCCAGCCGCGGCGTCCGATGGCATCGGGATCGAGCGATGGGCGTTGGCGGTTCATGATGGAATCCGGGGAAGTGGGCAGTCTTGTACCAGAGGGACGGAGAAAAACAATGGTCCCCGCGACGCGAGGGCCGGTGGGGGCTTCCCCCTCTGCGCCGAAAAGGGGAACCAGCCTCAGGGAGCCACATGCAGCGGCCCGCTCCGCAGGGTCTGCGGGCTCCCGCCGGATAGATCGACCACCGTCGACGGAGGGGTTCCGGGGAGGGGCCCGCTGTCGATGATCAGATCCGGCTGCAGCCGGCGTCCGTCGAATTGCCGCACCACCTCCTCCGTGCTGTAGGGGTTCGGCTGGCCGTGCAGGTTGGCGGACGTGGTGCTGAGCGGACGGCCGTAGCTGTTGATGAGCTCTTGGGCCAGCGGGTGGGAGGAGATGCGCACGCCGATCGTGCGCCGTTCCGCGTGGTGGGGGGCCCGGCTCTCGGGAGGAGGGACATTGGTGAAGAGCGTGTGGGGGGCACCGGTGGTTTTCAGCGGGAGGATGATGGTGAGAGGGCCGGGCAGGTGTTTGGCGGCCAGGACGTCCGCTTCCGCTGTCCACTCCGTGTACTGCCTGGCTTGCCCCACGGAGGAGAAGAGCCCGCTCACAGGTTGCAGCAGGTGACGCTCCTTTACCAGAAACAGCCGGGCCACCGCATCCGGGTTCGCGAGATCGCACGCGAGTCCGTAGCAGGTCTCCGTGGCATGCGCGACGATGCCTCCGCGGCGCAGGATCCTGATGGCCTCCTGGATGGCTTCAGCCGAAGCGGGAAGGATGTGCATGGCGGGAGTGTATACCTCTACAAGCTCTTTACCTCATACCGCCCAAGCATTTCCTCAATCTTGTTCTCCAGCACCGTCGACATGGACACCGTCATCGGGACCGGGATGACCTGGGCGCCGATCCTCAGCTGTACCCGCTCGTGTCCGGGGAACGACTCGAATGCTTTCTTCAGGTCAAGCAGGAGCTGCTTGGGGGCGCGGGGAGGAAGGTCGATGGTGTGGATGGAGATTTTTGTTGATAAGGAATCCGAGGAGTCCGAAGAATCCGATGATTCCGAGGAACGATCATTCCGCTTCGGATTCATCGGAATCTTTTGCTCGTGAGGATCTCCATTGTTTTCCCACCCGAGAAAAGCGAGGGGTTCAGCAAGGCGCATGCCGCCGAGGATCCATTTCCCCAATGGGCCCAGGAATTCGTCTCCTTGCTCCTCCTTTTGCAGTATCACCGTCTCGCCGGCGATGACGTTGCCTTCCTCGTCCACCAGTTCGATGGTCTCCTCTTCCTCCTCACGGCGCCCGAGCGCGATGCCGCGCTTGGCCTCTTCCTCGTCGAAGAACCCTTCCGTTTTTGCCTTCTCGATCATGGTCGTGAGTGAGGCGCGCTTGGCCGCATCCGCGCGTACCTGCAGCTGTCCGCCGCGCAGGTCGAGCGTGCCCCCCACGACCAACACCGTGTCCGGCTTCTCCAGGAGCGGTGCCAATAGCGCGTACGTGCGCGGGAAGAACGTCACTTCGATCTTCCCGGTGGGATCCTCCAGTGTCACGATGCCCATCGCCTCGCCTTTCTTGGTTGTCAACTTCTTCACCATCTCCGGGAGCCCCGCCACGGTCACGGTCTTCCCGACGTCTTTGGTCGAGAGGCCGGACACCAGCCGGGCTTTCTTTCCGATGTACTTGCGGAGCCCCGCCAGCGGATGGCTGCTGACGTACAGGCCCAGTGTTTCCTTCTCCCACGCGAGCTTCTCCATCGGCGTTGCCGGGGGGGTGACCGGTAATTCGATCCTCGCGGCCTCCGCGCCGCTACCCAGGCTCGCGAATATGTCGGTTTGCGCCGCGCCGGCGTTGCCGGACGCCTTGCTGAACTCCGCGATGCGATCGTAGTGTTGCACGATGATGTTGCGCTCTCCCAGGGAGTCGAGCGCGCCGGACTTGGCGAGCGCCTCCAACGTCTTCTTGTTGAGCACTTTCCCCGGGATTCGCCGCGCGAAATCTTCGAGCGAGGTGAACGGGCCGGCCTGCATGCGTGCGTCGATCAGCTGCTGGACGGAGCTCTCGCCGATGCCCTTGATGGCGGTGAGACCGAAACGAATCGATCCTTTGGGAGCAGCTCGGGTCTTCTTCTTCGCCCCGACGTCGGGGGGAGGAATAGCGGTGAAATGTCGCAGTGATTCGTTGATGTCCGGCGGCAGCACGGCGATACCCATGGCGCGGCACTCCTCGATCTCGATCATCACCCGGTCCGTGCGCTGCGCGTCGCTGCTCAGGAGCGCTGCCATGAATTCCGTCGGGTAGTGCGCCTTCAGGTAGGCCGTCTCGAACGCGATGCGCGCGTAGCCCGCGGCGTGGGATTTGTTGAATCCGTACCCGGCGAACGGCGTGATGACATCATCGAAGATTCTCTTCGCCAGTTCCTCCTTGTACCCTTTCGCCTTGGCGCCGCTGACGAATTTCTCCCGCTGCGCGCGGAGTTCCTTCACAATCTTCTTCCCAATCGCCCGGCGGAGGATGTCGGCTTCCCCCAGGGTGAACCCGGCGAACAAGCGGGCAATCTGCAGAATCTGCTCCTGGTACAGGCCGATACCATAGGTCGGCTCCAGGATCAGGCGCAGGTCTTCGTGGGTGTACTCCACCTGCTCCTGTCCGTGCTTGCGTTTGATGTAACTGGGAATCCAGTCCATGGGGCCCGGCCGGTACAGCGCGACCATGGCGGTGATGTCGCCGAACTCCGTGGGTTTCAGCTGCTTGAGGTAGCGCCGCATGCCCGTCGATTCCAGCTGGAACACGCCGGTCGTGTCGCCATGCTGCAGGAGAGTGAATGTCTCGCGGTCGTCGACCGGCGCGGTGTGCAGATCAATCTTCTCACCGTACAACCGCTCGATGATCTCGAGCGTCGTCTGGATGACCGTGAGGTTCGTGAGTCCCAGGAAGTCCACCTTCAGCAGTCCGAGCGCCTCGAGCGGCTTGGCCGCGTACTGGGTGATGACCGTATTCTCGTCCTTCGGTGCGCGCTGGAGGGCGGTGTACTTGACTGCCGGCTTTTCGGAAATGATGACCCCGCACGCGTGCACGGACACGTGCCGCGCCTTCCCCTCCAGTTTCAGCGCGGTCTCCACGATGCGTCCGTACGTGTCGTTGCTCCCGAACATCGCCCGCAGTTCCTCGCTCTCCTCCAGCGCATCTTTCAGCTTGGTGCCGGGTCGTTCGGGGATCAGCTTGGCCAGCTGGTTCATCTCCAGGAACGGCACGCCGTAGGCGCGGCCCACGTCCTTGACCGCCGCGCGCGCGGCCAGCGTCCCGAACGTGCAGATCTGCACCACGTGGTCGCGCCCGTACTTTTCCCGCACGTACTCCAGCACCTCGTCGCGGCGGGTGTCCGCGAAGTCGATGTCGCAGTCGGGCATGGTAATGCGCTCGGGGTTGAGGAACCGCTCGAACAGGAGGCCGTGCGGGATGGGATCGATATCCGTGATGCGCAGGCAGTAGCTCACCATGGATCCCGCCGCCGAGCCGCGGCCGGGCCCCACCGTGATACCACGACGCTTCGCCTCGTTCACGAAGTCGGCCACAATGAGGAAGTACCCGGAGAAGCCGACCTGTCTGATGACACCGAGCTCGTACTGCAGGCGCTTGCGGTGCACGGGCGAAGCTTTCGGGTACCGGTCAGCGAAGCCCTTCTCGCACAGCTCGGTCAGGTGCGCATCCTCGCTGCCGCCCCCGGGGACCGGGAAGCGCGGGATCTGGTACTTGCCGAACTCGAAGGCGGTCCGCACTCGGTCGGCGATGACGCGGGTATTGTCGAGCGCCTCCGGCACGTGCGCGAACACGTGTTCCATCTCTTCGAATGGCCGCATGGCATAATCGCTGTCGCGCATGGAGAAGCGGCCGGGGTCGGAGACCTGGGCATTCTTCTGGATGCAGAGGAGCACGTCGTGCGCCTCGGCGTCCTCCGGCCGGCAGTAGTGACTGTAGGCGGTCGCGACCACCGGCACCCCCAACTGCTTCCCCCAGTGGATGAGCTGCTGGTTCACTTCGGCTTGTCCCGCGACTCCGGGCAGGTCGATCAATTCGAAGTAGAGGTTTTCTTTTCCGACAAACGATCGATATTCCTCAGTCAGCTCCGCAATGCGCTTGCCGTCCTCCGCCAGCGCCGCTTGCGGGATGGCTCCGCTCAGCGGTCCCGTGAGCGCAATGAGGCCCTTGCCGTACTGGCTCAAGAGCTCCGTATCCACGCGCGGCTTGTAGTACATTCCTTCGAGTGCGGATCTCGTCGCCAGCTGCAGCAGGTTCTCGTAGCCCTCCTGCGTCTCGGCGAGGAGCGTGAGCGGGAAGCGTTTGGTGTCGATGCCGCTCTCCTTATCCATACGCGTGCGCGCCGCGATGTATACATCCATCCCCAAGACCGGCTTGATACCTTTTTTCGACGCCTCCTGGTGGAACTCGATCAGGCCGTGCGTGTAGCCCTTGTCGGCAAGACCCACCGCCGTCTGTCCCAGCTCCGCCGCCCGCGCCACGATCTCCGCCGGGCTCGGGAGGGCTTCTAATAAGGAGTAGGTCGAATGGCAGTGGAGGTGAACAAAATCAGCTGCTTTCATTGGTGGGGGTGGAGGCTTGCCCGGCGTAGCCCCCGCAGGGGCGGAGTCGGGTGGACGAAGTCCTCGGAGCGCATGCTTCTACTATAGAGAAGTCCTCTAGAGAGGAAACCGAAGAAACCGACGATTCCGAGGATTCCTGTTTTTCCTTCGCGCGAAGCGCGATCGTCGGACTCCTCGGTTTCCTCGGACTCTTCGGACTCCTCACCGTATCCCCGCCCCCGCCTTGCACTTCTGCCACCGCGGGTTTGCGGGATCGGTATCGGAGACGAACGTGCCTTTCGCGTAGGGGAAACACTCGTCCGTCGTGATGATCCGCATGACCTGTTCCAGGCGCTTGTTGCACGGGCGGAAGATGCAGGAACGTCGGAGGAAATAGGCGAAGTCCCGCACGAAGCCGCGGAGCGTCCGCTCCCCTCCGGGTTGGCCGAGCGTCGTCCCGACGGTCACGAGCCGCCCCACGGCTTGGCTCAGGTTGGAGAAGGCGGCGCGCCCGACCAAGCTCGGATCGGTACCGGCCGCGATAGTCATGCTCTCTTTCTGCGCCTGCTGCGTTTCGAACTCGCGCACGCCGGTCGCAGCCTGTCCGCCCATCAGCCGGTAGAGCCAGCTGCCGTCCAGCTGGAAGGAGCGCGGCGCCGTGCCGCGTGCGCCGAAGCTCCGGCGCAGGTCCACGTACTGTCGCAGCAGCCGCTCCTCGTCCCGCTCCAGCGAGAACGGCCCGCGCAGTTCGTACGCCAGCGCCCCCTCCAGCTTCTGGCAGACGTTCTGTCCTCCGCAGTCAGCATCGGCCCCGCACGTGATGTTGAAGTCGTTCGAACATGTCCCAACCTCCGAGGACGCGACGCAGCGTCCTATCTGCAACCTCGAACACACGGCATCGCTGTTGCAGGGAGTCATGGCATCGCCGGTGCACGCGCCGTCCAGGATGCACATGGTCCGTCGCCGGTGCTTGCGGGTGACATCCGGAGGAACCGGCGTCTGCAGCGTCCCGTTAGTCTGGAACGGCATCGACTGCATCGCCCGGTCGAACTGCGCCGTGTAGGACTGGTAGCGCCCGGCGGCGATGATGGCGCTGATGATGCCAGCGCGCTGCTGGGAGATGGCGTCCCGCAGCCACTGTCCGTCCGGATGGGTGCGGATGCGGCTCATGGCCCTGTTGAGCCCGTCCAGGTCGCACCCGTAGCCGGAGAGGCCCGGCGGCAGGTAGTTGGAATCGAACGCGCAGAACGAGACGAGCGGGTCCAGGACGAAGCGCGGATCATCGAACGGGCGTCGCACGTTCCACGAGCTGTCGATGGACGTGGGATCGCGGGCGCCCTGCAAAAGGATCTTGTAACGTTCATTCAGGAACTGCAGCAGCTGGGAGAGCAGATTGACGCTGGCAACCTTCCGCGCGTCCACGGCTCGCGTCATGGCATCCGCCACGCGCTTCATTTCCCCTTCGAGCAGGAACAGGTCGGTGCGCAGGCAGGCCGAGTTGTCCGTCAGGGACCGCCCCTGCGCCACGATCTGCCTCGTGACGTCCGTTTGCGCCGCAATCGCCGCCACCACGTTCCGCTGCCAGTGGAGCCTGTCGAAGCCGGCCGCAGGGGTCGGTGGGAATGAGGATCCCGTCGTGTACGTCCTGGCGGCCCTCGACCGGTTGAGGACGAAGTCCACGTAGTTGGATGGCTCCGCCGCCGCCGCTAACCGGATGTGCACCGTCAGACTCAGGATGATGGTGAGCATGCTGCTGCAGAGCAGTCGCGACGCGCGACGTCTGCGGATCGGTGCCAGTGAGGGTGAGTGGCGCATGATCATGGCGTCACATTGGGGAACCAGCCGCTGCTCTGGCTCTGTCCCGGGGCCTGCAACTCGCTGGCATTGAGGGGGCACATGGTACGGGAGAAGTCGACGTTCGCGACGCTCTGGAGCATGGCGGTTGCGGCGTTCACCACTTCCGTGAGTGCCTGAGCGCTCCGCTGCAGGTACGGGCCGTACAGCGCGGTCCCGATCCGCATGCCGAGCGCGTCGCTCATCCGCTCGATCCCCGTCGCGGGCACGATGAGCTGCTGTTGCGAGAGCGACAGGCTGCGCACGATCTGCAGTATTTCCTTCCCGCCTCCCAGGAGCGCCCCCTTCGCGATGAACCCGCAGGCCGCAGGCGGGGTCTGCGGCGGCAGACCGTTGAGCTGGCACAGGGCGATATCCATCTGCTGCAGCAGCTGCGCCGGTCGGTAGGGCGGGAAGTTCGCGAGCGGTGCGGAGGGCGAGGCGACAGGTGTGAACATCTCCGGATACTTGTTGCCGCCGGCGTCGAAGGGGAACGCCTGGTCCTGCACCGTGAAGCCGTTGCGCCCGGGCATCAGGCGGTGGTTCTCCAGCGATTCCTCCAGGCAGCGGTCCAGGTAGCAGAGGTTGTTGCCGATGGTGTTTTCATACGACGTGACGCGCAGGGGATCGCAGACCTCCCGTCCGATTTGGCTGATCTGCTGCAACTGCGATCGGATGAAGGGATCCTGGATGCGGTGGAGGTTGTCGCCCGTCCGGAATACTTTCCCGCCGATCGTTTCCTGGCAGGTGAGCGGACGCCGGAGAGGATTGGTTTTGGCGGCTGCTCCGATGGCGTTCACGAATAGCGCCACCACCTCCCGTTGTTTTGTGAAGCTGAAGCTCTCCGGGCACGCGCCGAATTTTTCCGCGCGGCATTCCGCATCGGTCGCTGCCTGGGCGCAGGTTTCCACGTTCATAGGGATGCCGCCCGGGCCCAGTGTTTCCTGTCCTCCGGGACGCAAGACACCATCCTCATCCATCGCCTGACACTGGGTACGGTTTCCTTCATACTCCATCCGGCAGCATTCGGAGAGCTTGAATTCATTATCGTTGCTTGCAGTGTAGTTCGTTCCCGGTGGCAGGTCGCAGAGCTGCCGCGCATGGACGAGTTCGTGACGGATCAGATAGGACGGCGGCGAGCCGCCGGTATTTTCCTTGATGGAGATCGAGATGATCCCTTTTGTGGTTTTCGGGTGCGTTTTCGCGTCAAATTTGATGTCGGGTGAATTGTCGCACTTGATTTCCACGTCGCAGTGCCTGGCTGGATCGAACCGCTGCGGTGACAGCGACCATGACGTCTCCACGCACGCATCCGGTCCGGTCGATGTCCGCCGCTCGGGCACGTTCTCCGTGCAGGAGGCGATGTTGATGGTGTTCGACTGCAGACGGACCTGCTCCTTGCAGATCGCCGCTTCGCGCGTCTGCAGCGGCCGGCACAGGTAGCCTTGGCGATGGATGGGATGCTCGCAGACGGCCCAATGTTCGGGCGGCAGTGGCGGGTAGAGACCGCCCGCGATCGGCTGGCAGCGGTTCTGGGTGGGCTGCGCGTCTTCCGGCACGCCCTGTCCGCACAACGACGGCAGCACCGGCTCCACCGCGTACTGCCACGCGAACCCGGCATTCAGGAAGAGCGGGTCGGCGCCGCGTGGCACGAGTGCGTGCGGCCAGCGCTCGGCGCGGATCCACAGGAGGACGTTTCCGGGCATGAGCTCCTGGTAGGATGGCGGAATGATCCACTGCACCACCTGTCGTTCTCCCATGGCGAAGGTGAGCCGCGACACCTGCCGCGCCGTCTCCGCCAGATCCAGCAGCATCGCTTCCATCTGGCAGTTCCGTTTCTCCGTCCAGTAGAGCTCGGAGCCGGGCCTGGGCGGCAGGGCCTGCGCGCACGGCTGCGACAGCAGGGCGTACCCGGAGCGGTACCGCCACACAGTGCCGGTGAATTCCTCCACGTTCTTTTCCTTCTGCGCAGACGTGACGACACTGGTGAGGATTGTCCCGCTCAGCGCCTTCCCCAGGGTTGTGATTTTCTGCCGCAGCTCCGGCGTCTCCGGCAGCGGGATCGCCCGCAGCACCGCGCCGCTCCCCGCGACCGTCACTGCGCCGGAGCCGGCGCGCCAGAGGTGGGTGATGCTCTGCACCTGCAAGATCATGGCGCCGGACACGTCGGTGTCGAGGGGCCGCTCGTAGCTGTCGGCGATCGCCTGCAGGTCGCGCCCGAGCGCGCGCACCTTCTCCTCCCGGCGGGCGAGCATCAGGATGTCTTGCGCCAGCTGGTTGCATTTCCCCAGCCCCTGCGCTGGGCGGTGGGTCTTGCCGGCGCAGAAGACACCCCGCAGTTCCGGTCGCAGGGCCTGATCCACCTCGAAGCGGTACACGATCTGCCGCAGCCGCGGCGCGCTTGCCACCGCGGAAAGGAAGCGCTTGAGCGGGGCTTCCACAGTGTGCTGAAAGGTGCGGTTCAGGAACGCTTCACGTTCCGTCGTCGTCAGCATCAGGTCGTAGAGATTCGGGGCAGCCCCGCGCGCGCTTGCGCGCCGCGGGGCCGGCACCGCGCTGAGCGCGGTGGCCACGATGAGCATGACGATTATCTTCACCAGCCTGTGTTGACGGATGGTGACGATCATCGGTTGGGCGGTGGATTGCGGAGAGATCCGCGCGCATCCCAGATGCGCGGCAGGCAGGCGCTCGTCTCGGCCGCGAGGCCCAGGACGTTGCGGATATCCAGGGACGCACGCTCCAGGCATGCAAGATTCATGCTCAACGGCTGCAGCCGCTCGGTGCCGGCCAGGAACAGGAGGGTGCGGTGGAGCGCTGCACGCGGGATGGAGAGCTCCTGCTGGATGATCGACGCGCGGCGGATGCCTTCCCCCGCCAGCCCTGCCCCGGTGAGCGGCGTGAGCGATCCAAAGGCGGTTGCGATGTCGGCGGGGAGGAAGTCGCGCGCTTCCCGCATCGCACATTCGTACTCCCGCAGGTACTCCAGAAGCACCGCGCCCATGTCCTGTTCGGTGAGGGCTTGCATGGCTGCCGGCGTCTTCCACGGTTTCAGCTTTGCGGCGAGCGTGCGGAGGTCCTGTGACGGAGGACTGGTGACGTTGCCGGTGCAGATGGGGGACTGCGGACGGAGATGTGCAGAGACGATGCGCCGCAGATCGTTGTGGTAGGTCAGCACCCACTGTTCCAGGTTGCCGCCATTCCCGCTGGTGAAGAGCGCCTCGTTCCGCTCGCACTGCCCACCACCGGCAGGAGTGCCGCTTCTTCCGGTGGAACCACCCGTGGCGCCGCCGGTCGTTCCACCGGCGCTGCCCCCTGTGGTGCCGGTTGTCCCGCCAGTCGTACCCCCAGCCGTTCCACCAGTCGCACCACCCGTTCCTCCGCTCGTGCCGCAGATCGGGCAAGTCGCTTGCAGCATCAATCGGTCGCTGCCGTTCCACTGCGCGATGAGCACCGGTGCGGCGGCCAGGAACAGGAGTCCCGTCACGGTGACTGCCAGCCGCGAACGCGTGAGCCGGTGCCACGTCGTTCGCGAACGAACATGCCGGTGATTGCTGTGGAGCTTACTCATTGCATTCAGCGAGGAAACAAGGGATGCGTGCCAGTTGTCCCACGAGCGGCAGGGCCTGCCGGAGAGGAGTGAGCAGATCGGTGCGGAACGCACCCAGGAACACGTCGGTCATGCCCGCGAACTGGAGGAGCGTCCGGTATGCGGCGTCGTACCCTGTTGCGAGCTTGAGCAGTTCTGCCTCCCGGCCCGCCAGCTCCGCCATGGACGCCGGGCAGTAGGTGCGGGCGATCACCTGGTCCGCGGCTGTCGCAAACTGCGTCCCCGCCCCCGGCGGGCCGGCCGTGCTGCCGAGCGCATTCAGGAAACAGGAGGTGGGGGCGGGAACCCTGGCCGCCACACAGCCGGGCACCGTCACTTCGTAGTACGCGATGCCGCTGATCATCACGATCTGCGGGTCCAGGCTCTGCGCGCGCTCCGCTGCGATGCAGATGGCGGCCAGCCGGCACTGGAACGCGCGGTACGACTGCGTCAGGTGCGGCACCAGCTCACTCGTCAGCGCGCCGCGTGTCTCGAAGATGCCGCGTCGCACCGGCGTGGACGTGTTCGCCGCGAACCAGTCGCGCTCGCTGAGGGCGTCCATCCGGCTGTCATTCAGCGCAGTGCGGCTGAGCCGGGGAACGGCCGTCCGCCACTCGTTGTGGCGCAGCTTGATCCACGGGTTTCTTTGGATGTCGTAGCGTGTGGTGCCGAGCGGTTCATCCGCCGCGCTATGTATACCGAAGAGGACGCCGCGGTACACGCGCTGTTCCTGGGCAGCCAGATCATTCACTTGCCCGATGCAGGCGCTGGCGGGAATCAGTCTCTGCGCACGCGCCGTGACTGGAGCGAGTATCAGGGTAAGGGCAAGGGTCAGGGCAAGGGCAAGGGCCGGGGTTCCCCCCTTCGTCAAGCCTTCGGGGGACAGGCGGGTTTGGGTGCGGGCTCGAGACATCGGGCCGGTGGTTGCGGAGCGTCGGAGCGTCATGGCTTGCGCGGAGGGAAGAGGTCCACGGGTCTGGGGACGCCGAAGACGGGATACAGCGTCCACGGCGGTGTGACGTACGGCGTCCCGCCGCGGATGGTTCCGTTCGGATTCAGCGTGTACCCTCGCTCCTCGGCTCTCATCGATTCCACCGGATCGAAGTCGGGATTATTGATGTCGAACGACGGCTGACGGGGTTCCTGCGGGATGGTGATACGGACACCGCCGCGCCCCCCTGTGCGTTCCCCCTGCAGGGTGATGCAGGCGTGATCGTCGGGCAGACACGTTGCATCTTTTCTGGGAGGCTGTGCGCCCGGCGGCGCGGTCAGGGGAGGAATGAACGTTCTGCCGATTCCCTGCGTTTCCTTGTCCTCCTTCAGCAGCACCGCAGGCCGGGCGGTGATGCGCTCGATGCGTTCCATGAGATCCATTTCGACGTGGACGCAGCTCGCTTGCTGCCATCCGCAACATTCGAGTGGCTGCAGAGCTCTTCCGTTGCACTTGGGCGCGTCCCGCGCCTGCCGGTCCAGGCTCTGCCAGAACTTCTTGTACGTATCGTTCATGCCGGCGATCATCATCTTGGCGTGTTCCAGCGCACTGCGTGCCTGTGCCGCATTGAACGCCGGCGGGTCGGGCAGAACCGGCGGGGATGCGCCGAAAACGACGTTCGGGAGCAGCCGGTCCAATCGGTCCCACTGCACGAGCAGCACATCCGGCAGCGGCGGCAGGGTGGGGAGGGAGGCAGGGTCCAGGACGGATCCCGGGAGCGGAATCTGCATACGGATCTGGATCGGCTTCAGGACCGGCACCTTCAACGATCCCGACGATACCTTGAGCACCGACAAATCCCAGATCAGATCCGCTTCTCCGGCTGGCGGGCAGAGCATCGGCAGACGCTTCTGACCGTCCGGCCCGGTAGGGTTACAGGCGGGGCTCAGATCCTGCAGGTCCGGCCGCGGTGGGTACCATGGATCGAGCAGGGAGTAGATGGGCGTGGTGAAGCGGTCGTTGCGGCACCACGGCATATTCGTGATGTCGCTGAACTCGACGAATTGCTTCTGCGCGGAGCGCCAGATGTTCTGAAGCTCCTCACGCTCGCGGAACTGCTTCAGGTGCTTGTCGTACGCGCGGCCGTTCTGCTCGATCCACGACTGCAGGTACCGCAGCAGATTCTCCTGCCGCATGAGCAGCACCGACAGGTACTTGGCGATTTCCCCGCGCAGACCGTGGTAGCTCTCTATCTGCTTCGCGTACTGTTCCAGTGTGTCGATCAGAGAGTCCACCTCCGCTGGTACCGGGAGCCGGGCGGCATCGCGTTTGGACTTCCACTCCTTCCACAACGCCGCCGCCGTCCGGAACTCGACCGGTGACCCGGCCGGCACCACCACCGGCACCGGCTCCTCCCGTACCGGAAGGATGAGCGACTGCTTCAGGTAATGCCCCAGGAGTCCCACCAGATCGTCCTGGGCCGTCAGCTGCACGTCGATCGCTTGCTGCAACGCGGTACCGCTCGCGGGCACGTCGATGAGCGTTGTCTCGAGCGGCCGGAGGGCATCCAGCCGGTAGCTCCAGCTCACCGGCAACCGCAGGTGCACGAGTGGCGGGGTGAACAGCCGGTGCGCGTCCGTCTCGAACTGCTGCCACCAGCGCGTGAACGGCCGCAGCTCCCGCCGCGCGTTCGACACGCTGTCATCCACCGATCGCAGTATCGACTGCCGCGCGCGCGGCGCGGTCTGGGTGTTCTGCGGCACAGCCTGCACGACGGCCTTATCCGGATTCAGCAGCGCCTCACTCAGGTTTCCTTTCCATCCGGGGATGGAGAGGAAGGAGAGAGCGCTGCCCAGGTTTGGATACCAGGTGTCGGTCGCGGCATTGAAGCGCGGATTCCGCGGCGCCTGGAACAGGTCGATGGGGAGCGGGTTCGGCTTGTAGTGTCCTTTGCCCGACTGCGTGTTCCGCAAATTCTGCCACTGTACCGGCAGGTCGATGACGCAGCGTTGGTCCTTCGTCTCCGTCTTGCGGCTGCGCGGGTCGAATTCGTCGTAGAAACCGTAGCAGGCTGCCTGCCCGTTCCTCACGTCACTCAGAGCATCCCGCGGAGCATCGTTGATTTTGCTCCGCGAGGCACTGATATTCTTGTAGCTGCGGTAGAAGGAGCGGTACGGCTTGTTGTTCTCCGCCGACTTCTTGCAGGTATCGTCGCTTTTGGCGGAGCAGCGGAGCTCCTTTCCCTTCGCATCGATCAGGCAGTTCTTCTGGCCGGGGCTCCCCACGCGCGGCACGAGCGGATCCACCCACTCGTCGGAGCAGGTCCACCGCTTCGCCCATGTCACGCATTTTCCATACCATACCTTACCGGTGAGATCGGGAATGGGCGGGCTGAGCGGGACCGCAATGCGGCAATCCTGGTACGTCCACTTGCTGTCGTTCAACCAGCTGCAGAAGTTTGTGCACTTGCCGAGATTGTGCGGAGGCGTGTCCTTCTGCTGCCGGTCTTTCCACAAGCAGGGCGGGTCCTCGAAGTACGGGTGGGCGATATTGATTTTTTTATTCTTGGTACCCGGCAGGTCCCCGTCGCTGTACACCCTCTTGTCGATATTCCCTTTCTTCTCTTCGCATACGGTGAGCATTCCTGTCGTGTGGTTCCACGTGGGGAAGAAAAATCCGTTCCCCGTCTTCCCAGGAGTGTATTGGTCGGTCTCCTGCCTCTTTCCCATGCCGGATCCGGGATTTCCCAGTGGATCACTCGTGCGGCCGGGTACGCCGCCGGCGCGCGGGATCTTGCCCTGCACCGACTCGCGGGGATCCGTGCTCCAGCCGCCGCACTGGGCTGCATCCAGTGTCCGCACAATCTGGTTCTGGATGGCGGGGATCTGGCTGACGCTCTGGGTATTCGAGAGCGGCGGGACCTGGAATGCGGCATGTGCGGAGCGCCCGGCGAGCAGCCCCGCGGTCATGAGCGATACGGTGAGGAACCGGTGGCGGTGGGGGTATAGGTGTATCAGGGAAGTATAGCATTTTTTTGGCTTCTGCATGAGGTTTTTTTGGCATCTCCACCGGAGGAGAACTTGACATGATAGTTTACCGGTTACCGGTTACTTGTTACTGGTTATATCACACAATATTTATTACTTTTTGCAGCACCTTTGCGTTGTATCGTCGGAAATCGGGTGTACAAATGTACACGTTCCCTGCGCGCACCCATCGGGACATCCTCTACTTCCATTCCTCTTCCAGATATGTTCTCCTTCAATCGCGTGCACATCATCGGCTACCAGACACAACCAGTTTCCATCAGACAAACGCCCAGCGGCACCAGTGTCACCGATCTCAACTTGGTCGTGCCCTACCGCTTCCGGGCCGATACGGGCGAGATGCTCGATGGCAAGGGCTTTCACACGGTCACCCTGTGGGGGCCGATGGCGGATATAGCGGGACGCTTCATTAAACCCGGATCGCAGCTCTTCATTTCCGGCCGCCTCCAGACCGACAGCTGGGAGGATGAGAAGACCGGCGAGAAACGCTCGAAGACCAAGATCGTCGGGCTCGACATGATCATGCTCGACCCCAAGGACGGCCAGCTCCCCGCTCCGGCCAATGCCCCGTCGCTCACCACCCTCATCAACCGTGCCGATGTGATCGGCAACGTCACCCGCGATCCGGAGATGCGCACCACCACCGGCGGCCAGCAAGTCCTCACGCTCGGGGTCGCCACGAACGAACGGTGGAAGGACAAAGCGTCCAACACCGACCGCGAACGTACCGAGTTCCACAATGTCGTCATCTGGGGAGCGCTCGCGGAGGAAGTCGCCCGTACCATCAAGAAGGGCAACCGCGTCTTCGTCAGCGGTCGCGTGCAGACGCGTAGCTGGGAGACGAAGGACGGTGCCAAGCGCTACACTACCGAAGTCGTCGCCGACACGGTGTCGTTCCTCGGCACCAGGAATCCACTCGTTGATGGCAATATCCAAACGGAGGCGCGCGGTTCCTCCGATGCCAATCAGGACGCTGCATCTGCTCCGATGGCAGCGTCGCAGGAGCCGGTTCCTTCTGTCGACGTGCCGCAGATCGCGTACGCATCGGAGATCAAGGCTGAGGATTTGCCTTTCTGAAGCGGAAAATCATATCTTCCGTCACCGTTTGCGATAGAAGCAATACATCTTCACTCTGAAAGAGGTAGAGTGAACAGTTGCCCCTCTGATGCATATGACCCACCGATTCACCGGACCGTACGAGGATGCTTCGCAATTACTGCGTGATGTGCAGTGTGTGACAGATCAAGAACTCAGTAACCCTCGGATCCACGAGGGGCTGCGCGGCAGGATCGATCAGGTCACTGATAGCGCGTACAGGATCTTGCTCCTCCGCACATGGGCGGCGCGGACGGGGAAGACAGACGCTTGCAATGGCGCTCTCCCTTAAGCGGCAATCCGACCGTTCTCAGCGTAGAACCGCATCTCCACGCCGGTGATTTGCGGAACTTTCTCCTTGATCGTCTTCGTGATCGAAAGCGCATCTTGAAACGTCCCCTTATCCACGTTCAGCAGAAAATTCGCGTGCTTCTCGCTCACTTCAATGCCTCCGATTTTCAATCCACGCAATCCTGCCGCGTCGATAAGTTTCCACGCCGGCGTGCCGTCGGGGAGCGACTTGAAGCACGATCCCGCGGTCTTGATGTGCGGCTGGGTCTCGATTCTCCTTTTGATCAATCGTTCAATCTCTGCTTGCACGTCGGTTGCCGGCTTTGAAGGGACGGTCAGTGTCACCTGCCAGATCACCGGAGGAGTTTGTAGTTGGTAGTTTGTAGTTTGTAGTGATAGGTCTTTGAACCAACTTTCTCGATAACGGAAATGACATTCATCTTTCGTGAGTGTTTTCCATTCTCCGTCGATGTATACGGTAACGGTATCGATGAAGGAACTGATCCAGATACCGCCTGCGCCGGCCGTAGCCGCATTCGTCGCGTGGGTGTGCATGGATTCTGTTCCAATCGGAGAGGCTACGATGGGCGAAGGCCGGCTGGCGCCCTGGCCGGCGTTGCCGAAGACGGCGCCGCCGACGGTGCCGGGGATGCCGGTGAGGGGAGAGAGATCCAGATCCTTTGCTGCGAGATCGTTCAGGAGCGACGCGAGAATTTTTCCCGCGCCGACGGTCACCTTGTTCTCATCGATTGTGACAGCATCATGCTTCAGCCGAACGACGAATGCTTCGATGATACCGTCTGCGAAGATAGTGTTCGATCCGCCGCCGAGGACGATGAGCGGAATGCGTTTTTCCTTCGCAAAACGCACCGCCTCCTCCACGTCCTCCCTCGTCATGAGTTCCGCGAAGTAGCGCGCCTGTCCGCCAATGCGCATGGTGGTCTTGGGACCGACGGGAACGTTTTCCTGGAGTTGCATCGTCTCAGTGAATGACGAGGGATGAGAGGGCCTGCCTCACGAGCGGCAATTCAACGTCGCATGCGGATTGGAACACGTAGTTGTGCTTTGTACCGATAACCTCGAAGAACGTAGCTTCACAGAAACCGCCTTCGCCATACTCTACGACGGTATTGCCATTGATAGTGCGTACTTCTGGTCCTGTCCCCAACGTCGTGCCGAATTCTCTCTTTTCCTCCTCCCGGTTCCTGCGAACGGTATCCACAACCTGCTGCTTGGTACGCGCGTCCCGTATTTCCACAAAACCGAAGCGCGCCGCGCCGCCGCCCTCAAAGATATCTGCCGGTCCGAATTCTATTCCCCGTTGTGAACTGCTGTACGGCTCCAGTTGGCATGCGGTACTCCCCCAAGCGGGATTGTAGGGAACGGAGAATGACAGTTCCGGATGTTCGAATGCGACAGTCGTTGTTGGCTCTCCGCGCTGCCATTTTGCTTCGATGTTATAGAAATCTTCATTGGTGCATGCACGCCGCGACATAAGGATAGGAGCACTACTCGCACTGCTGTACGCGATCTGCGTTATTGCCGTGCTACTACTTGAACTCTGTACTGAGACCTGCAGGGGTTCCACCTGTATGTGTTGCACTTGCTCAGTCGGCTGGCACGCCGTGACTGCAACGATGGTGAATGCGGCTCCGGAGAGAATCGTCAGTGATCGCATAAGTATCAAGTGTCTATCGAATATCATATACCACATGCCGTATCCGATCAGGACAACGCACTCACAATCTCCCGCGCCCGTTTCAGGCGTGCCAGTGTTTTCTCCCTTTCCAGTGCTGCCGCCACCTCCACCGCCCCGGGACTGTACGGAAGCCCCGTGAGCGCGGAGCGCAGCGGCCACAGAAGCTGGCCGAGTTTCCAGGTTCCTTTGGCAACTTCACCCTTTACGTCTGTGAGCAGCCGCTCAGGTGTCCAGTCTTTTTCCGGAATCACCTCCAGGATACCGAGGAGTGTTGTGAGAATTGTCGGCAGCTCCTCCGGTTTCACTTTCTGTTTCTCGTTCGCGAGCAGTTCCGTCGTGATGCCCGGCTCTTCATAGAAGTACCCCAGCATCGCCGATGCCTCGTGGAAGAACGTGATGCGCTCGTGGATGAGCGATGCTTTCTGTTCGAAGTCGGCGTCGTGCAGCGCGGTCGGGTATTCTTTCCCGACGATCGGGCGGATGCGCTCGGCGAAATCGGTGACGGGGATCTTCCGGATCCACTGTCCCTGCAACCAATCGAGTTTCTCCAGATCGAACACGGCGCCGCTCTTCTGGACACGGTCAAGCGAGAACTGTTCAACCAGCTCCGGCAGTGAAAAAGTTTCCTGCGTGGTGCCGGGGTTCCAACCGAGCATCGCCAGGAAGTTCAGCAGCACCTCCGGCAAGTATCCTTTGGCAATGTATTCCTCCACCGATACGGCGTTCTGCCGCTTGCTCAGCTTGGTCCGGTCTTTGTTGAGGAGCAGCGGGACGTGCGCGAAGCGCGGAGCCTTCCAATCCAGGTATTCAAAGAGAAGCAGATGCTTGGGAAGGCTGCTCAGCCATTCCTCGCCGCGGAGGACCAGATCGATGTCCATGAAGTGATCGTCGATCACGTGGGCCAGGTGGTACGTCGGGAACCCGTCGCTCTTGAGGAGCACCTGATCGTCGACGGTATGACCCTGAAACGTCATGGTGCCGCGGATGTCATCGTCGAACCGGATGGTCCGCTCGTGCGGCACTTTCAGGCGGATGACATGGGAGGTACCCGCCTCGATGAGCCTCTTCACGTCGTTCTCCGGCAGATGAAGGCACTGACGGTCGTACATCGGCGCCTGCTTGCGCGCTTCCTGCTGCCTGCGCATTTCTTCCAGACGTTCAGTCGTGCAGAAGCAACGGTACGCGTGACCGCTTGCGAGCAGCTGTTCCGCATGTTCGCGATAGATCCCCGTCGCTTGCCGACGTGACTGGATGTACGGGCCCTTCGAACCCCGCTCGATCACCAGACCATCCTCCATCATCACTCCCTCATCCGGACTGATTCCCGCCCACGCGAGCGACCGGACGATGCTCTCGACGGCGCCCTCCACCGTCCGCTCCTGATCGGTATCCTCGATCCGCAGGAGGAACTGCCCGCCGGTCTGTTTCGCAAGCAGATATGAGTAAAGCGCGGTCCGGAGTCCTCCCACGTGGAGGAAGCCTGTTGGGGATGGGGCGAAGCGCGTCCGCATGTCCCGATCATATCATGCAGCCGGGATTCGGTATCCCGGCAACTTGGAAAACATTGCAATGCAATGCGGGCTTGCGCCCGCGCCGGGATTACGAATCCCGGCTGCGGCGAATCGCTGATCCGGAACGGATCAACTCTTCACTTCCACCGTGTACGTCACTGGCTCCGTCGGCTTGTCGCTGGCGTCGCGGGGCAGCTTGGAAATCGTATCGATCACGTCCATACCTTTCGACACGTTGCCGAACACGGTGTGCTTCGCCTCCAGCCACGGCGTCTTCTCGGCCGTAATGATGAAGAACTGACTGCCGTTCGTATTGGGTCCGCGGTTTGCCATGACGATGGCGCCGCGCTTCATTGGGAGCGAGCGGAGTTGATCGTTGTAGCGGTACCCCAGCTTCTCGTAGTACTGCTTGATCGTCAGGTTCGCGATGTCGGCCGGCACCTCCTGGCCCTTGGCCAGATTCTTGATCACCTTTCCCTGCAGGCCGTAGCTGTTCGCATTCACTTCATCCTCGAACGTATCACCGTAGACGCTCACGCCGCCGGTGCCGTTGCCGTTGGGATCGCCGCCCTGGACCATGAAGTTCTCGATGATGCGGTGGAACATCTGCCCGTTGTAGTAGCCGTTCGTGGCAAGTGTCACGAAGTTGGTGACGGTCTTGGGCGCGGCATCCGCGTTCAGCTCCAGCGTCACATCCCCTTTCGAGGTGCGCAGTAGGACGGTGTGGACACCGGAAAGAAGCTTGCCGTCCCATTTAAAATTGAGAGGGGCAGCAGGTGCCCCCGGTCCGCCGCCGGTCGTCTCCTGGCCGGTTGGCGGAGAAACGACTGTCGGTTTGGGTGAGAAGCGGCTGCAGCTCACGAGCAGAAAGGCAAGAGCGAAGAGGGGAATGATGAACTTCATAGCGGAAGAAAGCCTACTCAGCAGGCAGCGTTGTAGCAAGGCATGAGAACACTTTGTGAGGGGTTTGCCTAGCACCGTTCGACAGGAGTTGTCACGTCACTCCCGGCTGAGGCGTCTGCCCATTCCCAACTGCAACGACAATAGTCGCAATATTTTTCGCCGCATCCGGTTGGAAGAATTCTCCGATGTGTTTCGAGAGGTCCGCTCGCTTTGTTTCATCGGCGATGAGAGCGTTGATCGTCGGCACAAGCGTCGTATCGAGCGATTCCTCTGCAAGCAGGACGCAGGCATTCTTCCGCGCCACCGCCTCCGCGTTCCACTGCTGGTGATCGTGCGCCACGCCGCGGATGGGAACCAGAACATTCGGGATGCCATTCGCGGCGAGCTCGCTGATGAAGCCAGCGCCGGCGCGGCTCACCGCGAGCGTCACAAGCGCGTACACATCGGGCAGTTCATTGTGGACGAATGGTCGTGCCCAGTATCCTTTGCGCTCGACACCAGTCTCCTTACCCGGGCCGGTCAGATGGACGATATCGCCTATCGCGAGAAGTTCATCCAGCCGGCGTGCGATCACCTCATTGATTGCCCGTGCCCCCTGGCTGCCGCCCAGGACAAGCAAGATCGGGCGATCACCCGTCAAGCCTGTCAACCTTAGCCCCTTCTCTCTTGACCCCTCTGTGATGTGCCGACGTATGGGATTGCCTGTGAAAACGGACAGAGGGGATCGGACAGAGGGAATGGGGAATCCCCTGCAGACGACATCTGCCCATCGCGCCACCAGCCGGTTCGCCCTCCCGCTCACCGCGTCGGATTCGTGCAGCACGATCGGGATGTGCATCCGGTGTGCGGCGTAGCACACGGGGGCACTCACGGCGCCGCCCTTGCTGAAGATGACATCGGGTTGGAAGCCGCTCAGGATGTCCTGCGCCTTCTTCATCGCGCGCAGGAATGTCACGGGCAGCGAGAGCGACAGGTGAACGACGGGGATCTGCGCGTAGGGGAGACCGGCTGCGCGGAGCATGTCCGCATCCGACTCTTTCTGCGAACAGACCGCGAGCGCTTGCGCCTGCGGTTCCATTCTCCTGAGCGCCTCCCATACGGCGACGAGCGGGTAGATGTGACCGCCGGAGCTGCCGCCGACGAGAAGGATTCTCATGAGGACTCAGAGGATACAGAAGATTCAGACGACTCAGAAGAATAACGCTTCTGCATCCTCAAGCGCCTTCTGAGTCCTCAGTTTTCTCAGGCATTCGATAAAAACCATTTCCCCACTCGCTTGGACGTGGAGCGCCGAGCGAGGCTCGCCTCCTCGGTCGAACGCATCGAAATATTCAAGAGGACGCCCACCCCGCACAGGACCGAGAGCAGCGACGATCCGCCGTAGCTGATGAACGGGAGCGTGAGACCGGTGATCGGGAACAGTCCGACATTCACTGCGATGTTGACGATGGTCTGGACAGCGATCCAAGTGGTGATGCCCGTCGCCACCAGGAAACCGAAGCGGTCCGGCGCGTGTTGAGCCACGCGGTACCCGCGGAGCACCAGAATGACATACATGAGTAAGATGATGAGGAGGCGGATGAAGCCCAATTCTTCAGCCATCGCCGAAAAGATCATGTCCGATTGCACTTCCGGCAGGTACCCGAATTTCTGGATGGATTTGCCGTACCCCACACCGAAGAATCCACCGCTCCCAATGGCAATGAGCGCCTGTTTGATCTGGAACCCGATGTCTTCGGCGATCTTCGGATCATCCGGCCGCAGGAACGCAATGAAGCGTTTCTGGATGTATTCCTTCTGCAAAATAATTGGCAGACCCACCAACGCTGCCGCCGTAGCGCCCATGAATAAATGGGTGATGCTGCCCCCGGCGATGAAGAACATGACGCCGCCGACGACGCACAGAATAAGGAACGATCCCAGATCCGGCTCGATGGCGATCAAGAACGTGCTGACGATGAGCAGAATCGCGAAGGGCAGGAATCCTTCCTTCCATGTTCCAATCAGCTGCTCGCGCTTTTGCAGCCAGACGGACAGGTAGAAGATGAACGCGAGCTTGAAGAATTCGGAGGGTTGGATGGAGAAGGGGCCGACGCGGAGCCAGCTGCGGGAAGTGCCCCATCCTGCGTTAATCCCCGGCAGCAGTGCGGCAATGAGCAGGACGATGCAGGCGATGTACAAGAACCGCGCGTGCCGTTCCCAGAAATGATACGGTATCACCGTCATCAGCATCATGCCGACGATTCCGACGATCACATGGATGAACGTGCGCCATAAGTAAAAGGAATTGCTCCCCTGACCGGTCAGGTGCTGCGTCAGCTGATAACTCTCGAACACGCTCACGCTGGCGATCATGGCCAAGCCGAAGAACGTGAGCACCACCGCGACGCCGAGGAGCAGCAGGTCCATCCGACGGAACATGGAGTGAGTATAGAGAAGAATGTAGAATGAGAAGTAAAGAATGATGTTCATGTTCGTCGCCGCCATCGTCAGCTTCGTTTCCAGCATGGCTCTGGCGGTTGTTGTCGACCGCACTCTCGATCATCGCATCCCCGTGTTCGGCTCATTCGCCGGCTTCGAACGCGCATACAATTCCGGCATTGCCTTCAGCATCATGCTCCCGCACGGACTCCAGACCGTGCTCATCATCGCGGCATTGCTCCTGGTGATGTTCCTCGCAGTCCGTTCCGCTCGGACCACCGTGCAGCAAGCCGGCTTCGGGCTCATCATCGGCGGAGCACTCGGCAACATCGCCGACCGGCTCCCGGACGGGTTCGTGACTGATTACATGCAGGTGGGAACGTTCCCGGTGTTCAATCTGGCAGATAGTTGCATTACTGTTGGGGTAGGATTGTTGCTCATTGGCATGTTGTTGGATTGGCGTCAGAAGAGGAAATAACGAATGAATCCGTGCCTGCACCATAAAATGCGGTACACTACCCCCCCCGTATGGACATAACCTATCGCATCCGCGGCGGCATTCCGCTCAAGGGTGATATCGCCATCGGCGGATCCAAGAATGCGGCGCTCCCGCTGATCGCGGGGAGTATTCTGGCACAAGGCGAGACAGTCCTCACGAATGTGCCACGGTTGAGGGATACCATCGCCATGGTGAAGATCCTGGATTTTTTGGGTGCGGAAACCAGCTTTGAAGGGACGACGGTCCGCATTCGCGCGGAGAGAATCCGCAGCCAGCCGATCCCCGCCGAGTACGTGTCGATGCTCCGCGGTTCCATTGTGCTGCTGGGTCCGCTGCTCGCGCGGTTCGGCGTAGTGGAGATGTCCTATCCCGGTGGATGCGTGCTCGGCAAGCGCCCGATACTGGCGCACGTGGAGGCGTTCAGGCAGATGGGTGCGGAAGACATGAGCACCGACGATGTCCTGCACTTGCAGGGTGACTTGCAGCCCGGGCACGTCATTCTTCCAGAGTTCTCGGTGACGGCGACGGAGAACGTCATCCTCGCCGCGTCCGTTCTTCCTGGCGACACATGCATCCATCTGGCTGCCGCTGAACCCCATGTGCAAGACGTGGAAAAGTTCGTGGTGGAGATGGGGGCCGAGGTGATCGGCGCCGGCGGCCACACCGTCACGGTCCGCGGCAGCCGGGTGCTTCGCGGGGTCACACACGACGTGATTTCGGACTACCTGGAGGCCGGCGCATTGGTGCTCGCCGCGCTTGTGACGCGCGGCAAGGTGCGCCTGCACGGCATCGATCGTATGCACCTCCTCTCCTTCCTGGATGCCCTGCGGCGGAGCGGATGCGTGTGGAAGTATGACGAGGCCAGACAGGAGCTCTTCATCGACGGCGAGCTCTCCTCGCTTGCGTCCATGAACATCCGCACCAACATCTTCCCCGGCTTCCCCACAGACCTGCAAGCGCCGATGGGCGTGGCCATGACGCAGGCCAAGGGCGTCAGCCGCATGTTCGAACGCCTGTACGAGGGACGGATGGCGTACCTCTACGAGCTCGAGAAGATGGGTGCGCACGTGGAGGTGCTCAACGCCCACCAGGCGCTCATCATCGGCCCGACCCCGCTCAAGGGTCGCATCGTTGCCAGCAACGACATCCGCGCCGGCGCGGCCATGGTGCTTGCCGCACTCTGCGCCGACGGCGAGACGACGATCACGGATGTCCGCTACATCGAGCGGGGGTACGACCGGCTGGACGAGAAGCTGAGGAGCCTGGGCGCAAAAATTGAAAGAATGGAAATACCTTCATAATTCAATTAGTATCAAATTCCTCATGCTCACCTTCACCTCCCTCGGCGGCTCCTCCATTCGCGTCACCGGCGCAGGAAAGATCGTCATTGTGTTTCCGACGGAGGGCATGAAGATGCCGGATCGTGATTTCATCGCGCTCCTGCCGGTGCCGCAGGAATCTCCGACCGTGCACCTCATCTCCTGGCCGGGCGAGTACAACGAAGCGGGGATTTCCATCAAGGGAGTGGGACATGTGGAGGGTCAGCAGGTCTCGTACGTCCTGCAAGCCGAGAATCTCACCATTGCGTTCCTCTCCCGTCCGCTCCAGGACTGGTCAGACAAACAACTGGAGATGGTCGGGGACATCGACGTGCTCGTCATCCCCGCGTTCGACGCCAAGCTGGTACAGAAGCTCGTCGATGAATTCGACCCGCGGGTCCTCGTCCTCACCGTTTCCGACGGCGCGGAATCGGAAGCGGTCCTCAAGCAGATCGGCGCTCATGGCGAACGGGTGGATGAGTACAAATTGAAAGGCAGCCTGCCGGCGGAGGGGCGGGAGACGGTGGTGTTGGTGAAATGACTGTAGAATCAAAGGCAATCATGCAACTCGTCCCGCCATCGATGGACTATGAAGAAACGTTTCAATCCGCTCTCAATGAGATGCGGCAAGTTGGAAGTATGGGAATAGGAGATTGGGCCGAGATCGGTTCACCCAAGAATGTCGTCGAGTACATTCGCGTACGCCAGGATCATTCTGAAGGACGAAATTTGCCGCGAGGTTGGATTCCGGCGACCACCTACTGGCTCGTCGATGAAGGGGCATTCATCGGCGAGACGACAATCCGTCACGAACTCACAGAACATCTGCGGAACGTCGGCGGGCAGATTGGCTACTGGATTCGACCTGTAAAACGCCATCAAGGCTACGGTCGCCAGATCCTGCGGCTTGCTTTGCAGAAAGCGAAAGAATTAAGGTTAGAAAAAATCATCATCACATGCGATGCAACCAACATCGGTTCCAGAAAAATTATTGAATCCAATGGCGGCGTCTTCGAGAGAGAGCAAGATATGGGGCCACAGAACCCGAAAAAGCTGTTGTTCTGGATTACAATCCAATAGCTGCTGCTCTGCCCGAAGCGCTTGTGCAATAAAATAAATTGGAGTACAATTGGAGTACTTTTGTCACTTCCTTTCAGCTATGACTTCCACTCGTCTTCAGCACCGCATCAATCCCGTCCTCCGCCGTGATGCTGAGGCCATCCTCCGGGCCCAGGGTATCAAGCCTTCGCAGGCAATCATCCTCTTCTACACCGAGGTGAAGCGCTCCGGAGGACTTCCCTTCGTGCCGTCTCCGGTGCAACCAGCCGAAATTCCGAATGCGCGGTTGCGAAAGGCGATCCGGGAAGCACGCCAGGGGAAAGGCGTGCGGACGTACACCAGCAAGAAAGCGTTCTTCGATTCCCTCAAACGCCTGTGACGAGACGGAAATTCCGGCAAACGAAACAGTTCCGTCGGGACTACGCCAAGATGAAGCGCTCCGGCAGGAAGATATCGAAGCTCCATGCGGTCATTGATCTGCTCATGGACGGGAAGCCTCTGCCGCTGAAGTATCACGACCACGAACTGCAGGGCGCATGGAAAGGCGTACGGGATTGCCACATCGGGGGAGACTGGCTGCTACTGTACGAACTGAGCAGAGGCGCTGACGGAAATGAGATCGTCACGTTCCACGCGACGGATACGCATGAGAATCTCTTTGGCTAACTATTCGAACCCGTGCTCGTGCACAATGTCCTCAGCACACTCGTTGAGAATTCTGTACATCTCCTGCTTCACCTCTGGTGAGGACGGAATGCTTTCCAGACACCTCTGGAGATTCCATAATCCCCCACGGACAATTCCTTCGTTTGTCGCAACATACTGTAGGTGAGGAATATCGTTTCTGCTCAGTACAGATGTGATTCTCTGGTAGGCTTGGGAAAGGAGCATTGCCATCGCTCTCCCCGTACGAACCGATAGTTCGCCCGGTGTCCGTTCCATTCCGCTTGCTCGATACGCGGCAGTCAGTTTCGTCACAGCCTTCACGAACGGTCCGCTGGGCAGTGGAATGGAAGGTGTATTCCTCATGAGGAAGGCAATGTAATAGTGTGAATCTTTATTGTCAAATGACAGCATTACGGAGAAATCGCTCTACTTCAAAGATGGGATATCGGACATAGCCCTGTACCAGATGCTTTCCGGCTGCCAGTAACACAAGAACAACGCATCGGTACAGGGCATCCCAGTAGTACTCGCTTCGTTCGACTACGGGACACGTGAACCAGAGCATCCTCGCTTGTGCCAACGTGGCGGTGCCATGAACCGAACGCCGCACTAGAAAAAACGCCGGAGGCGCTGCGGCGTTCTGGTTCATGGTGGCCCCGGCGGGGATCGAACCTGCATTTACCCCTTAGGAGAGGGTCGTTCTATCCATTGAACTACGGGGCCATGAAACGCGAGAGACAAACCTATCCGACGCTTTATTCAAAAGAACGTTTCCACCGGTTTTCCACCGTTATCCACAGCTCTGTGGAAAACCCTGCGGAACGCATTGTACTATCTTTTGCTCTTCCGATCAGTATACAGCGCTCATCCAGGCAGCTCGTATTCCACAGTATCCGACCATGAATGTGGAAAACGTACAAGGATTCAGATGGTGAGAGGTACTTTTGAAGCGTGGGACAACAGATTGTCTCATGCAGGGCACGGCCGGTCGGCGTTAGAATACATGATGATGATCGAGTGGGTCAGATCGATTCCAGGCATCGCCGACGGGAATATTGTACATTTTCTGTCGTGGCTCACCGGCATCTCCGGCGAAGGCACCTCCTCCTTCGTCATCAGCCGCTGGGTCTTCCTGCGTGCGCTTGGGATTATCTACCTCATCGCCTTCGTGTCATTCTGGGTGCAGGCGAAGGGACTCATCGGGAGCAGGGGCATCCTGCCGATTCAGGACATGATGACCGGGCTCAAGTCGGGGAGTGTTTCCTGGTACCAGTTCCCGACTCTCTTCTGGCTGAGCGGATCCGATACCATGATCCATGTCGTCTGCGCGCTCGGCGTTCTGAGCTCCATCCTGCTCGTCGCCGGGGTTTTCCCCACATTGAACCTCTTCTTCCTATGGCTTCTCTACCTGTCGCTGGTCACCGCGGGACAGGACTTCATGAGTTTCCAGTGGGACATCCTGCTGTTGGAAACGGGACTCCTCGCGCTCCTCCTTGCTCCGAGCGCGATCTTGCCTGGATTGGCCCGGGAGACGATGGTGCCGCCGCTCGCGCTCTTCCTCCTGTGGTTCCTGCTCTTCCGCTTGATGTTTGAGTCAGGTTTCGTGAAGCTCGTGAGCGGCGATTCCTCGTGGCTGGATATGACCGCGCTCCGTTATCACTACGAGACTCAGCCGCTTACTACTTGGACGGCGTGGTACATGCACCAGCTTCCGCTCTGGTTCCACTGGCTCTCGACCGTGATCATGTACGTGATCGAGCTTGCTCTGCCGTTCCTCTTCTTCGGCACGCCGACGATGCGCCTGATTGCCGCGGCCGGTACAGCCGCTCTCATGATCCTCATCTTCCTCACCGGCAACTACAATTTCTTCAACCTACTCACCGTCGCGCTCGCATTTCTCCTCCTCAACGATGCAGCGTGGCGGAAGATGCTGCCGGAAACAGTCCTCAAGTTCATTGGTGAGAGTGGCTCTCTTGCGCCCCTTTCCCCCTGGTTTGCTTTTCCTGCGGCAGTCATCGGGACTCTTCTCTTCTGGATCGCAGCGAGCGGATTCATTGGCACGGTCATCCCAGGCGGATCGCTCCCACTTGGCGATCGATTAGCGTCCGTGCTTCGACCTTTCCGCAGCGTGAGCGATTACGGCCTGTTCCGCGTCATGACCCGCACGCGGCCGGAGATCATCGTCGAGGGAAGCGACGACGGGGAGACATGGAAGCCGTATGCGTTCCGCTGGAAGGCTGGCGACGTGACGCGGCGGCCCGGCTTCGCGGAGCCGCACCAGCCGCGGCTGGACTGGCAGATGTGGTTCGCGGCACTGTCCGATTATCGTTCTGAATCATGGTTTCAGAATTTCTTGGTGCGGCTACTCCAGGGGTCGCCGGATGTTCTCGCACTTCTCCGATCGAATCCATTTCCGGATCATCCGCCGCGCTTCGTCCGCTCACGGCTTTTCGTGTATCGCTTCACGACCGCAGAGGAGCGGCGCCAGATCGGTGCGTGGTGGCAGAGGGAGGAGCGGGGTCTCTACTCGCCGGTGATGTCCTTGCGTTGATGTTGTCCGGAAATCAATGCAACCTTATTGGTGTCTGTGGTTTCGTTTGATAGACTCCGTTCTATGCGCAAATCCCTCCCCGCCCTCACTCTCAGTCTCTTCGTCCTCCCGGTCATCGTCGCCGCGCTCGACTTCACCGACCGGGCCGATGATTACAGCGATGCGCCGTTCACCAAGGCGGAAGCGGTGGCCATCAGCGTGCTCACCAATCTGAAAGCGGTGCAGGGAAATCCCGATGGTTCCTTCCAGCCGCGCAGAGCGCTCAATCGGGCGGAGTTCACAAAGATCGCACTTCTGAGCAGCGGACTGCAACCGGGGGATGCAGAAGATTGCTTTCCGGATGTTCGGGAGAAGGATTGGTTCAGCGTGTACGTTTGTCGCGCCAAGAAGGATGGCATCGTCTCCGGGAACCCAGACGGAACCTTCCATCCCGAGAGGCTGGTCAACTACGCCGAAGCGGTCAAGATTCTTGGCGGCATCTACGAGTACGAGCTGAAGAAACAGCGTGACGATGAGTGGTTCATGCCGTACGTGCGAGCGGCGGGCGCGCACCGCACTGCGCTGCCGACGTCGGTCGAACCGGGGGATGTCATCACCCGAGGCGAAATGGCCCGCCTCGCAGCAGCGTTTCGCGCGGAAGCGGACGGCGAGCTCGATCTCTACCGCGCCGCTGAGCAGGGGAAGGCGCTCTCGAGTGCCAGCAGTTTCACTTCGAGCGTCTCCTCGACGCCCGCAGGGTCTTCGAGTTCCACGTCATCTTCGGTTTCTTCAAATCCCTCCTCTTCCTCGGCGATCTCCTCCAGCTCCAGTGCCGCCGCCAACCTGCCTGACTTTCCCAGCAAGAGCCATCTTCTGATGTTCGGCGAGCTGTCGCAGCCGATTGCGGGCGGCAAGTTCTTCGCGGATAAGGAAGGGTTATTCGTCCAGGGAACCGAAGTGATCATGCGCGAAGAGGCCAAGTCTCTGGATACACTCTTCATGATCGATGAATTCGGCAAGCGGATCGGGCAGCTCTACCTGGATCCGCTCGATTCGAACAAGAAGAAGTGGGTCGGCACCTTCTACAGCAGCGGCTCCTACCACATCCCGAAAGCGACGGAGCGGGTGTTGGGGATTCAGGCGCGCCTGAAGGCCCGCGATAACGGCGGCGTTCCCGGCGAACTCGTCGAAATCAAGACGTTCCGCGTCACCTCGCTCGGCGAGGACAGCGGAGCCACGTACAACGCCTTCGCTCCGGATGCATTCTTCCCCAAAAACCGCGCCGTGCAGGGCAAAATCGTGTCCGTGAAAAACGCGCTCGCCGAAAAGGACACGTTCATCCTGGGACAGAACCAGCTTATCGCCGCCTTCACCGTTACATCTGCCTCCATCCCGCCGACCAAGGTTCTCATCAAGCGTTTTTCCTTCAACGTCAGTAAGTCGTCCGGCGTATCGGTCATCAATTGGCAGCTGGGAATGGTAGACTCACCGGTGCGTACTTCCTGTTCGGTGGGTGACTCGCTCATCAACTGTCTGGGGATCATGGAAGAGATGGGCACCGTTGCCGGTGGCAGCCGCACCTACCGGCTCTTCGGGGATGTCACGCTCGATCAGGGGGTGAAGGACCCATTCCTGCAGGTGTCCCTCAACGACCCGGGCACCGTGACCACGCAGGGGGACATCGAGTGGACCGATGAAGCAGCCACCTTCAGCTGGATCGAAGTGCCTATGCCGATTATGCGGGCAACCCTGTGGAAGTAATCGTTGCGTCTGAGAATCGTTGCTCGTTGCTTGATGAGGATGCCGAACGAGCAAGAGCACGCAAAACACTATGAATCTCTTGATCGTTGGATTTTTTGTGACTACAATTGGCCTAGATGGTTTTCCGCTCTCTGCGGATTGTCGGCATCGTCATCGCCTCTGCTTACGCGGGGAGATAGGATGCTGTCGTCGTTTCCTTTCCACTCCCTCCCCGCGCAGCGGGTTTTTTTTGTATGTCCACCTACCGAGGAACATTGTTGGAATTGGCGAATCGCGTGCTCGACGAGACGAGCCCGGAAAACATCATGCGTCATCATATCGCCTGCGTGGAAACACCAACCACGTTGGAAGAAATAAACCAGCCATTCAAGAATGATGAGCGAACGGCCGATCGATGGCGTGCCGTGCACTTCTACGTCGAAGCGCATGTACGCTCCGCACTTGCTCATGCTTTCCGTTACAGGAGGCTGAAAAAGTCAGTTACGAAGCGGGTTCGATTGCTCATGCGACAAGCCTTGAATCCAAAGAGTAAGAACCTGATTCAGGAGATGAATGAATACATGCGCCGATGCTCGAGAATGAATAACGGTCGAGTATCTCCAGTTCTCGCCAATTTCAACATCTTTCGTCAGGCGCTCTTGCGATGGCAAGCCGTACTTCAGTTATTGCAAGAAAGCGAGCAACCCCCGGAGATACGGCAACTCTTTTATAAAGTCCATGAGCCTCTCAATGCGACACCCCCTTCCCATGCAAACTAATGCTCCATCCATCATGGCTGATCCACGATTCGAGCGACGGACATCCGCTGAGCCTCTCAACGTCTGTGTCCGCGGCGCCGGAGGACTGCTTGGTCATCGCATTGTTCGTGAGATCTGTCGAAGTCAAGCGGACATGCGCGTGCGCTGCGTGGTACTCAGCACCGATCAAGAAAGCTATCAGCGGTTCCGTCAGACCGCCATGGTGCTGGATGAACGTCGGCACTTGGATCCTGCGCTCACTTTGCTCATCGATGCGCGGCAACGGGAAGCGCAGTCGCTAGGCTCGTCGTGGGTCGGGCCGTGGCAGCTCAAGCCGCTCGACCAAGGATTCAATGAATTGCAGCAAACCGATGCGATCATCGACGCCTCGATCCTGAAGAATGGAGATTCCCTCGCTGGTTTCTATGAACAGTACAGTCTCACGCGGCCGGTCATTCGGCAGTCGGGTACCTACCCCGCTTACCACTCGCTCGCGCCTCCATTCGAGCCTCGGTTACAGGCGGATGCGCCGCATCAATACCGGCAAGGCGATTGCCTCGTTTCGGGTGTCGTGCCCGTTCTTCACGCTTTCCGTGGCGATCTACAGCATGTGCTCATGATTGTCGCAATTCAAAAGCAACAACGTCTCAACGATTACACGTTGCGGTCGAACCTCGAGGAGTTCCGCATCGATTGCCGTCTCAATGCAATGGTCGAGAGGTATCTCCGCGACCTCATGCCAACGACAGCATTCCGCGTGAAGACAATTCAGGTGCCCGGTCACGATTATTATCTCTGTGATTGTGAGATGACACTTCGCAACACTATTCCCTACGACGATCTCATCGATCGTCTGCGGCAGCAGCCCCGACTTGCGCTTTTGTTCTCGCCTATGCCTATCAGCACATCTGCATTACAGCACTTGATACACGAACAACGCACGGAGAATGGAATCCCTCTCCAGCCGATCATCTGCTTCGCACACCGAGATCATCTCAATATCGATGGCCCCCAATGCACGCTGCGGTTCGCTATCTATTCCAAGGCCATCACCGTGCTGCCGAATATCGACAGCGCCCGCGCGCTCTGTACGAGGATGCCGATGATCAATGCCATGCGGCGGACGGATGAGTACGCAGGGTTTGCGTCGAATGTGCTCTAAGCCTCACAAGGCACCCTGTAACTCCTTTGCCATCTCCTTTGCCGCTTTCATGGCCGCCTCCTTCCAATCCTTCCCTTTCGATGCGTAGATGATCGAGCGTGAGGCGTTGACGATCGCGCCCGTCCCATTCGGAATGAATCCGTGCTTCACCTCCTGCGCCGTGCCGCCCTGCGCGCCGTAGCCGGGGATGAGGAACGGAATGTGCGGCATGAGCGTGCGCAGGTACTTGAGTTCCTCCGGGTACGTCGCACCCACGACGGCGCCGACACATGACAGGTTCGATTGTGAGCCGAAGTGTTGCGCTCCCCAACTTTCCACAAGTTGTGCGAGGTGTTCATGGACCACTTCGTCGCCGACCGGAAGATCCTGCAACTCGCCCGAACTTGGATTGCTCGTCTTCACGAGGATGAAGATGCCCTTGTCGTTCTTCGTGCAGCGCTCGACGAACGGCTTGATGCCGTCGGAGCCGAGGTATGGGTTCACCGTGATGGCGTCGACGGGACTCTCTTCGTACAGGTATGCGTCTGCGTACGCCTCGCACGTGGAGCCGATGTCACTGCGCTTGCCATCGGCGATGACAATCATTCCCTGTTCCCTGGCATACCGGCAAGTATCCCAGAACACTTTCATGCCTTCCCAGCCGAGCAGCTCGTAGTACGCAAGCTGCGGCTTCACCGAACAGGCGATGTTTTTCGTCGCGTCGATGATTCCCTTGTTAAAGGCGAGAACTCCTTCGGGGTCTTTTGAAATTCCCTCGGGCAATTTCTCAAGTTGCGGATCGAGGCCGATGCAGACGGGGGATTTTTGTTGAGCGGCCTTCGTCAGCGCGTCCGCGAAGTGCATGGATGTCACCATACAAGAGTGCCAGGTCCTGCGCCAGATTGCCTTACCGGATCATCTCTCCCCGTGCCAACCTTTCTGATTCGAGTTTTTCGAACACCCGTCGGTGGACTGCATCGTCGCCTTCTTCCAGCAAGAGATGCGCGAGTTCGGCGCGGAACCGGATGGAATCATCGAGAGCTTTCCTGCGGTCAGCGTCCTCTCCGATGGGGATGGAACCGATGGTCTCCGCGCACCGGTCAAACAGATCGGTGCCGGTTCTCGCCAGCCCACGCGCCACCGCCAGGTTCTCCATTCCCAGATAGTGGATGTAGATGGCATCCCATGCCTTTCTGACGAGCATGCGCAAGCGGGAGACATCGGGATATGGCGTCGTGTCCCCGTCCGGCAGCGCTTCAGACAGCTCCGTGAGCGCCGAGACTACGCCGGGAGCGCTGACCCAATGAGGGTCGTTCTTCGTCATGGTGGCGATCATACACCTGTGGTCTGTCTAGGGACGAGCGGATGCTTTCCTTGTTCATGCCCCCACCCCCAGCCCCTCCCCCTCGGCTCCGACGCTGCGCGTCTCCGCCTGGGAGAGGGGAGCTTCTTTCAAGCTCGTGGATGATCATTTGCCGTACCCTTGGTAGGTCATTCAATACTCCGTCATTTGTGAACCGAAGGATCCGAATTCCGAATTCACTAAGCATTAATGTGCGCTCTCGATCGTATTCTTGCTGAGTCTTTTTATCGTGAACCGATCCGTCTATCTCAATTCCGAGACGAGCAGAGTCACAGTAGAAATCGAGGATGAAAAGTTTGAAGGGATGCTGCCTGCGAAAGTGATAACTATGCAATCTGTGATGACGGAGCATGCTCCAAATAATTCTTTCCGATTTCGTTGGTTCCTTTCGCATCAGGCGGGCATGAGAAACAACGGTCCGATGCGGTGATCGCAATCCATAGTTTCCCCTGTACATTTTCGTTCTCCCCTCTCCCAGGCCGCACACCCCGCAGGGTTGCGGCTGAGGGGGAGGGGCTGGGGGTGGGGGCATGGTATAGAGAAGGAATCCGCTGATCACGTGTGAAACGTAGTAGCATGGAATGAGGAGAGTAACAGCTGCACACGATCACGCACCGACGTTCTGCCGATATTGCAACGCCTCCGCCACATGCGCCGTCCGTATGTCTTCGCTGCCTTCCAAATCCGCAATCGTCCGTGCCACTTTGATCGTCCGGTGGTAACTCCGCGCCGAGAGGCCAAGCCGCAGCACGGCCTGCTGTAGCAATTTCTTCGATGCCTCATCCAGCGGGCACAGTTCATCGATCATCCGCACGCTCATTTCCTTGTTGGTGGAGATGCGGAGTTTTTCAAAACGCAATCGCTGCCGTTCCCGCGCATGGCGCACGCGGGCGGCAATGTCGGTCGTGGTCTCGGCGCTCCGCGGCTTCTTCTGCAGATCCTCCACCGGCACGGCCTGCACGTCGATCTTCAGATCGATGCGATCGAGGAGCGGGGCGGAGATGCGGCGCTGGATCTTCTGCGCGCCGCCGACGCTGTACTCCGGCGGGTTCATGGCGGCGACCAGGATGAAATCGGCGGGGAAAGTGACGGTGCCGTGCGCGCGGGTGATGGTGATGGTGCGGTCCTCGAGCGGCTGTCGCAACACTTCGAGGACCTGTGCGGGGAATTCGGCAAGTTCATCCAGGAACAGCACGCCGCGGTGGGCCAGGCTGATCTCGCCGGGCCCCGGGATCTGCCCGCCGCCGACGATCGAGACGCCGCTCGCGGTGTGGTGGACGATGCGGAACGGACGGGTCTGGAGGAGCGGCGTGTCTTTGGGGAGCAGATTCGCGACCGAGTAGATCTGCGATACCTCAATGGATTCCTCTTGCGTGAGCGGTGGCAGGATGCCGCGGAAGGCGCGGGCGAGCAGCGTCTTCCCCGCGCCAGGCACCCCGCTCATGAGCACGTTGTGACCGCCGGCCGCGGCGATTTCGAGCGCGCGCTTGGCATGCTCCTGCCCACGTACGTCTGAGAAGTCGATGAGATCATCGGGAAGCGCGGCAGCTGCGCTTGCAGGAGGAATCACCGGATCCGGCTTACGGATACCGGTGAGGATGTCGACGAGTTCATTCAGACTCGCAGGTGCGATTACCTCAACACCGGGGATGAGCGCCGCTTCCGGCCCGTTCACTGCTGGCACGACGAGTGATCTGATCCCCATCTTCGCGCAGGCGATCGCGGCCGAGAGGACCCCCGATACATGGCGCAGGCTTCCGTCGAGTGAGAGTTCGCCCAAGAAAGCCATTGTTTTCAACTTCTCCAGATCGACCGTGATGAGCTCCTGCTCGATCAAGACCGCGAGGGCGATCGGGAGATCGAATCGCGGGCCGGCCTTGCGCAGGTCGCCGGGCGCCAGATTGGCCGTGATCACGCGCCCCGTCGGCTGGTGGAACCCGGAGCTGCGGATGGCGATGCGCACACGCTGCTTGCTCTCCTGCACGGCGGTGTCGCCGAGTCCGACGATGAAGAACTTCGCCTGATCGGAGTAGCTGATGCCCGCCTCGACGGTGATTTTCTCGGCTCGGAGACCGATGGTCGCGAAGGAGGTGATGGGGCTCGCCATGGGAGTGGAGGAGGTTTCGGCAGGAAAGTTCGACAAGGAAGGTTCAAAAAGAGTGTACGATAGTACACCTTCCGGGAAAAGCGGATGGAATGGACAGGGAAAAGGTTTTATTGTCCTCCCCTTTCATGGGAATGATCGCCTCGCTCCTCGGCCGCCCCGCCATTGCCCCGCACCTCCTGCTGGGCAGGCAGGGCGAACAGGTTGCCGCCGCCTATCTCCGCTCCGTCGGTTACCGGGTGGATGAAGTGAACGTCCGCGTCGGCCGGCACGACGAGATAGACCTCATCGCCTTCGATCCTTCGGATGAGGTTCTGGTGTTCGTGGAAGTGAAGACGACTGCGCAGTGGGACGAGCGGTTCCCGCCCGAGATGCGGCTGGATCACCGCAAACGCCGCGCGCTCTCCCGCGCCGCGCAGGGGTGGGTGACGAGGCAGGAGTATGACGGTGCCTTCCGCATTGATTTAGTGTGTGTGGCGGGTGGGAAGGTGGTGGATCACTTTAAGGAGATTGGGGGGGGGTGATAACACTTCTCCTTTTCAGTGATAGTTTATCATGAGGTAGCTGAGGTCCGTTGGCGGATGAATGCAGCGCTTCATGTCGTACATGAATCGAAGCCTTCTCTGATCACTTAGGTCGGTCACTCTCAGCAGTCCACTCGGTGCCAGATACAGTAGTTTTTCCCTATTATTGAGGTAGAGAGCCGGTTCTGCTCCTGCCTCTAGGATGCAGAGCACGACATGTCGGATCTGGTCGATGTAGTGCAGCTCCTCAGGTGGTTGCAGACAGTCGCGGTTCTCTCTCAGTTCGTACACAAAATCGTCTTCAGTGAAGTCCGTCCCAGCTACCACTGCGACACGTGATGTTTTCGAAAGCGAACTTTTTCCGAAAAATTCACCGAGAATGAGGCGACTCGTTTCTTTGTATTGTTTCAATCCCATTTCAGTGTCTGGACTTGGTTCAAATGGACCGAAACAGGGAGGGAGGTGCAGTAAGCTCCTCAGCTCCAACCTTGGTTTGAACGTTCCAACTAGGATACATGCGGCGCTCACTGCCTCCAAACTTGGCCCTGCACGACGTGTAATACTGAACTGATTCATGTCCACGTCGGCTCTGCCCTCCACTTCATTGATCCTTCCCCATCCTTCGTACTCATACGTGCGGACAAGACTGTCTATCATGATGTTCACTTTATAATATTATTCAATTTAATCAATATGGCCAGAATTCCCTACAAATAGACAAGATATCCCCGTCGTGTGTACTCCATTATCCGCACATACTCCCCGTACACCCGCGCTCGCGAGACTGCATGCTTCCGCCACGTCTCCCTCCGCACTTCCACTCCTTCATACGTTGCCGGATAACTGAAGCAGGAGAGCGCGACGCCCGGAAAATGCTTTGCGAGTGTCCGTGCACACCGCCCGCTGTGATGCGCCTTGCAGGCGAAGACGATCGATCGCGGATCGAGGTGATGCTCTTTCAGAATCATTTTCCCGAACATGACGTTCTCGCCGGTGTTCGTCGACCGGTCTTCGGTCAGGATGCGATCGGATGGAACGCCGTGCGACACGAGCGCATCGCGGATGGTGTGTGCCTGCGGCTCCTCCCCTGCCGGCGCGGTCGGGGGTCCCTTTCCGGTTGTGAGCACGATCGGCGCGATGTTCTTCATGATGAAAAGATCAGCCACCGATTTCCAGTCACCGTCACTAGTGCCGAAGACGAAGAGGAGATCGGATGATTTTGGTTCCGACGGAAAGAAGACGGTCGCCTCGATGCGATCCAACTCCGTAGAGGAGAGGGGCGGGACGGCGGGTTCGCGGGGGAGGGGCATGGATGCTGATTAGAACCATTTGATCCCATCACGTGCAATCCATCCATCCGCCTCCGCCGGCCCCATCGTTCCTGCAGGATAGAGATGTAGTGGCGTCGTCTCCCTGCTCAGGTGCGCCTGCAGCGGATCCACCAGCCGCCATGCGGCTCGGACTTCGTTGAAGGTGAGGAACCAGTGCTTCTTGCCGTGGATGGCTTCGAGCAGCAGGAGGCCGTGTTCCGGCAGGCAGTCACCGACGCAGACGAGCGGGTCTTCCAGAATCAGCGGGCGGAACATCGGCTCGGTGCCGCCGAGCTTCGTCTGCAAAAAGATCCGCATGCCGGCTTCGCCTTGTAAAATGATGTCGAGGCGGTTCGGACTCGATCCTTCGCCGACCACGCGCGGCACCTGGAATTGGAGTGAAATCCGCGTCTCCTTTTTGGTGAGTCGTTTTCCCGAACGCATGTAGAACGGCACGCCCTGCCAGCGGCTCTCGCGGCTGAGGAGCTTGAGGGCCGTGTACGTATTCGTGCGCGAGTTGTTCTCCACGCCCTCCTCTTCGCGGTAGCCAGGCACCTCCTTTTTCCCCACCGTTCCGCGCGTGTACTGCCCCTGCACTACGATGTCATTCAGGTCCGCCGCCGGCGGCAGGTAGAACTGCTGGAGGGCGTTGGTCCGCGCCTCGCGGATCTGATCGTCCGTATCCTTTATATGCATGGTCAGCAGCGATGCCATCATCAGCAGGTGACTCTGCACCATGTCGCGGAAGGTCCCGGTGTGCTCGAAGTAACCGGCGCGTTCCTCTATCCCCACGCTCTCGAGCGCGGTGATTTCCACATGTTGGATGAGCGTGTTCTTGAACAGCCGTTCGAGGATGGGGTTCGCGAAGCGCAGGTAGTACGTATTACGCACCGCCTCCTTCCCCAGGTAGTGATCGAGGAGGTAGATCTCGTCGCCACCCAGGCAGTGCGTCAGCTCCTGCTGGATCTCCTCGAAGCTCGCCAGATCATGTCCAACGGGCTTCTCCACGATGCACCGGAAGTTGCCGCCCTCGCTCCGCACCCCTCCGGCGCACATGTTCTCCAGCACTGGCGTCATCACCGACGGCGGCACCGACAAGTACGCCAGCCGCACGGGGACCTGCCTGCCGGCAGGCAGGATGCCCCAATCCTTTTCCAATGTGAGCAGCCGCGCCGCCAATTTCCGAAAGTCGTCCACCTTGTCATACTGTCCCGGCTGATAGTGCACGTGCGTCAAAAAATCTTCGAGCACATCTTTCTTCGCTTCGTTGAGCATCGACGTCTGCACGGACTCCCGCACCAGCTCGCGGAACTCCCCATCACTCATCGCCGTCCGCGCGTAGCCGACGATGGCGTAGTGCTCGGGCAATCTCTTCTTAAGCGCGAGCGTGTACAGTGCCGGGTAGATCTTCAGCTTCGCTAAATTTCCGGATGCGCCGAAGAGGAGGAAGCTGAAGGGAGAGGTTGTGGAGAGCATCGAGGGAGCAGTATACGCGATCCCTTTCCTTCTTCACCATGTCACTTGATCAGGAGAAACGCACCGATGGCCTCCTTGCAACGGGCGAGGTGGTGGAGAGCATCGAGTCGGGAGTATACTCTCGCGTGCTTTCCTTTTTTCTATGGCACTTCGCGAGGGCCCGCAAAAAAAATGGAGCTTGTATAGATCCTGAGCTTGTTTAGTGTGGGTTCGTGGCATCAACACTTCTGCCGAAGAGCCGTCTGTCTGACCGTCAGATCCGGTCCATC
>VMEW01000008.1 GCA_007375735.1 Candidatus Peregrinibacteria bacterium Greene0416_19
TCCGGAGGCGGAGTGCCGGTTGTGTTTCGATGGAATCATTGACAGGGCAATCGAGGAGGGGGCGAAGGTACTGAATGCCGCGCATGAACGTTGGGAGTGGCTCCGCGACACCGGAGGACCGGAGTTCAAGAAGTGGGTCATCGAAAAATCACAGAAGATCCCGCCCGCTTTGCGTGAAGGCATGAAGTACATGTTCGGCGATCCGCCGGACCAGAAGGAGCTGGCGACATTCGTATTCCGCGCCGATGAGTTCCTGAAAGCCATGCCCACGCTGGCAGGGAAGATCGACGAGCACTTCAACAACAACAAAATCGATGCGCTGAACGGGAAAAGCGAGCTGCCGAAAGTGATGGAGCTGATGAACCACCAGAACTGGATCGACGTGTTCCGTGAGATCGATGCGAACGAGTTTCTGGCAAAGCCCGATATCGTGGTGCCAGATCCGAATGACCAGTCCGGCAAAGCCCTCCTGCTTCGATTTGCGAAGGAACACCTGAGTGTCGAGGAGAGACGGAAGATCTTCGCTGAGTATGTGAATAAATATGTTACTAACAACGTATCTGCTCCCGAAAAGGCAACAATGAAGATTCCTGAGAAGGGGATGGATGCCCGTGAGGTCGCGTCAAGATTGGTCTTGCTAGGAAATGAGCTCAAAGACCTCACCCGCGTCGTCGGTGGTGTAGTCGGAGAAGGAAAGAGTGTTGGGGAACTGAAAGAGTTGGGGAGGCGTGACCAAAAGATTGTCGTGACCCGGAGTCTGCAAGGTCTGTACCAGGATCCGGCCAAGATGATTTCCAAAGAACTGACAGGCGACTTCAGCCACCAAGTCGATCTTCTCCGGCGCCAGGGAAAATTGGCAAACATCAATGTTGAGTCTCTCAAGACGAATGCAGAGCTCTCTCCGCTCAAAGGCGCGCTGGAGAACGAATTCATTAAGAAAGAACAGCTGGCGCCGCTCACGGCGAATCTCAACAAGCTGGCGATGCAGGGTGATATGGCGATCGGCGGCACGCGCTGGAGGCTGAATGGACTCACGAACCCGGAGTTGCGCGACCCCAAGACCTTCGGGCAGCTGTGGAACAACCTGGGCGGCGTGGGACAGCTGGCGGTGGTGGCGCTCCTCATCTACGGCATCATCAAGCATCCCATCAAGACGTTGGTCGCGGCAGCCGGCATAGCCGGTCTCAAGGCCGCCGGCATCGATGTGTTCCAGGGACTCGCGAACATTGCGGGCAAGAGTCGCAAAAGCATGGGGACAGATCGCCCCTGGCTCAACGAGCACGAAATGCACGCCCGCGCCCGGCAGATTGCCGGCATGATGTCGGAGTGCGATCCGGCGATTGCGCGGGAGGCGCAACGGTTCGCAATTGTGACCTGTCTGCCCCTGCAAGATGTTGCGGACAGCGTCACGGTTATCAATACCGACAAAGCATTCGGCGTCCAGTTCAATCCCAGCCGGGAAGCCTACCGAAAGCTGCAGGCGAACGGGTGGGATGTTCAGCAGATCCGCTCACTCCTCGGCCGTCCGTCCAATGACTACTTCGTCGGGCTCAGTTACATTTTCTACAAAATCTCGCTGCGTGAGAACCCGAACAGTCCTGATGCACTCATTGCGCAGAAAATCCTTGGCAGGCAGTCAAGTGACAAGACCATCACCGCACTCCTGAAGGAAGACAAGGAGTACGACACGAACGGCAAGGAGGTGGAGAAGGGGAAGGGCCGCACGTTCCGGCATTACTACATGGCTAGTCCAGGATGGGAATGCGATCGCCCGGGGAAACGCAGCGGTCGGCGCGCAGCGGCCGGATCAGTACTTCATGTTCGAGGGGGCGCCGGCGGGCCGCGCATGAAGGCGCGACAGCGGTCTGTCCCATGCGCCGTATTTTCTGCATGCGAAATCCCCGACCCAAGTGGGTCGGGGATATCGTGGGGACTCTTGTTCCTTCTCCTTTCTAGTTGATCCAGCAGCTCCAGGATGCAAACTGCTGTTTCTCTTTGTCCCAGTAGACGCCCCAGTAGGTGCGGCAGCGGACAGCCTTTTGCCTCAGGTTGTCCCGGCTGACGGCCAGGGCACATCGCCACTCGAGGTTTTCCTTCGCGACCTTCACCTCGTCTGGCGTCACGTTCTTGGTGTCCGGATCCAGGACGAGAAGCGAGTAGTTCAGTTCCTTCGCCGTGTCCTCCGCATCCTTCTGGTCGGCGAACCAGATCCCCTGGTCCTTCCTGTCAACAAGCTGCAGACGACTCCTGACGAAGGCGCTCAGGCGGTCGACCTTTGCATTCGCCTTTTCCAGAGCCTCCTTGGTTGCAAGCTTGGAGACATCCGGAATCTTATCCGATACGGCCTTCAGCTTTGCATCCAAGACCTGCGTGGTCACGAGGCTGGTTCCTGCGGGCGGGGCATTCGCCTTCTTTGCGAGCGCGACGCTCAGCCCTTTGGCATCCTTCTCGATCGTGGCCAAGCGGTCGCCGAGCTTCCGCTCCTTTTCTTTGGCGGCCTCTGCCTGCTCCAACTTAGCCTTGGCCTCATCCGTTCTGGCTTTTTCCAAGGTTTCGACACGTCTCTGCAAAACCTCGGCCTCAGTCTTTGGCAGGGCACCTTCTGCAGCGGATTTGGCGGTCGTTGCGATGGTCTGGGCGGTCTGCGCGGTTGACTGTGCAGTGCCGGCATCCTTCTTGGCCTCGTTAGCATTTTTTTCCGCAGCCAACTGCTGACGGAGTTCCGCAGCCCGGTCCCTGAGCGTCGCGGCCTCCTTCGCCTGAGTGTCATACTCAAGCTTCAACGCCTCGTACTCGCCCTTGAGCAAGTCGGCATTCATTGCCAATCCATCGATCTCCAAATTCCCAAGTGCGACACGTTGCCCTGCCTGGGCGACAGCTCGCTTCGAGCCTTCAGCTTGTTGCTTCGCTGTGGCCAATTCCTGCTCCAAGGTTGCGAGCTTGTTCTTGGCAGCTTCCGCTTGGGCTTTCTTACCGTTGAAGGCGTCGGTTGCCGCTTGCAACTCTGACTTGGCCTGCTCCAGCTTCGTCCGGTTGGCGGACGTGTCGTTGGCGTCGACGTCCACTTGAGCCTGGGCTTCCGCCGCGACTTTTTTTCCGAGTTCGCTCCTGAGCACGTTTGCGGCCTTGCGCAACGCTTCGACGTCAGCCCTCGGCTGGAGGATCGCCGTGTCCAATTCGGCCGCCTTCGTCTCCAGCGCAGCAAGCTGGGTGCGGGCAGCCGGCAGTCCAGCGTTGACTGCTGCCATGTCATCGGCGAGAGTCTTCTGCTTCTTCATCGTGGCGCGCCACTCTCGATCGGCATCATCCCGCTTCTGACGCATCGCCTCCACTTGGGCTTGCTTGGTCATGTAGGCCTGCTGGGCGTTGTCGGCCTGTTGCTTGACTGAGGCCTTGTCGTCCGCCGGCACCGAGCCGACGATGGCGAGCGCCAGGATGGCACTCAGGATTAACCTGCTCTTCATTTTACATTCTCCTTCTTCAAGAGTTCCCCCACGACATCCTACCTCGAACCGACTCTGCGCATCGCAGAGTGCAACGTTCGAGACAGGATGCGTGGGCGATTTGCTGCTCAATGTGAGCAGCTCGATGCTGTGAAGGAACTATAATAAAATACAACTTTTGAAGAAAATATCAAACACATCTTTCCTCGAAAATTTGCCAATACGCGGAAAACGCCCGGGAGTAAAACTCCCGAGCGTCTTCGTGGACAGCGTTTAAGGATCGTTACCTCGTGGCTCTAAGGCCAACCTCCCTGGCTTTGGCCTGGTCTGCCTTGGCGAGGTCGTACTGCTTATTGAGGCGGTACGCCTTTCCCCGGAGGAAGTAACCGATCGACTTCTCCGGGTTCAGACGGATGAACTCCGTGAAAAGCGCGATTGCCTCGGGGTGCTTCCCCGCGTTAATCAGACGCTCGCCTTCCTCCTGCGTGACCGGACCGGTCACGGCGGGAGCCGGGATGGTCGGCGCTGACGGTACGGTAGATCCCCCGACTGCACCAGTTTGCTGCGTGGCCGCTAGCCGGCTCTGGAGTTCCAACGTGACCCGTTCGGTGACCTCGGCTGCGGTCCCCAAACTCCGAAGCCAGTACCCGCCGCCGCCGAAGATCGCAGCCACGAGCAGAATCCACACCCAGTAACGCCGCGCAACCGCGCCTGCCACGAACCAGCGCTTGGCCTTGGCGTCGTAGTTCTGATCGGCCGCCAGTTGCTCGCTGTACTCGACTTCAAACTCACCGAACACCTTCTTCAGCTCCTGGAACTTCTGGACCGACTCGTGGCGTTCCTTCATCTTCACAGCATCGGCAGCTGCAACGTCGCCGGCACTCACTTGTTCTGCCATGATCGCATCTCCCTGTGCAAAACCACCCGCCAACGCGGCGGGTTACCACACAATCGTAACATCCTTGTTGTCAAAGACCGTTGCTATCCACGCATGCAAGCATCCTGCCTGCATTGCAACCCATCGGGGCTGCATTGCTCTAAAATATCGGAATAATAAATTATGTCAAGTAGCAGCCGCTGCCGTTCCACGGTCGCTTGGAACGCAATACAGGGCCTCCTGTAGCCATATTTTATCCATTGATGCGGAATCGGCAAGCGGGGTTGGTTGCCGGGTTGGTGGACCCTTCGTAGACTCGGAATTCCCATGGTGATCCAACAGGATGATCAGGCACCGGCGACCCAGAGAGACATTCGTCTCCTGCAGCGAGACATTGCGTTCCTACGGAGCAATATGGTCACCAAAAAAGACATCGCAGAGATGGTGACCAGAAAGGATATCGTGGACATGGCCACGAAGCAGGATTTTGCCTATCTGATGGAGCAGCTGGGAGGTTTGTACCTCGCGAATGAACGGTGGAAGGATGAGATGATGGAGACCATGGAGAAATGGAAAAAAGAAATTATTCATGAATTCAAGGTGTTTGCCGAAGACATGATGCACGACTTCAAGGGCGCCTTCTCCGACAAGCTGCAGCAGCATGAGGATCGGCTTGTCAGGCTCGAGCAACGGGAGGGCGTTGCTCTATGATTATCCTGCTTCGGGATGACAGTCAGGGAGGCGGTTGCTAGCATCGGCCAGCATGGCTCACCTCATTCTCGCTGATCCCCCTTCGCCCGGGCTGTATCCTGCAACTGGTGTTTTTTGAACCTTTCTCTCGTTCCTTGGGAGGCTACGGGGGGCAAGCGGCACTCTATGACACAACTGATCCTCGCTGACGGCACGGCATTCGAAGGAACGTCGTTCGGCGCGCCTGTCGATGCCGATGGCCCCTCGACGCCTGCCTGCCGGACGGGCAGGGAGTTCGGGACAGGCGAAGTCGTCTTCAACACCGGCATGGCGGGGTACCCGGAGTCGATGACCGATCCCAGTTACCACGGTCAGATTCTGGTCTTCACCTACCCGCTGATCGGCAATTACGGGGTCCCGTCCGAGGAGCTGAATGAGCATGGCTTTTCCAAATACCTGGAGAGCGAGAACATCCACGTCCGCGCCATCGTGTGCGCGCAGGTGAGCGAGACCTACAGCCACCACGCCGCGGTGCAGTCGCTGCAGGAGTGGATGACGAAGCACGGGATCCCCGGGCTGACGGGTGTCGATACCCGGATGCTGACGAAGAAGCTGCGGGAGCATGGGGTCATGCTTGGTGCTCTGGTCCAGGACAGCGGGATTCGGACAGAGGAAATCGGGAAGGAGAAAACCCGAGTCCCGAGTCCCGAGTCCCGAGTCCCTGATATCGAGGATCCGAATACAAGGAACCTCGTCGCCGAAGTCAGTTGCAAGGACGTGATCATTTACGACGCCCCCCCGGCACCGGATCAGCTCACCGTCATCGCTTACGACTGCGGGATGAAGCGGAACATTCTCCGGAGCTTCCTCAAGCGGGGCGTCCGCGTGGTGCGCGTGCCGTGGGATTTCGATCTCGATGCGTACGACGGGCACTACGACGGCGTCTTCATCAGCAACGGTCCGGGCGATCCGAAGACATGCGTGCCCACCATCAAGGCGGTCGCGTGCGCCATCGAGAACAATGTCCCCACCTTCGGCATCTGTCTGGGGAACCAGTTGATGGCCCTCGCGGTGGGGGGGGATACCTACAAATTGAAGTACGGGCACCGGGGGTGTAACCAGCCTTGCGTGGAATGTGCCCCCCACACTTCAAAGAGAGGGGAGAGGTGCATCATCACGAGTCAGAACCACGGTTTCGCCGTCGACGAGACGCTTCCCAAGGGCTGGTCGGTCTGGTTCCGCAATGCGAATGACGGCACTGTGGAGGGCATTCGCCACGAGTCGGGTCGCTTCTTCTCGGTGCAATTCCACCCGGAAGCGACGCCCGGGCCGGAGGACGCGAATGGGCTGTTTGACGCGTTTCTGGGCATTATGAGACATAAAAATTGATATTGACAAATATGTCAAATTAATATCAAATATCCTCATGCACACCCTCTCTTCTCCTGAGTCAGTCGCTCCCTCGCCGGATGCGCTCGCGGACCGGCTGCGTGGCCGGGAAATCCGCTGCGAGACGGATGCTCCGTTCGTCGCATCCATCACTCTCTACCCCGCCGGGGAGCGTGAACATCTGTTCCTGAACGTTCATTTCAAGAACGGTCGGGAAGGACGGTTCGTGCTCAAGCCGGACGGTCGTGTGCTGAAAGGGGGTGTGGTGGTGGCAAGCGATCAGGAACTCCTGATGCTGCAGCGGGCCATGAATGCGCTCCGCGAAAGTCTCGCGCAGAAGGATACGCTGCCGGCGACCATCTTCATCCCGCGCGCAGCATTCATCCCCGACGAGCGCGGCGCATCGCAGGGTGGAACGACCGGGAACGTCCGGAGCATCATCCAGCATGGACCGCATCCTGAACGTCTCTCGCATCTGGAACGCTTCAACGAGCATGAACTCGCACGGTTCCAGTTCAGCCCCGGCGCCGGATCCTTCGCGGGGTACCACTGCATCGTCTACCCGGGCGGATTCTTCTTCGAGATTCCCGAGTGGCAGAACGCCGCATTCGGCTTCAGTCATCCGACACTCTGCGAGGAACTCGGGATCGATCCTACGCGGCCTCTGACGCAGGATGAGGTGGCGCGCCTCCGGCTATTCATCGAAGAGGATCTGCTTCCCGAAGACATCACGAAGGAAGCCTTCCGCATGCGGGGTGCCGACAAGATGAAACACATCGGCGCATGGCAGGAGCGTTTCCGCGGATACATCCAGCGGAATCTGCTCACGCCCATGGAGGCGCAGGCGGCGGTCTGATCGTGAGGCAGGTAGCGGTTCGCCGGAAAATCCGCTACAATAGCGCTGGTGTCTTTCACCTTTCAAGTCCACTTCCGGCCCGAACCTGGCGGCGGCTATACCGTTCTCGTTCCATCACTGCCTGGCTGCGTTTCGTTTGGCGAGACGCTGGAGGAAGCGAAGCAGATGGCGACGGAAGCGATTGCACTGTATGTCGAAACGCTTCGCGAGAAGAATGAGCAGGTTGTCGACGACGCAAATGCCTTCGATGCCCGTGTTCAGATTTCCGTCCCATGATCCCGAAGTTTCCGCGCATGAGTTCCAGGGAGGTTGTCACTCTGCTTCATGAGCATGGTTTTCACGATGCTCGTCAGCGGGGGAGCCACCTCATTCTGATTCACCCTGAATCCGGCAAGCACGTGGTTGTTCCTGTCGGTAAGAAAGACCTTCCCATCGGAACAGCCAAGGCGATTTTTCGCGCAGCAGGAATCGATGTTTCTTGAAGGCAGCTTCCTCGGTATTCTCCCGCAGATGCCCGTCCCGACCTACACCGTCACTTGTACAAAAAATGTGCTCATTGTTCGCGATGTCTACGAATTCGCGCTGAGCAAGCCGCCCGGCTTCATCTTTGAACCCGGTCAGTACGTCCTCTTCGACGTGCCACTGGTCGGCGATCCCGCGGATATCCAGCCCCGCGCGTTCTCCCTCGCAGCGCTCCCGGAGGAACCGGACCTGCTCTTCATCGCCAAGCTGGTGCCGGGCGGCCGCATGAGCCGATTCGTCGCGGAGAGCCTCTCGGCCGGAACAACGATTTTAATGAAGGGGCCGATGGGCCGGTTCGTCCTCGATCGAACGACGGACAATCGTTTGCTCTTCGTCGCGACGGGCACGGGCATCGCGCCCTTCCGTCCGCAGATTCTCGCCCTCCTCGCCGCCGATCCGCTGCGCCGCATCGATCTGATCTTCGGCGTGCGCACGGAGCAAGATCTCTTCTGGATGGACATGTTCCGGGACCTCGAACGCAAGCATCCGAATGTTCACTTTCATCCCACGCTCAGCGCCGGATCATCCAGCTGGGGCGGCCACCGTGGCCGCGTACAGGCGGTCATCCCCCAGATCGTCACTGATTTTTCACGCCTCAGCCTGTATGCATGCGGCAATCCGGAGATGACAAAGGGCGTCAAGCACCTGGCGCTCACGCAGTGGGGGATGGGGAAGGAGGATGTGCATGTGGAGGGGTATATATAACCCACCTCACCCTAACCCTCTCCCACCTCGTTTGAGAGCTGGCAGGATCGTTGCTGCCATGCCTTGCTCTGAGGATGGGAGAGGGGATGTATGTGTTTTGTATAGCTTCATGAAACAGAACATACACATGCCCTCTCCTCTGTCTGAGGTTCAAGGAAGAGAGAATCGTCCTGCTACGTCCTCAACAGGAGGAGGAGAGGGTGAGGGTGAGGTAGAACACACACATCCCCTCTCCTGGGCTTGTCGCATGAGAAATGAGGTAGACGCTGGTTGCTTCTACAGCGAGGGAGGAGAGGGTTAGGGTGAGGTGATCATTTGCAGCACCTTCGGGTACCACTCTTTCTCCAGCGCCTGCACCCGCTCGCGCAGGGTGTCCGGCGTGTCACCGGGTTCAACGGGACACGTTTTCTGGAGCAGGATTTTTCCGGTATCCACCCCTTCATCCATCAGGTGGATGGTGATGCCGGATTCTTTCTCTCCTGCAGCGAGCACCGCAGTATGCACTTTCAGGCCGTACATGTTTTCCCCGCCGTACTTCGGCAGCAGTGCCGGGTGGATGTTGATGATGCGATCCTTCCACTGACTGATGAACCAGGGAGAGAAGATGAACATCCAGCCGAGGGCGGCGATGATCGTTTCTTGTTGGCTCGTTGCTCGTTGCTCGTTACTAAGATCCTGGATCGCAGCGTGAACACGTTTGTCATACTCCTTGCGCGATTCTCCTTCATTTTTCTCGACGACGCGGCAGGGGAGGCCTGCCGCCGCCGCTTTCCCGATGCAGCCGCGGTCGGGTCGGTCGGTGACGAGCCCGAGGCATTGCGCGGTGAGATCGCCGCGCTTCATGGCGTCGATGACGGCCTGGAAGGTGGTGCCGCGGGTGGAGGAGAGGACCACGAAGTGCATGGTTGCAGTCTAACAGGATTCAAGAGATGGTGACTGCCATACTTGATGTGATCAGCGGCTTCCATCCTTGTTCATGCCCCCACCCCCAGCCCCTCCCCCTCGGCCTCGACCCTCTGGGGTCTCGGCCTGGGAGAGGGGAGCTCTGATTCCAGAGAAGGGGTACTGTTTCTCTCCTCATTCTCTATCTGGGAAGTAGGAAAGAAGAATCTGATCACGATCAAAGACGAAGCTCCCCTCTCCCAGGCCGACAAGCCCACAGGCTGAGGCCGAGGGGGAGGGGCTGGGGGTGGGGGCACAATTCCTCCCTCCCTCACAGCAGCCCCGAAAACAAATCCCTCTCACGCCCGATCCCCGGCACCCATCCCTCGAAGTCGCTCATCAGGAGCCCGTGATCACGAATGAGGACCGCGGGTACCGACTGGGCGGCGTTGCCCATCAGGAAGTTCGCCGCGGTCGCGAGCTGGTCGGCTACGGCCTCTGTGGTGATGTGCAGTTCCTTCCCGAACAGATCCTGCAGGCCGGCTTGCGGGAGCAGGGGATCGATGCCCGCGACCGTGAGCGCGAAGGCGGTGACGCCGAGCCGGCGGGGGCGGACACAGGAGTCGGTAAGGATGACCGCGATGGAGGATGCCGATGTAACCGACGATACCGAGGAGTCCGAGGAGCGTTGTTCATCCTCGGATTCGTTGGACTCCTCGGTATCGTCGGTATCTTTTCCAAGATACAGCTCAAGTTTTCGCCGAAGCTCGCGAACAGAACGGACCGGATCCCTCGGCCAGCCGATCGCCATGCCTACCGGCGCATTCGACTCATCCAGTCCTGCGTTCGCGGTCAGGATGCTCCCGTTTGCCAGCCCTTCGGGCGCCACTTCCGTGAGCATCGCGCCCGGGCATGCGCCAATGACCGTTCCATTCAATCGTTGCAGTTCATCGAGTACCGCCTGACAGAAAGCCGGACTCCGATGGCCGGTCTTCCTGCTCCACTCCCTGGCTTCCTCCGTCGGCTCGATGGTCCGCAAATCGATGAACGCATTCTCCACCGTCGCAACCGCCTTCGATGAGATCGCGATGATATCTCCGGGCTCGAACATCGCTTCCTCCGCAACGATCGTCGCCAGGTCGTCACCGGGGCGAAGGAGTGGAGTGGGGATCGGGAGGAGCAACATAGGAGGATTCCGAGGATTGTCCATTTCCCTCGCGCGAAGCGCGCCCCTCGGTATCGTCGGACTCGTCGGAATCTTACCACAGCCGCACCGGCCCCTCCTTTATGAGGAATGTCTCATCGATCACCTCCCCTGTGTCCAGATTGATCCGCCGGAGCTTGAGCTCCATATGCGTTGCGGACGGGTGGTGGAGAGTGAGAGGAGAGGGGAGGGACCTCGCCTGCATGCCGAGCACCACCCGCGGCGGCAGGTGCCAGCGGATGAAACCGAACTGTGGGGCATCCGACGGGACAGCCGCGAGCCCCGCCCCGCGCACCTCTCTCAGCGCCCACTGAGTGGGCAGACTGAGCGCGACTGATGCATCGCCATCATGCGAAAACTCGACGATCATGCTCCGGGCTTTTGAGCCCGCCACCATGCTGAGAGTCAGGGGGGAGCCGTGCTCGATCGCCAGCACGGCCGGCTCGGTCGTCGTTCTGCTCTGCAAACCCGCCCGGGCAACGACCACGATGGCGATGATGATCGTCGAGAGCGTCACGACGGGGGCGAGGACGCGGGTGCGGTCGGAAGGGGAGGGCGGGGGCATCAGTCAACATCATACAAGGCTGCGGAGATGCGGATGAGGGGATCATGTCAAGAAGACCGGCTATCCGTACGGATAGCCGGTCTGGGCCGTGGGAGCTGCTCCGCCTAGCTTTCTTCGTATTGGGCGATGCGGTTGATCGCATCGCCTTCATCGCCGGACTCGTCGAGCTGGTACTGCATGAGGAAGGCATCCTCGCCGCTGTCCTCGTAGTACTCGCGCATCACGCGTACACCTTGGAATCCCGTTTCCCGGAAGAAGAGCTGTGCGGGCAGGTTCGTTTCCCGCACTTCCAGCGTGATCTTCGTCCGCCGGTGACTGGAGAGCTTGCTCCGGAGTTTCTCCACCATCTGGGAACCAATCTCTTTCCGCCGGAACTCCGGGTGCACCGCGAAGTTCAGGATGTGGAGTTTTCCCTTGTGGAGCTCGTAGATCATGAACCCCACGACCTTCTCCCTCGTTTCAGCCACCATGCCGATGCAGTTGCGCTGGCGCAGGCAGCGGAGGAAGTCCTCTTCCGTCCATGCGGACTCGAAGCTGGCCTCCTCGGTCTGCAAGACCTCGGGCATGTCCCGCAGGATCATCCAGCGGATGTTGACACTGGTCGTTTCCTTCACGTTCGTGCTCATGCGACTGCCTCCTTCGCTGTTGGCGATTCCTGGTTTTCCGTTGCGGTGAACTCCAGCGTGATCGTCCGCGACACTTCCTTGAATCCGGTCGCGAGGTACCGTTCCAATGAGGGATCCATGTCCGCAATGCTGACGCGCAGTGTCTTCCTGCGGTTGTGCGACAATTTCTCCTTCAGCCGGGTCATGATGGCCTCTTTGGCAGCCTCTGCGATCGATCCCGGAGCCGCCGTGAGGCGGAGAACCTCCATGGACGTCTGATCGAGTTCATAGATGACGAACGCGAGCATCTGCGCTGCGTTGTCGGTTCCGTCGAACGCCCCCAATCCGATCACGCTCCTCTGCAGCAGAAGCTTTGTGATGTCATCTTCGTCCAGCGGATCGACGCTTGCCTCCTTCTCCACCTGCACCATGTCGGGAAAATCCCGGCGAATGGTCCATCGAATGTGAATACTCATACATGCTCCTTTCTTCCCCCACGGCATCCTCTTTCGGAGCCATGGACAACGGGTACTGCATACAACGCGCAGGAACATTCCTGCTGTCCGTTGCCCTCGACAAAAAAGAGGGTGGATGGGGGAAGGCGGTGATGTCAAGGATCAGTTGAGCATTGAACTGAAATGCGAGGACGAATGCAATCGATTGTCAGGAGGCAGGCGGTCATGCCCTGTTTCTGCTTGCCCGCGCTCAAAAATGGTACGATCATGCCCTCCATGGACTTCGACCCGCACACGCTCCAGCAGATCATCCAGCGCATCTACCAGCAGATGCGCTGTCCCCAGTGCGGCAAGCGGGTGCCGGTGGACTTCGCGTCGGTGCGGGTGGCGGCCAATGACTTCATGCTCCTGCAACTCAAGTGCGACACGTGCGACGCCTACATCGTCCTGCACGCCACTCTCCAGGGGGCCGAGCTCTTGGGCGTTTCCGTCGATCCGTCCCAGACAATGATCAATGCTTCCTCGAACCTCTCTCTCAAGGATTCGGAGGTTGAGCTGCTGCGGCAGGGTCTGGAGCAGTGCGGCGGCTCCTTTGAACAGCTCTTCAAGAAATTCGGGCCGGGCAACGAGCCGACGGAGATCACGGGGGATACGAGGCTTGCGTGACCTCACCCTCACCCTCTCCACTCCGTGGAGAGGGGATGTGTGTGTTCTACCTCACCCTAACCCTCTCCGCTCCGTGGAGAGGGGATGTGTGTGTTCTGTTTTGTGTCTGTTCTCTGTTTAATTTCGAGAAAAAAACACAAACATTCCCTCTCCTCCAGAGAGGAGAGGGTGAGGGTGAGGTGACAAACAAAAACAACACCTTTGTGAATCACTTTTTCATCGCATGATCGCTACGCTGGAAGCATGCGCCTCACCCTTTTCCTCTTCCTCACGTCTGTCGTAACTTCACTTGCCGGCTGTTCCGCTCTGCAGGCACTGCTGCCGAGCTGGGGCGAAGTGGATGATCTGCAGCGGAAAGCGATGGAGGCGGGCAAGACTCTCCCGCAGCAGATCAAGGACACGGTCCAGTACGGGAAGCAGGTGGTGGAGGAGGGAAAGGAGACGGTCGATGAGGTGCAGGGGCGGGTAGACAATGTCCAGAATGGCTTGCAGAAGCTTAAAGAAGGGTCACAGCTCCTGAAGAGCGGATTCACGGGCGGCGCCAGTTCGTCGGCCAAGTAGCGTGTTCGGTTTATGCTTGCGGTGAGAGAAAAACTGGGTAGAATCTGCTCGTAATCATCGCCGTTCCCGCCGCGATTGAGACGATCGCCAAGCTGGGGCGACGTTCTTCTGTGTCTTCGCTCTCCCGATTCCCGAAGCCTGCCCCTCGGAGTCCGCCTGAGGCGGACGAAGTGGGGTCCGAATCAGTCTGTCCGTTCAGGTTTCTCATTTCCCCCACAGACCATGCCAGCTCCTCATCAGCCGAAACCAGCTGCCACCGATTCCTTCGATGCCGTCGCCCTCAGCATCGCGAGCCCGGAGGACATGCTCGCGTGGTCGCGCGGGGAGGTGACCAAGGCCGAGACCGTGAACTACCGCACCCAGCGCGCGGAGCCGGACGGGCTCTTCTGCGAGCGGATCTTCGGACCCACCAAGAATTTCCAGTGCTTCTGCGGGAAATATAAGGGAGTCCGCTACAGCGGAGTGGTGTGCGAGAAGTGCGGCGTGGAGGTGACGCGCTCCATCGTCCGCCGCGAGCGGATGGGGCACATCAACCTGGCCGTGCCGGTCACGCACATCTGGTTCCTGCGGTCGTCCCCCTCGCGCATCGGCCTCCTGCTCGATCTGCCCATCAAGACGCTCGAGCAGATCGTCTACTTCGCCGCCTACATCGTCATTTCGGTCGACGATGAATCGAAGACTGAAGCGGAGAGGGAGCTGACGCAGGTGATGGAGGCGCGCAAGAACCAGATCAAGCGCGAGTACGAGGATGCCAAGCAGAAGATGCAGGAGAGCAAGGCCTCGCGGGCCCAGATGGATGCATTGGATAAGGAGGCGGCCGACAAGCTGGAATCGGTCAAGCTCAACCACAAGGACGCCATCGACGATTTGAAAAATCTCCGCACTGGCGGCGTACTCAGCGAGCTCAAATTCCGTGAGATGAACATGAAGTTCGGGCACGTCTTCCGCGCCGGCACCGGCGCCGAGTCGCTCCGCGAGATCATCGCGGGGGTGAATCTGGAGGACCTGCTCATCGCCCTCCAGAAGGAACGCGAACAGTCCAGCGGCCAGAAACTGAAGAAGGTGATGAAGCGCATCAAGCTCAGCTCTTCGCTTCAGCAGGCGACCATCAAACCCGAGTGGACCATCCTCACGCGCCTGCCGATCATCCCGCCGGATCTGCGTCCGATGGTGCAGCTCGACGGCGGCCGCTTCGCCGCGTCCGATCTGAACGATCTCTACCGCCGCGTCATCAACCGGAACAACCGCCTGAAGAAGCTCATGAGCATCGGCGCGCCGGAAGTCATCTGCCGCAATGAGAAACGCATGCTGCAGGAGGCGGTCGATACGCTCCTGAATAACTCGGCCCGTGCCGGCAAGACGCTCTTCACCGCAGGGGACCGCAGGAAGCTCCGCAGTCTCTCGGACATGTTGAAGGGCAAGCAGGGCCGGTTCCGCCAGAACCTGCTCGGGAAGCGAGTGGACTACTCCGGCCGCAGCGTCATCGTCGTCGGTCCGCACCTCAGGATGAACCAGTGCGGTCTCCCCAAGGAAATGGCGATGAAGCTCTTCAAGCCGTTCGTCATCGGCCGCATCATCCGCGCCGAGCTGGCGCACAACGTGAAGTCGGCCGAACGGTTGGTGCAGGACGGTGTCAAAGAGGTGTGGGATATTCTCGAGGAAGTCATCCAGAACAAGTACGTGCTCCTCAACCGCGCCCCCACGCTGCACCGCCTGGGCATCCAGGCATTCCAGCCGACGCTCATCGAGGGGCTCGCCATCCAGCTGCACCCGCTCGTGTGCGCCGCCTTCAACGCCGACTTCGACGGCGACCAGATGGCCGTGCACGTGCCGCTCTCCGTCAAGGCGCAGGAGGAGGCGGCGAGCCTGATGGCGGCCTCCAATAACGTCCTCAAGCCTTCGGCTGGGGAGCCGATCATCAACCCGATCCAGGATATGGTGCTGGGCGTCTACTTCCTCACCCGCGCGCATGCCGGACGGAAGGGCGAGGGGATGACCTTCGCGTCCCCCACGGAGGCGTTCCTCGCCTATGACGCGGGTATCGCCGATTTACAGGCCATCATCAGGGTCCGTATCCCCCGGGGTGAAGGCGAAACCGAGATCGTCGAAACGTCGGTCGGGCGCCTGAAGTTCCAGGAGATCGTCCCGCCGGAGCTGGGGCTCATCAACCAGACCATGAAGAAGAAGAATCTCAGCGACCTTATCTCCACCTGCCTGGAGGTCGTGGGGCGCGAAGAGACCGTCCGTTTCGCCGATCGCATCAAGGACATCGGGTTCCGTTACGCCACGCTCTCCGGCATCTCCATCGCCGCATCCGACATCGTCATCCCGGCTGACCGGCAGACGCTGCTCGACGAGGCCAACGAGAAAATCCGCCACATCAACAATTTCTTCTGGAAGGGGCTCATGACGGCCGACGAGCGGTACAACCACGCCATCCGCATCTGGAGCCAGACCAAGAACGAGGTGACCAACGTCATGATCCGCGAATTCCTGAAAGTGGAGGAGAACGACATCACCTACGTCATCGACTCCGGCGCTCGCGGCAACTGGGGACAGGTGACGCAGCTGGCCGGGATGAAAGGCCTCGTAGCCAACCCATCCGGCCGCACCATCGAGCTGCCGGTGCAGAGCAACCTGAAGGAAGGGTTCTCCGTTCTGGAGTACTTCATCGCCACGCACGGCGGCCGCAAGGGGAAGTCCGATACCGCGCTCAAGACAGCTGAAGCCGGCTACCTCACCCGCCGCCTCGTGGATGCCGTGCAGGACGTCATCATCCGGGAGGAGGATTGCAACACCAGCGATTCGCACATCATCACCCGCGCCGATTCCGATCGTATCGGCGAAAAGTTCGAAGTCCGGATCTTCGGCCGCACGCTTGCGAGCGATGTCACCGCCGACGGCCGGACGCTCGGCAAGCGCGATCAGGAGATCGATGTCGACCTCATCGAGCTCATGAAGAAGCACACTGTCCAGGAAGCGCCGCTGCGTTCCGTCATGACCTGTCGCACGCGCGGCGGCATCTGCGTCAAGTGTTACGGCCGCGATCTCAGCGACAACAAGACGGTCCGCATAGGGACGCCCGTGGGCATCATCGCGGCGCAGAGCATCGGCGAGCCGGGCACGCAGCTGACCATGCGCACCTTCCACATGGGGGGCGTCGCCGAAGGCGCGGACATCACGCAGGGTCTCACTCGCGTGGAGGAGCTCTTCGAAGCCCGCTCCCCGCGGACGCCGGCTACGCTTTCCGACATCACCGGCCGCATCAAGGTCTCGCACGCGGGCGGCAAGACGATGGTGCAGGTCATCGCCGAGGAGCCGGGCGAGGACACCTACTACGTTCCCTCCGGTTACGAGGTGGTGGTGAAGGAGAAGCAGGAGGTGAAGGAACGGGCGGTCCTCGCCAAGGCACTGAGCGACAAGTCCACCATCAAAGTGACGATCCCGGGCACCGTGACTCTCATCGAACGCGGACGGCTGAAGGTGCGACACGAAACCATCCAGGAGCGCACGTACGAGTTCGGTCCTCGGGAGTCGATGCTCGTCAAGACCGGGCAGATCGTGGAGGCCGGACAGGCGATGAACGTGGGGCACTACAATTTGCAGGAGCTGCTGGAGAAGAAGGGACCCTACGCGGTCCAGAAATACATCGTCCAGGAAGTGCAGCAGATTTACGCCTCTCAGGGTCAGACGATCAACGACAAGCACCTGGAAATCATCGTGAAGAAGATGTTCAGCAAGGTGCGCGTCATCGACGCCGGCGACACCAGGTTCCTGCCCGGCGAGACGGTGGACATGACCGAACTCCAGTTCGAGAACGAGCGCGTGGAGAAGAAGAAGGAGAAGGGCGCGACCTACGAGCAGCTGTTGCTGGGCATCACGCGCGTGGCCCTCGCGACCGATTCATGGTTGGCCGGCGCCTCCTTCCAGGAGACCATCCGCGTGCTCGTGGAGGCCGCCACCACCCGCAGGATCGACATGTTGCAGGGTCTCAAGGAGAACGTGATTATCGGGCGACTGATACCGACCGGAGAGGTCTACCGCAAACGATACCTGTCTGGCGGAAAGGTGGAGGATGAGGAAGCGCCTGAGTAGCCTTTTAGCTTCATTAACTTCTTAGCTTATTAGCTTCAACCGCCGCTTTCCTTCGCACCACTTTCCTTTCACTCCTAACAAGCAACAAGCTAAAAAGCTAACCAGCTAAGAAGCTAGCCATTTACTTCCAGAGCCACCGCCAGTACCATACCGCACCATGCCCACGATTAATCAATTGATCCGCCGCCCGCGCAAGCAGAAGTACCGCAAGTCCAAGGCCCCGGCGCTGCAGTACGCCTGGAATGCGCTCCAGATGAGCAGCGTTCCCCTGTCCAAAGGGTCGCCGTTCAAGCGCGGGGTCTGCATCAAAGTGACGACGATGACGCCCAAGAAACCGAACTCCGCCCTCCGCAAGATCGCCCGCGTCCGGCTCACGAACGGTCATGAAGTTAAGGCCTACATCATGGGGGAGGGGCATAACCTTCAGGAACACTCGGTCGTCCTGGTGCGCGGCGGCCGCGTGAAAGATCTGCCGGGTGTGCGCTACCACATCGTCCGCGGCGTGCTGGATACCGAGGGAGTGCGCGATCGCAAACAGGGGCGTTCCCGCTATGGTGCCAAACGACCGAAGTCCTGACCGAGCTTATTAGCTTGTTAGCTTTTTAGCTTATTAGCTTTCTATCACTTCTCTCTCTACTAACTCAATTACTTCCCCCTTCGAAGCTAAAAAGCTAACAAGCTAAGAAGCTAAGAAGCTCCGCTATGGCAAAGCCAGTCAAGAGATACATCCCACAGGGTTCCGACCTCCTTCAGGAGAAGTTCGTCAGCTGTCTGATGCTACGCGGCAAGAAGTCCACCGCGCGTCGGATCTTCGCGGATGCGCTCGACATCATCAAGACACGCACCAAGGACGCGCCGCTCGAGGTCTTCAGCAAGGCGCTCTTCAACGTCACCCCGCTCGTGGAAGTCCGCCCCAAGCGCGTGGCCGGATCGGTCTATCAGGTGCCGGTCGAAGTTGCGCCCAAGCGCCAGCAGGCGCTCTCTATCCGGTGGATTCTGGCCGCGGCCCGCTCCCGCAAGGGCGTGCCGATGGCCCACAAGCTCGCACTGGAACTCCTCGATGCCTCCGCCGATCAGGGCAGTGCCATCAAGAAGAAGCAGGATGTGCTGAAGATGGCGCAGGCGAACAAGGCATTCGCGCATTTGGCGAAATAGGGAACGTGCCCCCTCCCTGCGGCCCTCCCCCTCGCTTCGCTGGGAGAGGGCAGGATCAACACGTACCTATTTTCATAGTGGAATCGCCCTCTCCCAGGCCGACAGCCCGCAGGCTGAGGTCGAGGGGGAGGGCCTTCAGGGAGGGGGCATGAACCAGCAGAGCACCCGCTCATCACAAGCAGTCCCTTCGGCTCTACAACGACGTTTTTCGCTGCCGAACCATTGCACTACCTCCTGTTTTTGCGTACAGTACTGCCACATTTAGGATGCATCGCATCCAACGCCGCGGTGTTCATTTTTCCTAGCCCCAACCCTCACCCTCTCCACCATGGACCTCAAGAACGTCCGGAACATTGGCATCATCGCTCACATCGACGCCGGCAAGACCACCACGTCCGAGCGCATCCTGTTCTACACCGGCCGCACGCACAAGATGGGCGAGGTGCACGAGGGCGAGGCGGTGATGGATTGGATGGAGCAGGAACGCGAGCGCGGCATCACCATCACGTCGGCAGCCACGCAGTGCCACTGGAAGGCGCCCTTCATTGACGGCGTGGAGACCGACGTGACCATCAATCTGATCGATACGCCGGGGCACGTCGATTTCACGGCGGAGGTGGAACGGAGCCTCCGGGTCCTCGATGGCGGCGTTGTCGTCTTCGATGGATCCCAGGGCGTGGAACCACAGAGCGAGACGGTGTGGCGCCAGGCCGACAAGTACGGCGTCCCGCGGCTGGCGTTCATCAACAAAATGGACAAGACCGGCGGCGACTTCTTCATGTCGCTCGACAGCATCTTCGACCGGCTGAGCAAGAATGCGGTTGCCATCCAGCTCCCCATCGGAGCGGAGAGCGAGTTCAAAGGCATCATCGATCTGGTCGGGAAGCAGGCCTATACCTTCGAGGGAAAGCACGGCGAAACGAAGAAGGAGATCCCCATCCCGGCGGACATGCAGAACCAGGTGACCGAGTACCGCATGATTCTGATGGAGAAGGTGGCCGAGAACAGCAGTGATGATCTTCTCGATGCGTTCCTCCAGAACGGAGCGCTCACGGATGAGGAGCTGAAGAAGGGCATTCGCATCGCGACGGTCCAGAACAAAATCTATCCCGTCCTCTGCGGGTCGTCCCTTCAGAACATGGGCGTCCAGCTGGTGCTCGACGGGGTGGTGGCGTACCTCCCGAATCCGCTGGATATCCCCGCAATCAAAGGGACGGATCCGAAAACCGGGGCATCCGAGGAGCGTCATCCGAACAATGAAGACCCCATGGCCGCGCTTGCATTCAAAATCGCCACTGATCCGTTCGTCGGGCGCCTCACGTTCATCCGCGTGTATTCCGGTGTGCTCAAAGCCGGCAGCTACGTGCTGAACACCCGCACCGGCAATAAGGAGCGCATCGGACGCCTGGTACGGCTGCATGCCAACTCCCGCCAGGAAATCGAGCAGATCGAGGCGGGGGATATCGGCGCGGCGATCGGGCTGAAAGATACCCGGACCGGCGATACCATCTGCGACGAGGCCAAGCCGGTCCAGCTGGAGGCCATCAGCTTCGCCGAGCCGGTCATCTCGATCGCCGTCGAGCCGAAGACGAAAGCCGACCAGGAGAAGATGGGCATCGCCCTTCAAAAGTTGGTGGAGGAGGATCCCACGCTTCGCGTCCGCACCGACGAAGAGACCGGCCAGACCATCCTCAGCGGCATGGGCGAGCTACACTTGGATATCATCATCGACCGCATGAAGCGTGAGTTCAAAGTGGAGAGCAATGTGGGTACGCCCCAGGTCGCATACCGCGAAACTATCCAGCGCGAGACGGAGCACGAGGAGAAGTACATCAAGCAGACGGGCGGCCGCGGACAGTACGGGCACGTGGTCTTCACCATCAAGCCGCTGGAGCCGGGGAAGGGCTATGTGTTCACCAACAGCGTCGTCAGCGGCCGCATCCCGCGCGAGTTCATCACGCCATGCGACAGGGGCTTCCAGGAGGGCATGAGCCGCGGAATCCAGGCCGGGTACCCGGTCGTCGACGTGGAGGTGGACCTGACCGACGGTTCCTACCATGACGTGGACAGCAATGAGTTCGCCTTCAAGATGGCGGCCTCGATCGGCTTCCAGGCGGCGGCCCGGAAGGCCGATCCGGTCATCCTGGAGCCGGTCATGAAGGTGGAGGTGGTCACTCCCGAACAGTTCTTCGGAGACATCATGGGCGACCTGAACGCGCGCCGCGGTCTCATCCTCTCCACCGGCGACCGAGGGCTCGCGAAGGTGATCACCGCCCACGTGCCGCTGGCCGAAATGTTCGGCTACGCGACGGACATGCGCTCCATGACCCAGGGCCGTGCCAGCTACTCCATGGAACCAAGTCATTATGCGAAAGTACCCAAGAACAAGGCCGAGGAAGTGATCGCCGCCCGGGCAGGAACGGTCGTGCGGTGAGGGTGGACCTCCGTCCGTCAGGGTGAGTTTCACTGTTGTAGCACATTGACACGCCTTAGCCTTGCCCGTAGATTCTTCCTGCATGGCCATAAAGATTCGTCGTCGTTTTACTGAAGATGGCTGGCGTAGGGAGCCATGGTTCCGCGCGCTTTGCGAGACTCTACTCTCTTGTCGTACGGAGGAGCACATGGCAGATTTCCTCAGAGACATTGCAACGCTGAGGGAACTTCAGGCCTGGGGGGAGCGACTTGAAGTGTGCAAATTACTAGTTCAAGGATTGAGCTACCGCGCGATAGCAAGTCAGACCGGTGCGAGCACGACGACGGTCACCCGCGTGGCCAAATTCCTCGAAAACGGCGCTGGCGGCTATCGCCGGCGTTTTCACGTACATCGCCATCATCGCCTGATGCACGGGCGATCTTCTGCGATGGCCGACAAGGGAACTCTCCCAGCATCTGCTCTTGAGAAGTACCTCCATAGACATAGAAAACCGCCTTCATGAAGTCCATTCATGCATTCTCGGATGTACAGGATGCACGTTGCATGCGGCGCTGTTTGGCACTGGCTTCGCGCGCTCGTGGATTGGTTGGCAATGGTGCGATGGTAGGGGCGGTGCTCGTACGGAAGGGACAGATCATCGCCGAAGCGCACCATGCAGGTTTTGGTCTTCGTCACGCTGAGCGCTCATTACTCGAATCATTCAGAGGAGACATCCATCCTGAAGATATCCTTTTCACCAATCTGGAACCCTGTTGCCATACCGGCAGAACGCCGCCGTGCACGAACATTATCGTGGAACGCGGTATTCGCAAGGTGATCTATGGCATGAGAGATTCGGATCCACGCGTAGCCGGGAAGGGGATAGCATTGCTCCAGTCCCAAGGCCTATCGGTCACGGGGCCGGTAGATTTGGCTGAGTGCGAGCGTTTGAACAGGGGATTCAACGCTGTTCGTACGCTGGGGCGACCGTGGATCACTCTCAAGATGGCCCGAACGCTCGATGGAAGAATCGCGAACGGAGACGGGTCTCCTCTGAAAATTACTTCGACAGAACAGGATCGCTGGTCCCATACCTGGCTCCGTTCCATGGTCGATGCCATCCTGATTGGTGTGCAGACAGTGATGACAGACGATCCATTATTGGATACAAGATTTGCTCAAAAATTGAATACAAATACTGATCAATATTATCCTCTTCGATTCATTCTCGATCCATCTCTTCGTATTCCAGAATACTCAAAAATATTGACGAATTCGCCACATCAAACGATTCTCGTAGCAGCGGAGGACAGAGCGCCCGCTGATCGCATTTCCACCCTTGCACAACGAGGTATCCGCGTCATGCTGGCACCGTTGAGCGGACAGGCATTTGATCTAGCAGCCCTCTTCACCCTGCTCGTTACCCCGCAGTCGGACTATCATGGCATCACGAGCATGCTGGTCGAAGGCGGGCCGAAGACGTGGGAGACGTTCCGGAGGGCTGGCGCAGTCGACGAGGATGTGGTTCTGGTGGGAGATGGTGGCTAGACACGGCGCCGTTTGTCCCCGAACATGATTGAGGATCTCCTGGCTTTTGTACGTCATGTGATATTAGAAACCAACCAGCGCCGTGTCTAGAACTTCGACACGATCCTCTGCGAGAGCCGGTAGGCCCGTGCCAGGAGCCGGTAGGAGAGCGGCATGCGGTTATGCACCGCGTAATACCGCATCAATCGCGCAAATTTTCTGCCCTTGCGGCGCACCCGTTCCAGTGATGCCGGCCGTACATCCACTACCAAGCCAAATTCCCGCCGGCTCACCATGCATTTCCCTTCGTAGTGCTTCCCGGCAATGGAGCCGCCGTAGTAGCGAATGGATTCCGGCAGATGACTGGTGGTGAATCGCATGATCCCTGTCCACACCGGCACCGGCGCGCCGCCGGTGAACAGGAAGAAGAACGGAGTGGCCGGCAGCTGCCCCTTGGAGCGAGTTTCATGGTCCAGACAGAACGCCCCCAGGCGGTCGATGAGGTTCTTGAGGTGCGCCGGGACGCTGAAGTTCCAGACGGGTGTGGCAATGACGATGCCCTTGGCACCCCGTACCAGCGACCGGATCCTGGTGAATGCCTCCTCTTCGAAGGCATTGCCGCGGTAGTGCTCCAGGGTGAAGTGGGCAAGCGGCAGGTCCTTCAGGCGTATTTTCTCCACTAGAACGTCGGGATCCGACTGAGCCCCCTCCAGGAATGCGTCGGCGAGCACATGCGCGTTACTCGCTTCATTCGTTCCGGCCACGAACGTCACGATCAGCATGCGGAGATCATAGCACGTTCGGTGTCTCACGCTGACGGCTGGCCCGATGACGCGGCGATCGTTTTTTGCTTTGCGTTCAGTTTGGCAATATGTCGGGGCAGCCATATGTACAACGAGGCACCGTCATTTTTTTCCCTTCACTGAGCGCCGCTTGTGCGATGTCGATCGCACGTGCCGCCATTCTTGACCGACGGGCTCTGAATCAATATCTTGTATCGTTGTGATCAAAATGAAACTACCTATTGTGTTCGATCACGTTTCCCCACCTCGTTCCCCCTTTGCGCCATGAATCCGCAGGCTGCTCCCAGTTCCGTCTCTGAGGAGACGTCCGCGCTGCGGCCGCCGCTCCACCGCGGTCTCAGTATTCCCCGTGTGTTCACGACCCCGGGCAGCGATCCGCTGGAGGAGGTGACCTACGAGAAACGGGTGAGCCGCATTGCCAATACCGACGGATCGGTGGTGTTCGAGATGCAGGGGGCGGAGATCCCCGCCGACTGGAGCCAGGTAGCCACGGATATCGTCGTGAGCAAGTATTTCCGCAAGGCGGGGGTTCCGCAGTACGACGAAAAGGGAAATCCGGTTCTGGACGAGGATGGCAGGATCAAGACCGGTCCGGAGCGCAGCGTGAAGCAGGTGGTGCGGCGGCTTGCCGGCTGCTGGCGTCACTGGGGGGAGAAGGAGGGGTACTTCGAGACCGCGCAGGATGCCCAGGCGTTCGAGGATGAGCTCAGCTACATGCTGGTGCACCAGATGGCTGCGCCCAACAGTCCGCAGTGGTTCAATACCGGTCTTCACTATGCCTACGGCATCACCGGCCCGGCGCAGGGGCATTATTACTGCGATCCTGCGATGGGGACCGTGAGGAAGAGCGACGATGCCTACACCCACCCGCAGCCGCACGCCTGCTTCATCCAGTCCGTGCAAGACGACATGGTCAACGAGGGCGGGATCATGGACCTGTGGGTGCGCGAAGCACGCCTCTTCAAGTTCGGATCGGGGACCGGCACCAACTTCAGCAGCCTCCGCGGGGCGGGCGAACCGCTGTCGGGCGGGGGGAAGAGTTCGGGCCTCATGAGTTTCCTCAAGATCGGCGACCGCGCGGCCGGCGCCATCAAATCAGGCGGCACCACCCGTCGGGCGGCCAAGATGGTCTGCCTCGATCTCGATCATCCCGACATCGAGGAATTCATCAACTGGAAAGTGAATGAGGAGAAGAAGGTCGCCGCGCTCGTCCAGGCCGGCTACGACACCGATTTCAACGGCGAGGCGTACCTGACGGTCTCGGGACAGAATTCGAATAATTCGATCCGCATTTCACACCATTTCTTCGAGGCGGTGGAGAAGGACGGTGATTGGCATCTTGTGTGGCGCACGGAACGGCGCAAGGCGAGGGACGAAGGCCGTGATGAGGTGCCCAGCAAGACCCTCAAGGCGCGCGCCCTGTGGGACCAGATCGGCTACGCGGCATGGGCCTGCGCTGACCCGGGGGTGCAGTACGATACCACCATCAACGACTGGCACACCTGCCCCGCCGACGGGCGCATCAATGCCAGTAATCCCTGCAGCGAGTACATGTTCCTGGATAACACGGCCTGCAACCTGGCATCCATCAACCTCCTCAAGTTCTACCCTTCGACTCGCTCCGCTCGCTCAGGGCAGGCTGCCTCGGATGAAGCGGAGTTCGATATCGATGGGTTCCTCCACGCCGTGCGGCTGTGGACGATCGTGCTCGAGATTTCCGTCCTCATGGCCCAGTTCCCCAGCTATGAGATTGCCGAACAGAGCTATCGCTTCCGCACGCTGGGGCTCGGCTACGCAAACTTGGGCGCCATGCTCATGCGGATGGGCATTCCGTACGATTCGTCCGCCGGACGGGCGATTTGCGGCGCGATCACCGCGATGTTGACCGGGGAATCCTATGCGACATCGGCCGAAATGGCCCGTGAGCTGGGAGCGTTCCCGGGTTACGTCCGTAACCGCGACAGCATGCTCCGCGTGATCCGCAATCACCGTCGCGCGGCCTACGACGTGCCGGCCCGCGAATACGAAAGTCTCCACGTGGTGCCGGTCGGCCTCGATCAGGCAGCCTGCCCTGCGACGCTCCTCCAGGGAGCCAAGGAATGCTGGGATCGGGCGTTCGCTGAAGGGGAGGACTATGGGTACAGGAATGCTCAAGTCACCGTCATCGCCCCCACGGGCACCATCGGGCTTCTGATGGATTGTGATACGACGGGAGTGGAGCCGGACTTCGCGCTTGTCAAATTCAAGAAGCTGGCCGGCGGCGGGTACATGAAGATCGCTAACCAGTCAGTGGCGCCGGCACTCCGGGCACTCGGTTACTCCGACACGGAAGTGCGCGATATCATGACGTACGTCATGGGCACGCTCACGCTGGAGGGCGCCCCGCACATCAACCGCCAAACGCTCAAAGAGAAGGGGTTCACCGACAAGGACATCGCGAGTATCGAGAAGACGCTGCCGTCGGTCTTCGAAATCGGTTTCACCTTCAACCGCTTCGTCCTTGGCGAGGAGGCCATGCAGCGGTTTGGCTTCAAGAAAGAAGTCTACGAGGATCTCAACTTCAACCTGCTCAAGGCGCTCGGCTTCACCAAGGAACAAGTGGAAGAAGCGAACGTCACCATCTGCGGCCGCATGACAGTGGAGGGCGCGCCGCACCTGCGGCCCGAGCACCTGCCCGTGTTCGACTGCGCCAACAAATGCGGCAAGACGGGCAAGCGCTTCATCTCCGCCGAGGGGCACATCCGCATGATGGCGGCCAGCCAGCCGTTCATCTCCGGGGCCATCAGCAAGACCATCAATCTGCCACACGAGGCCACGGTCGAGGACATCAAGAACGCGTACTTCCTCAGCTGGAAGCTCTCGCTCAAGGCCAATGCCCTGTACCGGGACGGCAGCAAGCTCAGTCAGGCGCTCTCGAATAAATCGGACACAAAAGACCCAAAGGATGAAAAGGAAAAAATCGTCGAGAAAATTGTGATCAAAGAGGTGCCGCGGCGGCGAAAGCTGCCCGAGGAACGGATGGCCATCGCCCACAAATTCGTCGTTGCCGGGCACGAGGGGTACATCCACGTCGGCATGTACGAGGACGGCGCGCCCGGCGAGATTTTCATCAAGATGAGCAAAGAAGGATCTACGCTTTCCGGCGTGATGGACACGCTCGCGCTCAGCCTCTCCATGAACCTCCAGTACGGCGTCCCGCTCGAGGTGCTCTGTGAAAAACTTTCGCATACTCGCTTCGAGCCGATGGGAATGACCGCGAACAAGGAAATCCCGATCGTGAAGAGCATCATGGACTACCTGGGCCGCTGGATCGCGCTGAAATTTTTGCCCAAGGACAAGGCCAAGAAGTACCACAACCCCCAGCTGGTGGATCAAGCCTATGCTACCGGCAGCAAGAGCAAGGACGCCTTCGCCATGCGTCTCCCCGTCGTCGACGAAGGGGCCGCCGCGGAGATGCCGTCGAGCATGGAGCAGATGGTGGAGGAACCGGCTCCACTCCCCCCGTTGGATGATAGGAACGATGAAGAGGGCTCTGCGGGGCACAGCGAGCGTGAGCAGGCGAAGTTGCAGGGGTTCACTGGGTCGATCTGTTTAGGGTGCGGGTCGCTCCGGATGAAGAGGAACGGGAGCTGCGAAGTGTGTCTGGATTGCGGGGTGACGTCCGGGTGCTCCTGAAAGGATTCCGATGATACCGAGGAGTCCGACGAAGCCGAGGAGCGCGCTGCGCGAGGAAATAGATTTCATCGTCGGACTCTTCGGCCTTCGCCGGCCGTAGTCACTGAGGAATTCCGAGGAATGTGCCGCAATTCCCAAAGTGGCTCCGGCCGACGGAGGTCGGTATCCTTCTCACATGTCCGACTCCTGGCTTGACCACATCCCCAATCATGAGCGCGAGAAAATCCGCAAGCGGATGCGCAGTCCGGAGGAGTATGAGCGGCTGCGGGAGAAGGTGAAGGGGCCGGAGGACTTGGAGAAGGAAATGGATCGCAACGAGACGATGGCCGAACTCACGTTCTCGCTCGAAACAGAACCCGGGGTGCACGACGCGCTCAAGGCTCAGATCGAGAAAGACATCATCGATACCGGGATCGAGCGGGTGCTCGACGCGCCGCCGAGCATGGACCACAAGCTCAAGCTCGAGCGCGGCAAATTCACGGTCACGGTGTCCGCGCATCCCTCTACGCATCATGATCAGCTCGCGGTGATGCCGGAGGGGAAAGTGCGGGAGAAACTGCCGCTCAAGCCGGCGATGAGCGACCGGTATGTGTCCCAGTTTGGGGGGATATAATGACATCCGCTCATTTCTTGAGGATCAGCAATACACACGCCGCCGCCGCACTGTCCGGATCCGTCTTCACACTCATGCGACCGACCAACCTGTCATCCCGGTCGTAGCAATCGCGGTTGTCCTGGACGGTGCCGATATCGGTTCCCTTTTCATTCAGGATGAGCGTCTCGCGTTCGCGCTCGGACACAGTGCCGATCGGGCGGTCATCGGCGTCGGTGATCACGTGATCGCGCACCCGTCCGCGCAGGCTGCCGTAGGAGTCGATGATGACCACTGGCTGACCATCGGGCCGTCGCACCTCCCCCACCATCTGCCCACGCAGGTTGTAGAGAACCAATTTCTCACCGCCGCACGCCGCGAGAGTGGCGGTCGTGAGGATCGTCAGAATCGAAATCAGCCGGCGAATGCATGCACTTGTGCACATTCCAGGTAATTCCGGATCCTATGCCCTTCTCCATTGATCTCAAGATAAAACGATTTAGAATGGCTGGCTTTAGAGCAAAAAGTTGATCACATAAATGATTCATGCGATTGCCAGCCGCCGAAGGAAGCCCGGAATGTCATCGTCCGGTGCGGACTTGTTCCGCATCTGTTTGCCACATTTCTTGCACCGGTGGATCACGATCCACTCGCCGTTTTTCTGATCGATGCTCGTCGGTTCCATGAGCCCCCGGCAGGAGGAAGCCCGGTCACCCGGCCCCGCATCATCCACGTGTTTCGAATACAGACAGCGGGGACAATGATTCCGGCAGCTCCCGTGCTCGAGTGGTTCGACGGGCTCACCACAGTGTTCGCAGGCGAACGGTTCTTGGCGGGGGATGAAAGGCATCATCAGAGGGAGCTTGACGAGGAAGGAGCGGCGGCCGGGGGGGTGATAATGACGAAGAACGGTCCGTCCTTGAATACCTTGTAGCCGGTGATAGCACCGGTGCCGGCTTCGGGATCCACGGGTATCTCCGACAGGTAGTCCGGGACGAGGAAGGAAAAATCCACTCCCTGCACGGGGTAGTCCGTGCAGTCCAGCCCGCGGTACGAGTACTGGCAAATCCATTTGGCATCGTCGCGCTTGGCAGGGATCTGCTGCTGCGGGACTTTCCCTGCTACGATGGCCTGTGACAGGGCTTTCTGCAGCTGCAGGACATGGCTCTTCCGCTGAGCCGCGGCGAGGAAACGGAAGTGCTTCCTTGCGTTGGTCTTGATCAGGACAACGGAAAGGAGAATAGCGAGGATCGCGACGACGATGAGAATTTCTACGAGTGTGAGGCCGCGCCGCTGAGATGAGCGCATGGATTGCATGGTAGTCAGGGCATCCGCTCACGGCAAGCTGCTCCCATTCGCGATGGCCTGGATCTCCGCGGACGTGAGCGGGCGGCTCCACGCCTGGACATCGTCGACGGCTCCGCTGAAGAAGCTGCTGCCTGCCGGATGGCGGGCGACGGCAAAGGAGGTTCCCGGTGGGAGCGGCGTTGCCTGGCTGGCGCTGGGAGTCAGATTGCCGTTCACATAGAACCGTGTCGTTCCGTTGCTCCTCACCATGGCGACATGGTACCACTGGTTCGCCGCGGGGAAATTGTAGAGGGCATTCAGCCATGAGCTGCCCGGGAAGAGCCCCCAGAGCTCGTTCCCATTCGAGATGGCGAACCCGTAGCCGCTCCTGTCATCGCCGTTGAAGACGATGAAGGCCGTCCACTGGTTGATCGTCGCCGGGCGCGCCCAAGCGGAGAGTGTCCAGTCATCGGTGACGCTCAGGGCTCTAGCGCCGATGACGTACTGGTTCGATCCGTTGAAGGAGAGGGCGTAGGGATTACTCGATCCCGTCGGAGCGGTATTCGCCGGATTCCACAGGGGACCGTTCGTGAGGGTACCGCTCCGGCCGTTCCCGGAGGCATCGGCAGCCGCGGCGCCGCTGCCCTCATCGAAGCGCCAGCGGAGCGCAAGCGTGCCGTTGAGACCCTCCCGCGCAAGTTGCCCGATCTCGCCGTCGCTCATCGCGCGCGAGAGAACGCGGACGTCATCAATCCTGCCGCTCCACGTGGACGATCCGCCGCCGATTCGCAGCGGCGTTGCCGTGGAGGCAACTGTGCCGGCAGCGTTCACGCTGCTGTCCACGACGCCGTTCACGTAGAGGCGCAGCCTCGTGCCGTCGTACCGCAGCGCGAGGTGCGTCCACTGGTTGAGAGGAAGCGTGCTGAGCGAAAACGCGCTCGGGACCATAGGGCGCGCGGAGAACAGGACGCGTCCATCGCTCTGGAGACGCAATTGGTACGCATCGCTGATGCCGGCGATGTCACTGGCGCGGTACGCGTACGGGTACACCCATGCGCTCAGCGTGAAGGCAGCGAAGCCATCGAGTGACGGGTGGTCCGCAATCGTCACCACGTCGTTGCTCCCGTCGAACTGGAGGGCATTGCCGAGGAGCCCCAGCGTCCACGTCGGGCCGTTCTCGAGGGTGCCGGTCCGGCCGTTGCCCGAGGCATCAGCGGCTACTCCTCCGCTGCGTTCGTCGAGCTGCCAGTGCGCAACGAGCGTGCTCGAGGCAACGCTGCTGCTCGCCCCGCCACCCGCACTGCTTCCCCCTCCTGTGCCTCCACCGGGGTTGGTGCCAAGCAGAGTGGCAACAACCAACACGTCCTCTCCGTCACTGTAGATGTTGTAGCCCGTGAGGGTGGCGCCCGTCATCGATGGATCCACCGGGATGTCTGTGAGATAGGTGGGAATCAGGGATGAAAGATTGATGCCGCCCGCGCTCGTGCACGCGGATTCCGTGACCGTGGAACGACAGACGCTTTTTGCCGCAGAGGCGTTCCCGACGGGCACGCCTGGTGGCAGCTTCTTGTAGTCGATGATGTATTGGGAGGCAGCCCTCTCCATTGCTTGTACGTCGGCCTTGCGCTTGATGTCGTAGGCTTGCTGCGTGCGCGTGATGGAACGCATCTTGGTGTACACGAAGCTCGTGAGGATAACGAGGATCCCCATGACCAGGAGGATCTCGATGAGCGTGAACCCGCGGCGGATCGTTCCGAGCACCACAGTCGTATGCTAGGGGGATCGGCAGGTGCTCTCAATGTCGATGGGCTTGCCACCCTCATACGTTGAACCGGAAGTGCATCACATCACCATCTTGAACCACATACGCCTTCCCTTCCATCCGCATCTTCCCCGACTCTTTGGCTTTCTGTTCAGATCCAAGTTGAACAAAATCTTTGTACGAAATTGTCTCCGCGCAGATGAACCCGCGCTCGAAATCCGTGTGGATGACACCGGCTGCCTGGGGGGCTGTCGATCCTTTGCTCACTGTCCAGGCCCGCACCTCCTTGGGGCCTGCGGTGAAGTACGTCATGTATCCCAGCAGCGCGTAGGCGGACTTGATCAGCCGGTCAAGCCCGGAGGAGGCGACGCCGAGCTCGTCGAGGAAAACTTTTGCCTCCTCCGGAGACAATTCCTGCAAATCTTCTTCGATTTTCGCTGAGATGATAACGACCGTTGCGTCGGCGGGGAGATGCACCTGCTTCCGCGCCTCGTCGATTGTCAGTGTCTTCATCTGCCCTTCGGAGACATTGATCGCATAAATGACCGGCTTGAAACAGAGGAGTTGGAATGTGTGAGCAATGATCGTTTCCTCTTTGGTGAATCCGATCGATTGAGGATTCTTCCCGTCCTGGAGCGCGGCCTCGATCTTCTGCGCCAACTCCATCTCCATTTTCTTCTCCTTGTCGCCGGTGCGGGCCGCTCCCTGCACGCGCTCAATCCTTTTCTCGATGGTCTCGAGATCGGCGAGCATCAACTCCGTCTCGATCGTCTCGCGGTCGCGTGCCCCATCGACGGAGCCTTCCACGTGGATGATGTCGCCGCCCTCGAAGAGGCGCACGACGTGGCAGACGGCGTCGACTTCCCGGATGTGGCTGAGGAATTTGTTCCCGAGCCCTTCGCCCTTGCTCGCGCCCCTCACGATACCCGCGATATCCACGAACTCGACGGTGGCCGGAATGATCTTCTCTGGGAGCACGAGCTCGGCCAGCTTCATCAGCCGCTCGTCGGGCACTTCCACGATCCCGACGTTCGGGTCGATGGTGCAGAAGGGGTAATTCGCGGCCTGCGCGCCGCGGCTGCGGGTGAGCGCGTTGAAGAGGGTTGACTTGCCGACGTTGGGGAGACCGACAATGCCAAGCTTTAACGCCATGCTGGTTTGGGAGCAGAGAAGAGTCGAGCCCCGCACCGTGCGCACAACGCTCTGGTGCGTGGGCCGACGTTGGGTAGACCTACGATGCCAATGTGGAGCGCCATGGCTCGGGGAGTATGATCGACCGTGGAACTTTTGGCTACCACAGGACGAAAACCAGCGCCCCGAACTATTGACTTATTGCGGAAATATATTAGAATTTGTGCAAATGTGGAAGCGCCTGACCGCCGGCCTCCTCTGTGCGTGCTTTGTGGCTTCCATCAACCCTGTTCTGGCGGCCTCCTTCCAGGATGTTCACCAGACTCGCTACGAGGATGCCTACACGTACCTTTCGCTGAAAGGCGCTGTGAAGGGCTACTCCGACGGCACTGGCCGGCCGTTCTTCCTCCTCAATCGGGTGGAGGCGCTCAAGGTACTTCTCGATCTGAGTCCCCGGCATCGTCCGCGGGTCCAGTACTACCAGGAGCACCCCTCACGGCTGCCGCTCTTCACGGATGCCGACCAGAGCGCGTGGTACGTCCCGTACCTGGAGGCGGCCTTCGAGGCCGGCATCGTCACCGGCTACCGCGACCGTACCTTTAAGCCGGGCAACCCGCTCAAGACGGAGGAAGCGATCGTGCTCATCATGCGGGTCTACGGCGAGGACGTCCGCCGCGACAGCGAGGGCCCCGACGGCTGGTTCCGCTCCGATGTGGAGCGCGCGATCGGTCGCAACATCGTGGCGTCGGAGGAGGCTCTCTACCTGGGCGACACCATCAACCGTGGCCAGTTTTTCGACATGGTGTACCGCATGGACGAAGCCAAGACCCAGAACCTGACCGCCTTCATCGATGCCGACGGCACGGTCAAGCGCCACGCTCCGCTCGTGCGGCGGCCTCTGCCGGTCGTCACCGTTCCGAACGGCAACGTCGGCGCCTCCTTTTCCTTGTCGATTCCGGCGCTGGGCATCGAGGGCCTTCCGGTCAATCATCCGGCTGACTCCTTCACGAGCAAGGGACTCCTGGCTCCATTGAAGTACGGGGTCGGGCACCTCTTCTCCTACCCGGGCGGCGGCGGGAAGATCATGATCTACGGCCACAGCAGCGGCTACGCGTGGGACAGTTCCAAATACACGAAGATCTTCCGCCGCGTGAACGAGCTCAAGCCGGGAGACAAAGTGTACGTGGCCTACAACGGCATGCAGCGCGTCTATGAGGTCCAGTACCACGAGCAGATCGCCCCAACGGATACGCGCCCCTTCACCGGCCGCGGCGAAGAATTAATCCTCTATACCTGCTGGCCGCCCGATTCGATCGCGAAGCGGTGGATCGTGCATGCGAGGCCGATGAGCGAGATTGTTGCCAGTCAGTAAGTACGTGTTTTATTACGCTCCGATTCTCCTGATGATCTCCCGGTCGACGAATTCCTTCGCCCGTCCGTACTTCAGCCGGCTCAACTGCTTGAGTGCCTCCCCGGCCGATGTGTCCTTGGTGTAGGTGGTGTCGAGCCAGGGCCGCGGGACTTCGATGCTGAACGGTCGCGACGGCTGACCGTCGACGCTCAATTTCATCGCGCCCTTGAAGGCGTCCATGTTCACGAGGTCCTGCTCGCTGAACACCGGGGCCATTTCCTTGGCGGCCACCTCCGCGTCCTGCGGCCCGATCTTGTAGAACATCATGGTGCCGATGTTACCGAAGACGGCGCCCTTCAGGCTCACGGCGCCGGCCAGCTTGTTCTCTTTTTCCAGCTGGTCGAGGTACTGGTGGGCCAGGATCAGCCCGAGGCGGTACTTGCGCGCCTCGGAGAGGATCGATTCGATCGACGGCGTGACGAAGTTCTGGAACTCATCGATGTAGAGGAAGAAGTCCTTGCGGGTGCCCGCCTCCTGCCGCTGCCGGCGCATGGCGGCCACCTGGATCTTGCTTACGATGATGAGGCCGAGGAGGGTGGAGTTGATGTCGCCGATGAGACCCTTGCTCAGGTTCATGAGGAGGATCTTGCTGCCGTTCATCACATCCGCGACGTCGAACGCGCTCTTCGTCTGGCCCACGATGTTGCGGATGAGCGTGTTCGTCGTGAACTGCCCGAACTTGGCGGCGAAGTAGGGGATCATCTCCTGCTTCTCGCGTTGTCCCGTGGCGGCCATCTGCTTCTCCCAGAACGACCGGACGATGGGGTTCTTCACTTTGGAGACTTTGTACTTGGACCATTCGTCATCCGTGAAGAGGCGCACCAGGTCCGTGATGGCGCCGCCCTCTTCCTCGTCCTCCATCAGAGTCAGACAGCCGTTTCGAAAGTAGTCCTGGATGCGCGGTCCGAAGATCTCCTCGCCAAACATCTTCACCATCATGTTCATGGCGTCGAGCGCGATCAGGTCGCGCTCTTCGGGCGTCTTCCCCTCCAGTAAATTAAGCCCGAGCGGCCGTTCGGTGTCGGCGGGGTTGAAGTAGATGACGTCGTCAGCGCGGGAGCGGGGGATGTAGGGGAGGATATCCTCGATGAGCGATCCGTGCGGATCCACCACGCATAGCCCCTTCCCCTCATTGAAGTCCTGCCGCGCCATCAATTGGATGATGGAGGACTTGCCGGTTCCGGTTTGACCGATGATGTAGAAGTGACGGAAGCGGTCCTCGTTCTTCACGAACACCTTATGCTTCTCGCCCCGGTACGTGTTGTAGCCCAGGAAGAGCCCATGGTCCGGAATGTTCTTGGGAGCCGGAGCCAGCTTGTAGTTCTGCCACTTGATCGTATCGACTTTGTTGTACTTGATGTTCGGCAGATGGAAGAAGCTCGCCAACTCACCGGCACCCAGGAGCAGGTGCGGCGTGGTGAATCGGTGCCAGAGGTCGTGGTGCGGGGAACGGCGGATGAACCGCTCGAGGATCTGGCGGCGGGAGGGAACCTTCGGTCGGAAGAAGCTGTTGCCGCGCACGTCATTGTACTGCGCGAAGGCCGCGACCACGCCATCGAGCAAGTTTGCCGCACGGTCGGGGGAATGCGATGATGTCACGAGCCGGATGACGCACGCGTAGCCGGGGTAGTTGGCTTTGTCGTCGACGGTCTTGCTGTACTCCTCCGCCATCTGCGACACGCGCTCTCCCGATCCCTGCTCCCCCTTCAAATCCACCACATCATCGGCATTCGCGAACAGATCGAAGAGCACGGAGATCCACGAGAGGGGGTTCCACCATTTGCCCTTCCGTTTCTTCTTCGGATTGATGAGCGTCTTCGCTTCCTCATGGAGCTTCCTCTGCCAGCCCTGCTTGGCCGGCCGCAGGACGAACTGCACCGCGGCACCCTCGTCGATCTTCAGCTTGGAGAAGGCGTTGGTGATCGTGTTGAGCGGGTCGCTCTTCAGCTGCTGGTACGTCTTGAAGACGGCGGAGTAGTGCTTGCTCGGGAAGAGCATCTCCGCGGCGGAGCAGGACTTCTCGGTGAAGATGTTGTAGTCCTCCACCTGCTCCACGATCGCATCCGGGTAGAAGGAGGTGATGAGCTTCTCCACGAGGGATGCGATGCTCCGCGGGCAGACGAAGAATGACAGGATCTCGCCCGCGAGCGCGGCGTACTCCACGCTGAAGAAGGGTTGCCCCTTCCAGTGGCGGCTGATGCGGCTGTTCCAGAGACTGTGGAGGGACTGGAACAGGTGGTCCATCACTCCCACGACCTCCTTGAAATCCTTGCTCGCCGAGAACTGCTCGGACTCTACCTCTTTGTCTTCCTTGCTCTCCTTCTTCGGCATCGTCACTTGCAGAAAGACCAGATCCGTCTCTCGCCGGTGATCCTGTCGCAGTCGCATCCAGGCCAAGAAGCCCCAGAGTCCTCCACACAGGGTCGCCATGATGCCGGTAGCGATGAGGAACGTCTCCATCAAACGGGGTCTGAGAACGGAAATATCCTGACACAGTGTATCCTGATATTGTACCATTTTTTTGGCTTTTGCTCCACGTCTTCGGGCCTCGGACACACTCTTCCCTTCGGGCCGCAAACCCGCCATTCTTCCCCTGTGTTCTTCGCCACATTCCGCCGCCGTATGAACACGCTGTCGCGGGTGCTCCTGCGACAGCTGTTCGGAAAGCTAGGGAGACGGCGGGTGCAGGGGTGGAGGCTCTTCTACCGCTTGCGGGTAGAGGTCCTCCTGCACACGCGTAAGGCGATCGAGCGGATCTCATCTGTCGCGCGCGTGAGGGTATGGGTGGATCAGGAAGCATTCCCGCGGATCTGCAAGCTCCTGCGTCGCGCCCGGCATACCGTCATCATCCAGATGTTCATTTGGAAGGACGACGCTCTGGGGCGTCGCATGGCCGCCGAAATCGTCCGTCTTGCCGATCGCGGTGTGCAGATCGATATCACCAAGGAGGCGGCGGGGGATGTCTTCGAGTTGCACAAGGATTTCCTCGCGACCCGGAGCGCGCACGATCCCATGTGGCAGCGTTTCTGGAGCCATCCCCGCATACGCATCACGTACAGTCATAACAACGACCATGCCAAGGTCTACATCATCGACGACAGGATTCTGCTCCTCACCGGCATGAACATTTCCGAGGATGAATACCTCAAATGGCACGACTATTTGGTGGAGCTCCGCGATCATTCCTCCGTCTCTCACTACCTGACGGACGGAGAGGTCCGGAGCAGCGACCGCGGCGCCTGTCTGGTCATGAACCGCGAGGGACGGCGCGAGATACGCCCGGTGCTCATGCGGCTCCTGCGGTCGGCACGCAAGTCCGTGGTGGCGGAGCACTGCTACATTTCGGATCCGCAGGTGCTCGCAGAACTCGTCCGGCTCACCCACGGGGGGGTGAGAGTGACGCTCATCGCACCCGAGAAACTGGACGTGCATTACCACGCGACCTGGCAGTCGATCGCCCAGCTCGTCCGTCTCAGCGATCCCTCGCGTCTGCGCATCTTCGTCTACCCGGGCTTCCTGCACGCGAAGATCATCCTCGTCGACCGCAGGCAGGTTTTCGTCGGATCGGCCAATCTCATGCGGTCCTCCTTGGACGAGATGGGAGAAGTGAATGTGCTCTTCGACGATACCGCGGAAGGCGCTCTTTTCAAAATCCGCGAGATCCTCCGCCGGGACATTCTGAAGAGCAGGCCGCTCACAGGACCTCTGCGGTTGTCGTGGCTCAGTCGGTGGCTGGCGTGGTTAAAGCTCTGATGCAGCTCTTCACTTCTTAGGAAGCAGGCTTGTGCAGCAGCCGCTGGACCATCTCCACCAGCGACCGGATCGTCATGTCCTTCTTCACGAAGTAGTCATCCGCGCCCAGCTCCTCCGCCCGCACTTTGAATTCCTCCTGGTCGAAGTTCGTGAGGAGGATGATCGGGAAGGTCCGATCCGGCTTGGGGAATTGCTTCATGACCTCGAAGCCGTCGGCTTTGGGCATGTGGATGTCGAGCAGCAGGAGCGCGGGTGTTTCCTTCATAATTTCATCAATCGTTTTCTGACCGTCCTCGGCGATGCGCACCTGGAAGCCGGCAGCCGTGAACTTCTTCACGTACAGGTTGCGCAGCACCGCGTCATCTTCCGCGACCAGAATGTGTGTGTTGGGCATTTATCACTATTATACCTGATTTTGTGCCTGATTGGAAGATCGCTCTGACCAGCTACAAGCTGGGCCGTAATTGCTCAGGGAAGCGAAAAATGCTATAATTGACAGATTTGAAGAAACACACCAGTCCCCCATGGGCGATCGTGCTCGCATGTGCCGGGTTCCTGCTCGGCACGTTTGTGGCGGAGCTCCGCCCGGTTGCCGCCCAGCAGGAATGCATCGGTAAGCCGTACGGGTTCCCCGGCTGTCCGGTGGAGGCATCGGGATCCTCCTCGGCTCCCGCGACGTGCGGCAACGGAACCATCGATCAGGGGGAGGAGTGCGACGCTGGTTACAACAACGGCCGATCACGCAGCACCTGCACGACCGCCTGTTTGCTCCGTTACTGCGGGGACGGGACCGTCGCCGCCGATCTGGGTGAGGAATGCGAACCGGAACAGACGGAAGTGTACGTGGACGACCCGGAGACCGGTCAGCTGACCACGGAGCGTCGCTTCACCGGCCGGGCCTGCGGCGCCTACTGCACGCCGCCCACGTGCAACGATCAGGGTGTCTGCACGGGCGGCTGCCGACGGAAAATTCTGTCAGCGTGCCCCGCCAGTTCATCCGCTCCTGCAGCCGCGCAGTCGGGATCGGCCGGCCCCGCGTCCAGTCGGTCCGGATCCTCAGGCGCGGGCGCGCAAGCGCCGAGCGCATCCCGGCCGACGGCGTCCGCCGCGTCCACGTCCGTTCCGCCGGAGGCATCCGCATCATCCGCGGCATCGTCGCCCGGTTCACCCCCGTCGGCACCCACGGTCGTGCCGCTCTACTGCGGGGACGACATCCGGCAGGGGACGGAGGAGTGCGACGACGGCAATCGCATCGATGCGGATGGCTGCTCGAATGTCTGCCGCCTGCCGCGGTGCGGGGACGGGCTCATGCAGCTGACGGAAGAGTGCGACGATGGCAACACCGTGGGCACCGACTCCTGCACCAATGCGTGCAGGCGCGCCCGCTGTGGCGACAGCATCACCCAGCCGGGCGAGGAATGCGACGATGGCAACGACATCAGCACGGACGCATGTTCGACCGTCTGCCGCCTGCCCCGGTGCGGGGACCTGCTGCTTCAATTTGGCGAAGAATGCGACGACGGCAACCGCAACGAGGCGGACGCGTGTTCCAATCAATGCCGTTTCGCCCGCTGCGGCGACGGCCTTATCCAGACGGGGGAAGACTGCGACGACGGAAACACCGCCAACGGCGATGCCTGCAGCAACAGCTGCCGACGGGCCAGCTGCGGCGATGGCATTCTGCAGGGTGATGAGGAGTGTGATGACGGCAATGAGAACGCCACCGACAGCTGCTCCAATGGCTGCCGGCTGGCTTCGTGCGGCAATGGTGTCGTCGAAACGGATGAGGAATGCGATGACGGCAATAAGAACAGCAGCGACGAATGCACCAATACGTGCCGGTTGTCCCGGTGCAGCGACGGGTTCAAGCAGTACGGCGAAGAGTGTGACGACGGTCCGCGCAACTCCGATTCATCGCCCAACGCCTGTCGGCTCAATTGCTCCAATCCGCGCTGCGGGGACAGAGTGGTGGATCAGGGCGAGGAGTGCGATGGCGGCGACGGTTGTTCCTCAGACTGCAAGGGCGGTGCAGGACATCGCGCCGCGGGCGCCGGTCCGGCAGGGAGCGTGACGGGCATTGCAGCAGACGCACCCTCCCGCCTCCTGCTCTTCGGCGGCATCGGCATCGGTTCCGTTTCCCTCCTGGGCATCGTGTGGTTCTTCCTCCGTCGCATGCGGACGGCGCTCACCGACAGCGCCATAGCGGCGCCGGTCTCCATCGATGACATCCCGCTCGATCAGATCGAGCAGCCGTGGCACAAATGGTGATTGCGCCCATGCGTAGAGACGCGCGTGGTGCGTGTCTCTACCGGGGACATTGAATGCAGGGTCGCGCGTTACACCGTCACCCGCACATATTCCGTCACCGTCGCCCCCCCGAGGTACTTCTCGACCGACATCGACGAGTCCTTCACGAACGGCTGCTTGATGAGCGCGTTTTCCTCCCGGAACTTTCGCTCTTTGCCCTGGATGATTTTTTCCAGGATCTCCGGAGGCTTCTTCCCGTCCTTCATCTGCTCGCTCCAGATTTCCCGTTCCTTCTCCATCGTATCGGAAGGCACGTCCTCGGGGTTGGTGTACTGCGGGTTCATGGCGGCGGCATGCATGGCCACATCCTTCGCCTTCGTTTCCTCGCCCGTCTTGTCCAGGCCGATGATGACGCCGATCTTACGGTTGCTGTGCACGTAGGTGCCGACGCTCGGAGCTTGTGCCTCCCTCACCTCTCCGGTCGAGATGTTCTCTCCCAGCTTCTGGACGAGCTCCGGCACGGTCTTCTCCAGGTCGGCCATTGCGGCGTCCCTGCCTTTCTCCAGCACCGTCTGTGCCAAGCCCTGGCCCATTGCGATGAAGTCGTCGCTGCGCGCGACGAAGTCGGTTTCGCATCGCAGCAGGAGCAGGGCTGCCTTCTTGTTGCCCTGCGCGATGAAAATGGCGCCCTCGTGCTGCTCGCGGTCGGCTTTCTTCACGGCCTGCGCGATGCCACGCTTCCGCAGAATCTCGATGGCTTTCTCCTCATCCCCGCCAGACTCTTCCAATGCCTGCTTGCAGGCGAGGATGGATACCCCGGTGCGGGCACGGAGCGAGGCGACGGAAGCGGCGGGAATGGGAGGCATAACGGAATGGAGAATGGAGAATAGCAAGGTGGTCGTTAACCGACGGAGATCATCGGGCCCTGCACAGCGTGAGCGGGTGCCTGTTCCTTCGCTTCCTCCCTCTTGCGCGGCTTGGCGCCGCCGAGTTCGGAGTGCACGGTCTGGAGGATCATCTCGATCGATTTCACCGCGTCATCGTTGGCCGGCACGTAGATGGTGAAATGATCGGGGTCGGCATTGCTGTCGCAGATGCCGTAGACGGGGATGCTCAGTTTTGCCGCCTCCAGCACCGCCACGCGATCGCGCATGGCGTCCAGGATGAAGACCGCGTCCGGCAGGCCCGTCATGCTCGCCACGCCCGCCAGCGCATTGTCCAGCTTCGCGAGTTTCTTGCGGAGCGAGGTCTGTTCCTTCTTGGTGTACTTCTCCACTTCGCCGGTCTGGAATGACCGCTGCAGATCCAGGTAGTACTTCAGCCGGCGCTTGATGGTGGACCAGTTGGTGAGCAGTCCCGGAATCCACTTCTTCGTCACCATCGGCTGCCCCAGGTCGTGGGCGAGCTTTTCAATCAGCGGGATCGACTGCTGCTTGGTGGAGACGAACAGGACGGTCTTGCCTCCGGCGTGCAGCGTCTTGAGGGCGCTGCACATGTCTTCCAGATGCTTGCGCGTCTGGACGAGGTCGAAGATGTGGATGCCCTTGCGAACGCCGTAGAGATGCGGCGCCATTTTGGGGTTCCACTTTTCCTTGCGGTGGCCGAAGTGGCACGCCGCTGCCAGCAGTTCCTTCTCGGAAGGGATGGACATAGAACGAGGGGTGAAGAAATCCTTGAGCTGCCTCCCGCTGTCATATCGCCGGTGCGGAGGATACGCGAGGTCACCCTTCGATGCGCCCTCTGGGGCTTACTCAGGGTGGCGCTACGCGCCAGGACCGCTGCGATCGGCGGGAGTGGATGGCTCCATTATATACACAGAGAACCGGCCGAGCGCAATGCGCGCGGTCGATGATTGGCAGATCCGGGTCACATTGGGACACTCCAAGACGGGGATGCGTGGACCGCGGATGCGCCCACCGGTTCCCCGGAGTTTCCGGCCACCCGGCTCAGAGGCTCTTCGCCAGATTCTTGATCAGATCCCCAATGGCAATGCGCTCCTGTGTCAGCGTATCCCGGTCCCGGATGGTCACGGTGTCCCTCTCCCCCTGCGCGCTATCCTCTCCCAGCGTGCCGAAGTCGACGGTGATGCAGCGGGGCGTGCCGATCTCGTCCTGCCGCCGGTAGCGCTTGCCGATGCTGCCCGTGATGTCGAATTCCAGGCGGAGGTTCGTTTCTTGAATAACTTTTTTGTACAACTCTTGTGCCTTAGCGATCAGGTGTTCCTTCTTGCTGAGCGGCAGAATGGCCACCTGCACCGGCGCGATGCGGGTGTGCAGACGCATAACGGTCCGGGTGTCATCATTCTCCATTTTTTCCTCGTCGTAGGCTTCCAGGAGCGTCATCAACGTCAGGCGCGAGAGGCCGAAGGTGGGCTCCACCACGTGGGGGATGAATTTCCTGGTGGCGTCGTCGGGATCGGTGTACTGCAGGTCCTCGCCGGATTTTTGCATATGATTCTTCAGATCAAAGTCCGTGCGGTACGCGAGCCCGAACATCTCCTTCCAGCCGAAGGGCGTCAGGTATTCCACATCGGTGCTTTTTTTCGAATAGTGAGCGAGTTCGTCCGCAGAATGGTCGCGGGTCCGGATGCGTTCCGATGCGAAACCCAGTTCCTTCACCCATGCCAATTGCTCCTCGAGCCAGTACGCGAACATGCGTTCCCATTCCTCCTCCGGGATGAAGTACTCGAACTCCATCAGATCGAACTCGAGCGTGCGGAAGATGAAGTTGCCGGGCGTGATCTCGTTGCGGAACGCCTTGCCGACTGATGCGATCCCGAAAGGCAGGCGCTTGCGCGTGGTGCCGAGAACATTCTTGAAGTTCACGAACATCGCTTGAGCGATCTCTCCGCGGAGATAGATTTCCAGATTGCTCTCGCTCACCATGGCTCCGAGCGGGGTGCGGAACAGCAAGTTGAATTTGCGCGCATCCGTCAGCTGCATTTTGTCCCCGCAATTTGGACAGGCGATTTTCTTCTCGCGTATGACGGCCGTCAGCTCGGCTGGCGACTTGCCTTCCGCCTTGATCTCCGGATGCGCATTTTCGATGAGGTGATCGGCGCGATGCCGTGCCTTGCATTTCTTGCAGTCGACCATTGAATCGTTGAAATTTGCGACGTGGCCACTTGCCTCCCACACTTTCGGATTCATCATGATCGCGGGATCGATGCCCACCATGTCCTGGCGTCGGCGCACGAAGTGGTCCCACCACCAGTCCTGCAGGGCTTTCTTCAGCTCCACGCCGAGCGGCCCATAATCCCAGCTGTTGCTCAGCCCGCCGTAGATCTCCGAACCTGGGAAGATGAACCCACGGCGCTTGCAGAGGGAGACGACCTGATCGAGGGATTGGGCTGCCATCGTCGATGGATGGGGAACGTGGAGTCGGCGGACGCCCGGTGAGCTTAAAGCTTTCACTCCACCGCAGCCAGTGTTGCAGTGTACCTGAAGCCAAAAAAATGCTATAATATCAAGATTATGCCGATAGATCCATCCCTGCCCTTCTCGACCGGCAAGACAGCCACCGTGCTGGTCGCGGTCCTCCTGTTGGCAGGCCTGGATGTGCTCTGCAGGGTGCGGAACCGCAACTGGCACCTGGCCTTCGCGGCGGTGTTGGGGACGCTGCTCTCGTTGGGCTTCATCACCGTCACCAGGGAACTTTTCTCACAGCGGTTCGCCGATAGCCCGCACCTGATGGCGTTCGGGGTGGTGCTGCTCCTGATCGGCTGGCGGTTCCTCTTTGGCGGGTGGCAGACGCAGACCAAGGCGGCGGTCCTGGGGACGGCGCTCTTCTGGATCATGCTCCAGATGCTCGTGCGCGAGTCGGCCGCGGATCGCACCGCGCACCTCATTGCCATCGCTGTCGCGCTGGTGCCGGCGGGGGTATGGTGCGCGCTCTTCCTTTCCTACCATCGGGAGCGGGTGAGTGCGGTCCTGCTCCTGTTCTTCGCCGGCATCCTGTCGACCGCCCCCATTCTCTTCTACGACGCGCTCGTGCGGCATAAGGTGGAGTTGCAGTTCTTCTTCTTCCGCGTGGTGCCGGAGAGCTTCAACGCGTCGGCCCACTCCTTCGTGAACGGCCAGCTCCAGGGCGTCTCGGAAGTGCAGACCACGCTCGTGGCGCTCTTCCTGTCCTTCCTCTGCGTCGGTTTTATCGAGGAAGGCAGCAAGTACTGGGTGCTCAGCCGCGCCGGCGGACGCATCTTCGAGAGCATCGATGACGTGATGCAGCTCGCGATCGTGACCGCCATCGGGTTCGCCTTTGCGGAGAACGTGTCGCAGTCCGGGTACTTCGTGAACTTCATCCGCGAATACCTGCTCAAGCCAGAGCGCGACTGGGGCGGATTCCTGGGCAATGTCACCGGCCGGGCGATCCTAACGAATATGGTGCACATCGTCTCCACCGGCATCATGGGCTACTTCCTGGGGCTCGCGATCTTCGCCGGTCCGCGTCTCCGCGAGGCGGAGGAACTGGGGAGGCGGTACCGCGTGCTCGAGTACCTGCACGATCTTCTCGGTTTCGAGAAGAAATCCATCTTCCGGATCGAGATGGTGCTCACCGGCTTCGCCGCCGCCGTCCTCCTCCACGCTATCTCCAATTTCCTGGTCACCCTCCCCGATGTGCTGCCGGGCAACCCCCGGACCATCGGCGATCTGGTCGGCTCCGGCGACGGTTCACCCCTGCATATCATCTCCATCATCCTGGTGCCGAGCCTGCTCTACGTCGTCGGCGGATTCTGGCTGCTCACCTGGCTGTTCGAGCGCAAGGAGAACATGAAGCGGCGGGGGCACCTGGTGCCGACGGACACCTACGTGGTGGTAGAAGAGATCGCGTGAGGAAGATGAGGCGTACAAGGAGTGGAAGGATTACCTGTTTGCCTCGCGCGCAGCGCGCTCCTCGTATTCGTTGGATTCTTCGTACTCGTTGTCATCCTCTCAAGAAAAGGAAGACAATGGATTGTTTTGAGCGATGAAGCGCAGTAGAGTCACCTGCACGCCGATTCTCACCGTTCTCATGCATTTTTGTCCTGTCCTGTCCCCCGCCCGGGTCCGCCGGTCCGTCGCCGCGTTCCTGCTCTTCATCACCCTGCCGTTCCCCGCACTCGGCGCGCCGTCCGCGACCGGGGAATTCCTGCGTGGCATCGCGGACAGCGAACCGGTGTCAGCCGGGGATTTTTTGCGGGCGGCGATGGGGGGGCTGCGGGTCAATCTGATGCAGGACACGAAGAAGCTGCCGTTCAAGCGTATCCCCAGGAATCTGATGCCCTACGTGCAGACCGCGCACGAACTGGGGTATCTGTCCGCGTTCAAGCAAGACTTCCGCGCCGCCCAACCCATCACCCGCAGTCAGGCGGTACAGATCCTGGCGGCCATCGAACGGGTGCAGCCGGCCAAGGAGCCCGCCATCCGGTTTCGGGATGTGCGCCCGCGGTCGGCGGAGGGGCGCGCCATCGCCGCCGCGGTGGAGCGCAAGTGGATGGAGCCCAGGAGCGAGCGGCTCTTCGGAGCCAGGGAAGCGCTCACCGGCAAGGAAGCGCGCTTGATCCTCCGTACGGTCATTCAGGAAGACACTGCGGTCCCCACGATCCGGATCAAGATCCCGATCATCAAGGTGGAGCCGGAGAGGCCGTTGCCCAAGCAGGACGAGCTCGACACCGTGTGGGATCTGCTGCAGGACAACTACCTCCATAAAGAGAAGCTCAACGGGGACGAACCGGGATTCAGCTCGATCGAGGGATTGGTGAAGAGCCTGAATGATCCCTATACCAACTACCTGCGTCCCGTCTCCACGCAGAATATGGAGTCGCAGCTGAGCGGCAAGGTGACCGGCATCGGCGCGCAGGTGGAGCAGAAGAACGGAGATCTGATCATCGTCTCGCCGCTCAAGAACTCCCCGGCCGAACAGGCGGGCTTGCAGCCGGGCGACATCATCCTGTCGGTCAATGACCAGAGCCTCGCTGGGCTGAACCTGGACGATGCGGTCGGGAAGGTGCGTGGGCCGGAGGGGTCCGAGGCGAAGCTGAAAATCCGCCGCAGCGGCAATGAATTCGAGGTCACCGTCATCCGCAATACCATTACATTCGAGGAAGTGCAGGCTTCCATGCAGGGGGAGATCGCGGTGGTGAAACTGCAGCAGTTCGGGCAGATCACCGAACAGACGTTCCGCGCGGCGATCGAGCAACTGAATGCCAAGCGCCCGAAGGGACTGATCCTGGATCTCCGCAACAACCCCGGCGGATACCTGCACGCGGCTGCGGTGGTCGTGAGCGCCTTCCTGCCGCAGGGGAGCCCGTACGCCTCCATCATCACCAAGGACAAGACCGAGGTGGAACCCACCGATGCGCCGGCCGTCCTGGATCCGTCGGTTCGGATGATCGTCCTCATTAACAAGGGATCGGCCTCCGCATCGGAGATCGTGGCCGGTGTCCTGCAGGAAACCGGTCGTGCCATGCTCGTAGGCGAAACGACATACGGCAAGGGCACAGTGCAGCAGATTTTCAAGTTCAAGAGCGGCTCCAGCTTCAAGATGACGATCGCCGAATGGCGGACGCCTCAGGGCAGGAAGATCGACGCGAGCGGCGTGACGCCGGATTACCAGCTGCCCCCCGGCGACAGGGACGATCAGCTGCTGAAGGCGATCGATCTGCTCCAGTAACTTGCCCGTAAAGCCGCGTGGAACGTAGAAGCGCAAGCGCTCTACGTTCCGTGGCGGCCCACGTGCCGCTTTACGCGGTAGCTTTGTAGCTTGTAGGATCCGATGCACATGTTTGCGCTCTTTCTCGAGTTTCTCCTCCACCTCGACGTACATCTCGATCTGATCATCCAGCACTATGGCGCTTTGACGTACGCCATTCTGTTCCTGGTCATTCTCTGCGAGACGGGACTGGTCGTGACGCCGTTCCTGCCCGGTGATTCGCTGCTCTTCGCCGCGGGCGCTTTCGCCGCCCGCGGGTCGCTCGATCCGCTCATCCTGTTCACGCTCCTGTCCGCGGCTGCGGTCATCGGAGACACCCTGAACTACGCGATCGGCCACTTCCTGGGACCGCGCGTATTCCGGATGAAGATCCCCTTTCTCAACCACGAGCACCTGATGCGTACCGAAGAGTTCTACGAGAGGCACGGCGGGAAGACGATCGTCCTCGCGCGGTTCATCCCCATCATCCGGACGCTGGCCCCCTTCGTCGCCGGGGTCGGCAGCATGAAGTACGGACGATTCATCGGCTACAACGTCATCGGCGGCATCGTGTGGGTGGCGTTGTTCGTGTTCGGGGGGTACTTTTTCGGGAATATCCCGTGGGTGAAGGAGAATTTCACACTCGTCATCCTCGCTATTATCGTGCTGTCGCTGGTGCCGGGGGCGTATCACTATGCGATGCATCGGTGGAAGAAGTACTGCGCACTGAAAGTTCCCTGACAGTCCATGATGACCGCGTTCATCTGACGCCCCTGTGCGAATTCTTGGTATGGACAGGATGTCTATTTCGGTTTACAGTACCTTCGATGTTCTTTGTGAGCATCGGCAAGGTTTTAAGGAAGTATGTTGAGACAAGCACCGAGCGCATTGTTTGGTGAGTTGGATGCTTGTCTCATTCGGACAAGCCCGTACTCCTCACGGTCGAGGAGAAGACAAAGGAGGTGCGCGATGGCTAACCCTATCGGCACAGAATTCGCGTTGGTGAAGAAATTGCTCGCATGGAGCGAGCGGGCAACCAAGCAGGGCCTTGATATTGAGGCTGACGAGCTGCAGCCGAGCGTCGACGATCCTGTGATGATGCGGCGCCTCGTGCGCTACATCCAGGCCGGCGCTCCCGAGTTCCGGGTCGCACGCATGGCGCCTGTTTTGCCGTTCGAGGAACCGGAGAGCCACCGGAAGGCCCGGGAAATCCTCGGCGCGCAGAACTTCCATGGCGTTGCGGCTGTACAGCAGCACTTCGGTGTCTACACCGAAACCGAGCTGGCGGCGCGACGTGAAATTCCTTTCACGGAGGAAACATTGAGGGAGTGCGCGTTGGAATTTGTCCTCCTCGCCACGCACCCGCTCGATCTCTCCGGTGTTCATGCCGCGCATCCGGAGCGTTTCAACGACGATCCGGATGACCCGTGGTTCGCTCGCAAAGAGGAGCGCGAGAAGTGGTCGTCCCAGACGATCACCGCACCCTGGCTGCTCGTCCGCAAGAAGCCGCTACCGGATTCCTGGAACAAGCGAATCGATGCGCAGAAAACGCACATCGAGCGCTTTCCCAAGGAGCGTCTGATCGAGCCATGTGAGAATGCCTACACGGGCATCGTTCACTATGCCGAGAGCGGCGAAAAGCTCTGCGACGGATACGTTATCCGTTTCGCGGTGCAGGCGGCCGGCGGCCGCTGGGTCGGCGTGTGCTGGGTTGGCGGCCGGCTCTTCCTCGGCTACTGGAGCGACGGCGCCTACGACGTCGTCGCCTCGGGCTCCGTCCGGGCTTCCTGAGAACCTTGAAGATCGAATGCTTGAGTTCTCTTTGAATTCTGGACATTTGATCTTCGACGGGGCTGCACATGCAGCTCCGTTTTTTTGTGGTAACATCCTCGTGCGCTCTGTTCATGCAGTGATGATCACGATTATCACTCGCCGTGCGCCGTTCTTTTCTCATCATCAGAGTATGGAAACCTACGGGAATCCATAGCGCATGACGGAAGAATGCTCGAAAGAGAAGGAAGTCCGTGCTCGTTTCTTGCGGAGGTGCCGCGAGGCTGCTCCCGAATGAAATACAGCGGGAAGAACGAATCGTTCAACCCGTAGTGACGCGGATGGGAACGGGCAATATGTCGCTTTTCCGGGGGCGTATCACTATGCGATGAACAATTGGAAGCGCCGCACGAATGACACTGATCGACAATAAAAGTATAATTTGAAGGTGAAGAAATTGATCCTCATCAGCGGTTTCGGCGGATCCGGAAAAACGACGTGCAGCAATATTCTGCATGCAAAAATCGCGGAGAACGCCCTTGTCGACGCGGACCACCTCTTCAATGTAGAACCCTTCATCGTCGATGATCGCTTGGGACGGATCAAGCTGAAGAATTGCACCGACGTCATCTGCAATTTCTTCGACGAAGCTTTTCCGGTCGTCATCTGCAGCGGACTGGTGTGGAGCCAGGCCGAACTCGATGCGATCGCGAAGGCCGTATCATCCAAAGATTGTGAGGTGTGGTGCTTCTGGTTGAAGGTGAGTAAACCTGTCCGACATCAACGCGTCCTTGCCCGTGCCCGGGATGGTGCCGATTCCCAGGAGTTTCTCGACAAGATCGATGCGATGATTTCGAATCCGACGCCGATGTCGCTTCCCGGCGGCCATTACGTCGAAATTGAGACGGATAATCTTTCGGCGCAAGAGGTGGTCGATGAGATGCTTGTTCGAATGCATCATTGATAGTTCTGCTTCGTTATTCGCGCCACAGACGCTCGAATACATCCGGCTTCATGTGGATATCGCGGAGAATACCCCCGAAGGTTCCCGTCTTGAGAGTCCTATTTCCATGCACCGGCACGACGGTCTGCACATTTCCTCTTCGCATGACATGATGGCTGCCCTTGACCCTGCGCAAGAAAAAACCGCGCTTCTCGAGAAATCGCATCATCTCCTTCCCGGTTACGCGCGGCATCTTAGCCATGAGCAACCAGCTCGCCGAAATTCATTTCACGTAGCTGCGAAGGAGAATTGATGAGATCAAGAGCGGCTTGCATGCCATTTTCCTCAATAAAAGCCTGCAATCCGACTTTCAGGTCTGCAATTGCCTCCTCTTCCGTTTCGCCTTCTCCGTAGGCTGGAATATCCGGAATGTGTGCGGTAAAACCGCCTTGCTCCAAATCCGGAATCAATTCGATGGCGACGTTCGGAAAAGACATGACAGCGCTCATGGTATCACATTCCGATCATTCTCACAACGCAGTTTGGCTGGCATTTGCCACCCTTGTCTCGCCCGCGGGCATCCCCTAGGATACCGCCGCTCGATAATTCTCCATTCGCAATTCCATTATGCCCGCCACCGTCGCCCAGGTGATCGGCCCCGTCGTCGACTGCGCATTCCCTCAGGGGGAGAAGCTGCCGCCGATCTTCACGGCGCTGCAGGTCGCGGTTGGGAAGGAGAAAGAATCGTTGATACTCGAAGTGCAGCAGCACCTCGACGGCGGCGTGGTCCGGACGATCGCCATGGGTTCCACCGACGGCCTCTCCCGCGGCACTCAGGTGGAGAGCACCGGGGGGCCGATCTCGGTGCCGGTGGGGCCGGAGACGCTCGGTCGGATGTTCGATGTCCTCGGAAACCCCATCGACGGCTTGCCGGCCGTGAAGACGAAGAAGAAGTCCCCCATCCACCGCCCGGCGCCGCTCTTCACGGAACAGTCCACGAAGACGGAAGTCCTGGAGACGGGGATCAAGGTGATCGACCTCTTCTGCCCGATCCTCAAGGGCGGCAAGGTCGGCCTCTTCGGCGGAGCGGGGGTGGGGAAGACCGTCGTCGTGAAGGAACTCATCCGCAACATCGCGGCGGAGCACGGCGGGTTCTCGGTTTTTGCGGGAGTGGGGGAGCGGTCACGCGAGGGGAATGACCTCTACTATGAAATGAAGGAGTCTGGCGTGCTCGATAAGACGGCCCTCGTCTTCGGGCAGATGAACGAGCCGCCGGGGCCGCGCATGCGCGTGGCGCTCACCGGGCTCTCGCTCGCCGAGTACTTCCGCGACGACGAAGGCCGCGACGTGCTGCTCTTCATCGACAACATCTTCCGTTTCACCCAGGCGGGCGCCGAGGTATCGGCGCTCCTGGGCCGCATCCCCTCCGCCGTCGGCTACCAGCCGACCCTCGCGCACGAGATGGGGCAGGTGCAGGAACGCATCACCTCGACCAACAAAGGATCGATCACATCCGTGCAGGCTGTCTACGTCCCGGCCGACGACCTGACCGATCCCGCTCCGGCGACGACGTTCGGTCATCTCGACTCGACCATCGTGCTCACCCGCTCGCTCGCCGAACTGGGGATCTACCCGGCGGTCGATCCGCTCGATTCGGCGTCGACCATCCTGACCGCCGAGATTGTCGGCGAGGAGCATTACGGTGTCGCCCGCTCCGTCCAGAAGGTTCTGCAACGCTACAAGGAGCTTCAGGACATCATCGCGATCCTCGGGATGGAAGAACTCTCCGAGGACGACAAGTGCTCCGTCCAGCGCGCGCGCAAGATCCAGAAATTCCTCAGCCAGCCCTTCTTCGTCGCCGAAACCTTCACGGGCGTCCCCGGCAAGTTCGTCCGCCGCCAGGATACGGTGCAGGGCTTCAAGGCCATCCTCGACGGAGAGATGGATGACGTGCCGGAGCAGGCCTTCTACATGAAGGGGGGGATTGAGGATGTGAAAGCCTGACCAATTCTCAGCTTATTAGCTTCTTAGCTTTTTAGCTTCAAAAATGAGATCGACCGTTACACACTTCTTGTTTCATAAAAGCTAAGAAGCTAATCAGCTGATAAGCTAAGAAGCTCCTCCGAGGCTCTGTTGCTCCCACCATCTCCGATGCTGAAGCTCGAAATCATCACCCCCGACGGCCCCGTGTTCGAAGGAGATGCGGATTCCATTTCGCTCCCCACGCCCGATGGCGAGATTACCGTGCTCCCGCACCACATCCCGCTGATGAGCATCGTCGTGCCCGGATCGATGCTCGTGCGCCGCGGATCTGAGGAGCTGATCTTCGCGGTCACTCGCGGCGTCATCGAGGTGGACGGCACGACCGTGCGCGTCCTCGCAGAGAGTGCCGATCCCGCCGAACGCCTGGCGGAGGAAACGGCCATCATCCAGGCAAAGGAGCGGGCGGAGACACTCGTGGCCGAGCGCCGGGGTGACGCCGAGGGCTTCGCGGAGGCGACGGCGATTCTGGAGAAGGAGCTCTCGCGGCTGACGACGGTCCGCAGGCACCGCGCGCGCAGAGGCCTGCCGCCACGCTCGTCATGAACGCCCGCACGGAACAGCGGCAGTACAAGCAGGAAACCCTCTGGTCCGCCCTCCGCCTCGCGTGGAACCTAGGATACATCATCGCCATCCCCGCAGCTGCCTTCGGGTTCGGAGGGGCATACCTCGACCGGTACTTCGGCACCTCTCCGTTTCTGCTTCTCCTTGGTTTCGCCATCGCGCTGACTCTCTCTTGGATTGGAGTAAAACGGCTTATCCGTACAATTATTTCTTAAAGAGCATTTTCAATTCTCAGTTTTCAATTAGGATAGCAGCATGGCCGCCATCACCGCCCCCACTCTCGCCTCCGAGACCATCGGCCTCATCGGGTCCTTCGAGATCCGCAATACCATGCTCATGGCGTGGCTCGCGATGGGCGTGATCATCATCCTCGCCCTCTGCACATGGCGCACGCGGTACCGGGAAATTCCCGGCCGCTTCCAGGTGCTCATGGAGATGATCGTCGGCGGGCTCTTCGATTTCTTCGATTCGGTGGTCCAGGACAGAGCGCTCACGAGGCGGTTCTTCCCGCTCGTCGCGACGATCTTCCTCTTCCTGGTGCTGGCGAATTGGATGGGGATCCTGCCGGGTGTCGGGAGCATCACGATCGCGGGCGTGCATGAGGGACATCCGATGATGCTGCCGCTCCTGCGTTCCATGAACGCGGACGTGAACATGACGCTCGCGATTGCCGTCATCTCGGTCGTCATGACGCAGGTCTTCGGCATCGCGCTGCTCGGCGTCGGACCGCACCTCTCGAAGTTCTTCGTCGCCCCGTGGAAGGATCCTATCATGAGCTTTGTGGGCATCCTCGAACTCATCGCGGAGTTCGCGAAGATCATCTCGTTCACCTTCCGTCTGTTCGGCAACATCTTCGCGGGCGAAGTGCTCCTCGTCGTCATCGCGTTCCTCGTCCCGTACCTGGCGCCGCTCCCGTTCCTCGGGCTCGAGATCTTCGTCGGGTTCATCCAGGGGCTCGTCTTCGCGCTCTTGACGGTTGTGTTCCTGAAGATAGCCACGGTGGCGCACGGGGAGCATGCCCGTGCGTGACGACGGATGCAGGAAGTTCAGGAGAGACGATCTTCCGCTGCGCCCCTCCCAAACCGGTTTCTTAGACCCTTGATTGTCGCCCCGGGAATGCCTACAATCCGCGCGTTTACCGTTCTCTCCTTTTTTCTTTTCCCTGTCAATTCTATGATGTCCGAACCAGAGACCGTCGCAGCCGCAGGCTCGATGCTCGCGAACAAGGATCTCTACGTCTCCCTGACGATGTTCCTCGGCGCCGCGATGCCCGCCTTCGCCATCGGGTGGATCGCGAGCAAGGCCATGGAGGCCATCGGCCGCAACCCCGAGGCGGCGAGCAAGATCCAGACGCCGCTCGTCCTTGCCGTCGCCTTCGCCGAAGCAATCGCCATCTACTCGCTCGTCGTGGCGCTCATCATCAAGTTCGTCTAATAGTTGGTAGTGAGTAGTGTGTAGTTTGTAGAACGTGTGCGCAGCGTCCGTTGTTCTGCAAACTAACAACTACAAACTACACACTCCAAGACTCATGGAACTCCTGACAAAACTCGGCATCGATTGGAAGCTTCTCCTGGCACAAATCGTGAACTTCACGATCGTGCTCGGGGTGCTGACGTACTTCGTGTACCGGCCGCTCCTCGATCTCCTCGACCGCCGCCGCGACCGCATCGCGAAGGCGATGGAGGAGGTGAAGCAGATCGAGCATCAGAAAGCGGAGCTCGACGCGTTCCGCCTCGAGCAGATGCGGAAGATCGACGAGGAGACCGGCGCCTTCCTCGAGCGGGCGAAACGGGAGGCGGAGGCGGCGGGAAGGAAGATGGTCGATGAGGCCAAAGCGGAAGCGGATCGTCTGCTCGGCCGCGGGCGCCAGCAGCTGGAGGAGGAGCGGGCGAAAGTGTTCGCGGAGGTGCAGGGCACGCTCGTCTCCATGATTGTGCGGATGACCGAGAAGATCCTCGCACGCGAATTCACGGCGAAGGATCAGGAGCGGATCGTCTCGTCCCTCAACAAGGAACTCCCCTCACTCCTCCGATGAAGCCGACCCCCGGGCAGATCGCGCAGGCGCTCGTGGAACTCTGCCGGGAGCTTCCCCCGGATGAGGTCGGGAACGCGTGTGACGGCTCCCTGTCTCTCCTCGAGACCCACGGTCTCTCGCATGCCCTGCGCACTTTCCCGCGCCTCGTCCGCCATGCCGCGCTTGCGCGGGAGAACGCGGTCCCCGTCACGATGACCTCCCCGACCGGCTCGCTCGGCGCTGCCGGACAGACGCTCGTCTCCACTCTTGAACGGACGCTCGCGAGGATCGTGGAATGGGAGGAGACGGCGGATGCCGGTCTCATCGGCGGCGTCGTCCTCCGGAGCGCCGACGATCGTTTCGATGCGTCCCTCCGCAGTGCGCTCGATCAACTCGCGCTTTCCCTCACCCAGCCTCTCCCCCTCAGACCATGACGCTCAGCCAGACCATCGTCCGGACGCTTGAGGAGCGCATCGCCGCCCACCGCAAGGATGTGAAGCGGGAGAATGTCGGCACCGTGGTCGAAGTGGGGGATGGCATCGCGCGCCTGAGCGGCCTCTCGAAGATCGGTGCCTCCGAGATGATTGATTTCGGGAAGGGAGTCCTCGGATCCGCCCTTAACCTGGCGGAGGGGGAAGTGGGCGCGATCATCCTCGGCGATGACAGCAAGATCGAGGCGGGTGACACGGTGAAGGCAACGGGGCAGATTCTCTCGGTGCCGGTCGGCGAGGCGCTGATCGGCCGCGTCGTCTCACCGCTCGGCGAGGCGAAAGACGGCGGCTCCGCGATCCCCCGGACGACCCTGTACCCGGTCGAGAAGATCGCGCCGCGCGTCATCGAGCGGAAGTCCGTCACCGTCCCGCTCCAGACCGGCATCATGGCTATCGACTCCATGATCCCGATCGGCCGCGGCCAGCGCGAACTCATCATCGGGGACCGGCAGACGGGGAAGACGGCCGTCGTCGTCGACACGATCCTCAACCAGAAGCAGACGCAGACGACGGACCGCCCGGTCATCTGCATTTACGTCGCCATCGGGCAGAAGGAGTCGAAAGTGGCCAAGATCGTCGACGTCCTGCGGGCAGGCGGCGCCATGGACTACACCATCGTCGTCTCCGCCGGCGCATCCGAGCCGGCGGCACTCTCCTACATCGCCCCTTTCGCGGGCACGGCGATGGGGGAGTACTTCCTCGATCAGGGAAAGGATGTCCTCTGCATTTACGATGACCTGAGCAAGCACGCATGGGCCTACCGTCAGGTATCGCTGCTCCTCCGCCGACCGCCGGGACGCGAGGCGTACCCGGGCGATGTGTTCTACCTGCACTCGCGTCTCCTCGAGCGCGCGTGCTGCCTGGACGAGAAGCACGGCGGCGGGACTATCACGTCCCTGCCGATCATCGAGACGCAGGCGGGGGACGTGTCCGCCTACATCCCCACGAACGTCATCTCCATCACGGACGGGCAGATCTACCTGGAGTCGGATCTCTTCTACAAAGGCATCCGTCCGGCAGTGAACGTGGGGCTCTCCGTCTCCCGCGTCGGTTCGGCTGCGCAGAGGAAGTCTATGAAGAAAGTGGCGGGGAAGCTCCGCCTGGACCTCGCGCAGTACCGGGAACTCGCGATCTTCGCGCAGTTCGGATCCGATCTTGACCAGGCGACGAAGAAGCAGCTCGACCGCGGCGCGCGGCTCACCGAGCTCCTGAAGCAGGAGCAGTACCGGCCGATGCCGGTCGGGGAGCAGGTTGTTCTGCTCTACGCGGGGGTCAATGGCCTCTTTGACGAGGTGCCCGTCGATCAGCTGAAGGGCGTCCAGCATCGGTTGCTCGGGGACATGCGGAGCAAGCACTACGATCTCCTCGAGACGCTCGCAGGTGAGATCACGCCGGAGGCGGAAGAGCAGCTCAAGCGACTCCTGACGTCCTTCCATGGCAAGAAATCTTAGAGATCTCCGGCGCAAGATGAAGGCGATCAAATCGACCCGCCAGGTCACCAAGGCGATGGAGCTTGTCGCGGCGTCGAAGATGCGACGGGCAGTGCAGAATGCGCAAGTGCTCCGCCGCTACGCGCTCCTCGCATGGCAGATGCTGCAGCAGATCGCGGCGCAGCGTCCGAGTCTCCATCCCTTCCTCGTCGAGCAGAAACCATCAAAGGTGCTCGCGATCCTCTTCTCCTCCGACCGCGGACTCTGCGGGAGCCTGAACACGCAGCTCTTCCGCGCGACCAACCAGTACCTTCAGCAGCTCGCATCGCTCCCTTCGTTCGAGCGTGTGGACTTCATCGCGGTGGGGCGCAAGGGCCAGCAATTCCTGGCTCGTAGCAAGCAGAACATTCTCGCGGCGTTCCCGGCACTCAGCAACCACCCGACTTCCCGCGATGCCCGCCCGATCATGCGGATGGCGGCCGATGCTTTCCTCCGTGGCGAGGTCGACCACGTCGTCCTCATCTTCCCGGACTTCGTCTCCGCACTTCTGCAGGAACCGGCAGTCAAGCTCCTGCTTCCTCTCTCTGAGACGGAGCTCCGCGGCATGCTGCGGAGCCTCGCGCAGTCGCGAAAGGCCCCGCGTGATGTCGACATCGCGCTGGGGACATTGCCGGCCGGCGGGGAGTACCTCTTCGAGCCGTCTGCTGAAGACATCCTCTCGACCGTCCTCCCCCAACTCACGCAGGTGCAGATGTACCAGGCGGTGCTGGAGGCCGCGGCCTCCGAACACTCGGCCCGCATGGTTGCCATGCGCAACGCCACCGACAACGCATCCGACATCCTCGACGACCTGACGCTCACCTACAACCAGACCCGCCAAGCCAGCATCACGGCGCAGCTGGCGGAACTGAGTGCGAGCAAGGCGGCGCTGGATTAGAGGCGGAACGCACCTATGCCGCTCACACTCCCACGGCTTCCTCCACGCGAGTCATGCGATCGCTCATGAGCGAGAACTTGTCGTTCAGGACGTCGTTCTGATCATGCCACTGGGTCTCCATTGCCAAGAGGATATCGTCTGCGACCTGGTCGATGTGCTTTTCCTGCAGTGCGAACATGAAGACAATGTGTTCTTCGGAATCGCCGATCCGTTTATCCTGCGCATCGAAACGTTTCTCGATGCGATCGAATCTGTCATCCATCCAATCAAATCTTCCGTCATGCTCCTCAAGTTTTTTCAGGATCAAGAGGATGTCGCTTTTGGTCGCCGGCGCGGATGTACCTTGGTCCGCCATACGGCTCACATATTACTGTAAAACTGCTTCTTCTTATTTTCCGCCCGGTATTTCTCCCGCTTGAGGGCGCGCATCCGCTGGAGGCGGCGCGTGAGGGGGTGCTTGTAGCTGGATCGCTCACGGAGAAGCTTGAGGATGCCGGTCTTCTGGACCTGTTTCTTGAATCGCTGCTGGAGGCGATCGTTGGACTCTTCGCCTTTCTTGTGAGCGTGGATGGCCATAGCCCGTGTAGGGTAGGGGAGAGCGAAGATCAGGGCAAGGAGAAGGGAAAAACAGACGTATAGCGGTATAACAAAAGAGAAAAATAACAATGCAATACTTCAAAAAAATGGCTTCCTCCTGCTAAAAACCGTTGTTTCAGGCCGGCTTGTTCGGTACAGTTCCCACGCTATGACTGCTCAGAAGTACACAGCGGAACAGATTCAGGTACTGGAAGGACTCGATCCCGTCCGGAAGCGTCCGGGCATGTACATCGGATCCACGGATCAGCGCGGCCTCCATCACCTGGTCTGGGAAATCGTCGACAACGCGATCGACGAGGCGATGGCCGGGCACTGCGACACGATCACGCTCACGCTCCTCGATGACGGTTCCGTCAGCGTGGAGGACAACGGGCGCGGCATCCCGGTTGACATCCATCCCGTGGTCAAGCGCCCGGCGCTCGAGGTGGTGCTCACGACCCTCCACGCGGGCGGCAAGTTCGGCGGCGATGCGAGCGGCTACAAGGTCTCCGGCGGTCTCCACGGGGTCGGCGGTTCGGTTGTGAATGCTCTCTCGGTCAAGATGCGCGCAGAGGTGTATCGCGATGGCAAGGTCTACGCGCAGGAGTACGCCCGAGGCAAGCCCACGATGGATGTGAAAACGCAGGGGAAGACCGACAAGCGGGGAACATTCATCCAGTTCTCGCCCGACCCCCAGATTTTCGATACGACACAGTTCAGCCTGGACATGATCCTGACGCGCCTCCGTCAGCAGGCCTACCTCACGCGGGGTGTGAGCATCTCAGTCATGGATGCGCGCAGCAAGCGACCCGAGGAAGATCTGGCGTATCCGCGGCTCTACCGCTTCCACTTCGAGGGAGGCATCGCGGCGTACGTCGCGCATCTCAACGAATCCAAGGAGGCGATCGGAGAGCCGATCTGGTTCGAGAAGGACCAGCCGGAGGGTTTCGTGGAAGTGGCCTTGCAGTACACCCAGACGTTCCAGGAGCATGTGGTCAGCTTCGCCAACAACATTCACACGGTTGAAGGCGGCCATCACCTGACCGGTTTCAAAGCAGCGATCACGCGTACGATCAATGCGTACGCCCGCAACTTCGGGCTGCTCAAGGAGAAAGAGGAGAACCTGACCGCCGACGACGTGCGTGAGGGTCTCACCGCCGTCATTTCCGTGCGCCTGAAGGACGCGCAGTTTGAGGGCCAGACGAAGGGCAAGCTCGGCAATGCCGAAATGAAGACCGCCGTCGAGACGGTCGTGAACGAGAAACTGAGTCAGTATCTGGAAGAGCATCCGGGTGAGGCGAAGGATGTGATTGCCAAGTGTCTGCTCGCCGCCCGCGCGCGGCTTGCCGCCCGCGCCGCTCGCGACAGTGTCATCCGCAAAGGGGTGTTGGAGGGCATGACGCTTCCCGGCAAGCTTGCCGACTGCAGCAACAAGGATCCGGCCCAGTGCGAGTTGTACATCGTGGAGGGGGATTCCGCCGGCGGTTCCGCCAAGCAGGGTCGCAAGCGGGAGTTTCAGGCTATCCTTCCACTCAAGGGCAAGATCCTGAACGTGGAGCAGGCGCGCTTGGATAAGATGCTCGCGAACAACGAGATCAAGGCGCTCATCGTGGCGCTCGGCATGGGCGTGGGGGAGGTGAAGGACGTGTCGAAGCTCCGCTACCACCGTGTGGTCATCATGACCGACGCCGACGTGGATGGTGCCCACATCCGCACGCTCCTGCTAACTCTCTTCTACCGCTACTTTCCAGAGCTCATCGAGGGCGGGTACCTCTACATCGCACAGCCGCCGCTCTACAAGATGCAGAAGGAGAAAGATGTCCGGTACGCGTACAGTGACTCAGAGAAGGGTGCGATGTTGAAGGAATGGGGAATCAAGAATGAGGATACCGACGAGTCCGACGAGTCCGAGGAGTCCGAGGAAGAGGCAACGGCAGGGGAGACAGCCAAGCATGCGAAGAAGGCGCGCAAGGTGAGCATTCAGCGGTATAAGGGTCTGGGGGAGATGAACCCGGAGCAACTGTGGGAAACGACACTCGATCCGCAGAACCGGATCATGCTGAAAGTGATGATCGAAGACGCGGAGAAGGCTGACGCCGTCTTCACCACGCTCATGGGGAGCGAAGTTGCGCCGCGGCGGAAGTTCATCCAGACGCACGCGAAGACCGTCACGAACCTGGATATCTGATCAATCCTCATCCACCCCCCCGATCCCATCCCTCAGTACGTACGTGTCGAGGTTCTGTTTCCCCAGGAGCTCGACGACCTCCGGTATCGCCTGCCCGAAGGGGATCTGCTTCTGCTTCCCGGCCCTCATGTCGCGCAGGATGATCGTACCTTCCTTCACTTCCAGTTTGCCGAGGAGGAGGGTGTAGGTTGCCTCGAACTTGTCCGCGAGTCGCATTTGGCTCTTCAGGCTGGCTTCACCCAGGGCTCCGAGGGCGTGGACGCCGAGTTCCCGCAGCTGCGCCACGAGTGAGAGGCACTTCTTCTTCGCCTCGGGTCCCAGTTGCGCAACGAAGACGTCCACTTGATCCTTATTCGGGACAGTGACGCCTGCCTCCTTCATGTGCCAGATCATCCGCTCGATGCCGCCGGCGAACCCGACGCCCGGCGTGGGATTGCCCCCCAGCAGCTCGATGAGTCCGTCGTAGCGGCCGCCGCCGCCGATGGCGTTCTGCGCGCCGGAGCTGGAGTCCCAGAATTCGAATACCGTCTGCGTGTAGTAATCCAGCCCGCGGACCAGGCGGGGATTGTGGACGTACGCCACGCCGAGCTCATCGAGATACTCGAGCAGTGTGGCATGGAACTGCCTGCTCTCATCACTCAGGCTCTGGTCCAGGGACGGGGCGTTCTTGAGGAGGATCTGCGTGTCCTCGTGCTTAGAGTCGAGCAACCGCAGCGGATTGGTCTGCAGCCGCCTGGCATCCTCTTCCGGCAGGTGCCGTTCCTTGCCGATGAAGTAATCCCGCAACGCCTGCATGTAGGCAATGCGGTTGTCCGTCATGCCGATGTTGTTCATCTGGAGCGTGAGGCGGTCCAGGATCCTCAGGTCGCTCAGGATCTTGGTCAGTACGTAGATGAGCTGTGCGTCCAAGCTGGGGTCGCGGAGCCCGATCACCTCCAGATCGAATTGATGGAACTGGCGGTAGCGCCCCTTCTGCGGCCGGTCGTAGCGGAAGCACTGGCCGATCGAGTAGAGCTCCACCGGCTGCGGCAGCTGCTGCATGCCGTGTTCGATGTACGCCCGGCAGATGCCGGCGGTGAATTCCGGGCGCAAGGCGAACTCCACCTCCTCCTCCCCGTTGGAGGAGTGCACCTCTTGGTTCTTTCTCCTCGGACCTGATACGAGGAAGAGCTCCTTCTCGACGATGTCCGTGTGAGCCCCGATGCCCCGCTCGAATACGCCGCGGTACTCGAACATCGGCGTGTCGATGCGCTTGTAGCCGGCCTGCCGGGAGCGGTGCCGCACGGCTTTCTTGATGTAGGTCATGTACTGATGGTCCTCCGGCAGCACATCGTGGGTGCCTTTCGGTGTACGAAACAAGGGTTCTGACATACGAGAGTGGAACACGGCTACTGAGCGCAGAGATCCCTCCCTCGCTCGGCTCTGCGTGGTGAAGCCGAGCGCAGGGGGATGGGGGTGCGGAAAAGAAGTTCGGCCATTGAGTCTGACTGTATCATTCTTTTCAGATGTGGACAACGGACAGCGGCCGGTGAACATTGTTTGCTGTCCACTGTCCCTTGTACACTCGACGCATGCCGCTTCCCCTGCTCCGCTGCATCGCCGCTTTGCTCCTCGTCGTGGTCCTGCCGCCCGTTCCGGTTGCCGCGCGTCTCCTCGCTGATTACAAGAAGACCGGGGCGCCCGTCTATCTGCCCTTCACCCGCCGCAACGCGGAGGTGCCGCTCGGGTGGGAGGCGACGGTGACCAAGGAGAAGGCGGCCTTCCGCAAGGCGGGATTCCCATCGACGTTCACCGTCCTCCCGTTCCCGATTGGTAAGTGCAGCGTGGATGGTATCCAGGCACTGCTCGAGCAGCGGTTTCCCGGACAGCTGACGGAGGCGGACAAGGCGGTCGGTCTCATGCGCCTCCCGGGGGTATTGGCAGGAGGATTTTCCTGGACGCAGACATCCGAAGCCGGAACGATGAAGCACGTCTGCGTCAGTCCCCCCGGCCGGGTGGATCTGTCCGAGACAGTCTACCTGGCATCCGACAAGGTGGCGGAAGCCGGCGCGAAGCTCGTGTTGCCGCAGCTGATCAAGCCGATCAAGAGGACGCGGTGAGGGGATAGGTCGTGTCTTCGCATTCTTGAGCTTCCACAAGCTCTTGTCTCTGGTACCATTTGGCGGTCCCGTGGCGGGCGTAGCTCAGTTGGTTAGAGCGCCAGGTTGTGGCCCTGGAGGTCGTGGGTTCAAGCCCCATCGCTCGCCCCACTATCGCGGTAAACAGAGGCCAAATCCTTCCTTTTTGGCTTCTGTTTGAGCAAAGAGGGTTCGACCCCGGGGATTCTTGACGCAATTTCCTTCGGATCGAACCGAAGGAGCACGTTTGCCGTCCGTGGTTCCTCTGTCGAGATTTCTACTCGTTCAACAAGCATATCGACGATTTTGCGTTTTTGCTCATAGCTGAATGCCTTAATGCCTTTCTCAAATTTCCCAGCAAACTCGCGCAGGTGTTCACAAGCCATACTGTACGAAGCGAGCTGAGATAGTTCCCGCTCAGTCTTTTTCTTGGCTTCAAATGCACCCTCGCGCTGGTCTTCATATTTTGCGAGCCATCCCTGTCTTTCACCCTCAGTAATCTTCCCTTCGTAAAAGTCATTCTTCACTCGTTCGATTTTTTCATTCACCTGTGTCAGCGCATCTTCGTATGTGCGCAATTGTTGTGTCAGTTCTGCGGCTCGCTCATTTTGTAGGTTCGTTTCAGTATGGAGCTTCAAGAAACCTTCGGGGTCATTGATCGCCGTTTCGATATGCTTCCAGACGAAATCCTCCAGTGGTTTCCCGGCAACGCTTGAACTTGGATGATATTTGCTATCAGCTTTATATTGCTTTCGTCGGTAATTTTTGGTGTTTTTCATCGATAAGTAGCCGACGAAGCCACGTCCACTTGCGACCTCGATGAGCTTCCCGCGCAGCATGTATTGTTCCTTACCTCCACCTTTTCCCGGCTTCGCAGTGGTGCGTCGAAGTTTCTCCTGCGCCATATAGAAGAGCATATCATCGATGATCATCGGAATCCTTGTGATGATCCATTCGTCTTTCGGTAATTCCTCGTACTTTCGAGGTTTGCTGCTTACCTTCTTGAATCGATTGGTGATGAACACACCGCGATATTCCTCATAGGCAAGCATGCTGCGAACGGTAAATTCTTTCCATTCAGTGCCTTTGGTTCGTCGGTTCGCCTTTCCTTTTGGCGATCCGATTCTGTTCAATTCTTTGGCGATCCACTGAGCATTCTTGTCTTCGTAGACGAACCATTCAAAGATTTGTTTCACGATCTTCGCCTCTGATTCGACGAGCCGGAGCTTTTTACCTTTGCCGCCCGGGTTCGGCACGTCGATGTACCCATAGGGAATAGTGCCGCCCGTGTAGTTCCCAGCCTTTGCAGAGGCTTTTCTGCCTTCCTCCGTGCGCATACGAATATTCTCCCGTTCAAACTCTGCCAGTGCGCCGAAAATCTGGAAAATGAGCTTTCCGATGGCTCCCGTAAAATCCAAATCCTCCTTCATGGAGGCAAATCCGACGCCATTTTTGTCCATTGTTTCAAAGAGATACAGAAGATCCGAAAGGTCACGGGAGAGACGGTCGATCTTCCACACCAGGACCAGATCCACTTCGCCGTCCTTTACGAGCTCCATGAGCTTCGCAAGCTTCGCCCGTCCTTCGATCTTTCCACCGGAACCGACTTCGAAAAAACTCCATTCCGGTTTGGTGTACCACCCTTTGTATTCTTTACGTTTCACATGCTGCGTCAGTTGGTCCAGCTGGAATTCTGGACTGAAGCCTTCCAGTTCCTGTTCGGCAGTGGAAACTCGCATGTAAAAAGCCACACGGACTCTCTTGTTCTCTGTAGAGGGACGTGAAACTTTGTCATTTGACAATACTGCATTATTCATATTAATAATGGTTAAAAATAACCTATAAAGAATATAGAGAGAATCATGGGAAAGTAGCAAGCACACAGGGTCAGATTTGCTTGGAGGTCTTCTCAGCCTAAGGATTTAGAATATAATTCGGGAATGACTACAGCAGTTGTCATCCATGAGAAGGATCTGTCGAAGAGGCCGGAAGAGAATGATCTTGAAGGCGATGATCGTCAAAACCTAGAAAGGTTCAAAGTCTTGGATCGACAAAAAAAGCGCTCAAAGGATGAAGAAAAAGAACTTGCTGTAGTAAAAGACAAAGTAGTGACAAAATATATGATTAGTACTGGCGGCTTGCCAGAGTTCTTTGCAGACACGGATCTGAAACCCTATGTTCATCGCATTCACAAAGAACTTGCAAGCCAGTACGTTCTTGATACACCACTCAAAAGGATTCTCGTCGATCGTGTTACATGCGCATGGAGCTTGGCGTATACCTATGAAAGAATGCTTAGAATGACAAAGTACAAAGAGAATGATGATGGCACCTACTCATTGAACTACTCGAAGGAAAGAACCGGACATTTGAAAGAGATACGACGAGGTATTGAGAGCGCTAATGATCAGATTCTTCGGCTGACTCAAGCACTTCAGAACATCTCTCATCCTCCCATTCAGGTGAAGGTGAAGAATGCGATCATCGCTCAGAACATGCAGTTCAACCAAGCCGCACCTCCTAAGGATTTAGAGGAAAATTCTGAGTCCAATAACAATGAAAAAACAAATCCTTGAGCATTGCCAGCGGCTGCGAATCTCCGAAGTGAGGGATGTGATTCCTCTGGAGGCGACAAGTGCGATTCTGGAGGTGGGCACACAGGAGATCAGCGTCATCGGAAGGCTCACGAATCTACGCAATGGCTATCGGTACTACTTTCTCTGTCCGGTGTGTTCAAAACCTTTTGAGAGCCTATTCAAATCCGATTTCGGGAGATGGGTGTGCAGGGTCTGTTCTGGTGCGGTGTATGCATCATGTATGAGAAGGGGTGGCTGACAACAGCAGGAGCGGTAAGACCTACGCTTCCGGTTCGTGCGTTGGCGGGTTTTGCGTGTTGTCGGACATCTTTCGGCGCATCTGGCGATCCTCCTGATCCAACCTCTCTACCCGATAACCCAGGTTTTTGATTACTCTGTTCACCAAATTGTCCATGAATTTCTGGTCTGCCTGAACCTTCGGGTACAAGATCTTTGGATGATCCACCTTTGGCGATGTTGGATATGACATCAACTCGTAGAGCCTTTCGATGTTCGTACGAAAGTCCACAACGTAACGTTCCTCCAATCGTTGCTCCAGTATTTGAATGGATTCTCGCAGGTACCACAATTTTTCCTCTTTCCCAGCATTGAATCGTTTCCACACATCTTCTCCTTCAACAGCGTAAATTTCAGCAAGTGATTGTGAGTTATGGGTATGATCTGCGCAGCTGACAAGGAGGGATGTTACGGATGCCACTTTGAGATGCTCAAGGTACAAATCCTTCCTCGTTCTCCAAGGGAGGGATTTATCCTGCTCGGTCACCCCTTCAACAATCTCTAAAACTTCTGCACCGAACTTCTTCGTGATCTCTTTGCGATATTCCGCTCTTTGGACATCATTGTCAGCATCTTCGATCACATCATGCAGAAGACCTGCAATGCAGGCGTCTTCGTCTGCTCCCCATTTAACGAGTAACGCTAAAACACTCATCGGATGAACTAAATAGGGCTGATCATCGCCCTTTCGCTTCATGTTGCCATGAACCCGTATTGCGAGTTCCATTGCCTGTTCGAGGCGAGGAGTAAGAAAAGTGTTGGTCATAAAAACTGGTGGAGAGTAAGCGGCTACGTACAGTTTTGTAATATTTCTTGCGCCATTTCTCCTGCTTTCTTTTTCGCTTTCTCAAGTCCTTGCTGATGTAGTTTTACCAACTCATTCGCTTCTCCAAGCGCTTCAATGCCCATTGCATGAACCTTCTTCGCAAAGTCCAAGTAATCCGCGACCTTCCAGAGCTTGAAGTACTCAATCGAGAGAGAGTTGTCGCAGTTATCCGACAGCTTCACAATGATGGATCTTTCACCTCCTTCTTTGACCCCTTCTCGGTCGTTGCCGTGTCCTCCACAACGTCATGCAGTAAGGCGGCGATGACAATATCCTCGCCATATCCCATTCCTTCCAATGTCTCGGAAACCCTGATCGCATGGTTACAAGCCAGATCGCCATCGAGTCTTTTCTTGCAATCTTTCAGTTTGTCGATGACAAACTCTCGCGCTGCCCGTTCTGCCTTCTGTCCGTGGCGGGGAGTAAGGGTGGTGTCCATAAAAGTGTGTAGTAAGTGACAACAAATACTAAGGAAAAATTGGATTCCTTTCGATAATCCATCCCATGTTCAGAACTTCCATAAAATCACCGTCTGTTTTTAATGCAGGCCTTCTCGATCCGTCTGCCTCCACTATCTTTATCTGCCAATTGTCTACATTACTCAGGTCAATAAACCACGTCTTTCCTTCATACTCGATGAGTGCTGGATCAAATATTCTCTCACTATTGCCCTCCTTCTCCTCTTCCGCTTGCAATACTGATAAAGCTTTCTTGTATTTTTCTATCCGCTCCATATCTTCCGCAGTGGGATGCCGAATGCGACTAAGATCCATATTGTCTTGAAGGTCGGCTATCTTCACTTTGCGCGATCGCCAGTTACTCTTTGCGCGTTCAATAAATTCTTCATAGTTTTCTCCATTTTGATTCGTCAAACCTTCTATGGCATCGACAATCACTTTAGAAAATCCTTTTTTGAGGAGCTCTGCGCCCGTGATAGGAGTCTCTTTCTCTCGTGTGTCTTCTATCACATCATGAAGGACCGCAACAATCATCAAATCTTCATACGGCATTTTCAGCATCACACGCAATGGGTGCAAAATATAAGGCTTGCGAGCCTTATCCAGTTGCCCTTCGTGAGCAAGGGCAGCAATGGCAATTGCCTGTTCGAGCCGGGGAGTAAGGAGTGCTGTCATAGTTCAGTGTACCATACTTGAGGATTTAGCATGCGATTTGTCAGCGTTTTCAAAACATTCCATAAGTGAGAATAAGGCAGATTCAAGGTGAGCACGAATAGCCGGGAAACGGTCGTTCTTCCTGCCTGTTTCCTCGTCCATGTACAGATCTCTCCGCACTTCGATCATCACAGACGAAACGCGTCTTTCCTTCCGGTAATGCCTCATCGGTACCAGAGTCCCTTGGAACGGACGATCAAGGGCAACGGAGAAACCCTGCGCCTCAAAAGCACTCATAGCAGCAGCCACGAGGGCAGGTGGCGTATGGAAGGAGTCAGTCCCAATGCAAATATCCGGCCTGTTGCTCCGTTGGTCGGGCTCGTGAGGCAAAGGACGTGAAGAGAAACTGTGCCCGTCGATGATGAGGCATTTCCCGTGCTCTTTGAGGATGTTCTCTACTTCGGTTGTGAGGCGAGCATGATGCGGCTCGTAATACTTTTGCAGCAGCATTTTTCTCTGCTCCGGTGTCGGATCGTGGCGCAATTTCTTTTCATCGGAAGTGCGCGTGTAAATCACGCCCATGCCAACTTTTGCCATAGGTTCCTCGCCATCCTCTGTAAACCGTTCAGGATCGACCACAAGCCTACTCACGGGGTATGTGATCGTCACTGCATGCTCCCCTGGCAAAGCGAAGAGCTCATTGGTGTACCAATCGGTCATTCGTAGAAACTCTTCTTCCAGTTCCTTGTCGGTGAGCAGGAAAGTAGAGCGTATCTTCGGCGGTATTACCGTTGAGGCATGAGGAATGTGCAGAATGATCGCCGTGTTCATGTCGCTGAGGGATGCAAATACTTCTCTATCTCGGGAATGATCATCTTGATTGTGTAATCTTTCTTCACATAATAGGCGGTCGCTCCGAGCTCTTCCGCACGCAGCTTGAAGTCATCTTGGTCAAAATTTGTAAGGATGACCACAGGGAAGGCGTAGTGCTTCTCCCGTACGTGTATCAGTAACTCGAAGCCATCAATCTTCGGCATATGTATGCAGCTCAGGAGCAAATCGGGCTGTGCTCGGTCCATGAGTTCTATCGCTTGCTCACCATCTTCTGCAAAGATGAGAGTCCACTCTTTTGGAAAATTCTTGGCATATTCTTCACGGAGTGCCTTGCCCTGCTCTGCGATGAGGAGTTTTTTAGGGTGCATGGGAAGAATGGTAAGGGATAAACCAGAGGGATTACTTACACATTTTTTCAAGTACAGTTTTCGCGTTCGCTTCCGTAACCATGTGAAAGTGGAATTTCTTTCCGCATATTTCAGACCAAAACTTGCCAATTTCTTCTTTGTAGTCCGAGTCTGCTGAACCGACAAGTTGCTCGCCCTTGTACTCCAAAATCCACCATGCCCCATTCTTCGTTCTTGCGATGAAATCCGGGAAGAATCGGGTCGGATGGTAACCCTGAATGAACAACCCTTCGCCTTTGGCCGGGTTGCGGAACCACCACACGACCTCAGGATGCTCGCTCAGTGGTTTGGCGACATCTTCTCGCTCTGCTTCATTCAAAGCGTCGTAGCGGTCAAAGAGGTGCCTTTTGAGCCGTGCCTCTTCGGGGTGCAGGAGGGTGAGCACGTCCGGGCAGCGCCATCCGTCCTTGCGACTCGCGGTGACATCGCCTTTCTTCAAAGCCTTACGAAACTGCCGCTCTGCTTCCTCGTTGAGCTGTTCCTTCACCTTCTGCCCAAGCAGATTCATCAGTGCGAACTTGGAGGCGTAAAGCGCTTTGAGCGTGTGAGTTTTCAGCAACGCCGTGACGATGCCGCCGGTGAACTTCACCACGTCGGCGAAGGCGATAGGCTCCTCCTGCACACGATGCGAGAGCCACTGGACGAGAGTCTGCTCATTCTCCATGCGGAAGAGGTGCGCGAGCTTTTCCGATTGTTCTTCCAGCCGCTTCACACCCTCCTCCGTAATGTCGATCTTCGTCCGGCGTGTTTCGAGGTCTTGCAGGAAGACAGTCATATTTTTCGGTTTCTCCAAAGTAAACTCTTCGGGGATAAGATCGCGGAACTCCAGTGGCTCGCCGTGAAGCAGAAGAACGGGGAGGGCGATTTCCTCATCTGTTGCGAGCCTCTTGGCTTGATACGGAGGCTCGTAATCCTCGTCGGCCCGCTTGATGTCTTGCTTCGAGTAGCCCTGCCCGACGAGTGCCTGCTCCACCTTCTTTGCTGCTTCATTGAACCTCCTGCTGCTCGTGTAGACGTAAGATTCGTTGAGTTCATCAGTCTTGCGGCGCTTGGTGTACGGCAGACGCAGGATGCGTCCGATCACCTGCTCCACGAAGCGGGAGGTGCCGACGTTCGAGGCAGACACGAGCACGTAGGCGAAGCTGCAATCCCATCCCTCTTTGAGGGCGTTGCAGGTGACGATGTACCGCAGAGGACAATGTGGACTCAGAATATCGTCGTGGGCTGCCAGTTCGTCCTCTTTGCCCGTCTTGATGGCGATTTGTTCGCGGGGAACTTTGAGATTTTCCGTGAGAAACTCGATGATTTTCTTCACATGTACTTTGCCTTCTTTCTCCTGCTCCATTTCGGTCTGTAGCAAGAGAATAGGACGGATGTAAGCACCGCCCCTTGTTGCCTCTTCTTTCTTTGCGAGCTTCTCTAAAGCATCTCGCTTTTCTTTTGATTCTTCAACCGCAGACCGCCAGCTTGCGACGTTTTTCAGGTTGATCGGGATTTTCACCATTTCCTCCAGCTTGAGTTCGACAGCCAAGACTTCAATGAGGATATTGCTGAGGCTATCGGGTGTAGCCGTGTACTCAAGGATGCAAGAGGGAAGAAGGTTTTTTAATATCTCGATGCTGAGTTCTGTCTGGGCATTGTGTCCTTCATCGAGTATCACGAGCGGTCGATGGAGCCGGATGACATTGGCGAGTGATTGCACGACGGTCGTGCCTTCTTTGATCAGATGCTCGCTTGAACGAAGGCGGCGGAAGTGCTCCATGAGCGCTCCATTTTGTGCATAGACTTTGAGGCCTTCGGTATTCTCTCGCCGGATGGAAGCGAGGGTAGTAACGACAATGCAGATATTGTCGGAAATGTCGGAAGGCTTGATAGCCAGCGCCTCATTTTTTTCCATAATGATCACGCGGCTATCGAAAGCATGATCCAGGACTTCACGATAGGGATGGCGGCGATCACGGAGATTCTTGAGAGTTTGAGTGAGAATGGCATCCGATGGCACAAGCCAGAGCACGAGGCCGCACTGATCTCTCTCTGTGAGGTACTGATCGAAGGCACGAACGACGCTATGTGATGCAAGTAGTGTTTTCCCACCGCCAGTCGGCACTTTGAAGCAGACAAATGGGCTGCTGGGATCACCAATGAACGGCTGATAGGTACGTTTCTTCTGCTGGTAGAACGTCGTATCAGGATCGCCCGATGCATGTACCTGCGTAAGGTAGGCAGAGAGTTCATCGAGACAGCGCTGCTGATACTGTTTGAGAGCGAGCATAGTCAGAAGAGACGAAGGGAATAGGGAATCTGTTTGAAGGTCGTCTGTGTTTTTTCCAGTATCGCCTCTGGCACAAGACACCGGTCGGCATACACCACGCGCAGTGGTGCTCCCGTACCTTTCATCGTTGCGAGCGTCTCTCTCGTGAGCGTGTTCTTCCCGCGTTCCTTGAAAAGAAGGAAATAGTCGGTATCACTGTGACTTCCCACGTAGGGCGACTTCGCTTTCTTTTCGTTCATATCTCGTTGTGTGTCAGTGAAGAAGACATAGCGGGCAAGGTCGATCCATGTGACAGGCTCATTGATGTCGCCTTGGGCATCGAATAGCGTGGCATCGAGACGCATGAACTGGAAGCCACTAGAATTTGGATTTGATTTTGTATGAAGGCTACGAATTGCATTTTTTAGTCTTTTTGCAGTTATTTTTTCTGCGACTTGATCTTCCATTTCTACCAATACAAATCTGCGGTTGCCACCATCGGTCTTGTTTACATTCAGCACGGCATGCCCAGTGGTTCCGCTGCCTGCAAATGAATCAAGAATAATATCTTCGCTATTCGTTACAAAAGTAATGAGCTGCGAAATCAGACGTAGGGGTTTCTTACCATTTAAAAATTGCACATCTCCTTCCTTGTTAATGTTTCCCATATCCAAATAGAAACCGCTCCACCAGTCTCCACGAATATTCGTAACACTGTAGGTATTGTAATAGTCGTCAGCCTTCCTAACTTTATCTGATAAACGAAACCTTTGTTTTACTACGCCCTTAGAATCAATGCCCACCAAATATTCTCGTTTTTCCAATTTGAGTGTATATGTTCTGCCTCGAACCATACCTTTTGGAATTTCACTATCGTCCAATTCAGTCATCGTGTGGACACGAACAATCCGGTCAGCATTCTTGTGTATGAAGTCTCTAAATGCAGGAAAAGCCATGTAAGCATTTGGTATATCATTCATCGAAAGCGATCTTCCGCGCCCTGTGACTTTTGCGAATCCGGCACTGCAAAGAGCCTGGAAAAGGGCATCATTCTCGCAAATCATCTCTGGTAGGCTGCGTTCTTTATATTCTCCATTTTTTAGAGGCTCGATAAATATTGAGTAATGACCATCATATGCTGAAGGGTCATACAGTGGGCGAAGTCCGATATTTGCCGAATTATTTTTCGAGTAGACGAGAATATACTCTCCATTTTTTACCATGTTGCCCTGTTTTGCCGCTCTTACTTTTTGTCCCTGAACAACAGACATCTGAACGTGTATTACTGTCACGAAACTGCTTTCCCCGAAGATTGCATCCATGAGCATCCGGAGATGATGTATCTCGTTGTTGTCTATACTCACAAAAATCACACCATCCTCTGTTAGCAATTCCTTGAGGAGTTTTATTCTCGGATACATCATGCACAGCCATTTATCATGGCGCGTCAGATCATCGGCATTCACTCCGGTGCGTTGCTCCAACCATCGACGAATTTCTGGAGAATTGACATTGTCGTTGTACTGCCAGCTTTCCTGTCCTGTGTTGTAGGGAGGATCAATGTAGATGCACTTCACTCGTCCCACGTAGTAAGGCATGAGTGCCTTGAGCGCTTCAAGGTTGTCCCCTTTGATGAGAAGATTCTCTGAATCACCAACGGACAATTTTGAGTCTCGTTTCAATAGGCGAAACGGCACGTC
>VMEW01000009.1 GCA_007375735.1 Candidatus Peregrinibacteria bacterium Greene0416_19
ACGCGGCAAAGAACTCGAAGAAATTGAGAGAGGTGTAGGTGGACATAGTGCCCACATTCTTACACCATTGGCGATTTCTGCTCAGGCTCAGTAGTCATTATCCCTCATTCGAGGAGAAAGCTGCATACCTGATTTGTAGCATTGCCGGCTCACAGTACTTTTCAAATGGAAACAAGCGCTTAAGCGTTGTGACGCTGCTTATGTTCCTTATCGTGAACGAAGCGAATTTTGCCGACCTAACGAAAGATCAGCTGAAGGTGGTGCTGACCGACTCATTCCCGAAGCATGTCTGGGAAGAGAATCTTCAGATCCGCGGCGACCATTCACTGTTCCTCTACAACCTGGCTATCGCACTGGGAGACCGAACGCGGTGGGAATCGGATGACTTCGGTACATTGCGTGAAAAAGTCGCGAAACTGTTCAGATTCCTGTACTGGTTGCCAGTATACTGATTACGTCACCCTTCGACCCACTCAGGGTCACGTCGCTTCGCTACGTGACAATCTCCTCCAACCGCTTCTCCTCCACCGCCCGCCTGACCTCCATGGCCAGCCGCTCGCCCATGCTCATGGATGAACCATGCAGGTAACCGCTGTACGGCGTCGCGGCGGTGCCGGGAGAGCCGGGGATGCGGAAGCTGACGTCGAAGATGATGATGTCCTCCCTCCCCTCCTCAGCCACGACGGCGCCCTGGAGCGCGAACGGGCCGATGATCCCCTTTCCGCCGGGATCGATCTTCTTGGGCAGCGCCTGGGTCGCTTTCACGAACTTCTCGCCGAGCTCAAACGCCCGCTCGAGGAGCGACTCCTTTACGGTGCACGCGATGTGTCCGGTCTCGATCATCTTGAGCGGGAAGTGCTTGAGGGCGGTCATCTGGTCCTCCGCCGTCATGCGCAGGAAGCCGTCCAGGTTCGTCTGTCGCCGGGTGTCGGTCCCGAGCAATTCGAGCTCGCCCGTGAGCGGTGAATAGAAGAAGTTGAAGTTGACCGGCGCTCCTACGATGAACTCCTCGATGGGGGCCTGCCGCCACTCTTTGCTGATCTTGCGCGCCTTCTCCAGTTTCTTCCCCGTCTTCTCGTATTCCTTGACCGAACTGACAATGAAGAACGCCCGCTCGTAACCCCGCATCGCTTCGCTGGCCTTCACGATGACCGGACGATCGATATCCTTGGACTTCTCGAAGACCCGTGGGGTGCGGATGCCGGCTTTCTTCAGCAGATGGTACTGGTTGAAAAACTGGTCCCGTTCCTCCAGCCGCAACAGGTGGCGCGACCCAACGATCGGCACCTGGAACTCATCCTCCACCCGCGCGAAGTCCTTGAAGTAAACCCAGAAGTAGCGGCTGTGCACGAAGACGGTGTTGAGCTTCCGGAGCTTCTGCTGCACCTCATCCTTCAGAATGTCCTGAAAATCATGCACGATGATCACCTCGTCGATGCAGCCCTTCTCGTCACGCGTCTTGTAGTACTTCTCGTACGTTTTCTCGCGCCCTTTCCGTGCGACGCAGACGGTATGGAAATCGAACTGCTTGGCGCCGTGGGCGGTGTCGAGCGCGCTGTGGCCGCCGAGCATGCCGATGGTCAGATTTTTCAGGTTGTAGCCTTTCAGGAGCGGGGCGATCTCCATCGGTCGGCTATTGTAGCGTAAAGGATCCAAAAGACCCAAAAGACGCAAAGGAACCCCCAAAGAAGCCTCCTTTAGATCTTTTAGGTCCTCTTTGTCCTTTCGGTCTTTATCAGTATCAACCAAGCACCTCCGCCAGCCTCCCCTCCTCAATCGCCTGCTTGATATCCCGCGCGATGCGGCGGCCGGTCGACATCGGCTCGCAATAGCGGAGCGCTGTGTAGGGAGAACCTTCGATGTAGGGATTGGTGCCGGCGACGATGCGTGCGCTGATCTCGAACACGTAGGTCTGCAGCTTGCGCGTGACGATGGCCTCCAGGCAGAACGGGCCGAAGAGGCCTTTGCGTTTTCCGTTCTTTCCTTTCGGGCCACAGAGCTGCTGGCTCACCTTCACCACCCGTTCTCCCATCTCGAAAAACTCAGGAAGCATCGATTCCCGGACGACGACGGGCATGTTGCCCACGATCGTATAGGACGTGTGGATGTTTGCCGCGAGCTGGTCCTCGGCACGGATACGTCCGATGGAGTCGGCATTCGATTCATACCGCTTGTCGAAGCTCATGATCTCGAGTTCCCCCGTGATGGGCGAGTAGAAGTAGTGGATGTAGAGCGGCACGCCGACGATGTACTCCTGAATGACGAAATCAGTCTCCTTCGGATACTTCTTCCGCTTCACCTCCTCGAACTGCTCCGGCGACTTGACCACGAAGTACCCGAAGCCCCCGCCCGCGCCGTGGAACTTCACGATCACCCGACGGTCGATGTCCGCCGGCTTCTGGAACACCTTCGGCAGCAGCAATCTGGATTTCTCCAGCCACACACGTTCCTTGGTGCGATTCGATTCCCACTCCAGAATCTCCTTGGTCCCGTAGTACATCGTCTTCATCTTCTGCACCCGATCGTGACCCAGGTACGCGACGAACGACCCGTGCGGAATGATGATCGCATTGCGGCGGATGAGTTCCTGTTCGAGCTTCGCATTCCATCCTCTCTTCCAATCATCCACCAGCAATATGTCGTCGGCCACACCGTACGACCGGTAGGGTCGCTCCTTGCCCCTCTGGCAGATGACCAGGTTCCGCATGCCCTCCTGCCGCGCCCCGTAGAGAATCTGCAACGCCGAATGACTCCCCATCGTGGCGATCACGTAGTCGTTCGGGTTGCGGGAAGCCGGCGGCGGGGATGCGCGGGGAGACATGTATTTCCGGAGAGTGTACTAGAGATGCTCGCCGCAGACAAGGTCCCGGGACGCAGCACGCGCGCAGAGTCCTTGTGGCGTTGGTCAAGGAATTTCTTCAATGAAGAGGTCTCCGGAGGCGCTGCGCCTCAGGGGTACTTCTTCCCTTGTTTCTCCAGCAACTTGCACTGCGTGTACCGTCCTCCCGAGTACTGGGAGCAACGATTATTGACAGAACGGACCGCCGCCGCCGGGGCTGCCGCCGGGGCTTCCCCGTTGCAGTAGCGTTCCTTGAGCGTCTCCATCCGGTCGGTCATGAGGCTGACCGCGCGCGCGTTCGCAGCGGCAACCGTCTGTTCCACGCCATCGACGGGAAGAATGGTCGAAATGTAGGCGACCACTTCCGCCGCGATCCCCGTGGCCGCATCGCAGTTGGTCGTGAAACTGTCACCGACCATTGTCACCTGTTCCTTCAGGTTGTCATCCTCCGCTTCCCAGTATCCCCGGATCTTCTGATCGCTCGACTTCACGGACTTGTTGCGCTGCGCGCTGATCTTGCGCACGAGTGCCGGCGACCGGATGACCGCTTCGCCGACATGGTCCGCGCTGAGAGCATTGCCGATGGGAAGAGCTGCTGCGGAGGCAAGCAAGATACCGACGATGGCACCGCCGAGAGCAACCGTCACATCGCGAGACTGGACCATACGGGGAGGGGGAATGTGTGTTCTGAAGTAGTATAGCATTTTTCACATTTTTCTTCAAATGGAGGTGCCGGTGGGAATTGCACCCACGCATGGGGGTTTTGCAGACCCCTGCCTTACTCCTTGGCTACGGCACCTCGCTGAGTATCAGAATATCTGTGTACCAGTATATCAGCGCGAACAAAGCGGTCGATCAGAGTGTGGCACTGATACTCTGCTGATACACAGATAGTCTGATCACTCCTGCTTCGCTGCCTCCGGCTCCGTCAGCGTGATCGAGTGCATCATGGTGACGATCTGCCGCGCCAGGGAGTCGTTCACCGCAAGAGGAGTGAGCGCCGTGAAGGAGTAGCCTACTTCCTTGGTGGCGACACTCACCTGATAGAAGCGGCGCTCCGGCTCCTCGGGGAGCGGCTTGGCGCTGAAGATGTGGAGTCCCACCGGTTTTCCATCGATCCGCAGATCGCGTTCATCCAAGAGCTTGTAGCCGGGGAGCTGGGCCACCGACCGGATGCTGGCTTTGCTGTAGGCCGTGGAATCGATGCCCGTCGCCACCGCCTCGCGCGTGACGGTGAGGGTGGGGAACTGGCCAGCCACCGCCGCTTCCTTCTGGAATCCGGCCACCATCTCGGACGGGGCGCCCCGCCGGTTGAGCGTCTCGCGATCCATCACCGTCCAGCCATCGGGGAGGCAGAGACCGATAGTGCCGTCCCAGTACTGCTGGCTGCAATCGCCGCCTCCGCCGCCCGTGCACGCGGACAGGAGGAGGACAAGGATGATCAGGGGAGGTGTGACACGCCTCATCAGCGGCATAGCATACAGACCGTGCAGCACCGAGCCTCCGACGGATGTGGACATTTTCTATTAATTGTTCCTTGCAATACAGAGCGGAATTGAGCAACCCGGCAAATTCTGCTACAATAAAACGATTACATACATGCACAACTCACTCCTCCGGATCGCGCTCGTGGCGGGACTGTTCCTGTCCCCGTTCCCGGCACTTGCGGGCGGCAGCCTGCACGTGCAGGACACCGTGGCAGGCATCGGCACGGATGCAGCGCTGAGCGGGTTTGCGGCCGGCGGGAGTGTCTCCGTCCGCATCACCGCGCCGCACGGAGTGCGCGGCAGTTATCCCGTCTCCCTCGACGCCGCAGGGGGGGGGAGCGTGCGCATTCCCGGCGGTCACCTGGAGGAAGCAGGCGACTACACTGCATCGCTCGAGGACGGGACGGCCCCGACGCGTTTCCGCGTCCTGCCCGACCGGGTGAGCGCTGGCACGTCGACCGTGGCGGCGGACCGCAGCGACATCGACCCGGATGGCCGGGACGAGGCGAGAGTGACGGTCACGCTGCGTGACGCGCTGGGCAATCCCCTGAGCGGACGTCCGGTGAAGCTCATCAGCAGCCGCACCGCCGACGCCATCACCCCTCGCACGCGCGAAACCGACAGTCGCGGTCGGCAGAGCTTCGTCGTCTCCACCCGCCTGCCCGGCAACATCATCCTGCGGGCGATCGACCTGCTGAGTGACACCGACCTCCTGGAGACGATCGCTGTCGCGGTCGGCATGACCGCCGGGATGGGGGGAGACACCGAGGAGGGGGTGTACGCGGCCCAGCTCATCCGCAAGGCACGGGCGCAGGAATTTGACGTGCTGGCCGGCTTCCGGGTGACGGCGGACCCGCCCGAGATGGAGGCCGGGGGCGTCACATCCATCACCATCCGCGCGGTGGACGCTCAGGGGCGCACGGTGGAGAACTACACCGGAACCATCGCCGTATTCTCCCCCACCGATCCGGACGCCATCCTGCCGAACTTCAGTGAGAAGACCGGAGAAGGGTCCGCGGCCTTCACCCCCAAGAACCTGGGCCAGAAACTCATCGCGCTGTCCGTGATCTTCAAGAAGAGCGGCGAGCAGATCCTGCGGGTGGAGGACCGCACCGATCCGGAGAACGTGCTCCACGGCGAAGCGCGCGTGACGGTCACCGGGCGGGACATCATCGACCCCAAGTACCGCATCCAATTCACGTCCCCCAAACCCGAGAGCGCGGTCAACGCTTTCGCGATCACGGTGGAAGGCATCGGTCCCGCGTACGCCGACATCGAGATCACGGGCGGCGCGGAGGATGTAGGAACGGAAACCGACCGCGACGGCCGGTTTTCCGTCGGCGTGCAGCTGCCGGAGAACCAGAAGGAATTCACGCTGCGCGCCCGCGACCAGTCGGGCCGCTACGATTCGGGCAACGTCCACATCGTTCTGGACCAGGACGCCCCCAAGGTCACGTCCATCAAGTTCACGCCCGACAAGCCCGAGGCGGGCAGCAACGTCCTTCTGGTGGTGAAGACCGAGAAGCAGGCCGATGTTCGCCTGACCCTGAACGAGCAGGAGTTCGCGCTGCAGGAAAACGCGCAGACGCCCGGGATCTACCAAACACTCGTCACAGCGCCGGACGAGGCGGGCGATCTGCAGCCGGTGATCACGGTCAAGGACGGCGCCGGCAACGTCACCGAGATTCGAGGCACCATCCGCATACGGGCCAAGGCCCTCCCCCAGGTGCAGAACCTGCGCGCGGAAGCGCGTCCCGGCGCCGTAGATCTGCAGTGGGATCCGGTCACCCAGGAACCGGTGACGGGCTACCGCATCTACGTGTCGGAGGACGTGCCGGATAATTTCCTCACGATCGACCACCAGGACGCGATCCCCGGCGTCACCATCGCCAAGCTGAGAGCCGGCATCAAGTACTACTTCGCGGTCACGGCTATCCAGGATGACCGTGAAAGCGGTAAGAAGAGCGACGTGAAGGTCGCCACGCCGATCGGCCTCCGGCTGGACGCGGTCCCCGCAGATGGCGCGCTGGACCTGCGTTGGGCATTCCCGGGCGGGCCGGTGCTCTCCTCGTACGTCCTCAAATACGGCGTGGTGAAAGGCAAGTACACGGAGGAGCGCATCCTGAACGGCGAACTCACGTCCTTCATGGTTCGGGATCTCCTCAACGGCATCCGGTACGACCTGCAGCTGACACCGGTGACGGTGACCGGTGACCTGCTGACCGACGTGGCGGCCACGGTGGAGGGCACACCGGCCACCGACCAGACCGGTTTCCATCCCAGCGCGTCGGAAGAGCTTCCGTTCGATCCGAATGAGATCGCCCCGGCCGATGATCTGCACGAGGGCGCGCCGTTGACGCCGGGATCGGGCGTGCCGGCGTGGGTGCTGTGGAGTGCAACGGGCGCAGCAGTCCTGGGGACGCTGACGTACGCCGCGCACCGCCGGGAGCGCAAAAGGATGCTCTCGTTCCTCCGAACAGTGGAATCGCAGTATCGTTCCTGATCACCTGCCATGGAAGCGTTCGAGCAAGAGAAAGCGGGGGGCCGTGAACGATCTGACTCTGCTGCGCAGGATGGGCGCAAGGAGGTGCATGAGCGCATATCCGATGAACTGCGGGAATTCGCGCAGCAGTTGTCGGGTGATACGGTGAAGCCATTGTCTGTGAAGGAAAAACTCGCTGGGGATCCCGCACTGAGGAGTGTGCTCTCAGTGCGCGATGAATGGATCGACTGGAAACGGGTGGGCTTGTCCATTCCTTCCAGCCCGAAGTCCGACGATCTTGACCGGATCGCCGACATCTACAATAAACAAGTACAGATGCGCGCGATGATTGCCAGAAACCTTTTCTTCCAAGGTCTGGAGGTGACGCAGGAAACAGTACAAACCGAAATGGAACGGATCATGAAAGCTCGTGAGAAGTACAGGGATGTCACCCTTTTCCAAGGGAGAAACGTACTTGTTGCCGCGCACCGGGAAACACTCCCGAAGGAAAAGGAGCAGAAATCGGGCGACAGGTACCGTTTCGGAAAGCGGGCGGTGATTGAAAGTATCCGAAAGCAGGGAGGGCTACTCCCGGAGCAGAGCTTCATCCGGCCCGAGGAAACAGACGAATCCGGGCAGGATGCGAAGCGTCGTATCCTGGAGCGGATCCGCACCTTGCGACCACCGGCGACATTCGTGTTCGACGGCCATGGATCGCCGAAGGCCCTCTACCTCTCCGACGGCGAACCGCAGGATAAGGGATTCCACGAAAAAAAACACACATCGAAAATCACCGTCGCCGAGCTGGCGGATGCATTCGTTGAACGTGCCAAGAACTTCCACACGCTTGAAACCGATGATGTGAAGACAAAAGATATCCTCATTCTTGGAACCTGCTACAACTCCAATTTCATCCGTTCATTCTACGAAAGCCTGGGGAATGACCCGAAGCCCGTCGCTCTTGGCATGTCCGAATATGGACAGGAAGGTTACTCCGAACTGTCATCACCATTCGGCTCGCAGTTCTACTCTAAGGTTCTCGATCTGGGCTCAGGAACAAAAACGACCATCGGAACCGTGTACGAGAACGAGCTGAAAGGTGATTCGAATCCAAGTCTCTACATCCCTGACGAACTGAACCGCACAATGCAGATCAGTAAAGAAGACAGGCTACGCAAAACATATCACAATGCTGCAGCATGACCGTGGAACCAACCACCAGTCACCGGCACCAGACCCTCTCCATCGGCGGCGCCACCTACGACCTGTTCGTCCGCACGGCGGAGCAGCTCCACGGTGACGGGACGCAGCAGAGCATCCGCCTTCCCGTGGGGGCCAAGATCCGCGTGCAGGAGGTGATCGAAGCCTGCGGCGGCGGTGCCGCGAACACCTCCGTCGGGTTGCGACGGCTCGGCTGTGATGCCGGCTTCTGCGGCATCATCGGGTCCGACCAGTGGGGGCAGCGCATCCTGCAGAATTTTGAGCGGGAGCGGGTGAACACTGCTGCGGCGACCATCGTCGACAGCGAAACATCCAGTTTCTCGCTCATTCTCTCCGTTCCATCCGGCGAACGGACGATCCTGTACAACCCGGGCGTCAACGAACACATGCACGACGCGCTGTTCGACCGTGAACGGGCGGCCGAAGCCGGCTGGATCTACTTCAACCGCATCCCGGAACAGGGGTGCATGATCGAGGACGATCTGCTCGCGATCCTGGACACCGGCGCGGTCGGCCTGACGTGGAATCCGGGCGGGTATCACCTGGAATCCGGCCTGCGGGAAGAGAGCAACCGCCTGCTGCTTGCGCACACGAGTCTCTTACTCCTCAATAAAGAAGAAGCTCTGCAGTTCAGCGGTGCATCGACGGTCGCGGATGCACTGGCTGTGTTGCACCAGGGCGGCGCAACGATGATCTGCGTCACGGATGCGGCAGGAGGAACGGTGGCAACCGACGGCAACCAGACATTCTTCTGCCCGGCTCTCGATACGGCCGTGGTCGACACGACTGGCGCTGGTGATGCCTTCGGAACCGGTGCCACGTGGGCGCTCCTGGAGGGGTGTGACTTGCCAGATATCCTCCGTGCTGGTACCATCAATGCGACCAGTGTGATCGGTGCCATCGGCGCCCAGCCCGGTCTCCTCACAGACATCGAGATGCGTCACCGGCTCCAGAGCAACACCCTTGATGTCGACGAACGGTAAATCGCTTCCCTCAATACCCATGTCCGACGACACACTCATCCAAATCCAGGAACTGATCGACAGCGCGATGTCGTCATTGAAGACGGCCCATGCACTCCTGCGCGACGTCACGGGCATCAGCGACGCCGGCAAGGAGAAGCACATGCTCCGCGCGGGCGCCCTCACGGGCGGCGGCGCGCCGACCGGGCGCGTGGTGGAAGGCATCTTCGACGGACAGAATATGGTCGATGCCGCCGGCCAGACCTACCCGGTGCCAGCGAACTACGCGAGCAAGAGCAAGCTGGTAGAGGGCGACGGCATGAAGCTCACCATCACGGACGAAGGGAAATTCATCTACAAGCAGATCGCTCCCACTCCCCGCCGCACGGCACTCGGGCTGCTCATTCAGGAGGATGGGCAGTACAAGGTGCTGGCGGAAGGGAAGGCATACCGTGTACTCCTAGCCTCCGTCACATTCTACCGCGCGGAAGTGGGCGACCAGGTGACCATTCTCCTGCCGGAGAATGGCGACGCAAAATGGGGTGCCGTGGAGGCCGTCATCCCACGGCACATCGCCGAAGCCGCGGCGAAAGCGACAGTCAGCGGGACGACGCTGCACGGGCAGGACGGCGAGCTGAGCCCGGATATCGGATGACAGGTGATCGTATATTTCGCCTGTAGAGACGCGCGAATCGCGCGTCTCTACCGTGGTTATTTCATGGTATCCTCCCCTCGATGAAATTCCCTCTGAGGATCGCCCTCCCCGTCGCCGGCGCCCTCCTCGTCGCCGGGACCACGCTGGCGTTCTTCCGCTGGCAGCTGAAGACGGGGGTCACGGAGCTTCGTCAGTCGTGGATACGCCCGGAGGAGACACCGCGACAGACGAAGCTGATGCCCGACGACCCCGCCGAAGCGGGCGATCGCTCCCTCCTGTTCCTGCGCCGGGGGGATCTGGCTGCATGGGGGGGTGATTGGACGCAGGCGGAAACTGAGTACCAGCAGGCCGTTGATGCCGGAGGCGGGATCGTGGCGCTTCGCAAGCTCGCACAGGCGCAGATGCAGCGGCGGAAGTTCGATGCGGTGACCCGCACCATCCACCGCCTGGAACGGGAGGGGGATCGCAGCGAGGATGTGCTGCTCCTGCGTTCCCTCGTGCACCTCAGAACCGGGCAGGCCGATGAGGCACAGACGCTGCTGGACGCGGCACCCGCATCGCCGCAGAAGCACTACGCTCTAGCCTTGCTGGCCATCAGCCGCACCGACCACGAGCGGGCGCAGAGCGAGCTCAAGCAGGTGGTCACGGGATGGGAGCCGGAACTCCGGGACAGCGCCGACGTCCTGCTCCGCGCGTACGATGAATTTGCCCTGTTCCCGGACGGCAGCGAGGCCCATTTGGATACCCTGCTGGCACGGGGACTCGCGGGAGTACAGGAGTGTGAGATCGCGCTCCCTCTCCTCTCGCACGCGCTCGGTGGGCGCGACGACTACCGCGATGCGTGGATCGTGCAGGGATACTGCGAACTGATGACTGAGCGCCACAAGCAGGCGCTTGCTTCACTGGAGCGGGCCTACGCCATCGATCCGGAGAAGCCGGAGACCCAGTACTTCCTGGGCCGCGCGCACGCGATGAACGGGGACCACCGCAACGCCGTCACGTTCCTGCAGTACGCGCTGCGCAACGGCCTGCAGCCGGAGGATGAAGTGCGCCGCATCCTGGCAATGGAAGCCGAACGCGCCGGCGACCCGGACACGGCGCTGGCCCAGTACAAGGCCCTGGCCACACTTCCGGACGCCGACGTCGACGCCTTCACCGCCTTCGTCACGTACGCGCTCTCCGTCGGACAGACCAAGGATGCGTACGATGCCGCAGCGACAGCGGTGAAAAAGTGGCCCGACGACGCGCGGACCCAGGAACTGCTCGGCTGGAGCGCCGGGGAAGCGGGCGATCGCGATGCAGCGATCGCCGCGCTGGAGAAAGCGCTGCAGCTGGATCCGACGAGGGAGAGTGCGCGGGAGAGGTTGAAGAAGTTGACCTCACCCTAACCCTCTCCTCGCCTCGCAACAGACATGATGAGCGTGTTCTCTCTTCCCTGAGCCTCCGACAGAGGAGAGGGGATGTTTGTTTCATGAGACCATACAAGACACACACATACCCTCTCCCATCCTCAGAGCGAGTTATAGCAGCAACAATCCTGCCAGCTCTCAAGTGAGGTAGAGGGTGAGGGTGAGGTGTAAACAAAAAGACCGATTACTCGGCCTTTTTGTGTGTGTATTCTCCTTCCGGGGCTATCAATAGAGTTTCAGTGAGGGACGTCTACTGAGCCTCATGCGTGGAAAGGAGCACGTGAGGAGAGGAGTCCTCGGTTCTCTGCCTTGCTGTGGTTCCTTGTTTATCCTCGCAACCTGACGAGTTCCCCGTACCGGTCCGCCGCATCCCGGCTAAAAGCGCAGGGGGGACACTGGGGAGTGGGGTGCGCACGCCGGAAGAGCTGCCTCTCATCTCCGGCGCGACATTGCAGAGCAGAGAGGAGAACGGCATGGGAGGAAAACCTAGCGGTTTTCCTCCCATGGACCCACCTTTCCCTGAGTGGTGTCCTCGAGTGTCGGGACCCACGAGACCCGTCACTCAAGGACGCCTTGTTTGATTGGATGAGACCATTCTTCTCTCTGCGAGTATGGAGGAGAAGTGACGTCAGAATTCCGATGTCCTTCTCCGATCCACCGTTGCTGTGAATGATCCGCGTCCGTTCTTTTTCGAGAGAGACAGCCCGGGCTGGGCCGTGTTTGTGTGCGATTTGCTCCCTCGGCTGTCAGGGAAAACCCTTTCGAACCGAAGGAGCAAATCCGGATATCGTACGACTGTATTTTTAATGATGCAACCAAGAGCTCTAGCACGATGTAAGAAATGTTTTATGAATACAAAAGATGTTCATTAGTAGGCTCAGGGATGCGGGGTTACAATCGAACGAACCATGAGCGATTCCTCTCTCTTCCGACACCGTCAGCTCCTCTTTGGGGCTGTGGGGGTATTCCTCGCGGCCTTCACCGTCGCTGTCTCGGTATGGGCCGTACTGAGGAACCAGCCGCCATCCCTCATTCGTCTGGTTCCAGCCGACAGGACACTCGCGCTCCTCATGCGCGTATGGCCGGACGATGTCCGGGCGTTCGCGACCATTGCCCCGATCTTGCGCACCGTGCCGGAAGCGGAGGGACTGCGGAGCATCGCGCTGCTGGAGCTGCCGGATGGCAGCATCGGCTGGGTGGCACTGGATGAGACGGAGGGAAGCGGATGGTTCACACGATCCCGAGCAGTCGCGACATCCGGCCCCGCGGTGGACCGTCTGCTCGGTTCGCAGAGTCCGCCATTCACAGCTACACCGTTCTACACGGCCCTGAGCGCATACGGCGGCAACAGATCCTCCGCTTTTCTCTCCACCCGCCTCCTGCTTCCGCTTTCCTCCTCGGGTATCGACCGTGCCATTGCACCGCTGCTGGGCAACGGAACAGACTCCGCATCGTTCGTGCTCCTGCGCCGCGAACCGGGCGGTTGGTTTGCAGCGTTCTTCCGGCCGCATGCGGGTTCCACGCTGCGGGCCGCACCACACCCTGCCCGGTCCCCCGACGGCAGCACGCTCTCGCTCGGCATCGGCGATCCGTTGGGCGCCGCTCTCGTCCTCACAGACACACTCGATGCGGATGAGCGGACTTTGCTCGTGGCATTCGCCCGGACATGGTTCCAAGAGCGCTTGGGCAGCAGCGTCAGTCGTGCGGATCTCGCCTATCTCCTGGGCTCCCCTACCACTCTGCATGTCACCACCCATGGCACCGGCAGCCTGTCGATCCTCATCCGCGGGCGCAGCGAGGACTCCGCACGTCTGGAACGAACACTCCGGCGCCTCACGGACGGTGCCACGCCCGCACTCCACCATCGGATCGTGGAGCGACGCTTCGAGCAGGGGTTCCAATCGAGGATCATCACCGCTGACACACAGACCTTGGAACCCTGGCGGGAAACACGGGGAGGGTGGCATGCGTGGGGCGTACGTGACGCTGGATCCGGCGGTCTGTTCGTTGCGCTGCGGGGACGGGAGTACCTGGTCAGCGGGCAGTTCGCGGCACTTCGTGAAGCCATGCAGTCTGAAGGAGGAGCCGAGCTGACCGACATTCCGTCAGTCCCAGGAACCAGGATCGCCTGGGGCCGGACCCCCCTCCCGCTCCTGCGCTCCCTGCTCCCGGCCATGACGGGCATCCCCCTGCACAGTTCACTGCTGCCGTTGCTGGAACAGAGCGACGATACCGTGCACTGGGCCATGGGACAGGCGGGACGGGTGACAACGGTGCGGATAACAGCGGCGCCTTGAACCGCACTGGTCAAGCCCAGGGTGACGTCCTACCATAGAGCCCCATGTCCTTTCTCAAGATGAGCCGGCTGTTCCTGACCATCTCAGCCACGCTCGTGCTGGCATCGGTCGCCCTGCTCGTGCTGTGGGGCCCGCGTTTCAGCATCGAGTTCACCGGCGGCACGCTGATGGAGGTGCGCCTGCCGGAGGGGAAGTCCAAAATCGATCTGACGGCGAGCCTGCAAACCTTCGATCCGACCAGGGAGAAACTTGGGAATGCCTCCGTGTCCGCCCTGCACGGAGGGGGGGACACGTCCTACCTGCTGCGCATGAAGCTCCTCACGAACGAGGAGCACCTTGCGCTGCTCGATCATCTGCAGTCAGCCTTCGGACCCGTGACCGAGCTGCAGTTCACCACGATCGGCCCGAGTGTGTCCCAGAGCCTGCGGCAGAAATCGTTCATCGCCATCGCGGTCGTGTCGGTGGCGGTGGTAGCGTACCTGGCCTTCTCGTTCCGCAAGCTCCCGCGCAAGCTCAGCCCCTGGAAGTTCGGCACGCTCGCCGTGGTGGGGTTCATCCACGACGTCCTCATCACCTGCGGCATCTTCGTCATCGTGAGTCACTACACGACCTTCGAGTTCGATACCCTCTTCGTCACCGCCCTCCTCACCATCCTGGCGTACTCGGTGAACGACACCATCGTCATCTTCGACCGTGTGCGCGCCAACATCATCAGCGAGGACCGGCACAAGACCTTTGCCGACGTGGTGGTGAAGGGACTGAGGGAATGCGTCACCCGGACGATGCACACCACCATCTCGGGCCTCATCATGCTCTTCGCGCTCTTCTTCCTGGGTTCCGACTCCATCCGCTGGTTCATCCTCGCTCTGATCGTGGGAACCATCATCGGCACGTACTCCTCCTACTTCATCGCCGCGCCGCTGCTGGTCCTGTGGAGGGATCCAAAGGAACGGTAAGCTGAAAAGGTGCGGCCGAGTCGTCATTTCTTGACGCGTGCCGCACTGCGTGCAAATGTGCACCTATGGCAATCACGACGACCCTGCGGACACTCTCGAGCACGGCATTCCACGCCGAGCACGAACGCCTGGCGGACGAGCAGTATCACATCATCGCAGATGGGGCAGCGACGGTGCGGGCCGAGATTGCGACGGTCATGGCAACCCTGTTCACCGGAAAGAGCGCCGTCACCGATGCTGCGGTGAAGGAGATAAAACACTATCCAGGAGACGAACGCGAGGCAACAGACGGCCGGGAAGCCGTACGCGTTTCCATGGAAATCGACGCGGCGGTGGAACGGCTGCAGCAGTATCAGGCCGATCTGCGAGGCGCGACAGCGGCAGTCCTCGAACAGTACGACCCGCAGCTGCTGGAAACCGACCGCGCCCGGCTGCGCAGCGTGCAGGAGGAACTCTCCCGGCAAAAATATATAGTCCTCACCACGCTTGAGAGGAAAAGACTTCTCGGTGGGCTGGGGCAGGACGAGCGTCAGATCGCCTGGCTGCGTTTCGAGCATTTCGCTGCGCCCACCGTGCTCGTTCCGGACGAGTCTGTATCCGGAACAGAAGACACGGAACAGGGACAGATATTTCTGGAGAAAGCGGTGAATTTCATCCCATGGAAGGTACGTCTCCGGGTCACTGACTCGCAATTTGAGGACGGTTCACGGGAGTACATCCTCGAATTTGAGCACCCGACCTGCCAGCCGAATCATATTTTCCATCAACGGCTGATCGTGCACCCCCGACGAGAGGAGGAATTCCGGTCATTCTTCGATGAGAATACACAGGGGTTCCTTGCATCAAAGTCATCCCGCCAGGACATTTGGGATCGTCTGGGAAAGTTTTCGGCAACGATGCGCGTTCCCCATCTGGGTCCTCTCCCCACAGTGCACAACGATGCCCACGCATTTGCCCTGCGTACGGAGCTCTTCGATGAGGATTACCTCCGGCACAAATACATACCGAAGGTGATCTACATGTGATCGTACATGAACGGAGAATTGCCGGTGTATATCATGTAACATCGCCACTTGGCACTGCATTCGCAATTCTGAATGCTCAATTCGCCATTCATAGGTATCCTGTCTTCCCATGCCCGACTCCCCCGCCACCACCGTCAAAAAGCTCCCCCAGAGCCGCGTCCAGTGCACGGTCATCGTGCCGCCGGAGGACGTGAAGGCGGCGGAAGAGAAGGTGCTGGCACGCGTATCGAAGCAAATGAAGATCCCCGGGTTCCGCCCCGGCATGGCACCGCCGGAGCTGGTGCGCGGGCAGGTGGACGGCGAGGCGCTCTTCGACGATGTCATCCGTCAATTGCTCCCTCCGCTCTTCGACCGACTCTTGAAGGAACACGGCATCCGGCCGATCGCGAGCCCCAAGGTCGACGTGCAATCCAAAGATCCCCTTACCCTGGTCCTCACGTTCGCGGAGAAGCCGCCCGTGACCATCAGGGGGCTGGATACGATCAGGATCGCGAAGCGCGAGATCAATGTGAACGAGAAGGACGTGCAACGAATGGTGGACTACCTGGTGCAGCAGCACCGCCAGATGACGGAGGTGGAGCGGGCGGCGGTGGAGGGTGACCAGGTCACGATTGACTTCGTGGCGAAGGACCACACTGGCGCGGAAGTGCCCGGCACCCGTGCGCGCAATTACCCGGTGATCATCGGGAGCAAGAGCCTGATCCCGGGCTTTGAGGAACAGCTCAAGGACCTCAAAAAAGGTGACCAGAAGAGCTTCGGCATCACGTTCCCGGACAACTACCACGCCGAGCATCTGCGGAAGAAACCGGTGACGTTCGACGTCACTGCGACCAAGGTGGAACAGGTGCAGACCCCGGCGTTCACGGACGAGTTCGTGAAGACGCAGGGCATCGGCGAATCCGTCATCGAGGTGACCGGGCGGATGCAGGCCTCCATGCGCGAGGAGGAGGAACGGATGGATCGCGCACGCCGGGAGCAGGAGTTGCTCGATGGACTCGTGAAGGCGGTGCAGGCGGACCTGGCGCCGGAACTGATCGAGCAGGAAACGCGGTCACTCGTCGACAATCTGCGCGAGCGGCTGAGTCGTCAGAAGCTCACGATCGATGACTGGCTCTCGCAGGTGAAGAAAACGGCGGAGGAAGTCCAGAAAGACCTGGCAACGGAGGCCCGCCGCCGCATCACGCTGCGGTTTGGAATGGAGAAAGCTTTGGAAGAAAAGAAGATCGAGGTGACGGACGAAGAGATGAAAACGGTGGTAGATGAGGTGATCCGCTCGATGCCCCCGGAGCAGCGGAAGGATGCCGACAAGCACCTGGTGCCCGGAGAGGATGAATATGCAGAGTTGAAGTGGCGGAGGAGGGTGGAGAAGTTTATGGAGATGATGCTCACCTCACCCTCACCCTCTCCCCGCTCCGACGCATGAAGAACAGAACCGAAGCCAGGTGCACGTGTGATGAGGTGGGAGAGGGCTAGGGTGAGGTCCACTTCACCCTCACCCTCCGCTCTGGGTTCCCCTTCTTCACCATCCGGCAGCCTTTCACGTGGATGACCACTTCACCGGAGCGGGTGATGCAGCCAAGGATGGGCTCGCCCTGCTTCTCCTGGGCTTTGCAGCACTTGGCGAAGCGGATAGGCATCGGGAAACCGCCCTCGAGCTCGACGAGTGCGCCCTTGCGCTGCCCGCCCGATCCGGACGATCCGATCGTCCGGGCGGGGAGCCGGCTGTTCGACGGGATCTTGCGTCTGCGGAGCCGGACGACCTCCTGCACATCGATGTGCTGCAGGACGGCGGATGCGCGCTCGGACCCCTGCCCGACCTTCATGAGAACATCCTCTCTGTCTTCGAGGGTGAGCACCCGACCATCGACCTGGCGGAGGACCGACAGGTCCGGATCGAGCGGAGGCAATCCCCTCTTTTCCAGTTCCTGACTCAGGAGCATGCGGCCGCGATTCACGTACAGATCGCGGTTGAGCGAGTGAAAGTACCGTTTGAGCCGCGCCCGGGATGATGCCATCGTCAGATGCTGGATCCACTCCTCGGAGGGCCGAGGCGTGGACTGGGTCATCACTTCCACCATGTCGCCGTTCTCCAGTTTCTCATTGAGCGGGACGATCCGGCCGTTCACGCGCGCCGCGCGGAATCGCAGTCCGAGATCTGTGTGAATTTGGAAAGCAAAATCCAGCGGGGTGGCGCCTTCCGGCAGCTCGACGATGTCCCCCTTGGGTGTGAGGACGAAGATGTGATCGGCCAGGCTGCCCCGGGCCCCGGGCAGCTCCACCGACTGCTGGGTCGTGAGGACCTGATGCAACTGGATGCGCTGCAGACCCTGCTCGGCGGTGCCGCCCTCCTTGTAATTCCAATGCGCTGCAATACCGTACTCGGCATCGCGATGCATGTCCGGGGTACGGATCTGGACTTCCAGGAACAGTCCCTCGGGCGTGGCGGGGAGGCGGGTCATGGTCGTGTGGAGACTCTGGTATCCGTTCGGCTTGGGGAATGCGATGTAATCTTTGAATCGGTTGGCAACAGGCCGGCCCAGCTGATGGAGGAACCCGAGCGCGCGGTAGCATTCCTCGACCGAAGGAACGATGACGCGCAGCGCGAACAGATCGTGCAATTGGTCGATTTGCGACAGGCTCTTCTGCTTCATTTTCACGAAGATGCTGTACGCGTGTTTCTCCCGACCATCGACCTGCGTGTCGATCCCGAGCGCCCGCAACTCCTGCTGCAGATGTGCTGCCGCTTGGGGCAGGAAGTCATGGTACCGCTCGTGCACCAGGCGCAACTGATCGGTGATGTGGGCGGCATCGTTGGGATAGATGAGCGGAAACGCCAGCCCCTCCAGACGCTGCTTAAGCGTATGAATGCCCAGCCGGGCGGCGACGGGCGCGAACAGACTCAGCACATCCTGGGCGATGCGCTTCTTTTCGGGCGGCAACCCGTTGATGCGCTCGAGCAGGTAACACTGATCACACAGGATGATGAGGAGTACACGCACGTCATCAGACACGCGCAGGAGTATCAGCCGCAGGTCTTCGATGGACATCCGCCGGTCGCGCTTGGTCACGTGCGAGAGGAGGTGCGCACCACTCACGAGTGATCGGACGCGCGCGCCCCACTGCTGCTCCAGCTCACCGAGCGACAGCGCCCGGAGCTCGAGGAGATGATGGAACAAACACCCGATCACCGCGTCATCGTCTGGACGGAAGGGGAGAAGCAATTCCAGCACACCGGCAACGTGTTCCGTCAGCGTCACGCCCGACACATGCATCCGGTTGGCGTAGTGTCGTTCCGCAAACGCGAGAGCATTCCGCACGCGGTCCGGGTTCCGGATGCCTGACGATTGCACGACCGTCGTCAGGAGCGGCTCGAGGGCGGTGGAGGATGTCGGCATGAGAATGGGAAGTGTAGCAGCCGGTTCGGCCCATTCCATCAAAAAGGATATGAAAGGATCCCATCTGCCCTTGAAGGCCGTTCCTTTGTGGTAAAGACGGGCAGGTCGATTTCAATGCTCCAGCAGGAGCGTCACCGGACCGTCATTCACCAACTCCACGCGCATGTGCGCGCCGAATCGACCGGTTTCCACCCTTGCGACGCCGAGGCCTCGGAGACTCTGCATGAACCGCTCGTAGAGCGGCTCCGCGACGGACGGCTTGGCGGCCGCCGTGTAGTCTGGCCGGTTCCCCTTGCCCACATCGCCCGCGAGCGTGAACTGGGAGACGCCGAGGATGTCCCCGCCGACACCCAGAATCGAGCGGTCATTGACCTTCCCATCGGGACTATCGAAGAGCCGCAATTTCGTTACTTTCTCGGCCAGCCACTGGGCTTGCGCCTCCGTATCGCCCTCCATGACACCAAGAAACAGCAGATAGCCCTGTCCGACCGATCCGATCGTCTGACCGTCGATACTGACCGATGCGGAGGAAACACGCTGGAGAAGAACCTTCATGTCCGTATTCAAGCAATATCGCGGATCGCACGTAATAGCCAAAAGAGCAACTTCCATTCAAATAACATTGACATCGCGGAAAGAAAACCTAGAATGCGTGTAGTCCGAAGACCGAGGGCACAAGGGCGCAGCCCGACATAAGTCCCTCCGAGGAATACAGCATCGGTCACTCGGCCCCGGCTTGGTGCTTCGTGCCGTGTTCCTCGCTGGTCTCCCGGACATGCAATGGGAGACTTTTTGTTTTATGCCGGGATTTCGAATCCCGGCTGCGGGAAACCCAATGCTCTTCCCGCTGCCTGCCCCACGTAGCTCGGAGAGCGACGTGGGGTCCGAATCCCGATTCCCTCAAAAAGAGTATGGCTCTCACCCGCGCACAGAAGGCAGTCCAGCTCCAGGAGCTGAAGGAGAAGATGCAGAAGTCCCAGTCTGTGATCTTCGCCAACTACATCGGCCTGACGGTCGCGGAGGTGAGTGACCTGCGGCGGAAACTGCGCGCCGCCGGAGCAGAGATGAAGGTGGCCAAGAAGACGCTGATGTGCCTGGCCGCCAAGGAACTCCGCCTGCCCGAACCGGGTGATGACACCCTCACCGGCGCCGTCGCCTGCATCTTCAACTACACCGATCCGGTGGCCGGCGCGCAGGTAGCTCTGCAATACGCCAAAGATCACCCGCAGGTCGCATTCGTCAGCGGCATCTATGAAGGGAAGCTCCTCAGCCGGGCCGAGACGAAGATGCTGGCGGGCCTCCCGAACCGCCTGACCCTCCTCGCCATATTCGCCGGGATGCTCCGTTCCCCGCTCCGGCAGTTTGCAGGCATCTGTCATGGCTCGATGACGAGCTTCGCTCGCGCCGTCAACGAACTCGCGAAGCAGAAGGCCTCTGCACCAGCAGCGTAATTTGCCCTTCTCCCGACTTCGCCATTTGGGCTTCGCCGGGCAAGCAACTCGCAATTCTCAATTCTTTCTCCCTCCTACCATGGCCGACGCCACCGTCACCCTGACCGCCGATGAGCAGGCAGTCATCAGCGCACTCGAGAAGCTGAACATCCTGCAGCTCAGCACTGTCGTGAAGTACATGGAAGAGACCTACGGTATCTCCGCGGCCGCTCCGGTCGCGGTAGCAGCCGCTCCCGCCGGTGCCGCCGCAGAGGCCGCCGAAGAGAGGGCATCCTACAACGTGGAACTGACCGAGGGCGGCGCTCAGAAGATCGCCGTCATCAAGGCGCTCCGCGAGATCACCCAGCTGCCCCTCGGCGAGGCGAAGGCGTTGGTCGACGGCGCGCCCAAGATGATCAAGGAGGGCGTGGCCAAGGGCGATGCCGAGGCGTGGAAGAAGAAGCTGGAAGAGGCGGGCGCGAAGGTGACTTTGAAATAAGAGTCCGAAGAATCCGAGGACGTAAAGTCCCGTGGGGACCACGTCCCTTTACGGGATACCGAGGATGACAGTCATTCCTCGGAATCGTCGGATTCTTCGGTATCGTCGGCATCCTCAGACAGAGGTGAAAAGCGACATTGACACCAATCCAAGTCAATGTATGCTGGAAGCAGCAATTCCTTTCATGCACAGATCTGCCCCGGTTCACCATCGGTCACCAGAAACTGAGAAGAAGGAAATCTGCGATTCCTTTATTTCCTTTTTTCTCTTTTATGGCTGACGATCAGCAGCTTGTCTGCCGCGACTGCGGCTCCACGTTCACCTTCACTGGCGGTGAACAGGAATTTTACGCCAGTAAGAACCTGAGCGCCCCCCAGCGCTGCAAGACATGCCGATCGGCTCGCAAGAACGATCGCATGGCCACGCGCGAGATGCACGACGCCACGTGCGCCAAGTGCGGCGCCGCGTGCCAAGTGCCGTTCAAGCCGCGTCCGGCGGAGGAGGGCGGCAAGCCCGTCCTGTGCCGCGACTGCTTCATGGCGGAACGCTCCGGCGGCGGAAGCATGGCCGCGTGAGGATTGCATCACGATGCTTTCCAAAGAAAAGTCCCTCCGGAAGGAGGGATTTTTTTGTAGGGTAAAGTATTGTGCCCCCTCCCTGCGGCCCTCCCCCTCGCTTCGCTGGGAGAGGGCGGGATCAATACGCAATAATTTCATAGTGAAATCGCCCTCTCCCAGGCCGCAAGCCCGCGGGCTGAGGCCGAGGGGGAGGGGGCCGCAGGGAGGGGGCATGAACCAGGAGAGCAGCCGCTCACGACGTGAGCGAGGTATAGACTCCCCCCCGTGCCCTCTTCATCGCACTCCCGCCACCTCGAACTCGATCTCCTCCGCACCATCGCCATCGTGATGATGGTTGTGTATCACGGAGCATACGATCTCGCGATGTTCCACGGATGGGCCATCGATCCGTTCTCCGGCGGATGGTGGGCGCTGGCGCGGACGACGCTCGTGCTGTTTTTGATCGTGTCCGGCATGTCGTTTGCGGTGTCATGGAATCGGACACCGATGGCCGCAAAATATTTCCGACGCGGCCTGTGGATCCTCACGTGGGGCATGGTCGTATCGCTCGCGACGGCGATCGTCGACCCAGAAACATTCGTCCGCTTCGGTGTGCTGCACTTGATCGGAACAGGGACCCTGCTCCTCCCCTTCTTCGCGAGATTCCGTTCGTGGAATGTGATCGTTGGGATGGCGCTCATGCTTGCGTCGAGCCCGTTCCCCGCACCGTCAACCGGGAGCGCGGGCTCCCCGCTGCTCATCCCGCTCGGAATACCACCCGCGTCGTTCACCTCGGTCGACTACGTTCCGCTGATCCCGTGGTTCGGCGTGATGCTGATCGGCACCGGGATCGGGTCCTTGATCTACGGCCGATGGCAATGGAGATGGGTGCCTGCGTGGGACCTCTGGAAATCCCTCGGCATGCCGGGACGGTATTCGCTGTGGATCTATCTGGTGCATCAACCGATTCTCCTCCTGCTCCTGCAGCTTCTCCTCAATGATCAATGAGGTTGCAATAACATCAATTAAGTTTTATAATATAACTAACACCAATCTTTGTCATCACCTTATCATCCCTCTTCCCGGCCGATTTCCGATGCGGAAATCGGCCGGGAGAGGGTACGACGCGTCGTCTACCTGGCCTCCCGGCATTGAGTTCCTCAGAGGTGAAGAATATGTCCGCAGTCCAGACGCAGACGGCCCCCCGCACCACCGCCCGTATCGCGGCGGCCCTCGCCGAGTTCGTCGACGATCGCCCGATCGGCATGCAGGTTGAAGAGGCCCTGGATCCCCAGGGCGTCGACCTCAGCCACAACGGCTACGCCCGCGACGTCGCGGCGGCGTGGGGACACCCGTATCCGGAAAACTGGATCGGGTAATCGCGTTCCCCCGCTCCCGCCGACCCGCACACCACCACACCGGTGGCGCGCGGGTCATTTTGCAAAGGGAACTCCCCTTTCAGACAGGGCTCTCCTCAATTAGACTCGTCCCCACATGTCAGCCTTCACGACTCGTCGCATACGCGAGGAGGATCCGGGACGTGACCGCGCTGAGCGCGGTGGGTGGCGTGGTGCGGGGGGGGTCGTCAGGAGCAGCCGGACGCGCGCAGTGGCTTTGTTGGTACGGACAGTCCTACTCAGCAAACGGATCGGGTTGCTGCTGCGGGGATGGTACCGGGGGTGGAAAGCGCGACAGGAGGCCAATGGGCGGACACAGAGACTGCGGCGGATTCTGCGGCGGATCCTCTTCATCCTCCTCGGTATCCTCTTGGCGCTGCTGGTCCTGGCTGGAACGGTGAAGGCTCTGGTGTCCTCGGGATTCCTGGGCATCCACACGCTCTTCAGCGTGGCCGGCAAGGAGCTGCCGACGGATGAGGACGGCTACACGAACTTCCTGCTCCTGGGGAGAGGCGACGCCTCCCACGAAGGCCCGGACCTGACGGATACCATCATAATCGCAAGCCTGGACCCCTGGAAGACTCGTAGCGCGGTACTCTTGAGCGTCCCCCGCGACCTCTTCATCGCGGATTCCCGGACGATCACCCGCGGACGCATCAACGAGTTCTACCGGGATTACAAAGGCTACCTGCGCCGGAAGGAAGGTCAGAGCGAGGAGGAGGCATCCCGGAACGCCATGCGGTTTCTGGCGGACGAGATCGGCGACCGGCTGCACCTCCCCATCCATCACGTACTCATGGTCGATTTCATGGCGTTCGAGCAGGCGGTGGACGCGCTCGGAGGAGTGGACATCGACGTGCCGTACGACATTATGGACACGGAGTATCCCGGCCCGGACTACACCTATCAAACCTTCTCTATCAAAGCCGGCCGCCAGCACCTGGACGGGGCCACCGCTCTGCAATACGCCCGCTCGCGCCACACGACCAGCGACTTCGGGCGTTCCGCCCGCCAGCAGCAGCTCATCACCGCCCTGGGAGAACAGGCGCGGGAAACGGGACTGCTCGGGAGTCCCAGCCGCATCACCCAGTTCACACGGATCCTCGCAGAGCACACGGACATGACCATGGATTTCGGTGAGCTGCTGGGAGCGGCGAAGCTGGGCAAGCGCATTGATCAGAGTCGCGTCATCAGCATGCAGCTGAATAATGAGAATGGCTACGATATCAGCCTCGTGTCCCCCGGCGGTTTTCTGTACAACCCGCCACGAGATCAGTTCGACGGCGCGTCGGTCCTGCTTCCCATCTCCATCCCCGAGTATCCCGTCACCTGGAAGCAGCTCCAGGCATTCGCGATCCTCCTCTTTAAGATGCGCACGATCCACCTCAGCCATCCGCAAATCTACGTATATAACGCCGGCGCGCAGAGCGGGCTCGGGCGCTTGCTCGCCACCGAGCTCACGCGGTACGGTCTGGCGCCAGCCGAAACCGCGAACTTCCCGACTGCGGAGAAGCGCGATACATCGGTCGTCATCGCCCGGACGGAGGCTGATAAGCCGGTTGCCCTTTTCTTCTCGTCGCTCTTCCGCCTGCCACTCGAGCTGCTGGATCCGGCATCCCCTCTGATGCAGGACCTGGGACAGGTGACGATCGTGCTCGGAAAGGACTATGTGTATCAGCCGATTCAGAACCTCCTGCTGTCCCCATGACCCCCCGCGAGATCATCGCCGAAGCCTGGGCCATCACCAAGCGGGGGAAGCAGCTCCGCCGGTGGGGGGTCTTCTCGTCCTTCCTGGAAACACTCCTCTCCCTCAAGCTCCTCTCCTACCAGATCTACTTCCTGTGGCAATTCTTCACCGGCTACGAGTCCGGCTTCTTCGACGTGGAGATTGCGGTCGCCAAACACTTCCCCCTGTGGTTCACCGTCATCTTCATCGGCGGCTTCCTGCTCCTGATGGCCATCGAGTGGGTCATGCCGCACCTGGCGACGGGGGCGATCATCGGGCTGGCCGCCAAATCTCACCGGAAGGAAGATGACGAAGGCGGTTTCGTGCTGGCGCTCTACAACTTCTTCCCCATCTTCGTCACGCATGAGTTCTTCGTCTTCGGCTCCACCTCCCTCCTCATCACCTTCTGCTCGGTGGTGCTCCGGTACATCGACGGCAACATCAAGATCCTCATCATCCTGTTCGCCATCGGCATCTGGGCCTTCACCAACGTCCTCGGCTTCCTCTCCAGCTTCGCCCCCGCGGCCATCGTGGTGCAGAAGAAAGGCATCTTCGAGGCCATAGGCCAATCCTTCAAGCTGATCGTGTCCCACCTGAGCCATGTCATGTTCCTGCTCCTCCTGCTGCTCGTCATCAGCTTGCGGGTCGCGCTCAACGCGGCGGTGGTGCTCCTGGTCCCCGGCCTCGTCATCGGCCTAGGCCTGCTCCTCGCGATGTTCTTCTCCCCCGTCGTCAGTTACACCGCAGCCAGCATCGTGGGGATGGGCCTCATTCTCCTCGCATCGTACTTCTTCGGCTACCTACACGTCTTCAAGGAAACGGTGTGGACGATCACGTACATGGAGCTGAAGAAAAAAAAGGATCTGGACGTGATTGAGGGATAACATCCACCCACCATGTCCGCCCGCCCCAAGGACTCCTCTCTACGCGGCAACATTCCCCGCCTCTTCCTTCTGGAAGCCTGCTCCGGTGGCATTTTCCTCATTCCCATCATCGTGCCGTTCTGGCAGTCGAACGGACTACGCTTGCAGGAAATTTTTGTACTCCAAGGTTTCTACGCCCTCTCGCTTTTCTTTCTGGAAATTCCTTCCGGCTACCTGGCCGACCGGTGGGGACGCAAGCGGGTGCTTGTGACGGGAAGTCTCTTCGGATTCCTGGGCATCCTTGCGCACGCGACGGGCGCCAGCTTCTGGGCGTTCCTCCTGGGCGAGCTCCTTCTCTCGGTCCAGGCAAGCTTCTACTCTGGTACGATAGAGGCCACCACCTACGACACGCTCGTGGAGCTGGGGCAGGAGAAGACATATCGCAGGGTGGCCGGCCGGCAGAGCTTCTGCCGCTTCGGGACGGAGTCGATCTCCAGCCTGCTCGGCGGCTTCCTCATCCTCCTGACACTCCGCGCTCCCGTCTGGGCCACGCTCGTCCCCTTCGGCATCGGCCTCCTGGTCGCCATCAGCCTGGAGGAGCCGCCGCGCCACAAGCTGGTCGACGAGCGGCACGTGTCCGCCATCCTGCGCATCTGTCGTGAGACGTTCCACAACCCGGCGCTCCGCAGCGTCATCGTCCTCTCGAGCATCCTCTCCACGTTCACGATGGCCCTCTTCTGGCTCACGCAGCCCTATCAGGACATGATCGGACTGCCGCTCGCACTCTACGGCGTGACCCATGCCCTCATCGTGGGCGCCGGGGCGCTGGCGGGCACCACGGTCCACCGCCTCGAGCGTTGGGCCGACGACCGCGTGGTCCTGATCATCATCGGTGCCATCCTGCTCCTGTGCTGCATCGCTCTGGGTTGGATACACGCGTGGTGGGGTCTGCTTGCCTTCGTCCTCGTCCGCATCACCTGGAGCATCCACAGCACCATGACGATTGACCTGGTCAACCGCATGACCACTCCCGACTTCCGCGCCACGGTCCTCTCGCTCCGCGCCTTCGGTTTCCGTCTGCTCTTCGCCATCTCCGCTCCGCTCGTGGGCGGGCTCGCGGACGTGTCACTTCCACGGACATTTTTGATAGTGGGAGGAGTGGCCGGTGTGCTGCTGACGATGACATTCCTGATGATGCGGAAGGTGTGGAGGGAAATACCGGCGTGAAGTGGTGAGTATGCCCCCTCCCTGCGGCCCTCCCCCTCGCTTCGCTGGGAGAGGGCGATTGAATTATTTCACGTGTGCATACTGAACCGCCCTCTCCCAGGCCGAGACCCCAGAGGATCGAGGCCGAGGGGGAGGGCCGCAGGGAGGGGGCACATTTGCCCTGTCTATTGACAGTGGACAATCGTCCACCTAGCATAGGGACCATCCTCCCCCTGTCCCTATGACACCCGCCGCGACAGTCAAACGAGAAGACACTCTCACCTCCCACCAGCGGACAGTGCTGCAGTTCATCAAGGATTTCCAGCTGAAGCGCGGATACTCTCCGTCGCTGTCGGACCTGGCAGTCGGGTTCGGCGTGCGCAGCAAGAACGCGGTGGCGAAGGTGGTGAATGTGCTCTCTAAAGTGGGGCACCTGGAGAAGGACCCGAAGGGTCGCATCAAGATTCTGGAGCAGATGCACGACGCGTTCAGTCCCCTGACCCTGCCTCTGTTCGGGCCCATCGCAGCCGGTTTCGCCGCGCCCGTGGAGGAGCAGGCCGAGGAGACGGTGACACTCGAGAGCTACCTAGTCCGCGACAAGAAATCGACGTTCCTCCTCCGGGTGAAGGGCGACAGCATGATCGGTGCCGGCATACAGGAGGGCGACTTGGTGATTGCCGAGCGCGGCCGGGAGCCGAAGACGGGCGACATCGTCGTGGGGGTGCTGGACGGCGAGTTCACGCTCAAGCGACTGGTGCGGGAGAAGGGGAAATACTTCCTGCGGGCCGAGAATCCCAAATATCCCGATCTGTATGCGATGAGTGAGTTGCAGGTGGCGGGGGTCGTTCGCGGGGTGATCAGAAAATATTGAACAGATTGGCGGGTCAAAAAATCATTTCGTCACAGTTTTTTCCTGTGTCCCATGATTGCCCATATTGATGCTGATGCATTTTTTGCGGCTGTCCTCGTGCGGAAACACCCGCACCTGCGCGGGAAACCCCTCCTGGCACTGGGCATGGGCGGCGGCTGCGTCATTTCAGCAAGCTACGAGGCCAAGGCCAAAGGCGTGAAAACCGGGATGTCGTTGAAGGAGGCTTTGAAACTGATCCCGAATGTCCTGCGGATGCCATCGGATTTCCACGAGACGGCACTGGCGTCGCAGCAGATCGAGGAAATGTTGCAGGACCAGTGCCCCATCATTGAGCAGATGTCGGTGGATGAGTGGTTCTTGGACTTGTCCTCTCGCGTGGGTGGCACACCGCAAGACCTGAGTGCATGGGCAGCAACGATCCGTACAGACGTTCTCAGCCGCACGGGACTGTCGGTATCAGTGGGAGTAGGACCGACGAAGCTGCTGGCGAAGATGGCGAGTGAGTATCGGAAACCGGGGGGCATTACGGTCGTCACTGGTGGATTTATGCCCCCTCCCTTCGGCCCTCCCCCTCGGCCTCACCGCTGCGGCGGATTCGGCCTGGGAGAGGGCGATTTCAATTTTTCAGTGCCGCACGGCGGAGCCGTGCTGCTGAGATCAATAGCTCATTGTTGCAATGAGCAGCACGGCTCCGCCGTGCGGCATTCACCTACGATGACCCGCCCTCTCCCAGGCCGCAGCGCCCACAGGCCTGCGGCCGAGGGGGAGGGCCTTCAGGGAGGGGGCATGGCCCTGCAGAACTTCCTACAGGCCCGCCCCGCCGCCGCCATCCCCGGCATCGGCCGGCGCCGGGTGATCCACACCGACATCGAGGGCTGGAAGACGGCCTGGGACATCGCGCAAGCCCCGCTCGAACGTATCAGCCAGCTCTTCGGCAAGCCCGGGCGTGAACTGCAGCTCGAACTCCGGGGAGAGCCGGTGTACGCCGTGTCGCCCGACGTCGCTCCACCAAAATCCGTGTCGCGCTGCCGCAGCTTCCGGGCGACGAAGGACCGCAGCGAGCTCTGGGCGCACCTGCTGCGACACCTGGAATACACCGTCCTGAAGATGCGGCGGTGGGGACTCGGATGCCAGGGCATCTCTGTGTGGTTGCGGAACGACGCGTACTTCCACGAGGGCGCCAATCTCTCGCTCCCCCAAGTGATGGATACGGAAGAGGAACTGCAACCGTACGTTCTCCGATGCTTCGAGCGAGTCTATCGATCCACTGTCGCCTGCACGCAGATCGGCATCGCCCTCTGGCGGCTCCTGCCCAAGCACGCCACCCAGTTTTCGCTCTTCGGGCAGCCACAGGAACTCCTCAAGGGCGAGCAGCTGCAGCAGGCGCTCGATACCCTCCACGAACGTTTCGGGCGGCAGACGATCACGCGGGGATCGGCGATACGGGTGAAATCGGGGACGCAGCAGAGTTTGGATATGCCGGTCTATGAATGAAACTGAATGGAACGGTTGACAGACGTTAATAAACCTGTACTATCGCCCCATACGCTTCACCGTGAAGCTGATCATTCGCAAGAGGAGCAAGACCATGTGGAAGAAGAATTGGCTTGTTTTGTCCATCGTCGTCGGCATCGTGCTTGCGACAGTATCCGATCTTGGCTATCACCCGCTCAGACGCGCGGCGCAGCAGAATCGTACCCTGTACGATATCATGCTGGCTCTCGACCTCATCGACTTTGCGCATAACGGCGGGGGCAGCTTCGGGTACAGTAATTACTACAAGTACCAGTACGCGACATGGCGGGCCGATCCGAAGAGAACAGTTCTGGAACGGATGTTGTTCTGGGATATCGGATTCATGTATGAGGCGGCGAACCCGCCGGCTCAGTATCCGTACCCAAGGCTGTTCTGACTTCTTGCGGAAATCCCGGGAAGCGATCTTGCATCGCCCATTCCCGGGATTTTCCTGTATGTCAGTCTAGCTGGTTCAATCTCTTCTCAATTTTCTTCAGCTTCTCCTCAATACTCTGGGCCTTCTCCTTCTCTACCTCAATTACCGATGCCGGCGCTTTTGCCAGGAACTGCTCATTCTTGAGCTTCACGTGCATGCTCTCGAGCAGGCGTGAAAGGTTTTTCTTCTCCTTCTCAAGGCTCGCCCGCTCCTTCTCCACATCGATCAACCCCTCGAGCGAAAGATGCACTTCGATGCCGTTCAGGAAGGCGCTCACGACGTTCTTGTGCTTCTTCGACACCGCATCGAGTGTCCACTGATCGCAGCGTCCGAGTCGCATGATGTGCTCGCGCTGTGACTGAAGGAGATCCAGGTGCTTGTCCGTATGGATGATGATGTGTACGAATGTGGAGGGTTCCACCCCCTGATCGGCACGGAGTTTTCTGATAGCCGTGATGACATCGATGACCGTTTGAAGACGGTGGAAAGCCTCCGGATCCTTCCGCTCTGCCTTCGGTATCGGCCATTCTTCTTTAATGAGCATCCCCGCATCCTTTGGCTTCACAGAGGCCCAGAGTTCTTCCGTCACGAACGGGCAGTACGGGTGCAACAGCTTGAGGATGCGACGGAGCGCATGGACCAGCACCGCATGGTTTGCCGACCCTTTGCTGAGCTCCAGGTACCAGTCGCAGAAGTAATCCCACACGAAGCTGTAGAGGCGCTCCCCCACCTCACTCAGGCGGTAGTGCGTGAGACCGTCGCTGACATCCTCAATCAGACATTCGAGTGCATGAAGAAGCGCCCGGTCAGCCAGTGAGAGCTGGGCGCCCTTTGGTAATTGGGTGATCGACCGCGGATCGATGCCGGCCTGTTCGCACTGCAGAAGCACGAAACGTGATGCGTTCCACAGCTTGTTCACGAAGTTGCGGTATCCCGCGATCTTCTCTTCGTAGAGCCGTGAGTCAGCCCCCGGGCTCTGACCAACGATCATCGATAGCCGCAGCGCGTCGGCCCCATACTTCCCGATCATATCCAGCGGATCAATCATCGTATCGGGGTCGGACTTGCTCATCTTCCTGCCGTCGCGCGTGCGGATAAGGCCATGGAGATAGACCGTCTCGAAGGGCACATGGCCGTACTCCAGCTCCGCCATGCCGCCGGTGGCATAGGTCGTCATCAAAATCATGCGGGCGACCCAGAAGAAGAGAATGTCGTAGCCGGTTTCCAGTACCTGTGTCGGGTGGAACTTCATGAAATCTGGGCTTTTCAGCAAAAGATCCTCGAAAGGGACCGACAAATCGAGCGCCAGCTTCGGATCCACCAGCGTACTCCATGTCCACAGCGCGGAGCTGAACCAGGTGTCGAGCGTATCGGGATCCTGCTCCCAACCATCGCCTTTCGGAGACTCGATGCCGACGTGCGTGTCTATGTTGCCCCCCTCCGAGCGGTACCACACCGGCACGCGGTGCCCCCACCAGATTTGGCGGCTGATGCACCAGTCCCGGAGGTTATCGATCCAGTGGAAGTAGATCTTCTCGAAGCGCTCCGGGATGATCTTGATCTGTCCGGTCTTCACCACCTCCTGCATCACCTCTTTCAGGCTGAGTTCCTTCCGCTTCCACTTCACCACCCGCTTGTTCACGTCGATGAACCACTGCTCCTTGATCTGCGGCTCGATCTTCCCCTTCCCGCGCTGGCTGAGAGAGACATTGTGGACGTATTCCTGTTCCGTTGTAACGAGGAGACCTTTCGACCGGAGCTTTTCCACCACCTTCGGGCGGGCATCGTCGATGTGCATCCCCGCGAACTCCCCGGCGATCGGGAGGAGCTTGCCGTCGAAGCCGATGATCTGCTCCTTCTTGAGATCATGGCGTTCCGCGATCTCGAAGTCAGCCATGTCATGCCAGGGGGTGATGGTCATGACGCCGGTCCCGAAGCTCGGGTCCACCGCCTTGTCCTTGATAACCGTCGCCGTCACCGGCCCGTTGATCCACTCCGCCGTGAAGGTCTCGCCGTGCTTGTACTTCTTGTATCGGTCGTCATCGGGGTGCGTCACCACATACTTATCGCCGAATTTCGTTTCCGGCCGCGAGGTCCCGATCTGGAAGGGGCCGTACTGGAACCAGTAGAACGGCGCGCGCTCTTCCTGCCAAACGATTTCATCATCGGAAACGGTCGTCTGGAGGATGGGATCCCAGTTGACGATCCGGTGGCCGCGGTAGATCAATCCATCCCAGTACATGCGGGTGAACATCTCGTTGACGATGCGGTTGAGCGCCGGCTCCAGGGTGTAGCGCTCGCGGCTCCAGTCGCAGCTGGCCCCCATCTTCCGCACCTGTCCCCGGATAGTCGCTTTACTACGTTCGACGAACTCCGCGATGCGCCGCAGAAGCTCCTCTCGCCCCAGCTTGCCGCGAGGATCGGGCATCTTCTCCTCCTTCTGAATCTGCTTGATGACCACACTCTCGGTAGCGATGGCGGCATGATCGGTTCCCGGCACCCACAGCGCCTCTCTGCCCCGCATGCGGGCGAAGCGGATGAAAATATCCTCGATGGCCAGCATGACAGCATGACCCAGGTGCAGGTTCCCGGTTGCATTGGGCGGCGGCAGGCTGATGGTGAAAGGCTCCTTTCGGCTCTCAGCATCAGCCATGAAGGCACCGGATTCCTCCCACATCGCATAGACACGATCTTCAGTAGCCAATGGATCGTAGGACTTTGGAAGCACGATGTTCAGTCTACTGACACGCAGAAGGATGCGGAAGATTCAAAAAAAGACCCCGACACGCCGCGTACCGTGCGAAGCACTGGTTCACGGTCAGCGGGGTCGATCGAATGTAGAGAAAGAGCGGAGCCACACAGGGACTGTGAAGCGCTCATGTTGTACAGAAAGCACCAAGGCAACGCACATGATTGTGGACGACTGAGAATGCGAGATCGGAGCGAGAAAATATTTGCTTTTTAAAAAAAATATGATATAAAAACATCCCTGTATGGACGCCACCGCATTACTGCCTCCGGCCTCTGAGAAGGAGTATCCCTCCTATCTCCACCGCTTCGTGCATACCGTCCAGACGCGGTACAACTACTGGAACCCGCTGCATCTGCTCGCCGGCTTGATCTACGTCCTCTCCCAGTCTTTCGGATTGGAACCGCTGTGGAAGGATCTGAGCCGTTGGGCCGAGAGGAACGGGGATGCCGTCCCGGCCTTTGCCGGCAGTCTCCCACGCATACGTGAGAACGCCACCGGGCTCAAGCACGATGTGCGAAGCCGCCGATTGCTCTCTGCGTTCTTCAAGCTCTGGAATTTCATCGGCGACGCATGTTCCGACGGCGCCGACCTGCTGGCCGGGGTGACGACCGGAACGCTGGAAATCCGCCGACGGGTCCAGGCGATCCTGGGACAGGAGCCGTTCCGCTCCCGCGTGACGAGACTCGTGAGAGCCATCCGCCTGCGGATCCGCACGCTGCCCGCCCAGAGCGGTGCCTTCCAGCCGCGCCTGAAGTACGTCCTCATCCGGCGAAAGGCGGCCGGGGGAGAGATACTTCAACCTGAAGCCGAAATTGAGAAACTCGTGAACATGATTGTTTCCTGAGCGGGTACCGGGACAATGGTGGCATGCACGCCCCCGGACATCCGTCAGGAGTGGAACACCTGTTGACCGCACCCGTGATCGGGGGCATGAGTCTGCTCGAGACCGGTATTCTTGTCGTCGGTGGAGCATGGGTGATCAACAACATCACTGGTTTCGTGAAACGACAGATCCGGGAAACGTTCAGTTGGACATGAAGTGACAGAGGTGGCAGATGCGGCCGAGCATCCCGTCTGCCTCCCGCAAAGGGCACGTCGCATGTACTATGACCGCGCATGCCCACCTTCGATTTCCGCTGCGGCAGTTGTTCCCATGTATGGGAATGGACCCGCCCGTTCGGACGCAAAACATCGCCGCCGTGCCCTTCGTGCGGGTCGAAGAAGACGGAAAAACTCTTGTCACCGCCAAGCGTGCAATTCCGCGGGGCGGGGTTCTACAAGACCGACCACGGAATGAAGCAACCGCTGCCCACTGCAGAAACCCACGAGCTCAAGAAGGACCAGAAGAAAGAATCATCGGGCAATGATGGCGGCAGCAAAGCACCTGCCGCGGAAAGCAAAAAACCGGTATAATGGGTCTACACGCTCTCGCTGATGCCTCCGCACACCCATACCCGCCGCCGCTACGGCTTCGCGCTCTCGTTCATCGAGTACATGACGACACTGCCCTACAGCGAGCTCTTCGGGCTGTGGGTGGGGATGGTCATCCTGTTCGGGCTCCTCTACTGCGCGCTCTCGTTCGTCGCGGATGGCGCGCACAGCATCTCCGGCATCGCCGATCTCCCTCCGGCAAGACGGCTCCTCAACAGTATCTACTTCAGCACCATCACCGCCACGACCGTGGGATACGGTGATTTTGTGCCGCTCGGCGGATCGAAGCTGCTCGCCATCACGCAGAGCATCTTCTCCTTCTTCGGGGCGGGTATCTTCGTCGCCAAGCTCGTGTCGCACCGGCAGGAAGTGGCGCTGGAACAGGTCCACCGGCTGAGCTTCGAGAACCTGTTCCACAAGACCCGGGAGGGATTCTTCATCATCCGCCGCGACTTCGAGGCGGTCCTGCGGGAGACAGCGGAACAGGGCGCCCCCTCCGACCGCTCCTGGGCGAACATGGGGATCGCCTGCCACGCGTTCGAGACGTTTCTGGAGGAGATCCCTCACTTCTACAGCATCGACCACGAGCTCTACACCATCGACGCCAAGCGCGAGTCGCTGCTGTTCGACGCCGTGTTCCGTACGCTGGAGCGGCTGCGGGAGACGCTCACCGGGCTCGATCGCCACGGAGTGGACTGGCGTAGCCGGCGGGAGACGCGGAGCGAGATCGAGGAGTTCCTGGAGATCATGAACCAGGTGCTCCCCCTGTGGCAGGAGCGTTCTCCGCATGGGAACGCGGAGGGGTTCGCAAGGATGAGCGTGGAAGCCGAGCGGCTGCGAGGAATGGTGGAACGGCGGTGAGACATGTCTCCTTCATCTCCGGAACGGCGGCCTCCCTCCCCCGTGCCCTCCACGCGGTCCACCCCCGCCTGCCGGACGGGCAAGGAAGCCTCCGGTTCGTGGCGGCGGGGGAATGAAGCCCTCGGGCGGCGCCGTCATTTGCTTGAGCGACATGCGGGTCTTGCCCTCCACTGCATCGTACTCGATGCACTTCGCTTCCACTTCCTGGCCGAGCTTCAGGACGTCTTCCACCTTCTCCGTGCGCTTCCACTGCAACTCGCTGATGTGGATCATGGCGTCTTTGCCCGGAAGGAATTCCACAATCGCGCCGGTGCCGTCGATGATGCGGACGACTTTTCCCTTGTAGACCTTCCCCACCTCCGGCTTCTCCACGATGGATTTGATCCATATCTTGGCCTTCTCCATGGCCTCGCCGTTCACGGACGTGACGAACACGAGTCCGCTGTCCTCGATGTCGATCTCGACCCCCAGTTCTTTCGTGATCTTTTGGATCATTTCGCCGCCCTTGCCGATGACCAGACGAATGTCTTCCGGATTGATCGTGATGGTCTCGATGCGCGGCGCGTAGGGGCTGAGTTCCTTCCTGGGCTCCGCGATGGCCGCCAGCATGACCTTCAGCACCGCCGCACGGCCCACCCGGGCGCGTTCCAGCGCCTCCTCAAAGACGGAATCGGGCAAACCCTTGATCTTGATGTCCATCTGGATGGCCGTCACTCCCTTCTCCGTGCCGGTGAGCTTGAAATCCATGTCCCCGCCGAAGTCTTCCTCGTCCTGCAGGTCGCTCAGGATGATGTACTTGCCTGGTGAGCCGGCAGAACCATCTTCATCCGAGATCAATCCGAGCGCGATGCCGCTGACCGGAGCCGTGATGGGAACGCCGGCGGCCATGAGCGCGAGCGTGGACCCGCAGGTGGCGGCCATGGAGCTGGATCCGTTGCTGGAGAGAATTTCCGTGACCGTGCGGATGGTGTAGGGGAATTCCTCCTGACTGGGCAGGACCGGCTCCAACCCCCTCTGTGCAAGATTCCCGTGTCCTATTTCCCGGTTCCCTACCATTAATCTATTGGAGGTCTCCCCTACCGAGAACGGCGGGAAGTTGTAGTGGTGCATGTAGCGGAGCTTGTGCTCGCCCTCCATGCCTTCCACCAGCTGCTGGTCGCCCGGCGCGCCGAGCGTGCAGGTCGTGAGCCCCTGGGTCTCGCCGCGCTCGAAGAGCGCCGAGCCGTGGACGCGGTTGGGAAGAACGTCGACCAGGGCGTTGAGCGAACGGATTTCATCAATCTTACGGCCGCTCATGCGGATGCCCTCTTCCAAGACCAGACGGCGCATCTCGCCCTTCACGACTTTGTCGACGAACGCGGAACCATGGGCGTAGAGCTCGGCGAGTTCCGCGTCCTTGTCGGGCGCGCCGGTGGGCGGGAACTTCTCTTTCAGCTTGTCAGGCGCGCCATCCATCAGCTGATTGAACACCGCCCGGCGCTCGTTCTTGCGCATGGGGGTCTTGATGGCTTTCGTGATCTCCGGGAGCGCCCACGCCTTCAGATAGGCATAGGCCTCATCGTGTCCGTACGCCGGCTCGATCTCGAACTTCGGCCTGCCGATCTCCTTCTGGACCTCCGCGAAGAACTTCGCGATCTTCTGGGCCCACTTCTTTCCGAACTGGATGGCGCGGAGGATCTCCGCTTCGGACACCTGGTTGGCACCGGCTTCGATCATCACGATCCGCTCGAGCGAGGCGGTGACGAAGAGATCCAGATCGCTCTTGAGCCGCGCTTCGCGGCTGGGGTTGAGGACGAGTTCGCCGCCGATGAGTCCCACCCGCACCGAGCCGATGGGCCCGTCGCAGGGGCAATCGCTGAGCGCAACCGCGATGTTCGCTGCATTCGCCGACACCACGTCATGCTCATGCTCGAAGTCGTAGCTCATGACAGTGCAGAACACCTGGATGTCGCGGTGGAAGTGCTTGGGGAACATGGGACGCAGTCCCCGGTCGATGACCCGGCCGAGCAGGACTGCGTCGTCGGAGGGCCGGCCCTCGCGCTTGCGGAAGCGGCTGCCGCCGATGACGCCGCCGGCGTAGTACTTCTCCTGGTAGACGACCTGCAACGGCAGGAAATCGACGCCCTCACGCGCAGTGGCGGAGAGGGTGACGTTGCCAAGGGCGACCGTGTCGCCCATCTGGCAGAACACGCTGGCATTTGCCTGATTGGCGATGGCGCCGGTACGGATCATGAGCTTTTCATCGCCGAGTTCGAGGGTGAACTCGCGCTGCGGCTCGAGGAAGGAAGACATACGGAGAAAGAAGAGGGATAAAACACCCTTTCCTTACAGTCGTTGACCGTCACCTTCGTGGATTCACATTTGAAGATCATTATTTTCAAACCGGGGAGCACCCATCCTTGGGTGCGGACCCGGGGCAACAGGGATGGAGAATGACCCTCAAACGTAAACCCAGAAAAGGGAAACGGGACGGTAGAGGAAAGAGCTGGAAGCATCGTACAGCTGCTTTGACGTTAGAGGAAGCCTTTTTTCAACGCTATGACAGCGGAAGGACCCGACCTTCCGGCAATCCGCAGTGATCGCGGATGGCTTCTTCGATTTTTGTCATGGTTCTGGGTCGGACTGCGCCTAACCGTTTCTGGAGACGGCGTTTGTCGACTGCGCGAATTTGCTCAGTGACGATGCTCGATACTTTTCTCAATCCTCCTTCGGGCGGAGCCAGCGTGATCCAATGGTAATACGAGTACCGGCCGCTCGTGATGGGCATGACGAGAACGGTCGCGGCCAACGCGTTCAGATGATCACTGGAAATGACCACTGCGGGGCGCTCCTTGCGGACTTCATGTCCGAAGGAGGGGTCAAATTGGACGAGGTAGATCGAGCCGCGACGCGGGAAGGAGAATCGAGAAGGCATCTATCGGGAGATTTTGGCCTTTTTCTCGAGCTTGTCCAACCGTGCCCACGTTTCCTCACCGAGCACATCCCATTCCTGTGCGACATCGCGGCTTTTCCCGGCAGAAGCCGCATATCCCTCGCGCAATTGAGCCGTATGGCGCTGGCGGTGGAAGTATCGGATGTACGAACGGACGGCATCCGCAACAAATCCGCTCTTGTTGCCGCCGCGCACCAAGCGGGCGTAGTGCTCCAATTCTTCGGCGAGCGACGAGGGAAGTGTGAAGAGCATGCGCTCGGATCTAGCGGAACCGCGACTCGCTGGTGCTCTGGCTTTCATGAGGAAAGTATATACTGAAGTATACACTGATGTCCAGGGCAAAAAAGAAGCCCCATTTATGTACCAGAGAAGGGGCTTCCGATCAGCCATACATGATCAGACACAGTGCCGCGCGCATGCCTTCGCGAGCACATCCATCGAATCGATGCACACGAGCGGGCATGCGAGGCCACATCGCTCCAGCATGCCGCCGAGGTCGGTACAGCCGAGCACTACAGCGGAGACCTCCTGATTTCCGCATTCCTGGAAGATCGCGGCAAACGTCGTGGTACAGCAATCGGAAACCGATCCGGTGCTGACGAAATGCGTGATTTCCTTGTTCAGACGCCGCTGAAGCGCGACGGATGGGACGAAGCATTGCACTTCCTGCCTCCTGCAACGGCAACTGTACAAGCCCGAGGAAACCGTGAGACCCGTTGCAAGCAACCCGATGCGCTTCACATGGTGATGTTTCAATTCCAGCAGAACTGCATCGACAATGTGCAGAAGGCGCAATGGCGAGGGCAAGACGAAGTCATCGGCAAAAAGATGAAGCGTGTTGCAGGGCAAAGCAATGGATCGCACTCCTGTCGTATGGAGTCGACGGATGCTGTCGTTCACTGCGGCCACTAGGATTTTCCCAGCAGCCCGGGAACCTGCGATGGCTTTGCTTGCGATGTCCGGCGGGACCGAAACGAAATCCACGACGAATGCAGGGGAATGCTCCGGTTTCGACGCATGGGCGTGCTGCACGATCCGAGCGCAAAATGCTGCGCTGGTGTCGGGCCCGAAGCCGCCGATGATGCCGATGGTTGGAGGTGATGCATGAATCATGGCGCAAAAGAAAAACCCTTCTGGCGGAAGGGTGCGTTTGCGTCATGAAGCTGTGTACAGGATCACTTCAGGCACGAGCAGTTCCTTCCGTGGAGTGGAAGTAATAGCTTTGCCAGCGGAATCTTCGTTGATCCATATGCGGACATGGTACCAGAAAATCCTGAGAAACCAACAAAATTAAGCTCCAAACCGCGATGGGCTCAGGGCTTCGAGAGCTGTGGACGCCTGATGAAATCAATCGAGATACCAACCAGCATGGAAATTTGCAAGCTCGGCCAGCTTGGGCATTCTACCCAACTCTTCTACAACGAGCAGAAGACGAACATTGGGGAAAGGCTCCAATCATACGTTTGAAAAACCGCCCCGCATTGCTGCAGGGCGGCGATGGGTGACCTACCGTTTGCGGTACGGCTCTCGATACGGCTTCCGCTGCTTGTAGAGTGCGAGGCGATCCTCAGCTTCTCTTTGGCCGCTGAGGTACAGACTGTTCAGCCTCTGCAGTCTTCTACTCCCCGCAAACATCGTGACCGCCGCTCCTTGCTGGACAACCGCCTCATCGTAGTTACCCAGGCTGGCATGTGCAGCAGCGATGACTTGGAGCCTCCAGGGACGTTCGGCATCTCCCTCGGCTGTCGCGATATCAAGTGCGCGCTTCGGATCCCGGAATTGGTCGTCAGCACAGATGGCGAGCATCCAGGCCAACACCAAGCGATCATCCGATACCGCATCGAAGACGGCTGGCCACTTTCCTTCGTGCATGAGGTCGTAGACCTCGTCCCTTTCTTCGAACTCTTGCATGACGGACGACAAATCCTCCTGTCTCTTGTCCGTCCTTGCGGATTTGTACGTCACCGCAGGACGGGAAAGGTAGATCGCCAAGGGGAACAGCGTCACGAGCACCATCGCAGTGACGGCAACCACCATTCGCTTCGGAACCACGAATCACCTCTTTCTTGAAAGAACGGTCAATTGTTGGACACCTTAAAATAAGGTTAATACATATTTAAACTTTGTCAATCACTTCTTCAACCCATGCCTCTCCAGCACCTCCTGGTACTGCTCCGGCTTGTTCATGCGGAGGTAGGTGAGGAGCTTGCGGCGCTGGGCGACCTTGCCGAGGAGCCCCCGGCGGGCGGAGTGGTCCTTCTTGTGCTCCTGCAAATGCGCAGTGAGCAACTCGATTTCCTTCGTGAGAATCGCAATCTGTACCTGCGGCGAGCCGGTGTCTTCCTTGTGTGTGCGGTGCTTGCTGATGAGGTTCTTCTTGGTCGTGCGCTTGAGCGTCATACGGGGCGGGGGCAGGGAAGAAGGAGATGAGGTGCCAGGACACGTCGGTTGCGAGCGGGTGCCACGGCACGGCATTCGCGAATGCCGTGCCACGCGCTTCTAGGCCTGGGGCCGTAGCGGAGCGTGGACGGGTGTTCATTCTACGTATACCTCCTCAAAAATCAAGTCTATTTGCCGATCCGCTAGCGAAAGCGTTTTGCGATGAGTGTGTAGCGATCATCGGGAGATGCTCATCGTTCATCGCGTACCGCTCATCGCTCGTGCAGTGGACAGACGTCCACCATAGGGTACGATGCGCGGCGTGACTGGCGTGTACATCCTCCTTGCGGCACTCTTGGCACTGAGCGGATATGTGGCTTGGAAACTCACGAACAAGAAAGACACCGACACGGAAGAAGCCGATAAAGTCCTCCGGGAAATGCTGGAGAATATGCGGAAAGAAAATCAGGAACTGCGCGAGAGGGATCGCGCGTACATCCAGGAACGAATGGATAGGATCACCGCGGAGAACGCGAAGACAATGACCAGCCAGTTTCGCCAGACCGCGGACATCATTCAGAAAGTGACGGAAAAACTCACGACGCTCGACGCAACCAACAAGCAGGTGCTGGGTGGCTTCGAGCGTTTGCAGGATCTGGAAACCATCCTCAAGCAACCCAAGGGCAAGGGCATCCTGAGCGAGTATTGGCTGGAAACCATGCTCGGGCACGTGCTGCAGCCGGGACAGTATCAGATGCAGTACAAATTTAAGAATGGCGAGATCGTAGATGCTGTTGTTTTCTTCCAGGAGAAGATCATCCCTGTCGACGCCAAATTCTCCTCCGAGAAGTACACGGCCATCATGAGCGAGAAGAACGACAGGCGGCGTGCGGAACTCGAGAAGGCGTTCAAGAACGACCTGAAGCTGCGCATCGACGAGACGGGCAAGTACATCCGGCCCGAAGAGAGCACGACCGACTTCGCATTCATGTTCCTGCCTGCCGAGGGCATCTTCTATGATCTGCTCGTCGCGAAAGTGGGCGCAGTGGAGGTGAACAGGGAGAGTCTGATGGAGTATGCGTTCAGCAAGCGGGTAGTCATCGTCTCCCCCGCCACTTTCTTCGCCTACCTGCAAACCGTTCTGCAGGGATTGAAAGCATTTCGGATGGAGGAATCTGTGCGGGATATCCAGAAGAACATCGAGCAATTAGGAAAGCACCTGAGCAGCTACGAGAGCTTCATGCAGAAGATGGGCACACACCTCGGCACGACCGTGAGCATGTACGATAATGCGTACCGTGAATTCAAGAAGATCGACAAGGATATTTACAAGTTGACCGAGGGTAAGGCGGGCGGCGCCGTGTCCCCGCTCCTGATCGACAAGCCGGTGGCGCATGTCGATGATGCATCTGAGAACACAACCATGAACATGCGCCGGAAAACCGCTGCCGAGGAGGTGCCGATGCTATCGGTGTGAAAAAGGATGGAATGACTGACGTTTGCATTTCGGTTTTCACGCGTCCGCTCTATCCTACTCTCCCATGTCCAAGGCGCCCCTCGCCCTCGCCGGCCTCAACCCCGAGCAGCGGAAGGCCGCGGAACACATGCAGGGTCCGGCACTGATCCTCGCCGGCGCCGGCAGCGGCAAAACCAAAGCTCTGACGCACCGTATCGCGTACATGATGGACCAAGGAGTGCAGCCGTGGCAGATCCTGGCGGTCACGTTCACGAATAAGGCCGCCACCGAAATGAAAGACCGCATCAAAAATCTGCTACACATCATGGACGGCCAGGACCCCGTGGAAGCAATTGCTACTAGCTACCGCGTAAACGGCCCGTGGCCGCACGCGGCCTTTACGGGCCAGCGAGAAGCTACCAGCTCAAGGCTGCCCGTTATGGGAACCTTCCACTCGATCTGCGCCCGCATCCTCCGCCGCGACATCGAGAAGCTGGGTCGCAGCCGGACGTTCGTCATCTACGACAGCGACGATCAGGAGAAGCTGATGAGGCAGGTGCTCCGGGATCTGAAGATCGATGAGAAGGCGCTCAAGCCCCGCGCAGCGTTGGGGTACATCGGGCGCTTCAAGTGCGAGGCGCTCAGTTCCAAGGAAGCAGCGATGCAGGCGACAACCCCGCGTCTCCTGCAGGTCATCCAGGCCTTCGAGCGATACCAAAAGCTGCTGCTGGAAGCGAACGCTGTGGACTTCGATGACTTGATCCTCGAAACCGTGCGCCTCTTTCATGAGCTCCCCGCGGTGCTCGATCGCTACCAGGAGACGTGGCGCTACCTGCACGTGGACGAGTACCAGGACACCAACCACGCCCAGTACCTCTTCATCTCGCTCCTCGCACAGAAGTACCGCAACCTCTGCGTCATCGGCGACCCGGATCAGTCCATCTACTCCTTCCGCGGGGCCGACATCCGCAACATCCTGGAGTTCGAGAAGGAATACCCCGATGCGCTGCGCGTGAAGCTTGAGCAGAACTACCGCTCCACCCAGCCGGTCCTCACGGCTGCGAACGCCATCATCAAAGCGAACCCGAATCGTCCGGACAAGGAGATGTGGACGGAGCGCAAGGAAGGTCCGACGATCATCGTTCATGAGGTACGAGACGAGAAAACGGAAGCCGAGGAGGCCGTGAAGGCCGCGATCGCACTCAAGAAGGAGCAGCAGATTCGACTGAACGAGCAGGTGATCCTCTACCGTACCAACGCCCAGTCCCGCCTGTTCGAGGAGGCCTGCATGCGCGAGGGCATCCCCTACCGCATCATCGGCGGCGTGAAGTTCTACGCACGCAAGGAAGTGAAAGATGTTCTGGCGTACCTGTACGTGATCCTGAACACCGCCGATACTCTCTCGCTCCTGCGCATCCTGAATGTCCCCTCCCGCAAGATCGGCACGACCACGCTCGAGCACCTGCAAGTGTGTGCACGCACACAGAAGCTGTCGCTCTGGAGCGCGCTCCAGCACGCGGGGGGTATCCCCGAGCTACACGAAGGCGTGAAGGAGCGGATCCTGCAATTCACCCGGATGATCGAACAGTTGCAATCGCTGGCTCAGGGGTTCGTCGTCTCCCAACTGACCGAGCACCTGCTGAATGTGATCAGCATGGAGAAGTGGCTGAAAGATGACACCGACGAGGGCAACGAGCGCTGGCAGAACGTGCAGGAACTGCTGTCCGTGATGCACAAGTACGATGCGCTCGACCCGCAAACCTCACTCGTGAGCTTTCTGGAGGAAGTGGCGCTCGTGTCCGAAGTCGACAAGCTGACACAGATGCAGGATGACGCGCTCACGCTCATGACGCTGCACCTGTGCAAAGGACTCGAATTCGAATCCGTCTTCATCGGTGGATGCGAGGAAGGCATCTTTCCCCACAGCTCGAGTGCGCTCGACAAGGAGCAACTGGAGGAGGAGCGGCGATTGATGTACGTGGGCATGACGCGCGCCAAGACCCATCTACGTCTCCTCTTCACCCGCAGCCGCATGCTGTGGGGTACTACGCAGGCCAACGCCCCCAGCCGCTTCCTGGACGATCTGCCGGACGAGGTCATCGAGCGGCGCAGCGACGAGCTCCTCTCGGCCTTCGCGTGGGCAACAGAGAGCGGGAGGGCGAAGGCGGGCATGCTTCCCGGTGACGAGAAGATCGCATCACCCGGATTGAGCCGTGTCGAACCCTACCGACAGCAGAGCGGGCTCAACGTGGAATTCAACCAGGACGTCTTCTCCGGTGATGAGAACATCAATCAGGACCAGGGATTCAGCGAGGGCGACCGTGTGCACCATCCCAGCTTCGGCGCCGGGAAGATCGTCGCCAGGCGGGGTGATGTGGCGACCATCCAATTCGATACGGGGCAGAAGAAGAGTTTTGCGCTGAGTATTGCGCCGTTGAAGATGTTGTAGATGGGTATGTGCACCCGATTTATGTATCAATTCCGTTCCAAGGACGCCGGACGCGGGATCCGCTGCCCGGTGACCATGCCACGGACGTATTGCAGATGCTCGAGCGACAGGTGCCGGAGGCGGTGGGCGCATTCGTCGGCATCGCTGAAGTGGTCAACGTCGGCGACGGTGACCGACACCGCACCATGCTCGTAGTGGCTGCGCACGACCGCGGTGATCTCTTGGATGAGCGCGGCACGCTGTTGCTCCCGGTGATCGGGAACCGCTTGGACCGCTTCCACCTGGGGCAGCAGGTCGGGACTATGGAGGAGAAGGGTAGTCATGATGGTAAGAAAGGAAGAAAAATACAACACACACCGGAAAACACCCTCCCGCCGTACGAAGGGGGAAGGCCGTGGTGCGCAAAGTGCCTGTCAGCTCACGCGCAGCGACGCCGTCCCCTTCGTAAAGGAGAACCAATAGGCGCTGAACGTGTAGGACTGACGGGACATGTGGACGCATTGTACTGATAGAGCGATACGCGTCAAGCAATCGGCGATGAATCTGTTGGCATCAACCATGACAAAACCAGCCCCGCAGCGACGCGAATGCGTCTGCTGCGGGGCAAAACGAGTGGCGCTAGACCTTGGCGGTTCGGCGCTTCTTCCCTGCACCAACTTTCTTCGCGACCGGGGGCCGGGGCAGGACCACACCCAGCTCTCGCGCGATGGTCTCCAGACGGCCTTCGATGGTGAGCTTCCTGCCATCGGAAGCATCTTTCCAGACCTTCAGGAGCCCCTCGGCGTTCTGCACGTCGCCGAACGTGTCGTAGATCCTTTCATTCCGTGCAGGAATACGCGCGGGACAGAGCCTGGCGACACGCCGGCAGAGTTCGGCGAAACGCGACACTTCCATAGGCTCTCGATCGATGGTCCAGCCCATACACGATCTCCTTCAACTGAAGCCACCCGTACATCCGCACTCCTACGCTGGAGCACGGATTTCCGAGGAAATCCCCGCCCCCAGACCGGGGTACGGATGACGAGCGGTGCGTGATGCCAAAGAGCAACGGCCACTCGCGTCCCCAACGTTTGCACGACTTTACTTGCACAGCCATGGCTGTCAATGTTTCGGCTGTGGGATCACTGGAAGACCGAATCCGGCAGTTTCTGGCATCGCACGGCATCAAGCTCAATACCAATCTCGGCCAGCACTTTTTAATTGATGAGGACATTCTGCATACCATCGTTGAGACCGCCGCGATTGAACCGGGCGATCGGATCATTGAAATCGGACCTGGGATCGGGGTCCTGACTGCCGAACTCCTGAAGCGGGCACAGCACGTCACCACCATTGAGATCGATGACCGGTTCCTGCCGCTCATGGAGGAGTACATCTCCGCATCCGGTGTGCCGTTGCATGAACAGAACGCGACCGGCGACAAGCGCCAGCTCACGCTCATCCACGGCAACGCCCTGAAAGAAGCCTTGCCGGAAGAACCCTACAAGATCGTCGCGAATATCCCCTACCACATTACGTCTCCGCTGCTGCGTCATGTATTCATGGAATCGACGCAGCGACCCTCCTCCCTCACACTCCTCATCCAGCGCGAGGTGGCCGAGAAAATCTGCTCTTCGGAACACCGGGGACTCCTGACTATCCTCGTCGGCCTCTTTGGCACACCGCAGTTCGTCTGCAAGGTACCCTCACGCGCTTTTCTGCCGCCACCCGCCGTCGAGTCCGCCGTCCTGCACATTGTGAGTCATCCGATCCCGCTCGCGGATCCGGAGACGATCGAGCAGGTCTTCCGTCTGACCAAGATCGCCTTCGGGCAGAGGCGCAAGATGCTCCGCAATACATTCAGCAAGCTCGAAGGCGGCCCGGAAGCCCTCAGCGCGACCGGCATCGATCCCACCCGTCGGCCAGAGACGCTCTCGGTCGAGGAATGGATCAGAGTAGCGGGGGCGTTCTAGAAGGTCGTGGAACTGCTTTCTTGGCTCTCTGCTCTAGAAAAGAAGACCTGAGAAGCTTTGTAGCTTCTCAGCTGGTTAGCTTCTTAGCTTCAAAGCTAACAAGCTAAGAAGCTAACCAGCTAACAAGCTCGTATGGCGCGATCAGTACTGGCATACGTCTTCCTCGGCTCCTTCGCGGTCACCGCTTTTGTCCTTCAGTGGTGGCAGCGATCGTCGTATCCGGCCTGGCTATGGACTCTCCTCGGTTTCCTCGGACTCGTCGGACTCCTCGGTATCCTCATCAATAGAAGGAAAGTAGGTTCCATCCTGGTCGCTTCCACACTCGGTCCTGCCCTCGCTCTCCTCACCGTCAGCCGCGCATGCCGGGAACTCCCGGCGAACGCCATCCGACACCTGGCCGACGGTCATACGTGGATGATCGAGGGCACCGTCACCGGAGAGCCGGACCGGCGGCCGGCGTTCACGCAGTACGTCGTCGAGACGCACGAGGCATTGAACGGAAGCGGGCAGTCGTTGCCCGTGACCGGCGAGATTCTCGTGCGCGATAGCAAGGGATGGCCGCGCTTCCAGTATGGCGATGACCTGCGGATCACCGGAACCTTGCGCGCCCCCGACCCGATCCTCGACCGGCCGCAGTTTCACTTCCTCCGACGGAACCACCTGCAGGCCACACTCACAAAAACGTCCATCGAGAGAACCGGCTCCGGCCGCGGCCTCGCTCTGTTCGGCACGATGTACGGCATCAAAGACGCGTTCGAGGACCGCATCAACCGGCTGCTGCCAGAACCGCACGCGTCCCTGCTGGCCGGCCTCCTCACCGGCTCCCGACGCGGTATCCCCCGGGAGCTGAATGATGCGTTCGCGGCCACCGGCCTTACGCACATCATCGCCATCTCGGGCTACAACATCACCCTCGTGCTCTCGGTGATCGGGAGCCTCCTCTTCTGGCTGCCGCTCAAGTGGCGGTTCCCGCCGCTCCTCGTCGCGACCATGTTGTTCACACTCTTCGTGGGCGCCTCCGCCTCGGTGGTGCGCGCGGCGGTGATGGGTATCCTGGGCCTGCTGGCGCTCCAGACCGGCCGCCTGCAGACGATGCGGCTCTCCCTCCTGTGGGCGCTCTTCCTCATGACCATCTGGAACCCGCTGCTGTTATGGTGGGATGCAGGATTCCAGCTTTCCTTCCTCGCTGTTGCAGGACTCATCGAAATCTCACCGCTCTTCATGCGGGTGGTGAGTGCCTTGCCAGACACTCTCGGCATGCGCGAGAACGTCCGGTCGACCCTCGCGGTCGAAGTGACCACCCTCCCCTGGATCGTGCACCTGTTCGGCCGCATGTCGCTGGTCGCCCCCGTCGCGAACCTGCTCGTCGCCCCCGTGCTGCCGGCGGCGATGCTGACGGGCTTCCTGGCGGTCTGCGCCAGCGCCGTCTCCGGGCCGCTCGGCATCGTCATCGCCGCGTTCGCGTGGGTGTTTCTGGAGTGGATCATCCGGGTTGCCACCACACTGAGCGGCATTCCGTATGCATCGGTGATTGTGCAGACGGGTGTAACGGTGGTGGCCGGTTACTATCTGTTGCTTTGCATCGTTATGGTCACCATTCATAGACAAGCACCCGCCGATGCCCGCCCCACCCCCCCGGTATCTCCTCGGTCTGCACCGGCCGGTGCCGGCGGAAGCGGAAGTCGTGGGAGATGACCCTGGTCCCCGGACGGAGCTCGCGGTCCAGCTTGTCCTCCAGTTTGGTGAGCAGCGGCGGCGTGAGGTAGACGAAAATGGCGTCCGCACCGGTCAGATCCTCCACGAACGCATTGGTCATCTTCCAGCGGATCCGCACGTGGGAGAGGAGGATAGTGAACCAGCCGAGCAGCCAGATGGTCGGCACCAGCTCGCAGCCGGTCGCATCGATGCCCGGGTACATCCGCTTGGCCTCGATGAGGATCCGCCCGTCCCCCGCCCCCAGATCGTACACCCGCTCATGGCCCTTGAGTCCGGCCGCCTTCACCATCCGCCGGGCGACCGCCCGCGGCGTGGGCACGTAGGGTACGCGCAGCCATAAGTGCAGAATGGCCGTCACGACCACGGCGAAGATGACGAGGATGATGAAGCCGATGAGGAGGTCCGTGAAAAGGATGGTGGGAGAATATCACGATCCAAGACGAAGCTCCCCTCTCCCAGGCCGCAGACCCGAAGGGTCCAGGCCGAGGGGGACGTAAAGTCCCGTGGGGACCACGTCCCTTTACGGGAGGGGCCGGGGGCGGGGGCATCACACTACCGACTGGCCGATATCACTCCCGATCCCGTCTGTTCGGCATGGGGTGCTGTCACCGTCACACGGCCCTGCGGCGTCCGCATGATCCAGTACCAGGTGCCGGTGCTGGTGGCGGGGGCGTTCGGATCCACGGGAATCGACCCGATGTAGCCGTGCAGATCCACGAACGGCGACAGGTCGACCATCGTGTCGGGACAGAAGTCCCCCGTCTTCTCGTACCGGCAGATTTCCTGTGCGGCATCGAGCGGCAGGTAGTTCGGGAGTTTTTCGAACTCATCGAAGTAGTGATAGGTGGCGTCCAGAATGGACTTGATGTCACTCCGACGCTGGGCGTCATGCGCCACGCCGAAGTTCTTCTGGGGATTGACGGCGAAGAGCACGACCGTCATGAGCATCGACATGATGCCGATGAAGATGAGGACCTCCAACAGGGTAAAACCTCTCCGGTGGTCTGGAGCTCGAACCTGCATGCGCTGCACAAGCATACGACCATGCAGGGCGAAGATGTCTCGACCGGAATGCAGAGACGTGGTGATGTTGCATCCTCGAAAGAAGAGGATCCCCTGCGCAGGGGATCCTCCGGACCTTCCTCACTGCACTGCCGGCACCTGCGTCTTGCGGGGCGACGGACAGAGAGGCGGCGTGACGGATCTGGCGATCATCGTCTGATCGGCCGGTGGAATAACTTCCTCCAGTCGGTACTCGACGCGTGCCTTGGGCGCACCGCAGATGTCATTCTGAGGCATCGTCGTTTCGACGTAGACGACGATGCACGACTTCATCGCGCGGCCGCAGCCGCAGGTCGCGACGATCACCGTCAGACACACCGCCCGCAGAATTCCCCCCATGACCTCTCCCTTCCGTGGACGAAAGATCCGATTGACAAACCCATCCATGGGTTTGGCCAATGTATATTATATAACATTTTATTTAATATGTAAAATCCCAGGCCTCGGACGTGATGTGGGACCGTCAGATTTCTTCCCGAGTGATGCTGGTTGCTATATTGGATACGATGAAGCGTGCATTCCTCCTCATCGGCATTGTCATCGTCGGCGCGGTTGCCTGGTACCTGGGTTCCCCTCTCTTTATCGATCGCACGGTGGACGAAGCATTGCCGGGAGGAACTATGAGCGCGGAAGATCGGGTGATGATCCGGAAGATGGAACGCCTGACCGCTGCAGACGTGGCCGCGATGCCCCAGGGGGAGCGGATGGAAATGAAGGGGAAGATGGAAGCCGCCGGCGCCCGGATGCCGGATGTGATGGTGAAGGATCCCATGCCATCGGATGCGGCAACCAAGGAAAAGACAGCTGACCCGACGGTGCTTGCGGAGGGCCGCTTTCGCGATGCCGATTCCTTCCACAAGGGATCCGGGCGCGCCGCGGTCTACATGCTCCCGGATGGGACGCGTGTGTTGCGGTTCGAGGACTTCGCGGTGACCAACGGTCCCGCCCTGCGCGTGTACCTGGTGAAGGACACGGACGGAGATGTGGCGAGCGGGTACGTGGATCTTGGAAAGCTTAAGGGGAACAAAGGCAATCAGAACTATGTGCTCCCGGCTGACTTCGAACCCAGCCAATACGGCAGCATTGTCATCTGGTGCGAGCCCTTCAGCGTCACCTTCAGCGTGGCAAAACTCGCCGCATGAGAGCGAACCACATCTCGGACAAGCGATTAAGGTCCCCTGCTCTTCGCGATCTCCTCGGATTTCCTGGAGACATGATCGATGTCGGTCAGGAGCGTCTTCACCTCCCGCTGCTCCATTCCCTGAGTCGCCTTCCACACGGCACGCACCTCCAGACGCTGGCTTTCGCCCATGTGCTTCTCCAGTCCGCTGCGCTCCTTCTGGGGGCTGGAGGCGACGCGGATCGTCTGCCCGATTTCGGAGAGGAAGAGGCGGTCGCCCGGGCTCCGTGACGCCACCTGTGCGAGCCTTTTGGGATTGCGGAGGAGCTGCCCGAGGAGCTCCAGCCCCTGCTGAGCACCGGGACCCTTGCCACTGCGCAGGAGTTCCCGTACGCGCCCGATGGTCAGCTCCTTCCCCGCCGCCGCGGGCGTGTGCCCGGCCGCCGCAGCCCGCTTGCTCTCCTGCAATCGTTCGTTCATTTCCCGTACCACCACCAGCGCCCACGCCTGGAGGGGCCCCTTCCGCTGCGCGAGTTCCTGGCAGAAGCGGAGGAGGCACCGTTGGTGAGCCGCCTGGATCGGATCCCGTGCGCTCTCCCGGGCGATGGCAGTGAAGAGTGTCAGGCAGATCGGTTCGCCGGGGAGGCCCGCGAGTTGGGTGAGTTGTGCCGGCACTTTTTTCTGATCATTCCACCGGTTGATCTTCTTCAGCACCATCATCGCGAGCGCCTGCGCCCACGGCTCGGCATAGGCGCGTTCGATGATGGCCGCACGGAGAGCCAGTTCCGGGCCGGGAGCAGTCCGATTCTTCTGTTCCTTCTGCGCCGCGACCGCTTGCATCGGTCCGGTGTCCTGCATCGCCGCTTCTTCTCTCAGCGTGTCTTCCGGCATCGCAGGCTTGAGCGCCGGGAACCCCACCGGACCGCCGTCGTGCTCCGCACCGGTGCACAGGACGCAGCCGCCTTCGATGCGCACCGTCAGCGTACGGACCGCGACCGGCAGCGGCAGGCCGGTGTTCGTGGGAAAAACCAGGGAGGTCAGTCGCCCCAACTGGAGCCGAATCGTCCCCTGGATGTGACCGAATCGCTTGATGATGCGCTCGCTCAACGCAGGATCGTCGATCACCAGGTTGCAGCCCGACTGCACCAGACGGATGGACTCTGTCGCGGCTTTCCCTGGAGCGCGATCCATGCGCATAGTGAGGCATGGTACGCCTCAGCCGGTCGGGTGGGCAGGCATTCCTTTTCCAAAAGGGCATCAATCCTCCCCTCACCGTGTGCGCTACGCCCCGCAGAGCCGGATCGGGGATATGGGAAGTGGCTGCGATGGGAGCTTTCCTGTATCGCCCAGAAAAAATTGACTCTCCATTTTTTTGTGATTAAATGTTATTATCAGGTTTCATTGACCCCCCCACCATGGCACTGAGAACGCCGGAGCCGATTCAGAGAATCTTTCGGGATCACCCGTACACACCGCTGGAGCAAATCCCCGAGGAGTCTCTCGCGGCCGCGGGAGTGGTGCGGCTCTACGATGAGGCCCGTGGCCAGTACCGGATGGTCCTGCAGCAAGATTTTCAGGGGAGGGAACGGCAGTGCTGGTCGCTGCTGGCCCGGTACAGCGGGTACATCTTCGCGCACGATCTCGACCGGATGTGGCGACACATCTACCGTCAGGAAATGGTAGAGGACGATGTCCTCGCGCGCGTCGCGGGGCGGGCGCAGAAATTCATCGAGAGAGGCATCCCCCCCATCTTCGACCCCGCCTTCTACGGGCGATCGTCCTTCACACACATGCAGCCCGGCACGGAGGAGCGGATCCTGGTGCAGAAGAAAGAGAACCTGTTCCCGCTCACCGACTTCGTGATCCAGTTCGCCACGGGGGCTTACGAGAGGCGCCGCATTGCGATGGCCGTGCAGCTGCGGGACGCGACACACCAGAACCGGCCCGCGCTCTCCATCCTCCCCGCGACACTCACGGACGTAGAGGACTTCCGGCGCGTGGCGTTCACGGAGGACCGGAAAGTCAGCACGCTGCTTGTGCGGGAGACGATCGCCTACATGCACCAGTATTTCCGCCCCGACCGGGAAACCACGGAACAGAGGGAATGGAACCGCAGCACCCAGACGAACCAGGTCCAGTGCGTCATGCTCTTCCTGGAAGACGCTCTCCGCGACCTGCCGCGCGATCCTCCGCAGCACGAGGCGTGGAACGGCGACGTGAGCGTCGTCGACGGGCGCCGCTGGTACCTTCGGTTCGCGCCATCGGAGCGCTCGGCGATCGCGGGCGCGTACTTCCGCTCACTCGCCCGGCGGCCGACCGGCAAGGATAAGGATCGGGGAACCTTCCTCCGCATGCGCGCGCTGTTCCCCGAGCTCGCGGAGCAGTGGGAGACGGCACAAGAGAAAGAGAAGCGGCTGTCCCTCCTGGAGAACTGCCGCAGGGCGCTCTCATCGGGCGATTTCTCCGCTCTGCCTGCGACCGCGTTCGCCGAGCAGCCGTACCGGGATGTGGTTCTCCCCCGCGCGCAGGATCTGTTCCGGTCCGCATGCCAGCGCCTGGCGACGCAGAACCCAGATGCGCTCTTCAGCAACGTGAATTTTCTGAAAGAGCATCTTCCGGTCCCCTACTTCGTGGCGACTATCCCGGGGTTCCGCCGGATCCTGGACGAGGAGCGGCTGGCCGCCCTCCACGCGCTGGACGACGACCTTTTCCGGCAGCTCTTTCCGCAGGCAAGCGGGCGGTACGCGGCGATCGCGCATTCCAAGAGCCGCGACCTCGGGCCGGCGGCGGAGACGTTTCGCGACTCACTCGAGCAACGCTTCCGGGCCGTGTACGGCGTCGATTTAGATGCCTCCTGACAGAGCACTCTAAGCATGCTCGACCCGAAGGTCGGATCCGGCCTTGCCGTGGCGAAACGCTTGCCGGTAGAAGAAGATACCGAGCAAGAGGACGAACTCGCTGATGATGAGTGTCTGCACAATCCCCACCCGGTCGGCGAGCACCCCGAGGAGGATCGCGCAGGCCCCGAACACGAGGCTGCCCCCGAGCTGGTTGAGCGACCCCATCGTCGCGCGCTGACGGTCGGTGAACTCGCGCTGGAGGAGCGTGCCCTCGGCCGTCTTCTTGATCCCGAAGAAACCCGAGAGCACGGAGAGGATCAGTGGTGATGCGACGGTCGGAACGGCGTAGATGACGATCGCGACCGACTCGCAGAACGCGCGGCCGGCGATGAGCGTCCTGAGCGGCTCGAAGCGCTTGAGCACCCGTCCCGCGAACCAGAAACTGAGGCACGCGAAGATGTGCGAGAGCGTGCGTGCGATACCCACCGCCCACGCGGGCCAGAGCGACCCCAGGAAGACGGGGAGGAAGTCCCACTGCGCCTGGCCGAGGCCCCAGTCGAGCATCGAGGCCATGCTGAGGTTCCGCAGTCGCGCGTTCTTGCGGAAGTGCCGGAGCGCCTCGCCGACGTGCGCGAAGACGTTCGTCGATTCCCCGCTGGCATGCACCCGCGGCTCCGTCATGAAGAACGTGAGGATGGTGCCGAGGACCGGCGGGACGATACCGGCGAGCATGGTGGCACGAAGCGAGTGGAGCGCGAGCAGTCCGCCGAACAGCGCCGACACGCCGAGCCCCACCTGGAAGAGCGCACTCGTGCGGCCGAGGAAGTGCGCGTACTCGTCCCCCCTCCCCTCCTCCGCGAGCGTGTCGTGGAGGAAGGCGACGTTGTTGCCGCTCGCGAAGGCGGCGCCCAGGCCCATGACAACCGACCCCGCCGCGAGCGATGCAGTGGAGGTGCCCATCGACCAGAGCATCATGCCGAGCGCCGTGCTGATCGCCCCGAGCGCCATCGTCCGCACCCGCCCGACCATGTCGGAGAGGATGCCCGTGGGCACCTCGAAGGCCGACCACGCGACCATGGAGAGCGCGATCACCCCTCCCCCCGCCGCATACGACCCCGTCACCTGCGCCAGGTAGAGGACGATGAAGGGTGCATACGGCCGGAAGTCCTCGAAGAAGTTGAAGGCGGAGAGGAGCCGGACGTTGCGGGAAACTGGCACGGGAGGGAGTATAGAACGAACGCAGAAGTGACATGCCTGTCTTTTCGACGCAGGCCCGGGAGCGGAGGACAGGCCCATCGATTGTAGTCCCTAGTTGCTGGCGGCAAGGGAAAGGGCATCGTGATGGAAGCGGGCCTCTTCAATGACATCGCCCTGCAGGTGCTCCATCGTGACGATATCCAGAACGACATGCGCCATCAGGAGATCTTCTACGAAACCGTCCGGCGGAAGATGGACGAAGGGTTCCGCGGCCGGCACCTCTGACCGCCTGCGCGGCTGCGCGTACAGCATATTTGACAATAGGAACTGGGAGGCCTTCAATGATCCGGCTCTTTGGCATCGTCCGGCTGCGTGAGCCGGATCTCGGTGTACCCTTTACTCTTGTAAGGAGAACCCAGCCGTGAAGAAAGTCTTCACAACGGGCCAGGTTGCAAAGATTTGCAAGGTGGCTCCCTGCACGGTGTCGAAATGGTTCGATGCCGGGCGGCTCCGCGGATACTGCATCCCAGGATCGCAAACACGACGGATCCCGCGGGAGTACCTCGTCGCCTTCATGAAGGAACACGGGTTGCCCCTCGGCGATCTGGAGGACGGTTTCAAAATTCTCGTGGTGGGAGCGGACAAGGCTCTCCTCAATCGGCTCGACGAGCTGCTGCCTGCGACGGAGAAGTTTGAGATCGAGATCGCCGCGAACAGCTTCGAGGCGGGGATGATGGCCGAGGGCTCCCAGTCTCTCGTCATCATCATCGACCTGGCTATGGGCAGGAGCGAGGCGGTAACGATCGCCAAGCACCTGCGCCGGAACCCCATGTTCGAGCAGGCGCTCATCCTGGCGCTTGCGATCGAGGACGACGCGGAGCCCGATGCGCTCCGCACGTGCGGCTTCGATGAAGTCTTCAAGAAGCCATTCGACGCGGTCCTCCTGACCCAGCGAGTCCGCCGGCAGAAAGAGGCATGGGAGGCCGAGTGAAAGAAAGCAGAGACGCGCATCTCCGGATGCGCACGCGCACCCGATCCCCCAAAGGGATCGGGTGCTTCGAAATGTGTACACTCCTGTCATGCCCTACAACGCCATTCTCGCCGACCAGCTTCGTCCGTTCCTGCTCCCGCGGAAGGGAGTGACCGAAAAGAGCATGTTCGGCGGCATCGCGTTCCTCATCAACGGCAACATGTGTGTCGGCGTGTGGAAGGAATTCCTCATACTCCGGATGGACGTCGTTGATACGCCAACACTCCTCAAGAAACCCGGCATCCGCCCCATGGACATCACCGGCAAACCGATGAGGGGGTGGCTGATGGTGGAGCCAAAGGGGTACGGAAACGACGAGGAGCTGTTCCCGCTCGTGGAGCAGGCGTTCGGGTACGCGGCGGGGTTGCCCGCGAAATCCGGTTCAGGGTCAAAGTAGAGACCGGGGGCAACGCGACAGCAGCTGCGTCCGCTGCAGGAGTGCCGCAACACGAGCCGCAGGAAATATTTGCGGCTGTTTTGCGGGAGACACCATGCGCATTTGCGTTATACTTCACCCAGCTCTTTCACGCCATGCGGCCCCATCGCCTGCGATCCGTAGCTCCTCAGAGCGAAGGAGTTCGAAGGGAGAACGGGGCACCAGTCGTTGATCTTTTCTTCCACGGCCCCATCGTCTAACGGTGAGGACACAGGATTTTCATTCCTGTAATCGGGGTTCGATTCCCCGTGGGGCTGCCAAACAATCTTTGATGGCATCCAATTCCTCAATTGCCGCGTATACAAGCGAAATTTTGAGGGCTTGCTTACCCAAAAGACCTTCGTACGTCACGCCCTCCGGGAAGATGAGGCTCTGTAGGCGATATTGGTTCTCCACAGAGGAAATCTCCCAAAGTTTGTGAGAGTTTGCGAGAAAGGAACAGCAATGTGCGACGACCGTTTCCGCGCTCACCTCTTCGGTCTCCTTGGTGTTCCGTTCCATCATGGCCAGCGTGTAGTCGTTGCTGACCTTCTCAAAATCCTTCCGCAACCCGTCCATCAAATCGAGGTTCGCGTGGTTCTGCTTCATCAGTTCGATCAGGGCTTGCTTCTGCTCCTTCAAGTTCTGAATCTTCCGCTGCAACTCCGCGTTCTCGCGGGTGAGCATCTTGTACTTCTCGTCCCACCTCTCCAAGACCGCCTCCCTGAACAGCGCCAAGAGCTCCTTGGAGGGCGTGACGGTCTTCAGGTAATCCACGAAAGCCCTCTGGCCTTCTTCGGCGGTGATGCGGAAGCGCCCACACGCCTTGTTCGGGCAGCCGTAATAGTAGTAGTACCTCCCGTGGCGGTTGTAGGACGGGTAGCCCGTCGAGGGGGAGCCGCAATGCGAGCAGCGGAGGAAGCGGCGCAAGGGGAACTGGGGATTGAGCTTCTTGCGGGGAAAATTTACCAGCCTCTTTCCTTGTCCGCTCAGCGCCTTCTGCAAGCGGTTCCACTCCTCGGGCGTGAGTGCGCCCTTGAACTTCGCCTGTATGAGCTTTCCGTCCGTCCACTTCGAGCAGAGCATCCCGCCGTAGAGGGGACTGCGGCAGATCTTCGTCCACGTCTGTCTGGTGATGAGATTGCGCTTCACCTCGCCGCTCTTGGCGCGGTACTTGCGGGAGCAGAATCCCTTGGCCCGCAATTCGGCGGTTACTTGCGTAATGGTGTGCGTTCCTGCCATCTGCTTCCGTAGACCGTAACATAAGAGTTCCCACTGCTGAGTATCTTCAGTGGGGAGAAGGATTGGCTTCTCTCGCTCGTCCCTTGCGTTACGGAATCCTGTTGGAGCAGAACGACACCAGTAGCCCTCTTGCGTCAGCATTTTCTCAACACCGATTGTTCGCTGGGTTTTTACGCGGTTTTCAAACTGCGCAAATATGGCGTGTATCCCTTCCATCATTTCACCTTCTGCGGTTCCGCTGTTGAAAGACTGTGTAGAAAACTCCATTCGCACACCAATCTTCTTCAAGTTTTCCTTGATTACCGCATATGTCGCAAGTCCTCCGCGACTTGCCCTATCCACTTTGTGTAAAACCCAAACACCAACCTTCCCTTCGTTCTTTACCGTGTAATCAATAACCTTCTCAAATTCCAGCCTGTCATGTTTTGATGCGGATTCGGCGATCTCAAATTCTTTCAGGAGCTTATATCCTTTCTGAGCCATGTATTCCGCGTTGTCCCTGCGCTGCTTCTCCAAGCTGTCACCAATCTTTTGTTGTTTGATCGTCGAGACGCGGAGAATGGAAATGGCATACTCGGAGCGCATCGGCTTCAACTCTCTTCCATTATAGCTATAAGAGCAAGGAACTGAGTTACTGTCAACTTCGATCATCGGTCCGAGGGGGAATCAGTGGATGGGAGAGGACGATTGGGAAGGAGTTCTTTGAGCGTTTGTTCGAGCGTCACGTCCGCGAGGGCGTATACGCGGTCGCATAGCTCCTCCACCTCTTTGTCCGTGAGGTCGTTCGCCTTCTTGCCGAGGATTTTGCGACAGCGCTCGATGCTTAGCATGGTGAGGGGTCGCCACTCACGGCGTCGGAATTGCTTAAAGGGGGTTTAAGGAAATCAGACCCCGTGTCTCCTTCGAGGTACCGCTTGCATTCCTCCCCAAGGAACCATCGCAGGTCTTCCTTCAGTCGTATGTGGTTGGACGTGTCGAGCGTATCGCCTTCCGCTTCCTCGCAAATGCCGAGGATCACGAAAGTTCGCATCTCCTTATGGGCCGTTCCGGGGACGCAATTCAGTAATGCCGTCACGTCGCTCGTCTTGAGTTCCCCGCCCTTGCGGATCAGCTCATGGAAGAGCGGCGCTCGGTGTCCGGGTGCGGAATCGAACGCCAGCAACATGACAATGCGCATGTCCTGCGGTGCAAGCTGCGTGCGCCCTGTCGCAAGCGCGTGCCCGCGAGCGATGTTGTAGAGGCACTGGTTGATACGGTTCTCGTGCTCCACGCTTGGCACGGTGTGGCTGAACTCTTTTTCGTCACCCTCCCATTTCTCCTTATAGACGATTACCTGCCCGCGCAGGCGGGCCAGAAGCACGGAGCATCGAGAAACGACTTTCAGGAGCGAATCGTCCTCGGTTTGCTTGTTCCATTCCACGCCCTGTGGATATTGATGCCAGAGGGTATGCAGGAACTCCCGCGTGACCTTGCGACATTCAAGTTCCTTGCTCTTGTAGGATGTGTCCTTGAGCTGATGGGCGAGTTCCTCTGCCGTTTTCCGCCTCAAGTGGAGACCGAGGAAGAAGATGCGCTGCCCGAGAGTACCCATCGCCTTCCAGACCCGTGGAGAGATGGGCGTCGAAGCCGCGAGCATCATGAAGACGTAGTCCCCGCGCAATGTCCTTCTGCCGTGGATACCGGTGTCTGTTGACAACCCCTCGCCGTCGAGGACGCGGGTGAGGATGCCGAGATTCTTCATCAGGTCGTCATCGCGTGCGGAGAAGATCGTCGCCATATCCCGCACAAGGAACATGTGGCGTCGGATGCGAGTGAGTAGATCGAGCTTCGGCAGATTTTCCTTCTTTACATTCGCGGCATTCGAGACGAACGACGCGGGAGTGAAGGTGTCTGACGAGTAGGTGATTTTCTCGATTTCGTCGAAGATGTTGATAGCAATGGTCTTGCCCGCTGCAGGTGAGTCCACCAGCACTAGCGCGAAGCAGTTCGTGACGTCGCGGATGAGCAATTGCGTGACGACGGACATACTTACTTCCACTGCCGTGGCAAGTTCCGGGAAATTCTGCTTGATGGTCGCGTGCCACTCCTCAAAGGTCGTGGCTTTCGAGGGTTCCGGCACTTTGGCCACGCTGAAGGTAGGTTCTGCCGATGGAAGAAATTTTTGCTGATCTTGCGATTGTTTCGGACTCATTCTTATAAATTGGAAAAAATATAAAAAGACGCCGCCCCCGGAGGGCGGATAGCAGCAGTCTTTGCCCTTACGGGATTGCAGTCAAAAAAGTGAGGGTTCCCGTACCCTATTTTTCTGATTTGGCTTCTGCAGATTCTATTGATAAGTACTACAGCTGAGAAAACTCAGACCTCTTGTGGTCGATCAAAGCGTTGCAAATACACCGTGAACATCTTCTCACCACCGCTCGTGACGTCCGTTCTCACCCGCATGCCGTGATTCGCAGAGAGCAGCAGCTTCGTAATATGCGGGTTCGTCTTATTGCCGAGTCCATATGTCTGCAGCAGCCTTCCCTGATTTGCCATCAATGCATCAGCGGCGTTTCGAAATTCCTCGTATTGCTTACACCATTCGTAGTACGTCTTCTTGCCGATGCCGATCTCCACGCATGCGCCCTCGACCGTCGGAACGACGTCGCCGTACTTCTTGGGATGCGCGGCATAGTTAAGCACCAGTGCCACAAGCGCTGGCGCGTATTTCGATGGTCTACCGACTTTCCTCTGCATCGGCATTAACTCTGCTCTCGGCATCCGCAAAGGCAAGTTCAAAGCTGGCAAGTACACACAGCCGATTTGTAGCCTCACTGCGATGTGTTCGGACCTCGCAGGAGAAAAACCCCGCCCACTCTGACTCCAACACTTCCAAGCCGATTTGCAGGAGCCAGCAGCACTTCACTTTCTATCATGGATATCTCCGGTCAAGTCCGTGCGTGGGCACCACTTTTCCTATTCTCACTTTTCCATTGCTCTAGTTTGGCAATAACAAGACGATCCCGCATGTGCATCCATACTTCTTTCCATTCAGCTGGGACTCTATCTGCCCAATCTAACAAATTCTCTTTGTCTTTGGGCGCAAATATTTTCTTTCCTTCCCGGTCAGCAATAAGTCTCAGACAAAGAACCAATGTGTCGTAAACAAAATTTACATCGCTCCAATAACTTTCTGCCAACGATTCACAAGCCCCAATCATCTTTGCATACTTTCTGATGAGTGATTTCTCTCTCCCTCTTTTTGTGATAACGCCTTGATACTTCCAGGTCGTTGCCTCCACGTGCTGACGCCAGTATTTAAAGAGCGGCAGGTGGGAGTACGAGACGCAGGGTTTCAAATTTTTGTTATGCAAAAAATACGCCCAGCAATCGTGCTGATACACAAAGGCTCTCAGCTCAATCTCGCATTTTCCTTTGCCATTGGGAATCATCTGCTTGGAAGGGGGATCATCGAGTTGAGATTTTAGCGCAATAGAAACTTTCATCGCGTGTCATGCATTTAGAGTTGAAACATTACTTTTGGTCGCATTTTGATTTAAGGTTTGTTCTGCAAACGTCGCTCGAACTCCGTTCACAAGGAAGATGAGGAATAAAATTCTCACGAGCCAACTGGCTGAATTTATTTGATTAGCAAAGGCTAGGTCCGGATTAGAATTGAAATTCATGAGAGCAACTAGCGCTCCGAGAGTTTCGATGCAGTACAGGGATAAGCCGGCAATCGCAGCGACGCGTGACATCTTCGCAGTAAAGTAGGAGCAAAGAGCGAGTGCAATTATCAGTGCAATTGTCATAAAGTAGGTTGCACCGTACAAATTGGGATGAAATAGTAGTTGAAGCACGTTCGCCAGCGCTCCGATTCCTGACACCACTGCCGAAAACCAAGCCGCTCTCCGACGCGCCTTCGGATCACTGAGATCCGGCTTCATCCATCCGAAAAATGAAACCCCTGCATCCTTTCGCACATACTTCTTTGCCACTTTCTGCGCGACTACACAGCACACGGTCAGCAGCACATACCCCGTCAGCATATTGAAAGCGTTATCACCGGAACGTCTTAGGAGGAGTTGATCTCCTATGATCGTGACGGTCAAGATCGAGAAGAGCATGCACAGGAACGTGGCGATCCAGGCGACCAAAAACAGAATCGTTCCTTTGGGTGCCACCGGGGACGGCGCATTGCGCAACTTTGATGCGCAGTGCTTGCACTTGATTGCTTCTTTCTGGATTTCTTCAGCGCAGAAAGGACACTTTGTTTTCCCCGAAGACGGGGTAACACGCGAACCCATACTGATAGGGGAAAGGAGGGTGGAGCACTCGCATTCCCGGATACTCTTAAGGGACGCGCTGTGCTCCGTGCGCCAGCAATCGCGTCGGGACGAGTCCCTAGGGAATGCTGAACGGAGTCAGCCGCGCCCCTTACGGGGCACTCCTAGGGACGACCAAAGTCAGGACGTCAGGCCGATGCAATTACTGGCGCGTTGAAATTATGCCCCTGTTTTTCGGCAAAGGAAAGCGAGTTTGACGCACAAATAGAGGCCTCTTTACGACGAATAATTGCTGCTACACTGTCGTTGCGCCAGCAATGCAACGAGTCTCTTCACCATCTGCGATCCATGCGGATCGTGTCCGATACATCAAGCTCGGACAAAAAGGCAAATGGGAAAAGGAGTGCCTTGGGAAAGGCATCATCCGTTTCGGTTTTGGTACTGGCACTGCCGAAAGATTTCCTTTATGCCGTGACCATAGGTGGGACGACCTTACGGAATCTTTTAAGGCTACAGGAAAGAACAGAGGAACGGTGACCCGATCCTTAAACGAAACGCGACTGTTCTTTAAGGATGATGGATCGATACTTTGGATCACATTCGTAGGTGAGCGGTTATGTTGGGGATTCTTGGAACCCGATCCGGCTGAAAAATATCAGGACGGCAATACTGTCTTTCGTAAAATAAAGAATGGATGGCGATGGGCTGATGTGAATGGTGAGCAGCTAACCAAAGATCGACTTTCGGGCGCACTGACGAAGCTAGCGGCGTATCAGGGAACATCGTGCAATATGAATGCGAACGTAGCGAAGTACGTCGTTCGGCGCATTAATGCCCAGAAACCACGCGAAGTTGAGCGTGCTCTCATCATTTTGGAGAAAATGCAGGCATCAGTGTTGGGGATGATGAAGCTACTGGAACCGAAGGATTTTGAGATGTTGGTCGATCTTGTTTTTTCCATCAGCGGATGGCGTCGCCAAGGAATCGTCGGCAAAACCCAAAAGACACTCGACCTGGATCTCCTGTTGCCAAGCACCGGGGAACGGGCATTCGTGCAGGTCAAATCTAAAACCGATCAAGCGGTTCTTGATGAATACATTGGAAAACTGAATGAGCTCGGTCCTTATGATCGGATGTTCTTTGTCTACCATTCGGGGAAAGCAGAAACTGACGATGGGCGGGTAATTGTCATTGGACCAGAAAAAATAGCAGAAATGGCAATTGATGCAGGTCTAGTGACTTGGCTTATACGCAAGGTTTCTTGAATTTCTAATGCATAATTGCCCTCATCTCATCGAGGATTCGCAACTCACTTTGTTCCCACTGCTTACTCTGTTTATCAGATTTGTAACCCATCCAAATGGAAATAAATAATGCGACTGAAGAAACAGCAATGGAGGCGATGAGGTGCAAGTTGGCTGTTCTCCCCGCTAACTCATTTGTCGCTACATTGATCAGCGGCTGCACGCGATCAAGTTCGACTCTACCTGCTGGTCTAGATATCAATTCATAAGCTTCTTTTAATAGATTCCTCAGGTCTTTTTTTGCCCATTCCGATGGAAAGCCAGGATGGTCATGGAGGAGATCGTAAATATCTTTCATGGCCTTATGCTAATTTATATACATGGAAATCCCTAAAACAAATGAACAACCCTGTATCTATACCTTAATCATGGTTACCCCTTTCCGTGGCTGATGACGTCTGTCGACCGCTACCAAATAACCGATGTCTTGCAGATGTTCGTACAAGCGATCGATGCGCCAAAGAAGGTCTTTCACATCGATGCTAGCTAGAGCTGCCATGTTGTAGCTCTTCCCTTTCCTTGTTTGAGGGTAGCGAAAGAGCTCATTCTGGGGATCATCAATTTCCTCCTGCAGAATCTTCCGCTGTGCGAAGTATGCAATGAGCTCTTGCAACTCGGGAATGACCTGCTGCTGCAGACGATCAATCTCTTCTTGGGTCAGGATGTCTTGATCCTCGTTGATTTGAATGGGGATCCATTCTGTTTCGAGAATGACCCTCTGAATCTTCGTGAAGAGATGCAAGATGTCGTGTGACGACCTATCGGATTGTCCAAGATCGGAGAGCGTAGATTTCAAGAACAATTCAATGCCATGATGGATGTCAAAAAGCGCGGACGGCAGCAAATCGAAGGATGTGTAGCGGATTGGCAGCCACCCATCAGGCACGCGGGGATTATCTGTGCTCCACAGATGCACAGGTTCCAGCAGTTGCTGGCAAATGAGCCGAGCGGTTTTGAAATATCCTTGGCCATGGAAGAGTAAGCCTTCTTTTTCAAGGTTGCGTTGCACAAGTTATTCTTACACCATTAGCTGCAGACTGCCTAGGTCGTTGCAGGTACAGTCATGGGTGCAATATCCTTCAAAACCTTATACCAGTCCATCATCGTCTCTAGCAGAGGGCTTGTGATTCGCATCCTTGGGGCTGCCACGAAGCAGAGTTCGCTGCGGCGAACACGCTTCATGGCACAGCCACGTCATAATGACAGAGACTGCTTCGTGGTCCTGTAGCGATGCGTTTTCTCGGAAAAGCTCCGAGATCGCGTGATGACGCACAATGCCGGGAAAGTCACATCCACCAAAAGCAGGGTGCCTTGGAAACTCATCTTTTTTGAATGTTACGCGGAGAAAGGCGATGCTTTGCGTCGTGAACAGTATTTGAAAACAACCTCAGGAAAGAGAGCTTTGAAGTTGATGCTGAGAAATACGTTGCAGATTGAAAGCGAATCCTTCACTCATCCACCGCCAATCACGTCGAAAAAGATCTCAGGAAACTTACCGGCCCAGCGATGGCGGTTTGTTCAGGGGTTCCTAAGGTGATTCGCGGTCTCGGTTTGCTAATTCAGAAAAAGCCGCCACCCGAAGGTGACGGCCCGTGGTCAGATGAAGACTGACCGTCTGTTTCTATCGCTCCTTTCCGTCAGTACGTCGGCAGCGGAGGAGTGCGCCCCAGGACGACGCGTTGTGATTTGGCGAGCGCCGCAGACGTGATCTCCTCATCGCAGGAGAAGTTGTAGAGCTGCTGATGGGATTCCAATCCATCGCAGAAGCTGTTTTCCGCCACGCCTCCCATGGTGCCGAGTTGCTTCAGAGCCAGCTTGCGCAGCATCCAGCCGATAGGCTCGGTGAGCAGCTCCTGCAGCGGGAACAGCATGTTGCAGTCGATCGGATCGTCCGCGCTCCACCGGTCCTTGAGCTCCAGGCTGTGGAGCGTGATGCCGCGCAGAGTCGCGAGGTGCAGCAGTCCGCCTGAATTGATGATCCCGCAGCGATGGAAGGACAACCGTTTGAGCTGTTTCCACTGCCGGGAAGACAGGCAGTCCAGCAGGACGCCGGGCGAGTCCAGGTGTGCCACGCTCCATTCTTCCAGCTGCTCCGCCAGCACGGTTTCGCTGCACTCCAGGAGTTCCCGTCGCAGAGCAGCGGTGCTCCCGTCGACTGGCCATGCATGTCTGATCTGCAGAGCCTTCAGTGCGGGGAGCTGAGCAGCTGCTTTCGCGATCTCGCGCAGCGCACCGGGAAAGGGACTGTAGAGGATCAGCGTCTCCAGATTCCCGCTTTTCGGCAGCATGCGCTCGATCGTGGCCGGTTCCGCGAACCAGAGCCCGAGTTCCCTGAAGCGGTTCTCGGGGAGGGCGTCGAGCGCGGCGATCATCTGCTTGTGGAAATCGCCTTTGCGTTGCAGTACGTCTCGCGCCTCCTGCTTGTTCCACACGCTGCAGGTGAGCGAGAGGATCGGCCACTGTTCCAGGAGCGCGGGGAGCAGCCGAGGCAGTGCCCTCAGATCACGCGGAGCGATATGCTCGACGAATCCCCGGCGGAATTGGGCATAGTCCTTTTCGCCGCCCCAGCTGTAGCTGCAGTTCGACCTCGCGAGATCCCTGGTTTCCGGTGTGAGCCACTGCTTGGCATGCACCAGGAGTTCGGTTTCGCGCAGCAGAAGCTCCTGGAAGCCGGGATGCGATTCGCTGATGTAGAGATCGCGGCACGCTTGGACGGCATACTGCACGCGGATGCATTCCGCCCGACGGCGAGCATGCGGGCCTCCGGTGTCTTCGAGCGTCGCTGCGTAGCTGAGCCGCAGATCCTTGTTCGTCGGATCGTTGGCGATCGCACGAAGCAGGTCATCTGTCTCGTTCATGGTTTGCTCTCCGATGATGAGATGTTTGGAAACTCCCTTCACGACGTCTTTTCTTCCGAGGTCAGGATATTCTCGGCCTTCAGTTTCTCTTTCAGAAGCTCGAGCAATCGGGTGGCCTCAGCTGTCTCCGAGGGGCGGTCCCAGCCGAAGCGACGGAGGCAGGTGGACGAATCGAAGTACCCGCTTGCCCCCTTGCTGCGCCTGGAGTACGTCCCCGCTCCTACGAAGGAGTCAGAAGCGAGCTCGCGGTACGGCGACTTGGCTTCACGGGAGACGAAGTCCGGCCTTCCTTCTGCCGGGAAGCAGTAGTGAAGGGAGACCAAGACCGACAGGTCGTGGTCAAACGCCTCCGGAAACACGAAGACCAGAAGCTCTTCCTCGCGACGGATGAAGCAGAACTTCAGCTCCCGTCTCTTCTCGAAATTTTGACGCAGGTAGGCGATTTCCTCCGGGTCTTGAGTCACACTTCCTGGCCACGGGTTCTGGCAAATGAACAGCAGCTGTGCAATCACTGTTTCCTCCGATGATGAAAAGAAGCGATTCACCAACGCCCAGTGCGCTGGTGGACGGCTACTAAACAATAATCCATATGGGTGGTAAATAACACCACAGGTATGTTATAATCACCACATGAATACGGACCTCCTTCTGGAACTGGGTTTAAAGCGTAACGAAGCCAAGATTTATGAGGCGTTGCTGAAGTACGGCGGTTCCGGTGTCAGCACTATCGCGCTCCGTTCCAAGATTGACCGTCGCACTGTCTATGACACGCTTAGGAAGCTCGTTGATAAAGGATTGGTGTATGAGATCTTCGGACAGAAGGAAACGACCTATGAAGCCGTGGATCCGACAAAGCTCTTGGAACTCGCTCAAGAGAAGGTCCATAAGCTGGAAACGGCTATGCCGGGCTTCCTCTCTGCCTATCAGAAGCATCTCACTCCTGAACGTGCATATCTCTACAAGGGCATTGAGGGCGTGAAGAATTACATTCGCCTCATGCTCCAGACCGGAGAGGATATTTACACGCTAGGGGGCAAGGGCGCATGGCTAGATCCGCGCTTACAGATGTTTGTGGAGTGGTTTTTGAAGGAAGCTAAGAAGAAAGGAATCAAGCTGCATAACATCTATGACTATGAGGTGCAGAAATCCATGCCGCACGGGCCTCCCACCTTGAGCGCCAAATACAAGTTTTTGCCAAAAGAAGCATCGAGCAGCGGCGCAATGGATGTCTTCGGTGAGTACGTCGTGACTTTTTCAGGGATGGAAGTCGGCACGATGTCCGATGACCTCACGATTTTCGTCATCGCCAGTCCGAATCTGGCAGAGAGTTACCGCAAATGGTGGAAGGTTCTGTGGGACTCGTTACCGGATGTTCAGCGTCGGAACTAGCGATTGAAGTACGTTAAACCATCCCACCATTCCCTCAATTACAGAGTTTGTGATACGACTCCGTGGGGCTGCCACGAAGCAGAGTTCGCTGCGGCGAACACGCTTCATGGCACAGCCACGTCATAATGACAGAGACTGCTTCGTGGTCCTGTAGCGATGCGTAACAACCTCAGGAAAGAGAGCTTTGAAGTTGATGCTGAGAAATACGTTGCAGATTGAAAGCAGAGATACGTTTCACGAATACAAAGCCGCCACCCAAAGGTAGCGGCCCTGGTCAGACTGAATCTGACCTTTTCCTTCTCAATGCATCAGGCCGTCAGGTCCTGGAGAATTTTGGCCCAGTTTTTCTTCTCCCCAGGCCGCAGGCCGTTGCGGCAACTCCCGCAACCCTTTCCGCCGCAGGAGGTGCATGCCACCTCCACGAACGGTGCATGGACGAACATCGCCAGGGGCAACGAGCATCACGCTGGCGCTGGAAGAGCAGGAATGAGCGCCCAGCAGCCATGCGTCAATCCGCCAGGATCTCCATCCACGCATGCACCCGCAGCGCCCTCCTGCCCAGATCCTGTTCGCGTGGAGCAATGTTGAGCAGCATTTCCCATTGGATGAGGGCATTTACAAAGGCGCGGATGCGCTCGTCGGCGTACAGGGCTTCTTGCATCTGCTTCGCCTCCGGCACCACCGCCACGCCCTTTTCCGCCTGCACACGGGCTTCCAGAATCTGTTCGATGCCCACCAAGCGTCCGAACAGGTTGCTCACCTGTGAGCGTCTGCCGGTGTAGTCCCGCTCCACCTCTTCCACTGCGGCGCGCAGGCCGGGGAGAGATCGTGACATCTTCTCGAGCGCCAGATGGATGACTTCCGACTTACTGCTCACCAGTCGCGGCATGGGGAGGGACTCTGGTCTTCGGGATTGTTGCGTCTGTTGCGCCGCCGCCTGCCCAAGCGCGCCCGCGATCATGAGGAAAACGGCACCCGCGCGGCCGAGGATCTGCATCCTGACTGCACCCGATTCCGGCCGCAGTGCGGGTGCGCAGCCCGCGGTTTCCGCTTCCGGGCATTCGATATCCTCCATATGCACGATTCTTTTCCGCGCGATGGGGGGTGTCAACGGCAACTGAAGAAGCCCCGGTCGCGGGGACCGGGGCTTCTCTGTGAACCTCCTTTCGGTGGTTAGCTCTTGGGAACGGTGTAGGCCACCTTCAGAAGGTGAAGGGTGTGCCCGTTCCCCTCCGAGTACCTGTACACCGTTGTATAACCCGCTTTGGGAGACAGTCTGCTGTAGAACTGATGCTTGCTCCACAGCTTGTCGACGACGACAGGCAGCTCCTGAAGCTCCCCACCGTAGAACCGCCAGATTTTGACGGCATCATTGGTCGCGGCAGCCAGGTACTGGGGAGTGTCGCCCCACGTCCGCAGGGTGCCGTACGCGATCGAGCCGATGTTCGCGTGGGGCAGACCCTTGCGCTCTCGGCGGCGATCGTCCGGACTGGTGCCCCACAGGTAGATGTCCCCTGTGTCGCTGTAGGACACGACTTCCTGGCGGAAGCCATCGAAGAAGCAGAGTCCGGCGATCTTGCCGGACTGCCGGGGGTAGTCCTTGATCTTGACCCCTGCGTTCGCATCCCACAGCTGGACGGAGTCGCCGACGGCGACTGCGATCAGATCCTGCTGGCACCATGTGTAGTGCGTGACACCGTGGATGGTGAGCAGAATCTCGCTGTCGTACTGGGAGACCACCTCCAAGGTGTTCTCGCGGGCGCTGCCGTTGAGGATGGCAAGGAGCGAGCCATCCTGGCAGTACGCAGCCGAGATCATGGAGCTGCGCTTCCGCGCGTTGTGCCACATTTGAGCCTTGCGGCCATCGGCGTACCACCGGGCGAACATGTCCTGCTGGACCGCAAGCAGCGATCCGTTCGGATGGAACGCGAGGGGGCGTGCCATGTCCGAGCCCTGGAGACGCTTCAGGAGAGTGTTCTCCTTGGCATCCCAGAGGTAGATGCCGTCATTTCGCACGGCCGTGGCGATGACGGCCTCATCGGAGCTGAAGATCAGCGTCTCGTTGTTCCTGGTGTGGAACGGGGTCGTGCTTTTGAAAAGCCCCCGACCGAACACCAGACCAACCGAGACGAGGCCGACAACCAACACGATCACAATCACCTTCTTCATGCGAACGTCCTCCAAAAAGAAGTTGAACCACCGATACTGTGAAGGAACACAGAGAAACCCGTTGAAGGGTCACTAATTTATAGTACAAATGTGTATTTCTGTCAACCACAAGACCGCAAATTCAGCGACAGAACCCAAATTCTGGCAATCTACCACTTATCAAGGTGTTCCTGACCGACAGCCAGGACCTTTCCGTGCAGCCACGCGCAATTGATCTTCCGATGACCGCAGGATAGCGTCTGCCTTAATTCCCCCCCCCCTTTAATGGTCCTCAGCGTCCATTTCCCCGCCGTGCTGGTCGCCGCCGTGGCCGCCTTCGTGCTCGGCTTCCTCTGGCACGGGGCACTCTGCGGCAAGCAGTGGATCAAGCTCATGGGCATACCGCAATCCGAGGTCGATGCCATGAAGGCCAAAGGCATGGGAGCGATGGCACCGCAGATGGCCGCGGCCTTCGTCGCGCAGCTCGTCATGGCCTACGTGTTGGCGCGCTTCGCGACGGCATGGAGCGTGTCCGACGTGATGGGCGCGCTCACACTCGCTTTCTGGATCTGGATCGGCTTCATCGTCACGGTACTCCTCAACGGCGTCCTGTGGGAGAAGAGGACGGTGCCGCTCTACCTCTTCAACATCACGTACCACCTGGTGTCCCTCTGCGTCATGACGACGATTGTGGTTCTGTGGAAATAGACGCGCGAGAGGTCGAGCAAGAGAGGCCGAATGAAAAGAATGATTGTCACCATCAGGGGAACGGGCGTACGATGACCTCGATGGTGGAAACCCCCTCTGCGCCCGAGCAATCTGAGACAGGACCGGCGACTGTGCCGGCACTCCCGCAAACCCCACACGTGCTCTCGGAGGCACAGATGCTCAAAGCCCGCATCGAGGAGATTCTGGTCGGCCTCGATGCAACCGGCCAAACCATCATCCGGTGCAGGCTGGGAATGGACGGGCCGGTGGAGAGCGACTCCACCCTGAAGCAACGCCTGGGAGTGTCCTCGGACACCATCGTGATGGCACTCTCCGCGGTGGTGCGGACGCTGCACATGGGACCGGCTACGATCGTGGAGAAACTCAAGGAAAAGCCATAAACATACTGCCCGGAGCAATCATTGTGAATGGGTGGGCGTCTGTGCCACATTGATCAGACAGCGAACCCGCTCTTCCTCTGAGTATTGGTACCTCCGTATGCGGGCATCGGCCGCCCATTCATCCTGTTGTTTCAGCGCCTCGAGCACCTGGCGGAAGCGCAGCCAGTAGACATTCGTGAAATCTGTATAGAGTGCACCGGCATCTTCTGCAGAAGCGTACTGCCTCAGTCGCAGAGCTGGCTGGGAGAACCGCTCCCGGAGAATCGGCAGAAGCATCGCCATCAGACGCTGACGTATCATCGGCGGCTCCTGCATATAGTCGCCGGAGTAATCATCCAGAGCCATGCTGTTGTTGTTTCCAACATCCAGTACACCACCGCCGACGATGTGCCCCGTGCGCCCGGTGATGCGTATCCGGTTGTGCGGAATGACCTGAGAGTGGCGACCGGTGATGGGAATCGGTGCGACGAACAACGAATAACACATTCGCTGCGCGTCGAACTGGAGGTCATCGAGTGGGTTCCCCGCTTGATCCACGAAGTGCTCCGCGACTACAAACTTGTTACCCTTGCTGATCAACTCAGCAAGCGGGTGCGTATCGACCACTCCAATACGCAGGCTCACTGTTTCGATGTCGAGGGAGCCGGGGGTAATGACGGAAGGCTGATTCATGGTGAGGTAGATAATCACTCGTCAGTTGGAAAAACAAGCGCATTTGGAATGTTGTTTCCGTGCATCCCGTGCATTGTCATATGTGAAGAAAATTGGTATAATGGAGGGAAACCAATGATACACACTTCTTTCCTCCGTTGCCTGACAGCCAGTTTCCTCATCCTGGGATTCGCATTGATGGTATCGGTGCGGGCGCCGGAGTATGCCGCAGGACTCACGGGCCAGGGCGTGACGGTGCTCAGCAAGGCGGCACCCGCCGTTACGCTGCAGCCGGGAGGTGACGTCCATCTGTCCGCTCCGGCGTTGCAGGCAGGCAGAGACCTGGCGACGATGCAGTTGATCATGGGAATGCTCCTCGTCATCGCCGGATGCTTCGCCCACACGCTCTCCCTGCTCCGTCGCGAGAGACTGACAGAACGGAACCATGATCGGCTGATGATGGTGCGAGTGTGGTTTGAGCGGCACCTGGACCGGCCGTGGTGGTAATCTCTTGAGGATTAGTCCCGTGGGGACCACGTCCCTTTACGGGATACCGAAGAATCCGAAGAGCCCGAGGAGTGATTACTGTTCCTCGGACTCGTCGGTATCGTCGGACTCATCGGACTCTTGAGGCCGCATTGAAGAAAGGGGCGGACGGAGCCACCCCCTTCCCTATTTCTTGGTGCGGTGCTCTGACACGACTCACCGTCAGCAGCAGCTACCGCAACCATCACCACCACGAGACATAGCGAGGAGGGAAAGAAATAACAGCCAGAGTATAGCAAAGCAAAGGGCGCCTGTCTATCACTCGTACTTGACGAGTGATATTTTCGAGACTTTCCGAATCAATTGTACGATGGAATGGCAAATGAACAAAAACCGTCTCCAATCGTGAAGGACGGTTTTTGTGTGTGTCTCCCGACTGTGCACGGAGAGTCGAAACCCTGTGCGCGTCGGAGATGGCACCGGCCGTACGGGGATATCCCGGACTGGTCGATGCATGAATATTATAGCATAATTTTACTTTTTTTCAAAATACTGTTTTTTTCCCATTCCATCCCGGTGATACGTGCCAAATTCCTCTATCTTCACGCACAGATCGTTCTTCACCACCGGCCCCTCCACGCACAATCGAATGCCGAGAGGATCGACCACGCAGTTGCCGCAGAGCCCGTAGCCGCACTTCATGTAGCGTTCGAGTGAGAGCTGGCTTGGAACCTTGTGCGCAGCAGTGATCTCCGAGACACGCTTGAGCATGATCTCCGGTCCGCAGGCGAAGACCCGATCGATGGGATCGCAGTCCTGGGCGCCTTTTCGTTTGGGCCCCTGAGGGACGGGACAGGAAGCGAGGAGCTTCTCGAGAATGTCAACGTTGTACCCCTTGTACCCTACGGAGCCGTCGTTCGTGGCGATGTGGAGCGAGACGTGCGGGAGCGACTCGAGTTCCTCGACGTACAGCAGGTGCTCCTTGCCGCGCGCGCCGACGATCACCTCGAGTGTACAACCATGACCGACGGTTTCTTTGGCGACGAAGTACATCGGCGCCGCCCCGTAGCCGCCCGCCACGAGCACGATGTGCTGACCGGGTTCCCATTGATAACAAGTGCCGAACGGCCCCCGCAGTCCCACCAGATCACCCACCGATGCTTTCGCGAGTTCTTCCGTCATGTCCCCGACCGCGAAGAACGTGATCTTCGTATGCGCCCCGTCGTCGAACGCCACGCTCATGGGCACTTCGTCCACGCCGGGCAGCCACACCATCACGAACTGCCCCGGCCTGGCCCCCAGCGACCCATCGAACGTGTAGGTCCGCACCATCTCCGTCTCCTGCTTGATGTCGACAATGCGGTAGGTCTTGGGGAGCCGGGATTGGAGCGGGATGGTGCTCATATCAGGATCGCGATGGCGCATGCGACATTGCCGTCCCCTTCATGCCCCGCGCGAGCAATTCCTTGTGCATGCCCCCGATCAGATCCTTCACATCCCACACTCCTTCGTTCGTGCACCAGAGCTGCATCTCATCGCACACCTTCTTGAACACATCGATCCCCCGCTCGCCGACCGCCGTGCCGATCCCGACCAGCGTGGCGCCAGCCAGCATCATTTCGATCGCGTCTTCGCCGGTGTAGACGCCTCCCGTACCGATGATGGGAACCTTGCCCGCCGTCGATTCGTAGATTTCCGCGACGCACCGGACCGCAATCGTCTTGAGCGCCGGGCCGCTGAGTCCGCCCTTGTGGGTGGAGAGGATGGGCATGCGGCTGCGGAGATCGATGGCCATGCCGGGTCCGACGGTGTTGATGGCGGTGATCCCGTCGGCTCCTGCATCGACGCATGCCTTTGCGATCTCGCCGATAGCGGGAACATTGGGAGTGAGTTTCGCGAAGAGTGGAATGCCGCCGATCTCCTTCTTCACGGCTTTGAGAATCGCCGCCGACTCCGATTCATCCTCCGCAAAGAGCTTGCCGCGTAACTTGAGGAACGTGGGGGTCGACAGGTTGACCTCGATGAAATCTGGCTTGAGCGGCGCGATCATGCCCGCGATGGCGGCGAATTCGTCCGCGGAGAGCCCGATGATGTTCGCAATGAGCGGCGTCGGGTGCTCCTTGAGGTAGTCGCCTATTTCCTCCCGCGCCTTCTCCGGTCCTGCATCCGGCACACCCACGGCGTTGAGCGTCCAGTGTTCTGTGGAGATAATGACCGGATTCCGATTCCCCTGATGTTCCTGAGGCCAGAGTGATTTGGTCGTGATGCCGCCGGCCCCGTTCTCCGCGACGAGCCGCCAGGATGCCGCCGTGATCCCCATGATGCCCGAGGCGAGAACCGTCGGGTTGTCGAAGGTGACACCGAGGACGGAGTGGGAAAGGTTCATTGAAGTGAGTGTAGCATGGTCGTTCCGTCCTTGTTCATGCCCCCTCCCTGCGGCCCTCCCCCTCGGCCGCAACCCCCTGCGGGTGTGCGGCCTGGGAGAGGGCAAGCGTAGGTGAATGCCGCACGGCGGAGCCGTGCTGCTACGATCAATTGTTCATTATTGCAATCAGCAGCACGGCTCCGCCGTGCGGCATTGAAAGATTGACCCTGCCCTCTCCCAGACCGCAAGCCCGCAGGCTGAGGCCGAGGGGGAGGGCCGCAGGGAGGGGGCAAGTTACACGCTTCGCTGCACCGGAAACAACGTCTCCCTCCGCCACCACACCGCGGCAAAGAGGATGACCCCAAACAGGATGAGCCTCAGCGGGCCCAGCGCGCCGGGTGCGAACGGCAGGAACCGCAAACCTTCGCGCAACGGGACCAGCAGAGCGGTCGCGAGCGCCGCCCCCCTCACGCTCCCCGGCCTGCCGGCGACGACGATGGTGATGAGGAAGACGAAGACGGGGAACTGATAATCGTTGGGATGCAGCAGTCGCAGATACTGCGGGAACAGCAGATTATCGGTCCAGAGCGCGAGGCCGAGCAGCAGGAACACGATGACGTACACGCGGGTCCGGCTGACCCCGATCGCAGTGGCGTTCCACTCCTGTTCGCCCATAGCTTGCAGGTTGCGGCCGAACGCGCCGCGGTCGATGCGCAGGAGGGCGAGCACCCACACCACGGCGATGACGAGCGCGAGCAGCGCGAAGGCCGGCGTGCTCTCCAGCCCCGGCATCCGCGCGATGCGGGGAATGCCGAGCGCACCGCGGGTGAGCGACGGCCAGTTGAGCACGAGCGCGATGAGCCCCAAGTGCACCGCGATGGCCATGACGCCGAATGCGTCGTCGCGCAGCCGCAGCGCGAGCCAGGCGTAGAGGAGCGAGACCGCGGCAGTGAGGGCGAGTCCCGCCACGGCGCCCAGCACGTAGCTGCCGGTCGCGGTCTGCACGATGAAGATAGCGTAGGCGGCCACCAGGCCCACCCCGATGGGCCCCCAGTTGAGAATGCGCCCCCGCCCGAGCATGAGCGTGTAGGCGCAGGCAAGGGGCACCCAGTTGGCCGTGATGAAGAGCATGTGCCAGAAGAAATCCATAGGGGAATCAGCCGAGCCGCCGGCCCGACTGGAAGAGCCCGGACGGCTTGATGAGGAGAATGAAAATAATGAAGAGCAGAGGGATCGTCGCCTGGTAGCCGGCCGGCACGTAGAACCGGCCGAACCACCGGATCCCCACCGTCAGTTGCTCCAGGAGCGCGATGAGGAAGGCGCACGCGATGGCACCCCACACATTTCCGAGCCCGCCGGCGATGACCGCAGCATACGCTTTGATCGTGAGCGGAAACGCGAGGGTGGGGCTCAGGTTCTGGTCGATGCCGATGAAAATCCCTCCGCAGGCGGCGAGCGTGCCGCTCAGGACGACGATCAGCCGGTGCAGGCGCGGCGCGTCCACGCCCACGCTGAGCGCCGCATGATCGTGCTGTGCAACGGCCCGGAGCCTGCGCCCGAAGGCCGTGTGATGGAGCGTCCACCCGAAGAGCGCGAGGATGAGGAGCGTGAAGCCGATGAGCATCATCTGTTCCAGGCTGATCTGGAAGGCCCCGGCATCGAACACGCGCTTGGTCTCGCGGAGAATGGCGCGAGGCCGCTCCCCGAAGAGCAGGATGATGAGGCCGTCCAGGATCATCCCGAGCGCGATGGTCGTGACGAGCGGCAGCCGGATGTGGCGCCGGTAGAATGGGCGGATGAAGACGTCGAATGTGAGCCACGAGAGCAGCGCCCCCGCCACGATACCGCCGGGGATGGCGAGCGCGAGCGGCAATCCGGCCACCTGCCGCAGCCACCAGGCGGCGAAGCCTCCCACCAGCACCGTCTGCCCCAGCGCCAGGTTGTAGACGCCGAGGATCCCGAACACGAGGGACAGCCCCCCCGCAATGAGCGCCGCGAGGGAGCCCGCAATGAGCGCATTGACGAGGAGCTGCATCCCAGGAACTGTACCAGATCTTACTTGGAGCTGGCCGCCTTCTCCATCGCGTCGCCCTTCTTTTCCATGGCACTGGCGGGCTTCTTCTCCATCGCAGCTCCCGGCTCTTTCTCCATGACCGCCCCGGACCCGTCCTCCACCGTCGCTCCGGTGGCGGTGGCCGACGGGGCATCCAGCGACAGCTCCTGCACTTTGACGATCTTCCCGCCCTGGTGCTGCTTGACCACGTAGCCGACGCCCACCACGTCGCCGTTCACATCGAAGTGGAAGTCACCGATGATACCAACGTGGTTCGTGAGCGCGGCGAGAGCGTCTTTGATCGCGGTGCCATTCATGGCGCCGGCTTTCATGGCATCCGCCACTACCATCGTCGCGTCGTACGCATGGGCCACGATGGCAATGGTCGCCTGCGGCTTGCCGTAGGTCTGGATCACCTTGGCTTCGAAGCCGGTCCCCTCTCCGAAGGCCGGCACGTTGATGACGTACATCCCCTCCACAGCGTCTTTCGCAATCTCAGGCAGCGTGAGTGAATCGCCCACATCGTGGGAAACCACCGGCTGGGCCAGCTTCTGCTCCCGCAGCTGCTGCAGCATGGCCGCCATCACGGCATCGGTCTGGGCATTGGGGAAGAAAACGTCGAATTCGACCTTCTTCAGACGCGTCATCAGCGTGCGAAAATCCTTGGTGCCGGGATCAACCATTTCGTCGAACACGATCGCGTCCTCCCCCAGATCTTTCGTCAGGGACGTCCGGAAGGCGGAGGCGAAGTCGGTGTTCTCGGTGATGAGGGCCACTTTCTTGTAGCCTTTCTCCGCGAAGAATCGGGCAATGGCTTTCGTTTTCAATGCATCACTCGGATAGTCGCGGAAGATGTACTCCCCTGCCTGCGTGATGTCCGGGCTGCTGCTGAAGGGGGAGATGAGTACCACCTTGCCCGCCTCCGCGATGGGGGCCGCCGCCAGCGTCTCGCCGCTGCACTGTCCGCCGATGATCGCCGATACGTTGTCGACATTCACCAGCTTCTGCGCGGCACTCGCGCTATCGGCACCGGTGCACTTGCCGTCCTCCGCGATGACCTCGACCTTCTTGCCATTGATCCCACCCGCGGCATTCAATTCCTCCACCGCGAATAAAACCCCGTTGAGCGTGTCTTTGCCGTAGGAAGCTGCGTCACCCGTGAGCGGACCGATGTAGCCGAGCTTGATCGTGCCGCCGCCCTGTCCGGCAGGCTGGCACGCAGACAGTGCAATCGCGAGCAGACCCACGAGGGCGATGTGTTTTTTCATGGAATATGGGGGAAGTTGCATAGATTGTGTTTGCTTGGGGAAAGATTGTCAAAAATATAAATTGCCGCAACCTGCAGCCGGGATTCGCGTAAAGCGACGTGGCCGCCACGCGACTTTACGTCGTAATCCCGGATTCATACGAAATTATTTCAATCCGTCGGATCCGCCCCAAAGTATATTTCTTGGAGTTTCCGCTCTCCCTTGACCTCCTTCGGCGTTCCCCGCAGCACAATCTCTCCCACATCCAGGACGATCACCCGGTCGCAGATGCGGGAAATGAACGGCAGATCATGCTCGACAATGAGAACCGTCTTGCCCTCCGCCTTGAGTTCCCGGATGAGGTCCGCCACCTGGCTGGTCATTTTGGGGGAGACGCCGGCCGTGGGTTCATCGAGGAGGAAGAGGGATTTGCCGCTGCGGAGCGTCCGGGCAATTTCGAGGAGGCGCATCTGTCCGCCGCTGAGCGACCCTGCTTTCTCCCTCGCGCGATCGAGCAAACCGACCATGTTGAGCGTGCCGCGGACCAGATCATTCAAATTTCCAAGCGCCCGACGCTGCTCCCTCGGCAATGCCTCGAGCGCCACCAGCACATTCTCCTCCAGCGTCATCTCCCGGAAGATCCCGAAGTTCTGGAACACCCGTCCGATGCCGCACTGCGCCCGGCGGGCCGGCGCGAGATTCGTGATGTCCTGATCGCGGAAACGGACCGTGCCCGAGGTCGGCTTCAGAAAACCCGAGAGCACGTTGAAGAGCGTCGTCTTGCCGGATCCATTGGGACCGATGACGCCGATCACCTCCCCCTCCGCCACATCGAAACTGACGTCCCTCAGAATATGCTGGCCGTTGAGGCTGAGAGAGACGCGGGAGAGTGTAAGAATTGCGGACATGGAAGCAGAAAAATCCTAGCGGAACGGCCCTGCGCGCGCGAGGAGGGGGAGGCGGCGGGAATCCAGTTGACTGCGGAGCGGACCGTAGTAGTTTTGCCCACGTGCTCCCCCATTCGTATGAACCCTGACCATGACATGCCGGCGGCCCCCGGCGGCAATCACGTAAACGCACCGACCGACCCGCAGCGCATCCAGCAGGTATTCGAGGAGGAATGGGCAGCGGCATTCCAGCGGGAACACGCTGGTAAGGAAGTCGACAAGCACTCGACCGCCAGCGTCGACATGTACAGCATCCACGCGAGAGTGCGCGGCATTCTCTGAATGATCCGCGGCCTGGCACGGACGCCCACATACCCCGCCGTTCCACTCGGGTGTGGAACGCCTTTCGTGTTGTCCCGTAGAGGAAAAAACGGGGAGCGGCATTTTTGTTGCCGCGGGAGGACTTCCACATGCATGGGAGGGAAAGGATGCTGATGCACTTTCATTTCTCTTCCCCTCTTTTTTATGCCCGGTTCCACTCTTTCCTCTCCTCCGGCAACTGTCGCCAGCAAGTCGCTGACCGTTGCCATGGAGCAGCGGACGCTGCAGTTCGCGGAGAACGTCCGCTCGTTCGTCAAGCGGCTGCCCCGCTCTTCCATCCTCAGCGAGGATGTCATCCAGCTGATGCACGCCTCCTCCGCCATCGGCGTCAACTACATCGAGGCCTGCAACGCCCCGAGCGCCAGGGACTTCCAGCTGCGCATGCGTACCTGCCTGAAGGAAGCCAAGAACTCCTGCTTCTGGCTCAAGCTGATCGATGTGGGCAATGGTCCCACTCTCCCCGAGATGCGCAAGACTCTGGTGGAGGACGGCACGGTGCTGTGCAAGATCTTCTTCAGCGCCGTGAAGAAGATGCGGGAGAAGGAGGCGGCGAGGCAGGGGGCATGACAAACGCGTTTTCTCTCCTCTGCCTGGCCCAGCCCCCATCCCCTTGCCCCTTCCCCCGACGGGGGAAGGGGGGATGACATCAACGCTCTCCGAGGTTCTCCCCCTCCCCCGACGGGGGAGGGGGTCGGGGGGTGGGGGCTGGACATGAAAAAGAAGATAAAAATCCAGGATCTGCAAAGGATGGTATCACCCCCCCACCACCGCCCCCATGAACGCCGCAAAGAGCGGATGCGGTCGGTGCGGTCTCCCCTTGAACTCCGGATGAAACTGGCTGCCCACCATGAAGGGATGATCTTTGATCTCCACGATCTCCATCAGCTCCCCGTCCGGCGAGCTGCCGGAGATGACGAAGCCTTTCGCCTCGAGTGTCTGACGGAATGCATTGTTGAATTCGTAGCGGTGACGGTGTCGCTCTGAAATTTCCTTCGCACCGTACGCTTGAAACGCCTTGGTGCCGTGCTTGAGGACGCATGGCCACGCACCGAGCCGGAGCGTCCCTCCCTTCTTCTTCTCCTTGTACTGGCCGGGCAGGAAATGGACGACATACTGGTCGCGGCCGAGCTTGCCTGCTTCATCGAATTCTTCGCTCGTGAGCCGGGGATTCTTCAGGGCCGTCCGGGCGAACTCGATGGCCATGATTTGGGAACCGAGGCAAAGCCCCAGATACGGCACCTTGTTTTCCCTCGCGTACCGCGCTGCGGCGATCTTCCCCTCGATGCCACGACTGCCGAAGCCGCTACTGACGATGATCCCGTCGCAGTCCTTCAACTTCTTCCATGTATCCTGTGCTGTCACACTGAGCGGCGTCGAAGTGTCCTCCTTCTCGAGCTTCTCCGAGTCGATCCACACGATCTTCGCACGCCGCTTCTCGAACACGGCCGCCGTCTTGATGCACTCGATCTGGCTGAGGTACGCATCATCGAGACCCGTGTACTTCCCGACGAGCGCGATTTTTACCTCTTCCGCCGCGCTCGCATGCCGCTTCTCGCCGGCTTCCCACTCACGCATGTCCGGCTGCACGGATCCCAAACACAGCTTCTCAGCGATGATTTCGGCAATCCCGCAACTCTGAAGCCGGAGCGGAACATCGTAAATCGAGTGCACGGTGAGGGCCGGGATGACGGCCCGCCTTTCCACGCCGCAGAAGTGGCTGATCTTGTCGAGCAACTCGCTCGGGATGGGATAGTCCGCGCGTGCCAGAATCATGTCCGGCTGGAGCCCGATTCGGCGCAATTCGCGCACCGAGAGTTGCGTCGGCTTCGTCTTCAGTTCCTTGCTCCCCGCCAGGTAGGGCAGCAGAGTCAGGTGCACGTGGAAGATGCGCTCACTCCCTAAGTCAGCTCTCATCTGGCGAACGGCTTCCAGAAATGGCTCGCCCTCGATGTCCCCCACCGTCCCGCCGATCTCCACCAGCATGATGTCCGCCCCGCTCTTCTTCGCAGCCTCCATGATACGCTCCTTGATGGCGTTCGTGATGTGCGGCACCACCTGGATGGTCTTCCCCAGGTAATCCCCCTGCCGCTCCTTCTCCAGCACCGACTGGTAGATCTGGCCGGTGGTGACGGTGCTGAGCTTGCTCATGGGTTCGTCAATGAACCGCTCATAGTGGCCCAGGTCCAGATCCGTCTCCGCACCGTCATCCGTGACGAACACCTCACCATGTTGGAACGGACTCATGGTCCCCGGATCGACGTTGAGGTACGGATCCAGCTTCTGCACGAACACCCTGAACCCGCATGCCTTCATGATCGCTCCGATGGAACTGACGGCGATGCCCTTGCCGAGCGAACTGCAGACTCCGCCAGTCACGATGATGAAACGCGTCTTCGACTGACCTCTTCCTGCCCCCGAGTCCCGCCTGCCCGGCGTAGCTCGGAGAGCGAAGTCGGGAGTCCCGCCTGCCCGGCGTAGCTCGGAGAGCGAAGCCTGCCGGTAGGCAAGGTTCCTGTTCGTAGGGCTCTTCCTTCCAGCCTGCTTCGGAGAATTCTTCTTCATAAAAAAATGGGCGATCCGGGGGTGGTTTCATTGGAACCGTCCGCAGGAGCCCGCCCTTATGGTAGCGAGAAGAGGGAGCGATTCAAGGTCAATTCTCTGGTATGGAAGCGCGAATTTCTTGACGGCGCTGCGGATGAACAGTAACCATATCTCATGCTTGAAAGCTCCAGCCCCCTGAGCTTCACCGGCAAGTACCTTGCGGTCGCCGGTCACCCAAGAGAACGGCAGGATGGCAGTGTGAAAGTGACCCTGCTCGGGAAACAGACGGACCATCATTTTCTCGCTCTCTGCAAAAATGAAACCGGGAAAGTGCAGATTGCACTTCGTCGGATGCTGCTGGCAAACGGGGTGACCATGGAAATACAGGCGGTGGATGTACACAATCAGACCTTGGAAATGACCGTGCTCCTCAAGCAGGTGGCGAATGGAAGCCGTGAGAAAATGCTGACGTTGCTGGCGGAAGGGATGTACGTAGCGCAACCACACCATTTCAACGGCCGGAAACCGATCAATGCCGATCAGGTGAAATTCGCCGTGAAGCAGGGATTCCTGGAAATGGACGAACGGCACATCGATGCACTGCCCGACGATCGTCATGCGCAAGCGTTCATTGCGTACGGCAAACCCGGCAGACTCGTGTACTACCCCGAAGCGAATGAGAAACAGCGCGAGGATCTGCTGAGGAATCGTCTCCGCATGCAGCCCGGCAACATCGACAAGTACTCTTCCCCCGTGTGGCTGTCCGAAGAGAAGGTATCTCACCAGCCGGGTGAATTCATCGCACTGCGGGTGAACGGCATCCGCTCGCGCTTCCATGCATTCGTCCTCCACCCGGACCAGCCGGAGCAGCGATCCATCGTGGACGGACCTGACGGATCGTTCATCGCTTTCAATCACAATCCCGCCCCGCACCTGGTGGACACGGAGGATGCGAGGATGGTGCCTTTCCAAGCCTACGACAAGCGACGCAGGCATTTGATCAAGCCGGAGAACAGGAGACTGACGGCATCGGAGATCTTGATCAGGAATCCGACAGTGACGCACCGGCTGCTCGACAAACTGGAAGTGCTGTCGGGGAAGGGCCTGAACAGCCGGACATCCGGCATCGTCCTCAATAACATCGGTATCAGAAAAATATTGCAGAAGAAGAATGATCCTCGCGTGAAGAGCATCGACGACCCATCGCAGCGCGAACAATTGGAAAGGCGGGCGCGCAAGCTCCAATCATCGCTGGCACCGGAAGAGAATAAGCTCTTCTGGGACTCGGTCGATTCTTCGGAACTGCGCCTGATCCGCCAGATGCAGGAAGAAGGCATGGATGCCGGCGCCTCCATCGTGAGCGTCACCTTTCCGGAACACGCGGCGATGAGGGCGGTCATGGAATCCGACGTGCACAGCGGGCGCCGCGCGGTGACATCCCTCTTTTTCCGTCATCCATCGGCCAACCACGGCCCCTTCTTCTCCGGCGACGATTTCATGGAATTGAAGAACTGCAAAGACAAGGGAATGCAGGTGTTCTGGCTCCATCCCAAGCTGAATGAAACCGGGAGAGACAATGCCAATGGTACGCTGCTGGAGCTGGTTCGACTGGAGAAGGAACAGGACGGGAAGCACAAGAGTCTGGCGTTCGTTCCTCTGTCCAGAAAGCAGGAATTTTTGAACGGTTTTCACATGTCGTTCTATGGGACGGCACGCACGCTCAAACCGCAGTACATCGCTTTCATGGAAGAGCTGTTTGAGATGTTGCCGGCCATCGCCAGTAAGGAGCGGCCGTTCGTCATCCATTCGGGAGGCGGGCCGAACCGGAGCACCATGGGAATTGCCAACCGCAAAGCGCGGGAAAATGGGTTCCTGTCCGTCGGGCACGTGCTTGGCATCAGCAAAGAACCCATGAACGAGCACCTGGATGCCCTGATGCCGTTCAGGGATCACGACCGAGATTTGCGCCAGGGAAACATGGCTAAAGCCAACGACCTCTCCGCAGCCCTGGAAGGAGGCGGAGGGACGCGTGAGGAACGTGGCATTTCCCAGACCGATCTCGCGATCGCACGGGAGAGGCCATTCCCTCTCCTCCTCATCGGTGACGATTTCTACCACTACGAGTACCTTCAATATCTGCACGAGGTATCACAGGGCACACTGGATAAATCGGTCATGGACTGTGTGTCACTGATTAACGTCCACCGCCCGGAAGACGCAGTCGCTGTCATTCAGTCATACATCGAGACTGGCAAGGTCCTGTCCGTGATCCCCGAAGAGTTCAGGGATAAGCGGGTACAGGCCTACAATGAATTCGACACGATCATTCCATTCCGCAAACAAGCGTGGCATGAAGATGAGCAGCGCAAGCCCCCACAAGCGTCATGAACGAACGGGCCTCAGACCAAATTGCGATCAAAACGGGGGGAATAGCGGCGTAGCATGGGCCAGTCGTAAGCCAATCATTGATGACCAATTCCTAACGATTTGAATGCGAAGCCGTATCAGACGTTCTTCTCCGTAAATCCCCCCTTCTTCGCCGCCGTCTTCTTGCCACCCTTGCCCTGCCTGTCCTGAGCTTGCTTGCCGGGCGTAGCCTTGGCGAAGACTGGTCGAATGGAAGCGGAGTCGAAGGGCTTCTTTGCCATCTTCGCCATGGACTGCGCCCCCCGCCCCACCACCTTCTCTCCCCTCGTCACGATCTCCCGAAAGCCCTGCTTCGCCTCCCTGAACCTGCCCTGCGCGAACTGCCTGGCCTTCTGCAAATTCTGCTGCACATCGTCGCTCTGCACGAATGCCTGCACGTCCTTTACCACCTTGCTCCCGTCCTTCTGCAGATACTTGCCCAGCACCCTGGCGGCATCCTCCGGCTTCTTGGCTTTCGCCAGTTCGTTGCGGAGCTTCTCGTTACTGAGCAGATACCCGGCCATCGCGCCGCCGAGCGCGCCGAGGAGGAGGGAGAATTTGCGCATAGATCGTGGGGAAGAGAAGTGCATTATAGGAGTGAGGGACGGTTTGTTCAATGAATCATTGCACAAATGGCAGTCCGCCGGCAGCCGGTGCGGTGCTCGGGTAGCGTCAACGGCACGACCGCGCCAAGGCGGCGTTCATCGCCATTCGATCACGAGAACCCGCTATCTCCGCCGTGAAGCGATTGGCAATCTTGACCCGCATCCGCGTCACGGCGGAGATCACCGGTTCTATCCAGCGGGATGCCGCCATGATCGCAGTGAGTTGGTCGTGCCGTTGACGCTACCTAAGTGGCAGCAACCGGCGGAGCTCCCGCAGTTGACCCTCGGACAGAATGACTAGCAACTCTCCATCTGACGCGGCTTTGATCGCACCGACGCTGCCGAACTTCTTCAGCAGCTTCACCTTCGTCTCCTCCCCGATCCCCGGAATCTCATCGAGCGCCGATTTCTTCATCTGCTTCATCCCCCGCTTCTCACGGTGGTGATTGGCGAAGCGGTGCGCCTCATCGCGCAGGCGCATGAGGAGGAACTTGGCCGGCGAGTCTGGGGGGAAAAGAAGGGGGGTGCTCCGATCGGGGACGAACACTTCCTCTTCCCTCTTCGCGAGTCCGATCACCGGAATCTGCACCCCGAATTTCTGCAGCACGGCCGTGACTGCGGAGAGCTGGCCCTTGCCACCGTCGATGACAAGCAGATCAGGACAACTGCTCAAGGATACATCGATTTTGTTCTGGCTCGCGTCGTAGACCATGATCAAGCTCGGCTCCGCGTCGGGATGCTCGGCGTGGAATCGTTCCAGTTTCTCGCGGAGAGCGGGGGGCGGGGTGAGCACATGACGGAATCCGACGGCCGCATAGTAATCCTCAAGTGACGCTTTGGAGTGCAGATACATTTTGCCTCTCTTGAGACCGCGCAGAATCTTGCGCACCAGAAACTGCCCGAGTTTGTTCCCTCGCCAAGCGTCGTGCACCCACACGGAACGAATGGTCGGGATCTTCGGCGGATAGACGAAGAGACGTGCCATCCCGATGACCGCACCGCCATGCCTGGCAACGACATAATCGCGGTAATCGACCATGTCGCTCCCGATATCACCGGGATTGGCACGGCTGATCGTTTCGATCTGTTCCTGCTCCTTCTTCAGCGCCTTCCCGAACGTAACGCCTTTCCCCTTCCACTTCTCCTGTTCAGCAGGCAAATCCTCCACCAGCCGCCGGATGCGGCGCGTGAGGACTTCCTGCAGAGCTTTGTAGTCATCGACGTCGCCCTCCTTGAGCGAACGGATGGTGAACGAGCGGTACTGGTCGTTCGCGGCTCTGCCTGCGATCGCGACCGTCATGCTGCCGACCGTCTCGGTCCCGCCGAGGTGCGAGATGTCGTAGCACTCGATGCGGTGCGGCAGGACCGGCAGGTGAAGAATCTCCTGCAGCTGACGCTGCGCGTTTTCCGCGTTGCCTCGCGCCGCCTCCCACTTGAGCTCCCGCTGCCGCGCCTTCTCCTGCACGTTCTTCTCGGCGAGTTGCAGCAAGTGCGACTTGCGGCCGCGCTCGGGGAGGAGGATCTGGACTTTCCGACCTTTCAGACCAGTGAGCCATCCCTCAAGCGTCTTCGCATCCAGCAATTCCTCGGAAACGATGAGCGTACCAGGAATGTCGATCCCGTCGCCGTAGTACTGCGGGAGGAACTGCGCGAGCACCCCGGCCTCGCTCTCCGCCTGGCCGCTGAGCGAGAAGCAGCTGTCCCCAATCAGCTTTCCGCCACGACGGTACATCACGCAGACATCGGCGCGGCCTGAGAGCAACGCGACCGCGATGACGTCGGAGTCCTCCCCCGTGGTATCGGTGATGATCTGCTGCCCGCTCTGCAGCCGCTCGATGGTGCCCAGGTAATCGCGGAGTTGCGCCGCCAGCTCGAACTTCTTCTCCAGCGCCGCCTGCCGCATCTTCACCTTCACCAGATCTTTCACGCTCTCGTAATCGCCCTTGAGGAACCGTATGACCCCGTCAATCGATTCGCGAAAATATTCCTCCGGCGTTTTCGTCCCGACGCAGGGAGCGGTGCAGGATCCGATGTGATGATCGAGGCAGGGGGTGGGGCGGTCTTTGTGAGTGCAGACGACGTCCATTTTGATAGACCAGCCCCCACCCCCCATCCCCCCTCCCCCGTCGGGGGAGGGGGCCAGGGGGTGGGGGCTGGGGTTCTTAAGTGAAGGGGGGTGGGGGCTGGGGTTCTTAGGCTGAGAAACCGGCTCGATTTCCATCCTGCACATCCGAAACGGAAATATCTTCCGCAGCATCGTCAGCGTGTTCACAAGCTCGCTCCCACTCAGCATCGGCCCGAAGTACTTGGCGCCGTCATGCGGATCGAACCGGCGGACCGTCTCGACGCGCGGGAAGGGATCCTGCACCGTCACACGCGCGTAGACGTAGTTCTTGTCGTCCTTCATCAGGACGTTGTATTTCGGCCTAAGCTCCTTGATCAGGTTGGTCTCGAGGATGAGCGCCTCGATTTCGTTCCCGACCACCGTCACCTCGAAGTCGGCGATCTGCCGGAGGAAGCTCTGCTTCCAAGGCCCGCTCGCATCCTTCATCTGAACGTAGCTGCGCAACCGATTCTTCAAGTTCTTCGCCTTGCCGACGTAGAGAACCGTGCCCTCGGCGTCCTTCCACTTGTAGATCCCCGGCCCAGCGGGCGCCGTGGCGACCCTCTTACGAAGTTCGTCGAGATGCGGGTTCAGGACCGCGACCTTCTTCTTCGGCGCTGTGCGTCCGCGGTTGGGCACGGGGCTATCATACGCAATTCCACACATTGACGCTCCGGCCTCAGAAGAAAAGAATGGAAGGCATGGAAGAAAAACGTGTCCCGGATGCGTATCTGAAGAGGCTTGTGCAAGGGAAAATCTCTTTTGATGAATCAAAAAACTTCACCATCCAGTACTACGACGACGAGGGCATGCAACAGCGCGTGCATGCCCTCATCGATGGCATGCGGGACTTCGACGAATGGAAGCACGCGCGCCTGATCTACGCGACAATGCGCACGATCTTCCTGCCCATCCACCGCCTGCTCAGGGAGATTGAATGAATGAGATGACTCATCGACGAAGAAAAGCATGTGCTCCGCGGACAGGCCTACAGGGAGTAAGCCGGCAATTGACTTTGTGAGACTTTTGCGTACCATTGACCACGGTTTCGGCGCTACGCCGAAGGGTTTCGGATGAGCCATCGTCCGGGTTCCGCACCCCCCCACTCCTAACGTTCTCCTCCCCAATTCCAATGTCCACCCTCTCCCTCGAACTCTTCGCCCCTGTTCTCGCCCTCGCCGGGCTCCTCTACAGCCTCGTCTTCTGGAACGGCGTGAAAGCGGCCGATGACGGCAATGCCGCCATGCAGAAGGTTGCCCACGCGATCTCGACGGGCGCCAGGGCGTTCGTGCGCCGCCAGTACCGCACCATCACCATCCTCTCGATCATCGTCGGCCTCGGGATGGTGCTCGCCTACGGCCTGACGGGCGCTACCGGCAGCAGTCACGGCAGTGTCGTGAGTGCCTCGAGCGGCTGGATGTACGGCTGGCAGGTGGGCGGCGCGTTCCTGCTCGGCGCGCTGTTCTCTGGCCTCTCGGGCGTGGTGAGCATGGTGGTGGCCACGAAGGCGAACCTCAAGACCGCTGCCTCCGCCAAGCACGGCCTCAACGCAGCGCTCCAGATGTCGCTGCGCGGCGGCACGGTGTCGGCCATCGTCATCACGTCGCTCTCGCTCCTGGGCATCAGCGGGCTGTACTTGCTCTACCGCTTCGGGCTCGGCATGGAAGTGCAGACTATCCCCGGCTTGATCGTCGGCTACGGCTTCGGCGCCAGCTTCGTAGCGCTCTTCGCGCAACTGGGAGGAGGCATCTACACCAAAGCTGCGGATGTGGGCGCGGACCTGGTCGGGAAAATCGAGGCGGGTATTCCAGAGGATGATCCGCGGAACCCGGCTGTGATCGCTGACCTCGTCGGCGACAACGTGGGTGACTGCGCGGGACGCGGGGCGGACCTCTTCGAATCCATCTCCGCAGAGAACATCGGGGCCATGATCCTCGGCGTTGCGCTGTATCCATATTTCGGTCTCAAAGGGATTCTCTTCCCACTGATCCTTCGTTCGATCGGCCTCGTTGCCGCCATCATCGGCGTCTACACGGTGAAAGCGAAGAAGGGCGACCACCCGATGAAGGCCATGACGCGGGGCTTCTGGGTGACCGCGGTCCTGACGACGATCGCGCTCTTTGTCTGCGCCAGGTACATGCTCGAGGCACCGGCGACTCTGGCGGACGGCACGCCCTCGGAGATTGCGCCGGGTTCGCACTGGTGGTTCTTCTTCGCAGGTCTTGCTGGCGTCCTCTGCTCGGTGGCCTTCGTGTACATCACCGACTACTACACCGGCAAGCAGCACCGCCCGGTGCAGGCGATTGCGAATGCGTCGACCACCGGTCACGCGACAAATATCATCGCGGGCACGGCCATCGGCATGGAATCCACGGCGCTGTCGGTGATCGCGGTGTGCGCCGCGCTCTTCGCCTCCTACTGGTTCGGCACGCAGACGGGCCTGCCGCACGGCGGGCTCTATGGGACGGCCGTGGCCACCATCGGGATGCTCGCAGTGGTCGGGTACATCCTGTCCATGGACATGTTCGGCCCCATCACAGATAACGCAGGGGGGATCGTGGAAATGTCCAAAGCGCCGGAAGACATGCGCGAGGTGACCGACGAGCTGGACGCGGCCGGCAACACCACCAAGGCCCTGACGAAGGGCTACGCCGTCGGCTCCGCCGCCCTCGCCGCCTTCCTCCTCTTCTCCGCCTACCTGCAGGAAGCCGGCTTCGAAGTGGTCGACTTGGCTGATGTGAAGGTATTCGTGGGGTCCTTCCTCGGCGCCATGGTCATCTTCTTCTTCACCTCGCTCACCATCCGGGCGGTCGGGAAAGCCGCCGGGGTGATCGTCGAGGAAGTCCGCCGCCAGTTCCACGAGAAGAAAGGTATCATGGACGGCTCCGAGGAGCCGGACTACGCCGCGGCGGTGGACATAGCGACCAGATCCGCCCTGCGGGAGATGGTGATGCCGGGCATCCTGGCGGTCGCCGCCCCCATCGTCGTGGGCCTGATGCTGGGCAAGGAAGCGGTCGCCGGCCTGCTGATGGTCGGGACCATCGTCGGGGTGCTGCTCGCGTGTTACTTGAACAACGCCGGCGGCGCGTGGGACAACGCGAAGAAGTACATCGAGAGCGGCGCGCATGGCGGGAAGAGGAGCCCCGCGCATCAAGCGGCGGTGACGGGCGACACGGTGGGTGATCCGTTCAAGGACACGGCGGGTCCGAGTCTCCACGTCTTGATCAAGCTGTTCTCGACGTTGACGCTGGCGCTCGCGGCGCTGTTTGTGTGAAAGGACCCAGAGGACCCAGAGGACCCAGAGGACCCAGAGGACCCAGAGGACCCAGAGGACCCAAAGGACCCAAAGGACGAAAAAGGGGCCGTTCCACTCGCTCATGGAACGGTTGTTTTGGCTCTATGGTGAATAAATGAACTTGTCGGAGAAAAAGGATGGATGAAAAGGAATTTTCCTGTGTCGAATAGACTCTTACCCTAGCCATATGCGTGAACGCCCTTATCAAAAACTTGTCGTTTGGAAAGAAGCGCACGTCCTTTGTAGAGAAACGTACCGCTTAACAGCAACGTTCCCACCAACCGAAAAATTCGGCTTGGTGAGTCAAATGCGGCGTTCCAGTTACAGTGTTCCAACCAATCTCGCCGAGGGAAATGTAAAATATTCATCCAAAGATCAGATCCGCTTCATAGACATAGCAGCGGGGTCGCTCGAGGAATTGCATTACCAATACCTTCTTTCGATGGAGCTTGGATTTCTGTCTCAGGAAGAACAGGAGAAATTGGACAGTAAAATCCAGAGAGTGGGCTTTCTCCTTGCACGACTCCGTGCTTCTTTACGCTAAAATACCGCCATCGCTTGGGTCTTTTGAGTCCCTTGGGTCCTCTGGATCCTTTTCGTCCACACATGCCTCTCGTCTCCGCCATCATCCTCAACTACCGCACCGGTCGGCTGGCGGTGCGCTGCGCGGAGGCGCTGCTCAGGCAGACGATCGGCGGGCAGCTTGAGGTGATCATCATCGACAACCACTCCGACGACGATTCGATCGGCTTCATCCGCAATCGCTTCCGTGGAAATCCTTCTGTGCGCATCGTGGAGACGCGCCGGAATATCGGCTACGGCAGGGGCAATGCCGAGGGCATTCGGTTCGCGAGCGGGACGTACCTCCTCATCATCAACCCCGACAATGAGTTGGAGCCGGATGGACTGGAACGTATGGTCGCCGCGATGGAGGCGGATCCGGAGATCGGGATCCTGGGTCCGCAGCTCCGGCACCAGGACGGCAGCATCCGCGACTCCACCCGCGCGTTCCCGACGATGACGGACATTTTCCTCAAGCGGACATTTCTCCGGCACCTCTTCCCCCACCGTGTGCACCAGTACCTCCACCATCTGGAGGATCCGAGGAAGGTGCGCGGAGTGGACTGGGTGGCGGGCGCGTGCCTGCTCATCCGACGGGACTTCTTCGGGGAACTCGGCGGATTCGACCCCCGATTCTTCCTGTTCTTCGAGGATACCGACCTCTGCCGCCGGTGCTGGCGGGCCGGCCGCAGGGTCGTCTACTTCCCACTTGCCAAAGCGACGGATCGTAAGCATCGGCTGAGCGAGGGGGGGCTGCTGACCTTCTTCACCAAAAAAACGGTCCGTATCCACCTCGTGAGCGCCCTCAAGTACTTCTGGAAATGGAAGCATGCGCCCCTGACACCGCATTGACGCCGCAAACGGCATCCATTAGCCTAGTCCGGCCTTCCACTGCCCATGGACATGCTTCCCCTCACCGTCACGACCCGCGACCCCAAGGCGAAGGGCAACCAGCTCCGCAGCAGGGGACAGGTGCCGGCGGTGGTGTACGGATCGGACGTGAAGGATTTGCTGATCCAGTGTGACGAAAAGGAGCTCCATAAGACCTTCGTGAAGGCCGGGGAATCGACGCTGGTGGAGCTGGAAATGGCAGGGAAGAAAATCCCCGTCCTGTTCAAGCAGATCCAGTTCGACCCCATCTCCGATCGCGAGATTCATGCCGACTTCTACGCGGTGGACATGAAAAAAGAAATCGAGACAACGGTCCCCGTTCACTTGGATGGTGAATCACCCGCCGTGAAAGAGCAGGCCGGCATTCTCGTCATCGCACACGAAACGGTGACGGTGCGCTGTCTGCCCAAGGACCTGCCGCACAGCCTGACGGTCTCCATCGTGGGGCTCGCCAACTTCCATGACGTGGTGACGGTGAAGGATCTGCAGGTGCCCAGGGGGGTCAAAGTGATGGATGCCGCAACAACGGTCATCGCCACGGTGCAGGAACCGCGCGCTGAGGAGGAGATCGCCCCGCCGCCGGCAGCGACCGTGGAAGGGGCCGTCCCGGCCGAAGGAGCCGTGCCGGCCGAAGGCGCCCCGGCAGTGGAGGGAGCGGCGACCACAGCAAGCCCCGGAGCGGCGCCGGCCAAGGCGGAAGAGAAGGGAGGGAAAGGGAAGAAGGAGAAGAAATAGCATCACCATTTCCAGCAGCACCCATCCTTGGGTGCGGTCCCAGAGCCATTGATGGCCAACCGCGGGCAGGCCTGCCTGCCGGTAGGCAGGGATGCCCGCTCCCGTGGGTGAGATTTATTGCTTTTCCCGCAACCACTCCGGCAGCAGCAACGCCGGCTGCACCCCTGGCACCTGCTCCGCAAGATCCAGATCATCGATCGCGACTTTGCCGACGTAGAGCCGGCGCAGATCTCCGCCCTCCGACACGAATCGCTCGATCCGACGCTGCCCGCGAAAGTAGACGATGCCTTTGGTGAAACAGCCCGGTTCCGAGGGATCGTGCAGACCGCGCTTGAGCTCAATGGCCTTCGTGAGAGCTTTGGGCGCGGCGTACCCCAGCTGCTCTTCCAGGTGACGACGGGTATCGACGAAGGAGTGCGTGAGGGCGTAGGCAACCGCCAGAAAGCTGCGGGCCGGGCCGTAGCGCTTCTCGTGAAACGGCGACAGCACGCGGTTCTGATGGAAGACGGCCAGACCCTCCTGGGTGTCCAAGTAATCAGCGAATCCCCGCCGGAAGATTTCGAACGGCTGATGATCGCCGTTCACCACGGTCAGAATGTGCGTCTCGACCTCGTGCACGATCAGCGATGCGATGTGCTCCCGTGAGAACAGTGCCCCTTCCCGCAGATAGAGCTCCTTCCAGCCGACGCTGCAGTCGGCCACCACACTCCCCCGGACCAGCACCTGCCAGTCATGGAGACCGTAGCGCAGGAACGCTTCCTCGAAGAGTGGTGCCGCCTCCTGGGCGTTCAGGAGGTCTGTCGCGGGCGGCAGCAGGTCGCATGCCGCGCGCGCGGACAGGAAAGCCCTGGCTTCCGAGAGCAGCGGCTCCTGGGGGAGGCCGAAGAGCTGGGCCGAGGAACGCGTGACCGCCTCCGCGTTGCCGCGACTCTGTAGCACCGCCATCCGTTCCAGGAGTTCCCGGCGCTTCTTGGCCAGAATGATGCCGAGCGGCGAGTCGTCGGTATCAACACTGATCATGCGTTGCGTCATATCGTCCAAATCGAGCGCCACATCGGGATACGAGAAGAGCGGGCTGTACGAGCGGTCGGTTTCCAGGCGCGCGCGCTCCTCGGCGAGGTTCATGGGCTTGAGGTACTTGAGGAGCAACAGATCCTGGTCCATATCCGCCAGAATCCGGTCGAACGCCCGCAGATCCGTGCGCATCTTCTGACGAATGGGGGCGCCCGATGCCTCCTTGGCTGGGTCGATGAGAAAGCCCTGCAAATCCCGCCGACCGATGACCGCCCGCACGGACATCAAGGGGACGGTCCCCGGTTGCACCAGCGTCTGGAGCCGGCGACCCCCCAGTGTGAACTTCACATGGAAGAGTCCCTCGTCCTGACGCTCCGCCCCGCCGGCCCGCTCCAGTTCCCGCAGCAGATCCGGCGTGAAGATGCTGCGGTCGGTGAGCATCGGTGACACGAGCGCCGACACCTCCATGGAAGCCCCCTCCGCGCTCACCGTGATCGTTTCGCGCAGGCCGAGAATCGGACGGTCCACGGTCTCGCGACGCTCCGGGCGTTCCGGCCGGTGACCGAAGAGATCACGCGCCAAGCGCACGCCCTTCTCCGGGGTCGTGACCTTCACCCCTTCCACCCGTTCCAGACGGGTACGCAGCCCCGCGAGATTCGCCACCTGCACCATCAGCCCTGCCCGGGCATTCACCTCCAGCAAGACCGGCCCCTGATCGCGGTCGAGCGTGAGGTCGACGGCCAGGTACCCGATGTTCGTGATGTACTGGATACGGGCTGCGTGCAGCAGCAACTCGTCCCAGTAGGGAATCTGGATGCCGGACGGGGACACGCCGTGCGGGAGGATGCGGATGAGGTGGTGGTATTGCGTGGCGTACGTCGTGACGCCTTTGGTGATATCGATGCCGATGCCGATGCCCCCCAGGTGCACGTTCGCCTTGCCGCCGCTCTCGGCGGTCGGCACCCGCAGCATCGCCATCACCGGCACCAGATTGAAGACGACAATCCTCACGTCGGGCAGCCCCGCCGGTCTGAACGGCGCGAACGCGGGGTGAGGAGTGAGGATCTTCTCGAAGAATGCCGTGTCATTTTTGCCGTTGATGGAGAACCGCCCGTCCAAGATGTCCTCGATATGTTCACGCAGGCGTCTCTCGGTGATCGGCCTCTTCCCCTCCTCCAGGAACTCCCCTTTCCGCCGACCCTTGAGGATGAGGATGCCCTCGCCGCCATAGCCGTAGTTGGGCTTGAGGACGCACTCGTCGGGCAGCGTGGAGAAGTCGAACTCCCGCAGTTGACGCCGATCCTCGATGCGCGCGTAGATCTTGGCGACGGGGATGCGTCGCGCCGACAGGAAGGCCTTCGTCTTCAGTTTGTCATCGGCGAACGCCACCGCCTTCTTGGGATTGTAGGGCCGCATGTAGAGGAGATTCCGGGCGTTGAGGCCCAGGACGCCGTGCCGGCGGGTGAGGAATGGGAAGATCATGAGAAGGGCAAGTGTCAGGGCATGGGGCAAGGCAATTATCCTTGCCCTAGCCCTACTCCTCGGAACCAAGATGCCGGAACACCTCACGAAAACGGAAATATTCCACCAGGCGCAACCCCGTGAATCTCCCCAGGATGATGTTGATGACGATGGTGATGAGGATCAGTTCCGGGTAGGCGAGGAGCATCGACTGGAAGGACGGCCACTGGACGACGAAGACGCACAGAAGCGCCGCACCAACGGTCTGGGCGATTCCCAGCACCGCCGAGAGCCACCCCTGCTCCGTCTTCGCCGTCAGGAAGCTCTCCGAGAGCGTGGACATGATGAGCAGGATGAACACGGTATCGCGCGCCAAGAGGAGGCCCAAGGATGATCCGAGCGCCAGGAGGATGAGGAGGATGATACTGCTCACGATCAGGATGATCGCCACCTTGGGCACGTAGAGCAGGTGCCACCTCCGCATGGCCGCGCGGGTGGCGTAGCCGGTGCTGACGATGAGGATGAGGAAGATGAGGCCCACCCACCAGCCGAGCGCCAGGAAACTCAGCGCGACGATGGACGGGGCAAAGAGGCCGAACGTGGTGATGCCGATCACCTGCTTGAGGAACGAGAGAATAGTGGCGATGACAGGCAGCATGAGGAGGAGGATGACCGTCTGGCTGGAGACACCGTGGGTCAGCATGTACGTGACGAGCGCAGACAGGACGTTCCACGGGCGGACGCGCACGCGGGCATCCGTGAGCACCGCCACCTCCAGATTCTGCTGCGCCGCCTTTCCCAGGAATGCATCGATCGTCGGTGTCGTGAGGAGCGGCGTCATGGCCGCCGGATGGGCCAGGAGTATCTGACGCGGGCGGAGCACCGCTTTCATACCGGCGGCAGTGCGCGCCAGGGTGGAGATGCCGCCGTCCGTCACCACCATCACGGTGCGACTGTTCAGGTTGAGGAGGGAGCGCGCAGGCCCCTGCGCTGCCTCCAGAAGACTCTGGAGTGCCAGGACACCGTCCGTCCACAGCACGATCGCGTCGGCGCCCAGGAACGCGGCTGCATGTTCGGCGAAGACGGCGGCGAGCGCTTCCTCTCCGCCCCGCACGGCGACTGCAACGCGGGGCCGCAGCACGCGGAGGTACACCCCCGCCCCGCTCGCGGTACGCTCATGGAGAGCGATCTTCTCCCCCGGCACGCCCGGATCGGCCACGAGAACGACCTTGCGGCGGTACACGATCACCGTGTGGACGGCCTCCGAATGCAGAAGCTTGCGATTCTGCATGACACGCACGACCAGCCGGAACGTCAGCGTTCCATCCCGCTCGGGCGTGTAGATGGCATCCACCGATCGGCTGAACGGCTCGGCCTGCTTGTCCAGGTACCACTCGTACCGTACGTCTCCGGCCCCGACGCGGCTGGCGGACGCATCCAGAATAATGGTCCGTCCGGCCATGGTGTCCTCCGGCCCCTGGATGAGCGCGAGCGGCTGCGCGCCGGCATCCTCGACCGGCGGGTCGAGGATGGGATCCTGCGCCAGGACAGGGACTGCCGCGCATACAAGAAGCGCGCTTGCGACTGCCCGGAGGAGAGTGATTCGCATGGTGGGTAGTATAGAGGACGGTAGACGCAAAAGGATCCTTCGGGTGGTTCTATCCGTCCTCGTTCCATGCCCCCTCCCCCGACCCCTCCCCCTCGCTGCGCTCGGGAGAGGGGAGAGCCATGCAGTGCACGGTAGTGTCATGCTTTCATCGTGAGAGATCTGGAGAGGTAAGATGACTTCTCCCTGAATGGAGCTCCCCTCCCCGACGATAGGAGGGGGAGGGGTCGGGGGTGGGGGCACATTCACCCATTCACCTCCCCACCCTTCTCCTCTTCCTATGCGCCCGGTCCCTCCCCGTGTGCATCTCCTTGTAACGCTTCAGCTGCGGTTCCAGCTTCTCGATGCAACGGTCGACGCCGTCGATGGCACTCATGCGGCGGGACTCGGCCCGCAACTGACGGCGCGGCAGGATGACAGTGATCATCACCTTCACCATGTCACGCTGCTTCTTGGTGGCCCGTCGCTCGGCCTCGATGCGGATGGCGGAATCCTCGTTCTGCAAGCGGTTGCAGTACGTGGCCAATTTCCCCAGTTTGCGGGCTACGATGATGAGTTCCTCGGCGGTGTAGGACAGTCCTTTTTCGAAGTGCTGGATGTTCATAAACGCAGGATAGAGCAGGTTCCGCGGGGAGCGGAAGAGATTGTGAGAAATGGCAAAAAGTGCTATAATTTTAGGATTTACTGCCAATTCAATGAACCAAAGCGAACTCCGTTCCCTGATGGACATGATCCGGCTCTCCACGCTGCTGAACGACGCGGAGCGGCGCGAATGGCTGCAGACCCTGGAGTTGTATTCTGATGCCGAATTGGATCAGTTGTATCAGATTTTTGCCGACTCCCAGGCGGTGGAACCGGCCAGCGAACTGGGGCACTGGCGGCAGGCGCTCCGCGAAACGGAAAGCATCGCGCGTGAATTCACTGCCCCTCTCTCCGCAATCACCCATGTCTGAACCAGAGAAACCACAGGCAGCACCGGCGGAGGATCCTCAGCTGGTCGAGGCGAAGAAGCAGCTCCAGAGCACGATTGACACGAACCACGGTGATGTTGAGAAGGTAGCGCAGGATATCGACACCAGGCTGGGCGGTCTTGAAACGAAGGTGAAGAACATCAAAGCCAACCTTCCGGCCCAGATCGAGACGGCGAAGAAAGAGGTGCTCGCGCACGCCGAGGCACTCCGGCAGTTATCCGCACAGGCGCAGGGACCCCTGAAGCAGAAACTGGATCTCGCTATCGACAGAATCAGCCGCATCTATGCGGACACTGCAAATGAAGTGACGGACGGCAAGGCCGAATTCTACCGTCGTCTGGCCGAATTCAAAGCCAGGAATGCACCACCGGCCGCTCCCGGCGCACAGGGCCAGACCCCGGCTGCACAGCAGATGGAGAGCGGCGAGTACGCGCCCGGCACCGATCACCTGACTGAGCAGCAGGCCAAGGAGTCGCTAGATAATCGCGACTTCCTGACCAAGACGGCCGACTTTCTGAAGATGCCGCTGCTGGCCCAGTTTGCGGGACAGATCTCCTCCTTCTTCCAGGCCCATCCCACGCTCGACAAGGCCAAGTCCTGGCTGATGAGCTTCCTCCCGATCCCCAACCTACAGCAGACAGGCGAGGGCATCAACAGCGTCTACCAAGCGATGTTCTTCGAGACCGACGTGCAGGCGCAGCTGTCCGCGCTCTCGCCGGCGAGCATGAAGTTCCTGGAGCCGCAGCTCTGGAAGAGGAACGGCACCGGTGGCAACCCCACTGACCGCTTCCTGCGCGAATGGCAGGAAGTGGCCAAGACCCGCGCCATCACGCCGGTGAAGTACGCTGCGGAGAAGCTGAAACAGGCCCAGACACAGAACGCGGATGCGCTGGCCACCTACGACGTCAAGAATCCCCTCCCCTACACCATCGAGCTCCTCATAGGCCAAAAGACCATTCCAAAGCGGGCGGCCCCGTAATTCGCAATTCTTCATTCTCAATTCCATTATGGACCCCTTCGACCTCCTCCTCCAGAGCTCCAATCAACCGGTGCTGGACCAGCCACGCATCAAGGACGCAGCCGGCGAATTGACGCGCGGCTTCGACCAGGCGGGCAAGTCCCGCCAGCAGTGGCGGGAGCTGCGCGCGAGCGTGGAGAAGCTCCGGCAGCGCAACGATCTTGCAGCTGACACACGGACGGCGATCGACGAATTGCAGAAGGAACTGGAGGGGCGTCACATTCTGCCGCCGCTGTTCACGGGCGGCATGCTGCAGGATGCGGCGGACAAGGCTCCCGAGCAGCTGAAGAACGCCGCCAAGGGCGCGGCAGATCTTGTGGAGCAAGGCGCCCAGGGCGCGGTGGAGGGCATGAACTTCCTGGGCGTGGAAGGCGCAAAGAAGCTGGAGACGATCGCACCGCAGGCGAAAGACGCGGTGAAGCAGTGGCGGGAGTTCACGGAGAAGAACCCGAAGACGGGGTTACTCATCGGCGGTGGCGTACTCGCTGCCGCGGCGGCCGGCGTCTACCTGGCTGTGAAAACCGTTTTCAAGGCGGTGAAATGGGTGGGCCGGACAATAGGACAAGGTTTGTCCTGGCTGTGGAACAACAAGTGGAAAGTACTCACGCTCGGGGGAATCGGGTACGGCATGTACCGGCTGAGTCAGAACCGATCGAAAGCACCAGCGGGCGCGCCCGCGACACCTTCGCATGCGCCTGGCGAAAATCTGGTCGGGAAGACCCAGCAGATCGAGATCGCAGGCAGGAAGCACACGGTCAGCATCGCACCCGACGCGACGGTGACGGTCGACGGACGGCATTGGAAGCTGCAGGGCCGCGGCGCCGCCAGCCTCGCGACGTTCTCGGTCCGAACAGTGGAGCGCGACGCGCACGACAATGCGGTGCTGGAAGTGACCGGCAAGCTGCTGCTGTTCCAGAAGACCGCCCGCCACCGGATCCCCGCCGCCGAGCTCCGCTCGCTCATCGCCGGCCTCGCCGCTGGCACCCCGCCCCCGCCGCTGAAGGTGGAGAACGGGAGGTACGAGATTGAGCTGGTGCGGAAGACGTAATCATCACAACAAACACAAACTCCCACATGGAAAAACAAACGACACCAGAGGCGCCGAAGGATGGATTTTTCGGCCTCAACCGCCTCGTACGTCGAGAGGGGGGCGAGGGCCAGCTGCCAACACTGGATGCGAAGGAAGTGGAAGCTGCAGCAAATGGTGGTTGGGATGCGCTCGAGAAGTTCATCGGAATGAATCCGGATGGGACTGCGCGCAGCGAAACGGAGAAGGCGCAGCGGCTCCGTCAGGCGCTGAAAACCCTGCAGGAAAAGTTCCCCGAGCTCTACAAGCAAAAGCGCGAGGAAATCCTGAGCCATAGCCACGAATTACTGAAGAAGAGCCGAGCAGATACAGCAAAGGAATTACAGGCGGCAGTGGGTGACAAGCAGAAGGAGTTGCAAAAAACGATCGAAGAAGTGGCCGACTCCCACCGGGATGTGCTTGCGAGGCAGCGCGAGGCGGCTGAGGGCATTGGCAAGGTGACGGTGGAGTTCCGGCAGGCATACGACAGGGTACTGAGCGCAGACAAAAATGAAGCGTGGAAAATAGGTGCGGCCGCCATCGGCGGTGCCGTCATAGCGAGCGCAGTCTGGAACTATCTCCGTGAGTCGTGGACCGGCGAGAAGCTCACACTCTGGCAGAAGATCAAGAAGAGCTTTGGCGCTATCGCGTTCGGTGCGGCTGCGGGAGTGGTGGGGTACAACATGGCGTCGCGCATCGCGCCGAAGGGAGTGCGGGGACTGTTCGATGGCGCTGTTGACAAGTTCATGGCAGACCACCCGACCTTGCGCGATAGCATCAAGGCGGCGGAACAAGTCCCCGAAGGTATGACCACAGGTGCGCTCAAGTTCGTCGGCGATGTCGCCAACATCCCCGCGCAACTCATGAACGGGGGGCTGGTGTCGGTGGACATGGATAAGAACCCCCTCCTGACGATTCCCGGAGAGACGATGACGCTCCCGTGGGACGCGCTTCTGAAGTTTCTGAAGCTCAAAGAGGTGCAGAAGGGCGAGTCCGTCTTGACCGTGTGGTTTGGTGCCGGCATGTACGCTGTGATGAGCAGGGCGACTTACCAGCTGATCAGACACATGAATCCATCGGCGTTGGCTGAATTTCTTTCCGTTCGCGGGATCGTGATGAATGCTGCCCGCGCAGGGCTTGCCCCGGTCGTGGTTCCCGTAGAGCACATGTACAAGGCAGTGAAAATTGCCAACACGCTCCGGATGAATAATCCGCTAGAGATCATGCGAGCGGAGTCCACCACGTGGGGCCCGTCCATTATGCGCGACCGGCAGCTGCGCTGGATCAAAAAGGGGACCGCTGGGAAACTGGAAGGTGCATTCGCGCGCTTCGCCGAGATCGACCAGTCCACCGCCCTCATGCGGGGCAACCGATCGGATACCCTGACCTACGGCTACACCCAGGAAGAGATCACCGCGCGGGAAGCGCTCAGCGACACATATAAAGACCGGTTCGTCGAGCGCCTGAAACGGATGAATCCCGGCGAGCTCCAGGACGCGCCCGAATGGCTGGAGGAGCTGCACAAGGACGTCCTCAACAATCCCGACGCCGAGGTGAAGAGGATCCGCGATAGGTACTTCAACAAGGCACGGGACAGGTTCCAAGCATTGCAGGAAGCGAAGACCGAGCTGCAACCTGGCAAGGTCAGGCGGGCGGCAGAATGGGGCAAGCGGAGTATCGGTCTCGGCGAGCGCGAGAGCGTCAAGCTGTCGCGCGCATCGGAAACTTTGCGCCGTGCGGACGTGAGCGCGAACGACATTCGTCGCACCCTAGGTGACGCCCAAGCCGATCGCGTCGCCGCCCTCCGGAACGCCGAACCCCTCACGCAGGAAATTGCTGACAAGCAGGCTGCCATCCTCGGAAAGAAAATGCAGATCGACCTGAAGCAGACCCGTCTGGCCGCCACAACCGACCCTGCTGTCAAGATGGCACTGCAGGATGAGATCGTTAAATTGAGAAAATATCTCGCCACACTGAATGCACAGCGGACGGCCGCCGGCGAGAAGCTGGTGAAGCACCTGGCCACGCAGGACGAAGCGGTGCGCGGGGCGGTGGCCCGCCGAATGACCTCGCAGGCATTGGAAAATCCGGTCATCGAGGCATCTGTGCGGGCGGAACTGATCGATGAGCACGCCAGGCGTTTCGCGCCAACGACGAAAGGACGCGCAGCAGCTGCGCTGGAGGCCGAGCAGGAGCTCCAGGCTCTTAAAAAAGGGGGCATTCCTGCGAAGTGGGAAACAGCCTGGAAGAATGCACATAACAGCACTCCTCATAAAGGGAGCGGCACTCTGACGCTGAACGAGATTCATGCAAAAGATGTCATCCTTCAGGATGCCAAGATACCCAAAGCCCTACGCGATGGTTACCTCCAAGGTATCTGTGGCCAGGAAGGCGCCTCCCGCACACCGGAAAATCTGGCCGCAGCGGAAAGGGGGCGCGCCCCTGCACCTGCGGAGGAAGCGAAGGGGCCGAGGCAGACTGAAACGACCAAGACCAAACCGAGTGAACCTGCCGCCAGGAATACAGAAATAGAAACGAAGAAACCCGGATCGACAGTGCCAGAGAGGACGAAACCACCTGTTCTCAGCGAAGGAAAAACAACGAAATCACAAGCGCCCATGGAAGGAACAAGCGGAACCACTGAGGCAAAGCTAGGTACCGGATCAAAAGCCGGCCACGAAATAGGCGTACTTGGAAAGACAATGATCTACGGCGGAACACTGGCAGCCGGTCTGAATCTGAAGCACGAACTGCTCTCGACCGCCGATGAGATGCTGCGGGTGGAGAAGGTGCGTCAAGACATGGAACGACAGGTCAAGGCGGCCGGCTTCGTGGAGGAACCGCGCGGCAGTGGCAGGTTCAAGCACCCGCTGGGTCCGGAATTCTCCATGACGCTCATGAATCCGATTGAAGAACAGAAAGCCACCCAGTACATAAAGACCGGCGTCGCTGTGGCGGAAGTTGGGGTGGGACTCAGCGCCATCGTGATGCCAAGCCTTGCGTTGGGACCTGCCGGATGGGCGGTTGCCGGTGTGGCCGTCTCAATCCACACCGCTCTGGAATCATTGAAAAATAAGGATGCGCGCGAATTCGTCGCCAAGTGTCCACCGTGGCTGCTCGTGGCCATGGGAGGGAGCGCCGGGACGGTCGGCCGTTCCGAGTACGAAATGCTCAGTAATGCCTCCAGTTGGAACTTTGTGGAGTCATCGCCGGAAGTGAACCAGGAAACGCGCAGCAAAATGCTGTTCACGATCTTCACGCATGAAGTGGGGGGGGCGTCTCCCGCAATGTTGCGTGAAATGACCGACGACCATCGATCTTTCCAAGCCATGGACAATCTGTATACGAATGACTTCCGGAACATCGTGCAAAAATACATGGCTGTCCGCTTCTATCAGAGAAATAGGGATGCCGGAAACAGACGGGCTTCATGGTCACAGGTGAAGGAAGGGCGCGTCGATAGCGGCGATATCATCCATTCTTCATACCTGTCCTATCTCGATGTCCGCACGACCATGCGTGAGGGAGCGGCCATGGAGCAGGCTCATGTCCGCGAGCGAAGGTACATGGAGCTTCTGAAAAGTGAACGGCATCTGATGCAGACAAAGGAAGGATTGGAGAAAGGCCAACAGACAGAGAGAGCAAAAAAGGATCTTGCGGACACCGGCACCGCACTGGAGCAAGTGAAGGCGGAATTGACCCGGCAGGGCGCTATTCTCGTGTATGGGCAGCCGCTCCAGTCTCTCACGACTGCGATGACCGAAAAGAATGGGTGGAAGACTCGCACGGAGCTCCTGATCTCCCGCATCCACGATCAGATCGAGCGCAGTCCGGACAAGCCGGATTTTCGGGTGGATACCAAGGGCATAGAGGGGTTACCTCCGTCGATCGATCTGTCAAATGGTACGGCAGTCTACGACATCGTGAGTACCGATGCCGTGAGCGCACACAATCTACGCCATGTGGCCCCCCTGACCACTGATGAGGATGAAGCGACAATATCTTCACAGAAGATGCTTACGCGGGAGAGTGTCTTTCACCGCCCCATCACTGGACTCGATGAGAACTTTGCACTCAATGGCATGCGCGAGCGGGCGCGGGACGTGGCGATGGTGAGTGGTGGCCAGATCAATGGAAATGAATCATGGGAAGCTTCCCAGGACATCATCACGAATGGCATCACAAGCTTGATTGCCAAGGACCGAGAGACGGCTGGCAAACTCGAACGAAATGACCCACTTGCAGCATCTCTGTACGGCAAGGACACCGATATCCTGGTATTCCAGGATCTTCGCAGTCCGCCACAAGGCGGCTCTGACTCTTTCTTCGCGCAACGCGAGATGATCAAACGGATCGCCCAGCCACCCAATCAGGGGAATTTTGCGCGCAAGAATGTGGTCGCCGTCTGCTTCGAAGGTCGTTCCACTCCGCGCGGTGACGTGATGCTTGCAACATTCGTGTACGGAGATGGCGGATCGAAAGTGAATGGAAGCCAAAATCTCCATGTGTTGCAACAGGCGGCGATCGGCCGTACCCAGTACCGCAAAGGGGAACCATACGTGAATCACTGGAGCGGATCGCAGCGTGCGGCGCCTGAGAAGGAATTCTTCCAGCAACAAGGGGCCGAGAAGATGCTTGCATCTACCGCACCGGAAATCGCACAGGCACTGGAGCAACGTGCACTCAAGGCAGAGCAAAAGAAAATAGAGGAAAGCCGGCGGGTCGTTCAGGCTGATAATCAGAAAGAGCGTGCCCGCGCTGCCTTCCAGCCGCGCATCGACCGCGCGGAGAAGTCACAGGATGCCTTCGTGGAGACAACAGATCCGACACAGCCCTACGATAGGCATGTGCGGGAATACCGGCGACGGTATGGCGATGCAGTCATCATCAATGAATACAAGCCGCATGTCGACGGCAGAACGCCTGACCAGCCGACGGTGAGTAATGCCCTTTCTCTGGACCGACGCGCGTCCGGGCTACGGAACGGAACGTACATGCGGGAACCGACAAAAGTGGACATTCAGACGGCTGATCTGGATGATGAAAGTATCGCATTCAGGATCATGAAGGATGGGCAGGAACGGACACTCTCGGTCACTTCATGGCAGGATGTCCAGCGGTTACCGGACGATGACCGGCGGATTTTCATGGATCTCATCACCACTCCCATCGAGGACAGAGGAACCGCCCTCTACCGCATGATCGGGCTCTTCCCCCGAATGATCTCCGTCGATCGCGGATACCTGCGGGGATCTGAGAAGTTCGATCTTTTCAACCGACTCGGGCCGCTGTACGAAGCTGCAGCGGATAAGAAAACATTCCTCGTCAATCTATGGCCGCAACTTGTGAGTGCCACCCAGAAAGACGGTGGCCTGATGAAGGACAACGTCATCGCAATCGCAGGGTGGTACGATGGGCACCGGAACTACTTCAGATCGCTGCCCGAGGACGTCGCAGGGCGCTTGCGGGAGCAGAGCCGTCGCTTGGGCGAGGAAACGCTCAAAGCCAGCGGAGCGACACTGTTGAGCGAAGGCGAGGGAACCTATCAGCTCGCTTCCGGCTATAAAGAGAAGGATTCCAAAGCCGAGCACCTGCTCATCCGCTTCACGGACAAATGGGAATGCAAAGCCGACTGGGAGAAGAACTGGGCGCCGGCTGGTGTGCGTGGCTTCAACACGCAGAAAATCGAGGAAGGACTCGGCGGAGGAAGCCTGACGGCCGAAATGCGCGCCAAGCGCAATGAATGGAACATCCTCCTGGGGAGTCTCCGCAAAGCCGACGCCGGCAACGCCGCCGACCTGGACAAAATCCTCATCGCAACCCGCAAGCCCAATCCAAAGAAACCCGCCTGAATTGTTCTTTGAACTCCAGTAAAATACTGACCATCACCTTCAAATTCTTAATTCATAAATCTTAATTCTCAATTCCGTCATGTCCCTCCTCCGCACCTACCTCTTCCTCATCCCCCTCCTCGTCCTCCTCCTGGCCGAGGTGACAAAGGCCGCTGTCGCGCGCGCGCGGACGGGCACCTGGCACGACAAGATCTTCCACCCGGGCGGCATGCCGAGCAGCCACTCGGCATTCGTGACATCTCTCCTCATCATTGTAGAAAGGAAACTTAGCACAGAGTCTATAGAATTTGCCATCGCCTTCTGCTTCGCCTGCATCGTGTGGTACGACGCCGTCATGGTGCGCGGTATGCTCGGCAAGCAGGCGGAAATTCTCAATCACCTGCAGCCCTGGAGGCACCTGAGAACCAGACTGGGGCACTCGCTGCCGGAAGTAGCCGGGGGGATTCTATTCGGGGCGGTAGTGACGTGGATTGGGATTGCGGTGAGTGCGTGAGGAGGGATTGTGCCCCCTCCCTGCGGCCCTCCCCCTCGCTTCGCTGGGAGAGGGCGAGATCAATACGTATTATTTTCATACTGAAGTCGCCCTCTCCCAGGCCGCAAGCCCGCAGGCTGAGGCCGAGGGGGAGGGCCTTTAGGGAGGGGGCATGAACAAGGCCAGAAACCGCTGATCACGTAGACGACTTCCATCTGCCCCGCACCACTCTCCGGAACGTATCGACAATGACCGGCAGCTCCAGGTAATCGATCACAATCGCCACCCACGCCAGCCATAACGGCAGCACCGTACCGGGGTTGCCCTCGAACGCGTTCACCACGAATTCGTCGGTGATCCAGAACAGGTGCAGCCACTGGATGTTGAGGAAGAGGAGAAACGCGATCCCTTTCCAATGGAACGATCGCCGGAGATCGTACAGGTACACGAGCGACGTGCCGATGATGGCGGGGATTTCCGTGTAGTCGACCGCGACGATGAGCAGTTCCCAGTACGGCGGAGGGGCGAACGGATGCCAATCCAGCAACCGCGGCACGACCACGTCGAGGGTCAGCCATGTCAGGTGAACGAGCTGGAGCGCAAAGAGCGCGGCCGCCACGGCTATGTTCCGCTCCTCGTGAAGGGCGTACCAGCGCCAGAATCGGTCGGTGAGTCCGGGCATGAATGGGAGTGTAGCAAACTCTGAAGGAGTCCGAGGATACCGAGGAATCCGACGAGTCCGAGGATTGACAGCATTCCCTCGGACTCCTCGGTATCGTCGGATTCCTCGGACTCTTCCGTCAGGAGAAGGTACAACCTATACTCCCTCCATGCCAAGACTCGCCGATCAACAGGCAGATTTTCCGCAATGGTACCTCGACGTCATCGAGCAGGCCGACCTGGCCGAGCATGCGGATGTGAAGGGCTGCATCATCTTCAAGCCCTACGGCTACGCCCTGTGGGAGGCCATCCAGCGGGATCTGGACCGGCGCATCAAGGCGCTGGGAGTGGAGAACGCGTACTTTCCGCTTTTCATTCCGGAGTCGATGATCGCGAAAGAGAAAGAGCACGTGAAGGGCTTCGCGCCGGAGTGCGCGGTGGTGACCCACGGCGGCGGGAAGGAGCTGACCGAGAAGCTCTACATTCGCCCGACGAGCGAGACCATCATCTACAACTCCTTCGCCAAGTGGGTCCACAGCCACCGCGATCTGCCGCTCAAGATCAACCAGTGGGCCAACGTGGTCCGGTGGGAGATGCGTACGCGCCCCTTCCTCCGCACGCTTGAGTTCCTGTGGCAGGAAGGACACACCTGCCATGCCACCAAAGAGGATGCGGATCAGATGGTCGAGGCCGCCCTTGCGATGTACGCCGACTTCGACCGGGAATTCCTGGCGCTCCCCGTGATGAGGGGCCGCAAGCCGGAGCACGAGAAGTTTGCCGGCGCCCTCTACACCCTCAGCACCGAGGCGCTTGCCCGTGACGGCAAGGCCATCCAGGCGGGCACCTCACACAACCTGGGACAGGGATTCTCGGAAGCGTATGACGTGAACTTCCTGGACGCCGTGGGCAAGCAGCAACGCCCCTGGATGACCAGTTGGGGACTCTCCACCCGCATCATCGGCACCGTCATCGTGGTGCACGGGGATGCCAAGGGTCTGCGCCTGCCCCCCATGCTCGCACCGATCCAAATGGTCATAGTGCCCATCTATAAGACCGATGAGGAGAAGACGGCAGTGCTGAAAATTGCTCGCGAGATCGAAGCGGTGCTCAAACCGACCGTCCGCATCAAGGTCGACGACCGCGACGAGAAGTCCCCCGGCTTCAAGTTCAACGAGTGGGAGGTGAAGGGCGTGCCCGTCCGCATCGAGCTCGGGCCCAGGGACCTGGAGAAGAAACAGGTGACTGTGGTGCGGCGGGACACTGGGGAGAAGACGGCAATGCCGATCGCGTCGTGTACGCCGTCAGCGATGCAGACGTTGCTCGCTGGGATCCAGCAATCCCTCTACGACCAGGCCGAGGAATTCCTCAAGAGTCACACCCATACCGTTGAATCGTACGATGATCTGAAGAAGATCATCGCGAGCGACGAGGGAGGATTCGTCTGGGCTCCGTGGGACGGCACGCGGGAGACGGCTGAGCGGGTGAAGAACCAGACGAAAGCCTCTATCCGACTCCTGGGCGAGGAGAAGCCGGCGGAGGGCGTGAAGGATGGTCTTTCGGGGGTGCCGGCAACGGAGATGGCGCTGTACGCGAAGGCGTACTGACCGGCGCCTCTTTTTTCTCCAGCTGCTGCAGGCGCTGGCTGAGATCCTGTTGGGCAGCCCTGATCTGCCCGGAGTAGCTCTCGATGAGCGGAGAAAATTGCTGCAGCAGCGCAGGCTGATCGGATGGGATGGCGCTGCGGACGCGATGCAGGCTCTCGCGCGTATCGGTGAGGACGCGGATGGCCCGGTGCAGCCTGCCCACCGCATCCGCGGGATCGGCTGCATCCTCGACCCGCACCCGGCTCTCGTGGAGCATCTTGGCGTACAGAGCGATGACCCAGGCGCGTTTGGCCCGGTCACGCAGGACTTCCTCATGGATGATCCATCGCAGGACGCCGCCGGGTTCCCGCGGAAAGAGGACGAAGGAGTAGAGCGGATTTCCGGCCATCAGGGGAGTCCTCTTGCGCCCATGTTTCTCGGCTTCGATCTCCGGATCGGGATCCGGCTGTACGATGAGACGCTGGCGCCGATACCACGCGGCTATTTCCGGGTCGCGGAGCGCCAGTGCATGGATCTCTTCGAAAGCCACAAGGCACTCCTCGCAGAGATTCATGGGCATGCCCCGCAGGAAGTGCATGTCCTGCACCATGTCCCGGTCCACTTCCATATCCGATCCCGGCAGCCGGATGGAGCCCGACCGCATCTGTTCCCTCCGATGGAGCCGCCGCATGGATATCTCCATCGACCGGCGGAGCGCTCCCGGCGACTCGCCGGGAGAGAGAGAATGCTCCGACCGGCCGCGTGAAGCGGAAGCGACGAATGCCCCTCCGGCGAGATGACGGAACGACCGGCTGTACTCCTGCCGCAGCCGCGTCACGCGGGCGCCATGCGGAGAACCACGCTCTGCGGAAGCAGGCGCCGGCAACTGCCCCTCCGCGGAGGAAGCGAGGAAGGCGAGCGCCGCGAAGACGTTCCGGAGTGCAGACAAGAGGGCAATCTAACCATCGGGCCCGCCCCCCTGTCAACGGCTCCGCCGCCTGTGGAAAGAGGATCCGGGCATCAGGCTGAGGCCTGCCGCCGCTGGAACTGGACCAATACCTCCCCCACGACCTTTGCCACGCGTTCGGCCTCGGGGATGTACTTCAGGCACATCTTCTGTCCCGTCCCCTCCTTGAGATCGAAGCAGACAATGCCGAAAGGCAGCAAGTTCCAGTACTGCGTCTCAGCGTGCACGCTCGCCAGATTCTCCAGGTTCATCTGCCGGACGATGCGATGGACGATGGACGTCTGGTTCACGAGCACGATCTTCTCGTCCGTGACGAAGAGCAGATCGAACTTCCAGTCGATGTAGGCCTTGAGCAACCGGAAGAAGATGGCGACGAACCAGAGGACGAAGGCGAGACCGATGGCCCAGAGGAGTGGGAGACCGACTTCGGAGGCCACGACTGCGATGCCCGCGAGGAGGAGCGTCAGCAGCATCGCGACGACGAACCGCAGGAAAAAGAGGAAGCCGTGGAACCGGACGGTCAGCATCGGGCACTCCTGGTCGGCGAGCAGGCTCTCACAGAGCTTGCCGGTATCGGTTTCGAGAGCGAAGAGACGCATGGAACCATTGTACCCCTTCTAGATGTTAACTAAACATTACTGACCAACGTATCGTTTTTTGCTAGAATAGAGAGATTCCTATGCACATCCACTTCACTCTCGATCTGTGCCGCAAGGTGGGGATGGGCGCTCTGACCGCCGCCGTCTTCGGGATCACCGCGCAGATACTCCTGACCGACCACCAGGTGGGCATCGCCTCCTCCCTTCTGGAAGCGCAGAAAAGCCAACCGGTGTGCGGCAACGGCAAGGTGGAAGCTGACGAAACCTGCGACGACGGCAATGCGTGGTACGGCGATGGCTGCACGCGCTGCCGGACCGAAGTGGGATATTCCTGCACCGGTTCCCCGAGCGTCTGCGGCCCGGCCGATGCCAGCCGCGTCCCCTCGGCGGGCTGCGGCGACGGCGTCATCGATCCGCAGACCGAGCAGTGCGATGACGGGAATGTGGGGGCGGACGATGGCTGTTCGAACGTCTGCATGTTCGACCCCGGATACGTTTGCCGGGGCCAGCCGAGTGTGTGCAGGCCCGTGCCCGGTTGCGGGAACGGCACCATCGACAGTGATGAGCAGTGCGATGACGGGAACGCCGGGGATAGAGACGGCTGCTCACAGACCTGCAGCTGGGAACCGGGCTTCTCCTGCGCCGGCCAGCCGAGCGTCTGCGCAGGCGTGCCGGCTACTTCTGATTCGACCTCCTCCAGCTCGAGCAGTTCCTCTCTCTCGTCGAGCTCTTCAAGTTCGTCTCCCCCTCCATCGTCAGCATCCCATTCGTCTTCCTCGTCTTCCTCGTCTTCCTCGTCTTCCTCGTCTTCCTCGTCTTCCTCGTCTTCCTCGTCTTCCTCGTCTTCTTCGTCTTCTTCCTCGTCCTTCCTGCGCCCCCGCACCCGCTACGATGGCAGCGAAGCCTCTTCTTCCTCCTCGTCGATCCGCACGTTCACCATCCCCGGCCCCGAGTGCGGCGATGACGCCATCACCGGCACGGAGGAGTGCGACGACGGCAATGCGGGCGACGGGGACGGCTGCTCGGCGACTTGCAAAACGGAGACAGGTTGGCGCTGCAAGGACATCCCCAGTCGTTGCATCATCCCCTGCGGGGACGGGATCGTCGCCAGCTCCGAAAGTTGCGATGACGGCAATAACAGCGACGGAGATGGCTGCAACCAGGTCTGCAAACTGGAATTCGGCTATGCCTGTTCAGGGACGCCGTCGAGCTGCCGTCTGCTGACACCGCCGCCGGGGACTGCGACGAGTTCGGCGGCGGGATCATCATCGTCATCGAAGTAATCGTGCTCATTGTAGGAGCGGAGTAGGATGCGAAGCACGATGGATGCACTCTTCGCGACTCCGGGGATGACGGCGGTGACGGTCGTTGTGGGACTCACTGAGCTCCTGTCCGCAGCTATGCTCCTCTTCATCATCCGGTTGTTCCTGCGCGTACGCCACAGCCAGGAGAACCTGCTCCTGATGCTGCAGCGGCACCTGCGGAATCCGGCCCTCGACCGGCTCCTGGGTGAAGTGACAGTCCGGCGCTTCCTTGCCCCGAACCGCAAGCTCCTGTGGATGTACGTGCTCTCGACCGTGATCATCACGATCCTGAGCATGCTGCTGTTCACGTTTCAGCCTCACCTCCTCTGACATGCCTGCCACAGGTGCCACCGGCGAGGAGCTGCTGGCCGTGGTGCACGAACACTGGATCAAGTACGCGGCCCCGTTCTTCGTCGGCCTCATCCTCCTCATGATCAGCGTCGCTCTCTTCGTGCTCGCCGGAATCAGCGCTCATCATGCGATGTGGCTGTCCCATACCTCCTTCGTCACCGGGCTCCTGCTCCTGCTCGCTACCAACCACTGGTTCTTCGCCATGCTCCTGAGCGAAAATTCCGCGCGAATCATCATCACCAACAAGCGGGTCATTCACCTCCGGACCCGGCTCTTCATCCATGAGGAGATGAAGGAGATCACCTTCGAGAAGATGCGGTTCGTCGATGCCAAGATGCACGGCCTCCTGCAGGTGCTCTTCCGGTACGGAACGGTCTGGTTCGAGAACGGAGCGAGTCTCACGTACGTCCCCCACCCCAACCGGATGGTGAAGCAGATTCAGCAGGCAATGGGGATGAAATGAACGGCTCCGCACTCAACAGCGACGTGACGCATTACCTCTTTGCAATGCCAGGCAGATCACACACCACATTCACCGGTTTCACCACATGATCCGGCGTCTTCCCCCGTGTCCACTGGTCGATCGACTCGAACGCGTCCAGGTACATGTTCCGCATGCTGTCGTCGGCATAGAAGGCGATGTGCGGGGTGGTGACGACCTTGGGATGGTTGACGAGAGCGCGGTTCTGCTCGAAGTTCTGCTCGTGCTCCAGAACGTCGAGCAGGGCATGGGACAGCTTCCCCGCATGCAGCGCCTCGAGCAGGGCACGGGAATCGATGAGAGAGCCCCGGGCGGTGTTCACGAGGATGGCCCCGTCCTTCATCTGTGCGAAACGCTCGGCATCGAAGAGATGGTGCGTCTCCGGGAGTGCCGGCATGTGGAGCGTGACGATGTCGCTCCCGGCAAGGAGCTCCGTGAGCGGCACGTACCTGACCCCGAGCAGGTCCTCGAGCTCCAGCGTGCGGCACTTGTCCGTCGCGAGAATCTTCATGCCGAAGCCATGCGCGATCTGCGCCACCCGGCGGCCGATCTTGCCGGTGCCGACAATGCCGATGGTCTTGCCCCGCAGCGCGATGCCACGCAGGCCGTGGTAATCGAACTGTCCGCCCTCCACCCGCGCGTCCCCTTCGTGAATGTGACGGAGCGTGGCCAGGAGCAGCGCGAAGACGTGCTCGGCGATCACGTGCGACCCGTAGTCCGGCACGTTGCACAGGGCGACCCCCGCCCCCCTGCAAGCATCGGCATCGATGTGGTCATACCCGACGGAGCGCGTGACGAGGAGCTTGAGAGACGGAAGCCTGTCGAGCACCTTCTTCGGGAACGCCGTCGTGATGAAGCAGCTCACGATCTCCGCAACATCGCACGACGCAATGACCTCCTTCTCCGGCAGCGTCCCTTTGATGACGGCCTCCTGAAACCGCCCGGCGACGAGCGCCTGGTCTTCGGGATCGACGTCGAGGAAGACGATGCGAGTCATCCGGAGCGCAGGATACACCGGTGGAGTCGCTCCGCCCACGCCTCGATCTTCCCAGCCTGTTCGTACGGTTCATTCAGGATGATGAGCGGCGGAAGGAGCTGCGTGCCGCCGTGCTCCCTCATGAAGCGCAGAAAGTGCTCGGTGCACCGGGTGGTGAAGTAGTAGCGGTCATCCCCCAGGCTGATGAACGCCATCGGCTTGCCCGCGAGATCGATGCCGGCGGCGCGCTCGAGCAGCAGCGCATGCATGTGCGGATTCAGCTGCCCCTCCTGTCCGCCAGTGTTCCAGGTGCCGCTCGCCAGGATGAGCGCATCGGCCCGCAGAAGATCGTCCGGCGCGGCTTCTTCGGCGCGACGAACATCGACCGGCACATCCGGTGCAAGGTCGTGGAGGGCGGAAACGAGCGTCTGGACGACGAACTCGGTGTGTCCGCTCGTGGAGGCGTAGATGATGCGCAGGGAGGGGGACATAGGCGGGGAAGCGCGGCGCGGAGAGGGCGAGGGTGAGGTGGAGGCACAGTATGGCAGGGAACCGCCTTCACAGTCAGCGACGGCTACTTTACAATGTGTATCCTTTCGATCCCCATATCCATGTCAGAGAAGTCAATGGCATCGTCGACTGATTGGGAGATCCTGATTCCGCGTGTGGATCAGGTGGCAAACCAGGTGGGCGATCAACTCAACGACACGCAGCAATTATTGGGAAAAATCAAATCGGAAGAGTATAAGGAAGAGCTGATCACCTGCCTGATGAAGACGGGCATGAACCGGAGACGGGCTCAGCGCAAGGCCGGACAGCTCATTACGGACTGGACGCTGGAACTCAAGCGCACGGCCGGCGTGAGCCTGCGAGACGCTCTGTCCGGATTGCGATCGAGAGTGCGACGGTTTTTCGGTCCTCGTGCGAACAGCGGCGGTGGAAGCGAGGCCGAATAGAGCGCGGAGTGCCTGCGGCTGCGGAATCGATGACCCGCTCAGTTGATGGAAGGCTGCTGAATTTTCTCGTGGAACTTGAAGCGCACCTTCGCTGTCTCCGTGTTGATCCTCTGCAGCTGGACCCGTTCGGAGGCGGTGCGCATGAGGAGTTCGGCGTACCACTTTTCCCATGCGTTGCCGTCCCCCCATTCCGCTTTGAGTTCCTCCTTGTGCCGTCCGCTCTCACGATCCGCGTAATCCATCATGCCGCCCATGAGCAGCCGCGTCAGGTCGGCTTCGCTCTCCTCGCCCGTGATGCGCCGCTCCGCGGTTTTGATTTGCAGGGCTTGCAGGAATCCCTGCAGCGGCAGCGCGGAACCGCCCGCCATGCTTGCCCGGAAAACCGGATTCTCCGGCAGTTTCGCTTTCTCTGCGTCGACGATTTGCGCACGGTCCTCCTCGGTCATCTGCACGTACTGCTCGCCCGTGATGCCGTTCGCGCGCATGAGCATCGGCACGACGGCGGTGTCATCGCCCTTGAAGCTCAGCAGATCGCTCACGTCCAGATCGAAGACGCCTTTCTCCAGAACCTCCACGATCTCGTCGAGGAGATCATCCGCGCGCTCCCGCCTCTCCAGAAAATTCCCGCCATCGGCGAGAGGTTGCCTATTCCCCGTCGCGATGAGAACGAAGAACTCGTCGCCGCCCCCGGCCGTAGCGGGGGTGTACTCAACGTCGAGCGGAAGAATCTTGCGCAGCGCCTCCGGCGGATCAAAGATCGTCTGGGCGATGCGCTGGAGGTACTGGTCGCCCTTGTCGTGGGAACCGGTGATGTCGTTCACCGTCTTCAGGCCGTTGGCGTCGAAGGTGAGGAGGGCGACGCTGTCGATCGCGCGTTTTCCCTGCACCATCTCGCGCAGATAGCGGCGCAGCATCTGCCGGATGTGCGGCTTGGTGAGCATCTGCTCCTCACCGCCATCGGGCCGTTTCACTCTGAAGCGCGTTTCATGCGGCAGGTGCGTCGCCCACGACGACGCGATGCGCTCCCATTGCTCTGCGCGCACATGATGCCAAGCGTCCACGGGATCCATGCCGGTGCGCGCGGCGTGAAGTTCGGTCCGCAGCCGCAGGTTCTCGAGCAGCAGCGCACGGGCGCCGGCAGGGACATCGGCCAGGCACTCCGCGACCTCCGGGTCATCCTCCGGGCCGTTCGAGCGGCACGCTTCCTCCTTCCCCGCCCCGCTCCGCACGCGAACGCGTGACAAAATGTCGAACAGATCGCGCTCCGCGCCCTGCATCATGCCTTCCAGATGAAGCTGGTCGACTTCGTGGTGGAACCCGGGCAGATCGGGGTCGTTCATACGGTCGGGAGAGTTGTCGATACAATGGTACCAAGAATGCACGATCGAAGGAATGGATCTGCTACAGTCCCCCCATGGTCTCCTCGCCCCTCCCGTCACACGAGGTCCATAAGACCATCCGCACATTCGGCTGGGCATCGTTCCTGAATGACTTCGGCGCCGACATGATCTTCTCGGTGTGGCCGCTCTTCCTCACGCAGGTGCTGGGAGCGAACATGGCGGTGGTGGGGCTGGTGGACGGGGTCGGGGACATGATGGTGTCGCTCTCGCAGGCGGCGTCCGGGTACCTCTCCGACCGCATCCGCAAGCGCAAGTTCTTCGTGTGGATGGGCTACTTCTTCGGCGCGGTGGCGCGGCTGGGGTACGCGGTTGCGACCAGCTGGCCCATGGTCCTCCCCTTCCGCATCCTGGACCGATCGGGGAAAATCCGCAGCTCCCCGCGCGACGCCATCGTGTCCGACGTGTCGCAGCGCGGGAACCGCGGAGCGCACTTCGGGTTCCTGCGGATGATGGACAACTTGGGCGCCGTGTGCGGCATCGTCGCCTCCATCCTGCTGATCCGGATCCTGCCGCTCCGGACCATCTTCGTGCTGGCGGCCATCCCGTCGCTCCTGGGGGTCCTGCTGGTCCTCACCCGCGTGCGCGATCTGGTGCCGGGCGGGAAGATCTTCCGGGGCATCCGGCTGGGCGACATCAGCGCAAACCTGACATTGTACATCGTCGCGAACGCATTCCTGGAACTGGCGACATTCAGCTATTCGTTTCTCCTGCTGGCTGCGATGGCTCACGGGTTCGCCGTGCGTTCCATCCCCGTGCTCTACCTCATCTTTACCGTCGCGGCGACCCTCATCTCCATTCCCGCGGGCCGCCTAGCCGACCGCTTCGGGCGGAGGACGGTGCTGCTTTTGTCGCTGCTGCTCTGGAGCATGGTGACCGGCCTCTTCGTCACCGCGTCCGGCCTCACCGGCATCGCGGTCGCCTTCGTCCTCTACGGACTCCACAAAGGCATGCTCGACCCTGTCCAGAAAACACTCGTCGCCGAGCTCGCCCCCAAGCAGTACGTCGCGAGCGTGCTGGGTGGCTTCCAGCTGGTCGTGGGCCTGTGCAGCCTGCCGGCCTCGTTGATCGCGGGGCTGCTGTGGGACCGGTACGGGCTGACGGCGCCGTTCGTGGCATCGGTGGTGCTGACGGCCGTGGCGGCGGGGCTGCTTCTTTTCGTGAGAGAGGAGTGACGAAACAGCTTTCGTAAGACTGTCGTCCTTGCAGGGGCAACTCATAGGGAATAGCATCGTCCCCTTTTCCTCATGCCGGTATGCCACTCACGCCCGACGAGACGACCCAGTGGGAGAAACGTATCGTTCATTCCGAAGATCCCGCGCTCATCCGCCAGTTCTTCCCGGCCATCGGGAAACCGGAACAGGTGAGAGTCGCTCTCCGGGCAGCCGTCGCCGACTTCGCACGACATGACCTTCTACTGCAGCAGAAATTTGAGAAGGGCGTGTACTCTCCGGACCTCTCCGATGAGGAGATCTCTGCAATTGCCTTGGAACGCCTGAAGGCTGATCTCGAGGAAGGAAGCACCACGTACGCACTGGAGAAGCTTCAGTATCCGGTGTACACACAGGCACTGTCACTCGACGAGCGGCGCTCGCTCGTGAACCGGGCGCTGTATAAAAGCGTGACTGGAAGGGAGATCCCGTCGAACAGCGTTCCTCCTATTATTGGTTTCCCGGATACCGACCGCTGGGATGAAGTGAAAAGCGCCCATGCCCTGCTAAAGCAGGAGCAATGGAAGGATCTCGTCGACTCGCAGGTGGCGCACATGGTCATCAACGCCCGTCTCTGTCATATGCTCATCGTTGGGGAATTTTCCAGCGCATCACGCCTGAAAGCGCAGTTTCCCGAGCACTACCGCGAGGAGTCGGTGAAGGATGCGATGCTCATGCTCGCCCGGCGTTTGCAGCAGTACGAAGATCATCCGCTGGATGATGTCGTCTTCGGTCTGCGTTCGGAGTTTCGCCATCTCATCGAACCCCTGCTGTCTGAAGAATACAGGGACGTCGCTCTGGCCATCGGCACGTACATCGAGCAGAAGACGGGGATGATCCCCACACCGCAGATGGATGCCGCCGTCGAAAGAGCCGGTTCGGAAACGCTTCGACAGATGTACGCGGAGAGCAAAGGACTCGCGAAGCCACAGGAAGTGGCTGTGATCTTCCGGGAGCGACCGGAGGGCATCGCCGGCCTGCACCATGCCTTCGACGTCGCGGAGGCCGCATTGGGCATCATAGCCGGCATGCGCGCACTCAAAAAATTGCTCACGGATACGGCATTCGTTGAAGCGGTCGGCGTGGGTGCCATCCGCGAGTGTGTGAACGAGCGCATCGGGCGCATGCTGACACCGGAACAAGCCGATAATGTCTACGCGATGCTGTACGGCACGTCACTGGGAAATGGACATCGGCTGCCGGGCGGCGTCCCTGGGCTGCTGTCGTACCTCGATACCAGCCGTTTCGCGCCGGACGAAGCGGGATTCCGGAAGATGCTGTTGGGACACATGACCGGGGGATTGTGGGGTAACCCGGAACGGCTCCTGTCCGACGAGTACGACTTCAGCTGCGATAATCTGACCTTTGACGGAACCTGCCCCTTCGATAACGCGTACGAGCTGCTGGAATCGATCCGGCAGACGGATGGCCCGCTCGTCGGCGATGGTATCAAGCGCCTGGTGTTCCTCAAGATGGCGGCCTACGTGAAGGAAACATACGAAGGGAGTGGTATGCAGGAAATGGTCCGCGTGTACGAGGACCCTGCAAACGAACCGCTGATCGACAACGATCAGATACGACGTCTGCTCATGAAGGTCCTCGATGACCATTTCGAGAAAGGAAGAGTGGGAGGCTTCATGAACCCGGACCTCGTCACCTACTTCTACACGCTCGTCAGCTCCACACTTGGCGAACTGGTCCGTGACGACGAACGGCTGGCACCGTACTTCCGGCTGCATGAATTTCTGACGAAAGAAAAAGTTTTGTAAGGCAGTTTTATGCCAACCGGTCAGGCACAGAGTACGATAGACATATGCCGTTTCGCCGCCTGACACTCCTCCTCGGCCTCACGCTCCTTGCCGGATGCATGCCGGCAGCCCCTCCTCCGGCAGAACCAGTTCCACAAGCAGTACCCTCCAGCGAAGCAGCCACTGCACCCGCTCCGGCCCCGATACCGCCAGCGTCACAACGGATTGATTTTGCCTCTTTCCACCCCTCCTTCCGCTTCTCCGCACAGATTCCCGACGCGTGGGAAGTGGAGTTCGTTCCGCAGATCACGGCGCTGAATCTGTACGATTCCGCTGCATCAGGGGGATCAGCCCGGGAACAGTCGCAGATCTTCATCCGCCAGTTCGAAGCCGACCGGTTCCTCACGCTCTCCACGGTCGAGATCCTTCAGCGCCAGGAAGCGACCGTGAACGGACACCCGGCCGTGCGCTACGAAATCCGGAAGAAGAACGGTGTCGCCGATTTCCCTCATCAGCCCCGATGGCGGAACACACAGCATCGGCTCACCGATGTCCGCCTGAGCCGGACGTCCCCGAGCCTGTTTTACGTGTTCGCCTCCCGTCCTGAACTTCCTCGAACGACGTTCGATACATTCTTGAACAGCCTGCGGTTCCACACTGATCCGGAAAGCTTCCATCCGCCGCTCGCGCGGCTCTCCGAACGCGCGGTGAAAAAACCCTTCGGTATCAGAATTTCACCGGAGGACTCCCCCATCCAGCCCGAGCGCTTCCGCGGCTACCACACGGGCATCGACTACGAGACATCCGCGGAGGAGCAGGGGAAGGAGACGGAAGTCGCGGCCCTCTGCGGGGGTTCCTTGCGCCTGAAGAAGCGGGTGGAAGGTTACGGCGGCGTGGCCGTGCAGGAGTGCTTGCTCCGGGATGAACCGGTCACGGTCATCTACGGTCATCTGGCACTGGAGAGCATCACTGCGGGCGTCGGCGAGTACCTCTCCCTCGGCGAGCGGATCGGACTCCTGGGCGAGCAGGGTCCGGACACCGATGACGAGCGCAAACATCTGCATCTGGGGATCCATCGGGGAAGGAACGTGGTGCTGGCGGGCTACGCGACACCGGAAGCGGAGCTTGGGTCGTGGATCGATCCTGGCATCTCTTTGAACGCGGCCAGAGAATAATTCTCTCCGACAGACAAGCAGAAACGCCAACTAGCACGCGGCCCTTGCATCGCACCCGCCTTATGTACTTCAATGAACCTCATGCCGGCCTCCGCGTCCACACACATCCCGCCCCGCACCCTCATGGCCTTCGAGCGGCGGTTCCGCGACGAAGACGATTGCCGCGAATACTTGGAAGAGCTCCGATGGCCAGACGGGTTCCGTTGCAGTTGCGGATCGGATAGGGCATGGCGCACGGCGCGGTGGCTGTGGAAGTGCGCGGCGTGCGGCTCCGCCACATCGGTCACATCCGGAACCGTGTTCCACGGTTCCCGCCTGTCACTGATGACGTGGTTTCGCGCCATCTGGTCCATGACCGGCAGCCGCACGGGCGCCAGCGCCCTGGAGCTGCAGCACTCATTGGAGCTGGGGAGCTACCGCACCGCGTGGACCATGCTCCACGTCATCCGCCGGATGATGCAGCAGAGGCGGCGTCCGCTCCTTGGGCGCATCGACGTGGGTATCCGCTGCTTCTGCGGCGGCGGGTGGCAGTGCGCGCCCGGCTCGAATCAGAGTTCCGTCATTATCGCCGTAGAGGAGAACGACGCCGGCGTTGGCCGCATCCGCATGCGCGTGCTGGTGGCGCGAACACCGACGGAATTGCGCGCGTTCCTGGAGGATGTGGTCGCCATTGGCAGCAGCGTGCACCCCGACGATGCCGAAGCACGGCGCCTTCTGGATGCGTCCGGCTACAAGCAGCCGCCCGCCCGGCCCAGCACCCGCGCCGGCTCGCGCATCCAGCTGACCGCGGGCCTGGTGAAGCGCTGGCTCATCGGCACGCACCAGGGACGAGTGGATCACGCGTATCTGCAGGAGTACCTGGATGAGTTCTCCTTCCGGTTCAACCGCAGGAACGTCCCACACTCGGGAACACTGTTCTCTCACGTGCTTACCATCGCTGTGACGACACCGGACAAAGCGTGACTTCATTCAAGTGCATAAGCCATGCCATCGACGGTGGACCGCATTTTTTGTTTTACCATAGCCATAAACAAAGCGCCATCGCAGTGCGGATGCATCAGTCCCCACATTCCTGAATGATGCCGCCGTGTCATCCACGGATGGCACTTGTCCCAGCGGTCTTTCACACCGCCGGCATCTGAACCCGAACAAGAAAGGAGAATGCATGCCACTCGTGTCCGGTTAATCTCCCAATCCCAGAGCCATTTGTAGGGGATCCGTTCCTGAATCGTGGAGACCATTCCTCGGAAACAGCTCCTGCAAGCCAA
>VMEW01000029.1 GCA_007375735.1 Candidatus Peregrinibacteria bacterium Greene0416_19
CTCCTCGGCGGCCTCAGTGCGGCGCTAATTGCCTCTGTCGTCGCCCACCGGTTCCTCGCAGCCTACGCCTTCACCGTTTCCGTCTCCGCCATGGCGGTCGCGCTCGCGGTCGCCGCGGGCGTGGGTCTCCTCTTTGGCCTCTACCCCGCGCGGCGGGCGGCACTTCTCAGTCCGATGGAAGCTCTACGATACGAGTAAGAAACCGCCTCACCCTAACCCTCTCCTCCCCACCGTGAGAGCATCCAAGCGTGTAGCAGCCATGGATGCGCCCAATGTACGGAGAGGGCATGTGTGTGTTTGGTTTCACCTCCCTATCGCACGCAGGATTCGTGCGATGACGGAGGAGAGGTCGTGCTCGATCTGACCGTTTGTGAACCGCAGGATGCGGAAGCCCACTGTTTGCAGATGGTGCTCCCTGCTTTCGTCGTAGTCGTTCCTGAGATCATGGGACGTACCGTCCACCTCGATGATCAAGCGGTGCTGGTAGCAGAGGAAGTCCACCGTGTAACTGCCGAGCGGGACCTGGCGCCGGAACTTGAGACCTCGAAGCCCCTTGTTACGCAGGATCTGCCAGAGGATATCCTCCTGCGGCGTCTGGTTCCTCCTGAGCCTCCTCGCGAAGGACGTGGGACTGAGCATGCGCTCACGATAATCTCTGCGTGCTCCCAGGGAATCCCACCGGCGGCAGACAGGACGCTCCATCCATGATTCGTGGCTTCCACAAGGGCACTCAGGCGTTCCATCCACGAATGGAACGCCGAGGGTGAAAACAGAACACACACATGCCCTCTCCGCAGGCACGACGCACTCATGGCTGCAGGGACTGTGGAGGCTCTCACGGTGGGGAGGAGAGGGGTAGGGTGAGGTAGACAAAACAGGAAACAAAAACAAAGACGCTTCGATGCATCAATGACGTCATCGATCGCCGGTGCTGTTGTCATGGAGGAGAGGGTGAGGGTGAGGTGAAACAAATAAATACAAAACATACCCCCTCCGCTACGAATGAGGAGCAGTGCGTGGTTTCACCATCTTCACATCCGGAATCCGTTTGCCGTTCACGTCCAGCCAGTACGTGTGGTCCGTTATTTCGAAGCCGCGCCTTTGGTAGAAGTCGATCGCACGCTTGTTGTGGGTGAAGACCCACACCACTACCTCCCGGTCGTGGCCCAGCCACTCAAGCGCCTGCGCCATCAGTCCGGCGCCGACGGAGTTGCCATGCCATTCCGGCAGCACGTAGATCGCGCGGAGTTCGTGCACGTCCTGTGTCTTCTCCGCCACACAGAATCCAATGATCCCTTCAGCCGCCCGTACGACCCAGATGCGCTTGCCCTCGCTCTGCTCAGCAAGCTCCGCCTCCCACCTTTCCACTTTTTCAGACCCGTCCAGTTTGATCGCCTCGATATCCTCCCGCGTCAGCCCGACAGCCGGATCCGGGTACGTCGCCAGCCAAGCTTCCTTCTGCACGCGAACGATGCCCGGACCGTCACCGGAACAGGCGTGGTCGATCTGCCAATGGGGTGGTTCCCTCTCTGGAGCGGGAGACGGCTGCAATCCCATAGAGACATTATATAATGATTATTAGAATATGGCAATTCATCGAAAAATCGTGTCTGTCGTCGAGTCACTCTGCTGCTACACTTTCACACGCACGTTCTTTTCTATCACTTTTTTGCCCGGCTTCGCCTGTGGGCTACGCCGCGGCACTTCGTGGGTCGGCCAGCCTTCGCCTGCGGGCTGCGGCCGGCGAGTCACTCTACTGCTACACTTTCACACGAGTTCTTTCCATACCATCCTTGGGTCGGTACCGAAGTGGTCAAACGGGGCAGACTGTAAATCTGCTGGCATACGCCTTCGCTGGTTCGAGTCCAGCCCGGCCCACCATTCGACTCGCAATTCGCGTGGCGAATTGCTCGCTCATGGTAAACCACGAGAAAAACTTCCACGCGAGGCGAATGACTCTGAGCGAACGAAGTGAGTCGAAGAGCCCACGCAACCCCGGGAATCTCGGTCACTGCTCTAGTTTGATCCGCCTCTTCTTGCCATCCAGTGTGATGCGAAGCTCTGAGAGACATTGGTATTGCCCTAAGAGCGCTGTTGCCTGATGCTCGGCGAAGAACACAACCCCCTTCCAGATGACCGGCTGAAACCCGCCTTTTTCGACGGAGTACTTGATTGGCTGAATCGATGGAACGGCCTTGAAATCATCGCCACTGGCATCAGTGAACCACAAGGTCCGCTCCTTATCGAGATCGACGCCCAGTACGTCCTGCAGCTCCATGGGAAGAATCGTGACGTCGGCACCGGTATCGACGAGGACATGACCGATGGGAAATCCGTTCAGGCAGATGGGAAGTGTCGGCACGTACACAGCGCCGCGGCTCCACTCTCTCTTCGTGTACTCAAACTCCATATGCACCTCCGATGAACGGAGCCGGAGGCACTTTGTCGAACCATATCTTCTTTCGGTCATCTCTCTTTTCAACGCGCTTCAGAAGCGCCGGCAACTTCTTGGAGGAGTCCACGACTTTGCCGTTTTTGCTCGCGACCCACTTGCCAGCGTTCTCCTTCGAGAAAATCATACGGTGGGAATACTACACCTGCTCATGCAGTCCGAACAAGAAAACGGAGACTAAGTGGCCAGTGGAACTCGGTGCTCGCGGATTGCAGCAAATCGAGTGTTTGCGAGATTTCGGTTCGGACACCGTCCAGCCCGGCCCACCATTCGACTCTCCCGCACTTCTGATGCGGGGTCGCTCATGGTCAATCACTATTCTTCTCTATAACCAACCCCCACACATCGCTGTGCAGGGGTGGTTTGGCAGGTGGCAGGCGGGTGAGATTACTGGTTCAGTGCAAGCGACCACCGCTTGCCCTCTTCGTCGGATTTGGTCCACGCGCCCGCGGTGGCCTCGACCTTGGCGGCCTTTGCCAGCGCGAGGAGGACCGGTTCGATCTTCTTCTTGTGGTCCTCCGTGGCAGTGGCGACGAATTCCACGAAGACCTTGCCCTCCCGGATGTGGACGACGAGGACGATGTTTTCCATCTTCGACTTCGCATCGTCGAAGCCGAAGATGTCGACCCAGTAGTCGGGTCGATTTTCTTTCTCATCGAAGCTCTGAGCGTTTTTGTAACTCATCGGCAGCCAGATGCCTCCGCTGAGATTGGCGCCGAGAACTTCGCTGAGGTCCCTCAGTAGGGGACTGAACACACGATGCTGTTCGAGGGCCGACTGCTCGCGGCAGTGGACCTCCACGCCGATTTGGCCGCTACCGGTGACCTTCCCGCGGTTTCGGACGATCAGGATGGAGTCAGCGGGCATGTGAACGTGCCCATCCTTCTCCGCGAGACTCGGGAAGGTGGAAGCCGCAACCGCTGCCGGAGCGGTGTCGGTCTTCGCGATGTCGTTCTGGGTTGTCCGGGGCTTGGCCACGTCGGCCGGTTTCGGCCTCTCACGTTGGGACCAAATGAAGATGGCCACTGCGAGAATCAACAGCGCGGCGAATCCGCATTTCTTCTGCATGCTTGGACTCCTTCGTTCTACAAAAACGAGATGTTGCCTGCCGATCCTGCCAAAGGTCAGATTCGAGACACAATCTCGAACTTGTTTAAGTTAACATCAATTTGTACACTCGTCAAGTGCCGTTCTTCGTTGTCATTGCCTTCATCGTACTAAACGCCCGGCCCACCATTCGACTCGCTTCGCTCGCTCATGGTCGTCGCGTTGCGCCCTCCGGCCATTCTTTTGAGTTCAAAGGGTCGAATGACCCTGCTTGCCCACCGAAGATCGGAAGCGAGGGTGGGAGCGGAGCCGCAGCGGAGTCGAAGGGCCCTCTTCGTTGGGTTCTTCACTGCGCAGGCGCATCGCCGCCCGTGGCATCCGATGGGGGAGCAGAAGAGTGCGATGAAGAGCTGGACGTGGTTCCGGGAGCGGCCAGATCGACTGAGGCAGCGCTGGAGCTCGCTCCGGCCGAGATAGAGGTACCCGTTCCCGACGCATTGCTCGCTTCTGCCGGCTCGTTCCCCGGTTTCTCATCGACCGGTGGTGCCTCCGGCTCCGGTGTCTCCTCCGTGAACGCCTCGGACGATGCGGACGACGCCGACGCGGTGTCCTCCGTCACTGTCTGCTCGGCTGCCTGCGACGAGGAGGATGAACTGCTGGACGCTGCCTGCGGCTCCTGCGTTACGACCTGCACATACCCTTCCGGCAGGAGCAGGAGTGGCGGCGTCAGATCGTCTTGCCATGTGAAGATCATACCAAGATCGGGGTGTTCCCACTGGTTGCTCGTGTGGTAGCGGGCGCACGAGCGCGCCTTGCCGTGCGCATCGAGCGTCTGGAGGTTGCGGATGCAGGCATTCCACACGTCGTTCCCCGAGAGTGGCACGCCGGCGGCATCGACCGGGAAGTGGATGACCGGCTTCTGATCGTGCTCCTCACCGTCTGATGCCATGACGGCACCCAGGACGGGAATCGCGATCCATGAGAACTGCAGATCCTCACTCGCAGGCTCTCTCAATTCGATGGTGAATCCTGTCTGCGTCACCGGTCGCACCCGCCAGGGTGTGGTGACGAAGTCGCCGGGACTGGCGGTGACGACGGGGGGCGCCGTGAAGCCAGATCCGAACGATACGGCCACAAACGTCCTCCCGGCTGGGATGACCGCGGTGCCCGCTTGCCGGCTGCTCAGCGTGAGTGTTCCCTTGACCGTCACGTCGCCGAGGAAGCTTGCGAGCCCCTCGATGGTCACCGGTCCGTGAACGAAGAGCGCGTTCCTTATAATGAGCTCCTTCGCCTCGATGGCGGATCCCGTCCCGTTCAGGATCAGCCTTCCGCCCAGGGTCAGGTCGCCGGCGATGATCGCAGCGCCATGGAAGACCGACCCGGAACCGCTTTCAATCCGTCCCGCCTCGATCCTCTCCGCCTTCAGCAGTCCCCCCTGCAGGACATCAGCCTTCAGGGTACCACCGATTTCCGCGCTCCCGCCGCGAAGGATCGAGGCCTGCAGGGCACCGTCTATCTTCAGCGTCCCCGGTACGAAGAGATCTTGCACCTTCAGCGTCCCCTCCAGGTACAGATCTCCGCCGATCCGCGCCTCATTCGCGACGGTGAGCGTGCCTTCAGAGACGATCGACTGCGCGGTGAGCGCGTGCGCGGTGACCGTTCCGCCCGCCTTCAGGTTGCCGCCGAGTGCGACGTTCCCGCCGAGCGTGACGAGGCCGGCGACCTTCAGATCATGCTCGAGCACCAGGGTGTCCATCGTCGTGATCGCGGGAGCGGCCTTCGGCCGTGCAAGCGCTCCTGAGAGCGACGTCAATCGCGATTCGAACTGCGAGATGCGAGAGTCGAGATTCAGGCTCGCGATTTCCCTTTGCACCTGCTCGACGACCGGACGCGCAAACGCCCCGCTCGCCGTGAGCAGCGCGAGGCTCTTCGTCATCGAGCTCCGGATCTCATCGTCGATCTTCAGCGCCGCGACGTTCTCGCGGACTTTCTGCTCCACCGCCTCGGTCGTGAGGGACTTGTTGCTGCGCGCGATGAGGACGCGGATGGTGCCCTCGCCGGATGCGAGCGACGTCATCGCGACGCCGACCGTCGCTTCTCCCGCTTTGGCTTTCCGGAGGTAGCCGGGCTTGCTGGCCGACGTGAGGGAATCGCCGGGCTGGATCGCCCCGCCCGTCCCGCTCGCGATGGCGTTGGCGTCCAGCTGACCGATCAGACCGACCAGTTCATACCCCGGCAGCGGGATACCGAGTTTGTCGATCGACGCGCCGACAAGTGCATTACCCACGACGGACGGTTTCTTCGACCGGATCCCGATGATGTTCGGATCAGCCTCCTTGTCGCAGCGCTTCACCTTGCCGTTCGTCGTCACGTCCATGCACACCGCTTCGCCACGCTCAATCGTTCCCAGCGCCTCGAACCACTCCGCGTAGTCCGCGCCGGCGCTGGAGTAGGGCTGGTCCGAGAACGTGGCGCCCGAGGCGTTGACGCGGAAAACTTTGTTGCCGGTCGAGGACACATCGGTGACGATGCGAATGATGTCCTGACTGCCGGTCGTTTCCTGACTCCGGATGTAGAGTGCGGGGTTATTGAAGGCATCCGTAGTACTGAGTGTCAACTTTCCAATGAGCGCGCTGCCGGTGCCGATGCCGACATTGGCATTCAGGAAGTAACTGTCGCCGGTGCCGGAGATAGTGACTGCAGACCCCGAAATCGTCCCCGCCACCTCCAGCTTCGCTACGGGCGCAGCTTTCGCGCCGATAGACACATTCCCATTGGTCGTATTCACTATGATGCGCGAGACCGATGCCGCGTAATCGTACAAGCTGAACGTCCCCGCGCCGTCGAGCCGGTTGAAGAGGCCCCATTTGCTGCTGCTGTCTTCGACGAAGCGGATCTCGGAGGAAGTGGGAGCGTTGAGTGTGACGAGAGCGCCAAGAGCGGAGGTGCCGTTGTTGATCGTCAGCGCCGACCCCGAGATCGTCCCCACCACATCCAGTTTCGCCAACCCTGCCCCCGTCTTCCCGATGCTCGTGTTGCCGAGGATCGACGTGTTCCCTCCCTGGACAGTGAGGTACGCGCCGCTGAGGAAGCTCGTGAAGGCCCCCGAGCCGACGACGTGGAGGCGGGCCTTCGGTGTCGTGGTGTTGAGGCCGACGTAGCCCGCAAAATAGTTCTTGCTGCTGGTTCCGCTCTGGTAAATGCCGTAAGCGCTTGTGCTATTCGCAGCAATGTCAATAGCCCGATAGTCGGCGATGGCCGTTAAGGTTGGGTTGATATACAGACTTCTCGTTGCACCATTCGCCCCGCCGGTTTGATTGATCGTGCCCTGGAGGACCAATGCCGAGAAGTCAGCCGTGCCGGAGGTGGGAGCCAGGTCATGGTCGATAATGAAGAAAGGGCGAGAACCCGATGTAACAGTACTAATGGCGGCTTCCAACGAGAAATTATATGCCGGATCACTTACCTCTGCGGTCACCGCGTTTATAACACCTCGGGAGTTGATCGTTATCCCCCTAGAGCCCCCTGTCCTCACCGCTCGAAACATAGCTTGGTTGTCATCCGGGGCGGAAATATCCAAAAGATATGCCGGAGTCTTCGTCCCGATGCCGAGGTTCCCGGCCGCGAAGTAGTTGTTGGCATTTACGGAATTATTGATCGTCAGCGCAGAACCGGAGATCGTCCCCACCACATCCAAGGCACTCTTCGGCGCGCTCGTCCCTATCCCCAAATTCGCGCTGAGGATCGTCACCTCGTCCGTGGCCTGATCATCGAACACGATCCTCCCCGCACTGCTGCTCAGTCCAAGGAAGGAATCATCCGCAACGATCAGGTCACCGGTCACCGTGATATCCCCCGAAGTAGCCTCCCCAAGATCGAGAGCCGCACCACCCGCACCCGTTATGTCCCCACCGCTCACCGTAATGTCTGTGAGGAATGTTCCTGCACCGTTAATTTGCAATGTTGATCCTGAAATGGTCCCCACCACATCGAGCTTCGAGAGCCCCGCCCCCGTCTTCCCTATACTGAGGTTCCCCAGAATGTAACTGTTGTTCGCGGGCCCGTTCAGGGTCAAGGCACTCCCGCTGATCGTCCCCACCACGTCCAGCTTGGTTGCCGCCGTCTTGCCAATCCCAAGATTGCCGGTTTGATCAAGTCTCATTTTTTCCGACGCATTGGCCCCCGAGGTCTGCGTGAAGAACGCGAGCGCCGTCTGCCGCGTCCCTCCGGTGCGGTTCACGTGCTGCGCGAAGATGCCCGCGCCGTTTGCTTCCCAGTCCGTGCCCGAGGTCTGCGGGAACACGATGCCCGCCCAGTTATTCGCCGTGGTGTTGGAGTTGTAGATGGAGAGCCCCACTTCTTCCGTGCCCGCGGGTGCGGTCGTCGTGGCGCTGGAGATCCCCGACTCGATCTTGAACTTCGGCGTTGCCGTCCCCACCCCCAGGTTCGTCATCATGTAGTTGTCCCCCGTCGGGGCGTTCATGGTCAGGAGCGAGCCGGAGATCGTCCCCGCCACTTCCAGCTTCGTGATCGGTGCGGACTTCCCGACGCCCACGTTGCCCGTCGCGAAGCTGTACACTTTCGTCGACGGCACGGTGAAGCGCATGTTCT
>VMEW01000010.1 GCA_007375735.1 Candidatus Peregrinibacteria bacterium Greene0416_19
TTGGAGTTCGAAGAGTCGAATGACCCTGAGCGGAGCCGCGGCGGAGTCGAAGGGCCCTCCTCGTTTGAGTGCGAACATCGCACAGCATCGTCCACCATTGAGGAAATATTTTAGCCTACAAGAGAGAGAAACTCTTGGTTTATCGGACAGTAAGAATTATCATGCGACCATGAATGAAGCCATGCGAGCGGATATTCCTGCTGCCGAGAAACGCCTGGGTGAAGTTGCCCTGCGTGTGAAGGATATGGAACTCATGACGGAGTTTTATCAAACAGCGATACAACTCACACTGATGCGAAAGGAACCGCACATGGCGTTTTTCAAAATTGCCGGTGGATTTAAGGGGCATACAAGCATACTTGCCCTCTTCAAAAGAAGAATGGGGGACATCGACCAAAATGGGTCATTCGATCACATCGCATTGTCCATTGATCTCTCGCAGTATGAATCGGAAAAACAACGATTAGAAAATCTTGGCCTCACCGTCGAAACGGCTCAACACAACTGGGTGCAGTGGCGCAGCTTGTACGTCACCGATCCCGAAGGCAATCGAATCGAATTCGTGTGCTTCGATCCTTCGATTCCTCAGAATTTCGACAGCTGAGTTGCAGGTGCTCCGGGAGCTCATCCGGACGAACATCGAGTGCCTGAGGTACGGTGCCCCGGGGCAGGAAGAGGAATTCAAGCTGCTGCTCGACGATTGACGATCCCGAGCTGATGGCGCCCCGGACAGCGGGAGCCGCCGCCAGAATTATTATTATGAAATATATTAGTGAAATGTTAAATTCCATGCCTGTCTGGGAGATGTCTTTTCCGCTATAATCAGATGATTTGGACACACAAACACCACTGCCTCCGGCCACCTCACCTTCTCCTCCCCTGCTGTCATGGCGGGCACCGGTGCATCCGGTCCACGAGCGCGCGGGCCACTGGTACCTCTTCGCGGGCGCTGCCCTGATCGCAGCCCTCCTGTACGGCGCCATCACCGGAGCCTGGACGTTCGCGATCGTTGCGCTCCTCATCGCCGCCCTGTACTGGCTCCTGCGCCGTTCTCCGCCGGTCACAAAAGTGATCAGCATTGCAGCGGCAGGCTACACATTCGACGGTGGTTTCACCGCCTGGAACGACTGCGAGGGTTTCTGGATCGTCCGGACCCCCGCCTATGCCGAACTCCACATCCGCCGCAAGACTCCCGGCTGGAACCGGGAGGTGTCCATCCAAACCGGCGACATCGACATGGCGCGGATCCGGGCTCAATTAAGCCAATTCCTGGAGGAACAGACGGATCGGAAGGAGTACCTGATCGACCGGATTATCCGCCTCTGTAAACTTTGACATGCTGGGCCAGCCCGCCAACGCCCGCTTCGCACCCCAACCGAATCCCGAACGGGAGGCCCGTCTGCTGTGGATGGCGAACGGTGGAACCGGAACCTCCGGCAATGCACCGGCTCCTGCGCCGGCGGCCCCGCCCGCATCGCCCGCGACACCCCCGGCTCCTGTCGAGGATCCCCTGAAGACCATCGCCGAGGGCGTCGCGGGGGAAGAGGCGGTGACGAAGGACCGGGAAGCGCGGGAGCAACAGCAAGCAATTGGCCAAACCCAAGAGGAAACCCACATAGCCCAGGAGCAGTTGTTCGGAGAAGGAGAGACGGAGGAGGAAAAAGTGAAGCCCGAGGACGTCCTGCACGAGATCGATCACGTCATGCATCAGCACAGCAAGTTGTACGAGGAGCTGCGCGGCGCGGAAGCGCTCATCCGCGAATTTACCAAACCCGGGGAGCAGGAAGATGCGGTGAAGGATTGGCGTCAGGCCCTGGGAATGCTCAATTCCGACATTGTGTCTCTCACGGCACTCGGACGGGTCGCGTCGACCATCGATGACTACGATCACGAGAAAATCTCACCACTGGAGCTCGGCAATTTCCTGAAGAGGAACGTGTACCCGCACCACAAGCAGATGCCAGCCGACATCCTGGTGCAGCTGCAGAACCGCATCGCCGCACACCCCCCGGAAGTGGCCAGGAACTGGGCATTCATGAACGACTCCACCAAGAAAGAATTCCATGAGCTGCCCCTCAAGGACCTGCTCCGTTTCATCCACGGCAACGTGAAAGGCATGAAGGACGAGATGGCCCACATGCGGGAACACATCGAAACCCTGGCTGCCGCCAAAAAAAAATCAGCAGACACCAAGCAAGAGAAGGGTGGCTCCATCTTCGGCAAGATCAAGTTCTACAGCATCAATAACATCATCGAAGGAGTGAAGAACAACTGGAATGCCTACGTGAAAACCTGGGAACAGTGGAACCAGCTGAAAGTGGCGGAGGTTTCGCAAAGAATGGGTGGATTGACAAAGTTTCTCCCCGGTTCGGAGTCTGCACGTCAAGCCCTCAATTTGGATTTGGAACATAAGGATGAAGAAGTAAAAGAGAGCTACAAGAAATTCCTCGTGAGCGATATTATTACCTTCGATGAACTGAGGTACGGTGGCGGAGCTCATGGGCCTGCATTGCTGGAAATCAACAAACATGATGGCAACCGTTTCCGCGGTGCACTGGAATACATGGCAAGTAAGGGGTGGCTCTACGACATCAATCTTGAAGTGAAACCACCGACGGTGATGGGGTACCCCCTCGTTCCCGGCGGGACAGTCCCGGGCACTTGGTCGGAACACAAAGCAGAGGAGTACCTCATCGATCTGGATAACCAGAATCGGACGGGCCAGAGAAATGAAGTCGAACGTGGCTTCAACAGGGTAAAGAGTAGAGCGGACATTCCGCCGATGATACGCATCATGGAGGAAGAACTCAAACGCAGAAATTATTGGGCTATTGAAGGAATCATCAAGAGAGCAATCGAAAAAGGAAAAAAAGGCGAGACATCCACCTGGCTCTCGACAACCATCATGCGCTACCTGCGCGATGACCCGGTGGCAAGGCAGTACTTCCCTCGGGACCTCATGGACGAGATCGGAAACATTGGTATTCAAAGCCCTGCGTGGACGACGACGTTCTTCAAGTTGGACCGGGATGAAATCGATGATTGGAGAGCGGGAAAGATCGGCTTTGGAGAAGCTGGAGATCTGGCGTCGGCAATTGCTCTCGTCGAGAAAGACATTCTTGCGGCTCAGAAGGAAAGCGGCAAGCCACCACTATCAACCCAGGACTTTGATCAGCTGGTCGCACAAGTCCTTGCATCCCAAACGGTTGGCGTCAAAGAGGGATGGAAGAAGCCGATCAGTATCTACAATCATCGCTACACCAAGTACCGTGATGCCATTGCAAACTACAAAACCACTATTGAGCCAGGAAAATGCGATGACGACTTTTACAATCCAGATAACAACGGATCTGAGGTTCAACTACTGGGATTCTCCGGGTACACAGAAATTTTACGCCACGACACGACCGGAACGTGGCCTGCCGCGACGTCTGTCAAAGCAGAGTACTTTGTGCACCAACTTATCCATCGCGCAGAAAGCCTGAAGAATGCAGGCTTGAAAGAAGAACTGAAAACCTTTTTGCAAACGACACGTGCAAAGATGGACAAATTGGTGACGGAAGTCTGGAATCACACGAATAACCCTATTCTGCTCTCCAAACCGTTCAAACAGAATCTCCAGATGCCGGTCCTCTTCGAGCTCTACCGTCACCATTTGATCAGCGATGTTCTCTTCGATGATAAAGGGCATGCATTGCAAAAGGAGGCGAAAAAGAAGAGAGATCAACTTGTACGCACAGGGGTCAATGTATCGCAGCTCGATGAATTTGATGATCGAAAGCTGTGAGGGAGTCTCTCATGACTCCTGATAGTGATCGATGGCCTTTCATCGTAAGTGGTGAGCTATACTGTGGCCGAATCACAGCCAATCATGATGAAAGTATCCATTCAACGCCTCGATCCCACCCTCCCCCTCCCCTCCTATCAATCAAATGGGGCAGTCGGCTTCGACCTCATCACCCGCGAAACGACGGTTATTCCGCCGGGGGGGATAGCATTGGTGCCTGGGAACGTGGTCGTGAAGGTGCCTGAGGGCTACGCGCTGCTCATCATCCCCCGATCCTCGCTCCCGCGGAAGAAGATGCTGGTCTGCCCGCATTCGATCGGGGTGATTGATTGTGATTACCATGGCCCGGGGGATGAGATCCTTGTTCAGGTCAAAAACATCAGCGATGGACCCGTCACCGTTGAACGCGGAGAGCGGATCGCGCAGGGAATTTTCGTCAAAGTCGAAGTGGCGGAATGGGAGGAAGTGGAAGGACATGGAGCGGAGTCGAGGGGCGGGTTTGGGTCGACGGGAAACAGGTGACTGTGCCCCCTCCCTTCGGCCCTCCCCCTCGCCCGCAAGCCTGCGGGCACTGCGGCCTGGGAGAGGGCAGTATGAGTACTCAAAAAAGAAACTGGTGATCCGCCCTCTCCCAGGCCGAACCCGCCAGAGCGGTGAGGCCGGGGGGGAGGGCCGAAGGGAGGGGGCACAATCCTCAGGTCACCTTCCGCTGCCCAATGAGCTGGAGCATCTGTTCCCGGAACTGGCCTTTCAACGCGTCGTACTGTTCCGACGGTAGGGTGATGAGCAGGTCATGCAGCATCTGGACGGCCCGGGAAGCGGCATCGGCGTCCACCAGGAACGTCATGACGGACTCGTTAATCCCCTGGGTGATGAAGTGGATGTCCACGCCGGCAAACTCCAGCGCCTCGGTGGCCTTGGACGCCTGCCCCGGGCGCTTCATGTTGTTCCCCAGGCAGTAAATGACGGACACGTCCCGCAGGGTTTCCACCGCGGCCGGATCGTCGACGCCGAAGCGCTCCCGGAGGAAGTCGCGGAGGGACGAGAGCGTGTCCTCCGACCAGTCCCCTTCGTAGAAGGTGTAGGAGAGCGTCCCCTCGCTCGTCGCAATATGCTGGATGGAGAGGCCCCTGTCCCCCAGCCACTTGGCGACCGCAGCCTCGAACCCGGGCTGTCGGATCATCTCAGCTGAGGAGATCTGCAGAGCCAGAGGGATGCGCTTGCTGGCGACGATCTCCACGCCGTTGGGCTGCGGCTCGAAGTGGTGAATGAGCGTCATGGCCTCCGCGGCGAGCGGCATCTGCGGATTGAGCACCACGATGTCGATGTCATCTTTGGACAGCAGATCCAGCGCTTCGGGGTGCACGGCGCCTCCGTTCGCGCCGCGCGTGTTGCCGAAGAGTTCGCGCGCCAGGAAGTGCGTCATCCGCCTCACGACCTGCGCTCCGCGCACTTTCAGGGGGTTCCCGCTCATGACGGGGAAGGATTTCTCGATCAGATACACGGGCTTCCTGCCTGCATCGGCCACCGCCTGCGCGTAGAGCGCGCCGGTTTTGTCGCTGTATCCGCGTTCGCCGGCGAGGAGCGGCAGGTACCCTCCCGCGATGGCGACGTCACTCCGGGCGAAGATCCCCGCGATCTCCAGGGCGGCTCGCGCCCGTAGGCGCGTGATCTGTTCCTTGGTATCCGACCCGGGCGGCGCTGCGAGCGCCTCGGAGAATTCCGGCTCCAGGCGCAGGCTCTCGGCGCGGATTCCCCGGGCAGTGAAGTAAGCATGGTAGAGCTTCTCTGCTACCGCTTCGCCCAGTCCCGTCACGGAAAGCCGTCGATCAGCCTCGAGGATCCAGTCCTGCCCCTTGCGGACCACGCGGGCGTCCCTGTGGCGGATGGACGACGCCAGAGATCCCTGCTCGCGATCGTCCGACAGCAGCTGTCCCAGCACGGCATCGCAGTCGGCACGCAGGGATGCACGGCAGCCCTGCAGCTGCGGGTCACGATCGATTTCGGCCGAAACCACCGCGCGAGTGAAGGAAGCCACACGATCGAGGATCTGGAGCGACCGGGCGTCGGATGCTGTGTCACCCAACTCCAACAGCCTCGCGATCGCAATCAGGTGCGACGTGGTGTTGAATCCGGGCTTGACCTGGCCATCGCTGTCCTGATCCGCCACGCCGGGCGCCGCGAACGCTGAATGGGAAGGATGCGAACTCCGGATCGCCGAGAGAGCCAGAACCTGCCGAACACCCTGTTCGACCCGCTGCTGTGACCGTAACGCATTGGAACGCAGCCTGCCCGCGTTGTCGCCGCCGATTTTCGTCACGTACGTGTCGGCACGCTGGAGGGCCTCGAGACCGTTGGTTGGTTCAGATTGTTGCATCGTGGTACAGGAAACAAAAACCCCCTGGTCGAGGGGGCTGCTGGATGTCTCAGGTTGTGCGATCACGCACGCAGCTCCCCTCTGGAAGAGGTCGTCTTCTTCATCGTCTTCTTGGTCGCCGATGAAAAACACAGCAGCTGCATGACGGGGCAGAGCGTACGAGAAACGACAACCGTGCGCAAGGTGAAAAATCATCACTCACCCGTAGATCTCCTCCTGAGCATGCAAGGTGCGTAGAAGCAACTGCGCCGCCCCCCGGTGAATGAGCGACGATGGCGACACATCGTCCAGGGAACGGTTCGGGCTCTCCATCCACGCAATCGTCTCGGCAACGTTCCCGTCGTGGCACAAAAGCGCCCTCCGGATGCAGTCGCGGACCAAGGCGCGCGGCGTCCCGGTGACTTCCAGGAATCGATCATCGATAGTCAATGCCGCTTCGACCTGTGCGATTGGTTCAGCAGAACTCTCGGACATGGGGAAGCGGGGGACTGATCTACTTACTCAGAGGTTTTCGCATAAAAGCTGGCACCTCCAGCTCTCCTTCATCGAAATCCAGAGCCGTGGAACGCGGCAGCGCCTCGGAGGGGCCGCGCGCTGTCTCCGCACGGGACTGCTCGGCACCCTTGGCCGCCGGGAAAGAGCCGGGGACCCGCTTGCCCTGAGCATGGTCGAAGGGGGCTCCCGACTGCATGATGCGTTGGGCGGGACTCGTTGCCATCGTCGGAACCGCCGCCATGCTCTCCTCCACGAAGCCCGTGGCGATGACGGTGCACTTCACCTGGCCAGTGAAGGCCTCGTCAATGACGGCGCCGAAGATGATGTTCGCCTCCGGCGCGGCCGCTTCCGTGATGATGCGGGCCGCCTCGTCCACCTCGTACATGCTGAGGTCATTGCCGCCCGTGATGTTGAAGAGGATCCCCTGCGCGCCGTGGATGCTCGTCTCCAGGAGGGGGCTGTCGACGGCCGCCCGCGCCGCCTCCGCCGCGCGGCTGTCGCCGGTGCCATAGCCGATGCCCATGAGGGCCGTGCCGGCGTCCTGCATGATGGTCTTCACGTCGGCGAAGTCCACGTTCACGAGCCCGTGGACCGTGATGAGGCTGGAAATACCCTCGATCGCGTGCTTGAGAACTTCGTCGACCACCTGGAAGGCCTCCGTGAGGGGAGTCGTCTTGTCGATGAGCGACAGAATCTTGTCGTTCGGGATGGTGATGAGGGTATCCACCTTCCCCTTGAGGCTCTCGAGCGCCTCTTCGGCCTGCTTCCTGCGCTTGTAGCCCTCGAAGCTGAACGGTCGCGTGACCACCGCGATGGTGAGGATGCCCATGGACCGCGCCGCTTCCGCGATGATCGGCGCGGACCCGGACCCCGTCCCTCCCCCGAGGCCCGCGGTGATGAAGAGCATATCGGTCCCCTCGATGGCCGCCTTGATCTCCTCCAGGCTCTCCTCCGCCGCCTTCTTCCCCACGTCCGGGTTGCTGCCGGCCCCGAGCCCCCGTGTCGTGCCCCGCCCCATGGTGATTTTCCTGGATGCAGGGTTGTGGTAGAGCGCTTGGACGTCGGTATTGACCGCCACGAACTCCACCCCCTGCACTTTCTCGGTGATCATGCGGGCAATGGCATTCCCGCCGGAACCGCCGACGCCGATGACGCGGATGACGGCGCCGGGAACCATGTCCGGCCGCACCTCCTGCGTGGTGAGGAGCTGCGGATCCTGCCGCGGCGGCTGCGGTGGATTCTGGGGCTTGCTGGAGAAGAGGGAACGGAACGTGTCGGACATGGGAGAGGAGGGAAACGAGATAACGATTCAAGGGAAGAGGGACTTGACCCAGCTCGAGAGCTGCTTGACCGCGCGCTTCATCTGGAACGACCCGCCGCCCAGTTCACGGTCGTCTTCCCGCATGCCCCACACGAGAGTGCCGAGCGCCGTGGCGTAGGCCGGATCGTCGACCTTCTCGATCACTCCGCCGATCTCCACCGGAAATCCCATCTGCACGGGGAGTCCAAGCACATCGCGGGCCAGATCCAAGACGCCGGGCGCCTTGACGGCTCCGCCAGTGAGGATCGCCCCAGCCGGGAGCATGCCGCTGCGGCCGATGCGGGCGAGCTGGTCCTTCACCAGCGAGAAGATCTCGTAGTACCGGGCCTGCATGATCTCCGCCATGTACTTCTTGCTCACCGTCTGGGTGTCCACCTTGCTCACGGTGGAAAGATCGATCATCTCGCGATCGCTGGTCTCAGTCGGCAGGACCGAACCGAACTCGATCTTGATCTTCTCTGCGGTGTCGATGGAAGTGCGGAGCCCGATCGCGATGTCATTCGTCACGCTCTCCCCCGCGATGGGCAGGCAAACCGAGTGCAGGATGGTCCCCTCCTCGAAGACCGCCACGCTCGTGCAGCCGGCGCCGATGTCGATGACGACAACCCCCAGCTCCTTCTGCCGGCGGGTGAGAGTGGACTCGGCCGCGGCGATGGTTGCGGGCACGAGGGCATCGATGTCCACTCCCGCCTGGTCGATGCTCTTCTCGAGATTTTTCACGTGCTGCACGTGGCCGGTGATGATGTGCGCCTCCACCTCCAGGCGGATGCCGGTCATGCCAAGGGGGTTCTTGATTCCCCGCTGCTCGTCGACGCTGTAGAACTTGGGCTCGATGTGGAGGATGCGGCGGTTCTGGGGAATACTCACCGCCTGGGCGGCATCCAGCACGCGCGCGATGTCGTCCACTGTGATCTCCGAGCCGGAAATGGCGATGACGCCGCGGCTGTCGAACGCCTCGATGTGCGAGCCGCTCATGCCCACGTACACGTGATTGACGGGTACGCCCGCCATCCTTTCAGCATCCTCTAGGGAGGAAATGATGTTGTGGATGAGTTCCTCCACATCGATGACGTGCCCCTTGCGCATGCCGAGCGACGGCGAGAGCCCGACACCGATGACGTTGGGCGTGCGTCGGTCAGTCTCGGTGCCGTCGACGACGGCGATGACGGTGCGGATTTTGGCACTCCCGATATCGAGACTGCTGATGACGCGCTCTTTGGGCATGGGGGAGGGAGGGAGGCTGTGGAAGATCGATGAGAAGTCTAAACAGGCTTTGAGAAGCGCTGCAAGAGTTCTGCGACTACCTTTCGTATTCAGTTTTCGACCTTCTGAACACAATAAATGTGCAGATATTTTCTTTTGTCAGAAAGAGAAAACACTGAAATTATTCAATGAATTTCCACGGTTTTTTTATTGTGCACGAATTGTGTTCATTTTTGAAAAGCACATTGCGCAGATATTTCTTCTGTTTTTAAAAGAGCGTCAACTGATCATCTCTCTCACCGATGCTCGCGGGAGCGAGGACTGCGACCGGCTGCAGGAAATGGGCACGCCCGTAGTCGGATGCCACGATCGACTCGAAGCGTTTCACCAGGGAGAGAAACTCCATCTGCCGCAGGAAACGGACAGCCGGCTCCACAGGCATCGCGACGAGGACTGTGTCTTCGAGTGGTTCGGGCAGTGGAATATCACAGACGAGCGTGGCCATGCGTTCACAGAAGAACGCCTGCTCGCGATCCTTCGTCAGCTTGGCACGGACGCTGCCCTTGATGTCGTCCAGATGCTCGTAGACCCCTGCCAGGCTCCCGTAGCGCTGCAGAAGATCGGCGGCCGTTTTGGGGCCGATCCCGCGCACGCCGGGGAGGTTATCCGAGCTATCACCGGTGAGCCCCTTATAAGAAGGTATCTGATCCGGGCGGACGCCGTACTTCGCTTCGATCTCCACCGGACCCAGGTACTCCGGTTGCTGGTAGCCCTTGTGCGGGATGGCGACGCGTATGCGTTCATCCGCCAGCTGCAACGCGTCCCGGTCGCCCGTGACGATCGTCACCCGCATCCCGGCCGCTTCCGCCACTCTGGCGTACGTGCAGAGGAAATCGTCGGCTTCGTACCGCAAGTCTGAAACGTGAGAAACATCGAGCGCCTCGATGAGTTCCATCACCCGCGGAATCTGGAGATAAAAATCATCTGGCGTCTCCGCGCGCCCGTCCTTGTACGTTGCATTCTCCTGGTGCCGGAATGTTTCCTCGCCGGCATCGAAGCAGAAGAGGAGGTTCGTGGGCTGCTCGGTGCGCAGGATGGCGAGCAGCATGGACACCACCCCGTACACCGCGTTTGTCTGCTCCCCTTTGGATGTCTGCAATGTCCGGGGGATGGCGTAGTACGCGCGGTACATCAGGTGGTGCGCATCAATGAGCACCAAGTGTTGTTGCATCCCTAGGAGTGTAGACAGGGGCTAGGGCAAGGGCTAGGGCAAGGAGAAGAACCTTGCCCTGACCCTGCCCAAAACGATCTTGCTTTTCGTCAAGTTCACCGCCTTTCGAGAAGGAGAGATTTTGGCTATAATAAGAGGTTAAACAACTATTCACTCCTATGCCTACCGGCTCCTACTCCCCGGCCTTCGACGCGCACATCACACGCAAGTACAGCGTGGGATCGCTGGAGCACAAGATCCAGAATAAGACCGCGCTCCAGGAAGAGATCGGCTGGCCGGCGGAACCCAAGCGGCCCCTCGTGTGCCTGCCGGCAGGGATGACCGATGCGCTGGGCGGGCCGCTGTTCAAGGAGATACTCGCCGGCCTCCTGACGCAACCGGTGGAACTGCTCGTGCTCGGTAAGGGGTCGACGGGATACGGCACCCTGTTCACACAGCTGGCAACGCAGGAACCGCACCGGGTCCACATCGTGCAAAACGAAGAGCATGCGACTCGCCGGATGTACGCCGCCGCCGACATGGCCCTGTTCCTGAGCGACGTGCCGATCAAGGAGCTCACCCACTGCCTGGCCTACGGAGCGGTCCCGCTCTCACTGCCGCAGGCATTGCTCGAAAACTACGATCCGGTCCAGGAAACAGGCAACTCCTTCCTGTACGACAAGCCCACCGTCTGGCACGCCTTCTCCGCACTCGTGCGCGCGATGGAGACGTATAAGTTTCCGTTCGACTGGCGGACCATTCAGAGACACGCGATGGAGAGTGTGAGGTGATCGGGTTCGGGTTGGGGTTCGGCACCCGCGGTCACTGGTCCGAACCAGAACCCGATCGTCGGTACAACACCCAATAATCCCCGGTCTGACGGAGACCGGTCACTTCCAGATACCCTGCATTGCCGAACGAGACGAGCGGCGGCACCTGCCCTTGGGGATCCTGCAGGGCCCACAGCAACCACTCAGCCTCGCCGTGCTGCGCTTCCTGCGGCTTCAGGAAGCGAAGCCGCTCCAACGAACCGGTCCGGAGCAGCTGCCAGGCAAGGAGCTTGCGGCTGGAGAAGCTGTCATTGCTCGTGACCGACAGGACCGGCTCACGGGATGCGGCGAGCAGGGACGCGGCCGTGTGCGCATACCGTCCGCGACCGAACCGCACCTGGTCATGGAACAGGAGCACATGGCCCCCCACGTACAGCAAGAGGATCAAGAGACCGCCAGCTGCGGCAGCGCCTCCTCTGCGTAGGAGCCCCGCCAGCCACAGGGAGAGAAAGACCAGCAGGAAGAGCATGCAGACGAGGAAGTACCGTGGAGCGAGAACCTTGGGTTGTAGCGCAAGGAGCCAGAGGAGGGGCGCGAAGAGGAGGCTGAGCATGAAGATGCCCGTCGATGCCTCCGTGCGGATGCGGCGCTCGATGTCCATGATCAGCACGCAGAGGAGCACGAACACCACCAACCCTGCCGCCACGCTGGACGGCGGCGTGGGGGCATACGCCCACGTGGCAGTCGGCAGGCCCAGCGTGAGCGAAAGGGTATGGAGGACGATGTCGGTGAGGGTGACCGTCCCCGCCGTCTGGACATTCGGCGCATAGGCCCAGTTGACGTGGTAGAGCATCCATCGCAGATCGATGAGGTACAGCCCAAGAAAAAAGACGACCGGCAGACTGTGCAGGAGGAAAAACGTCCCCCATTGTCTCCGGGAACCGCACACGAAGGCGCTCCAGAGCACGAGCGCCAGGAAGAGATGCAGAATCGTCAGCTGCCACAGGGCTCCCGTGACAATGGCCGTCTGGAACAGGAAGACGTAGCGCCACTGACGAACGGAAAAAAACTGCTGCAGGGACCAAGCAGCCAGCACCGCGCAGACGAGCATGGGAGAGTATCCACGAGCCTGGGTGGCAAAACTGATGAGGAGGGAGGAGAAGCTGAAGATCGTCGCCATGACGAGGCCCGCGATGACAGTCCGCTTCCAGGCATACACGGCAACGATCACCGGCAGGAGGATGCCCGCTACAAGGGCCGGCAGCCGCATCACGAATACCGATGCGTCATCCCCAATCATCCAAAGATAGATGGTGTACAGATAATGGCTGTTGTCATTGTGGATCCGCAGCGCATCCGACGCTGACCGGAGCGTCCGCGCATAGAATGCGTTCCACACCTCATCGATCCACAACTCATCGCGCCCAGCCGCCCATACCCGCAGTACGGCCCCGGCCAGCAGTATGACGATGAGGAGCCAGAACAACAGAAGCAGAGAGCGCCGAGAGAGAGGCATGGGAGAATGGTACCGACTTCCTGACACGAATCAGTAGAGGAATGATTGTTGGATCGCGGAGAGCGAATTGTGAACGACTGGGGACAATGCTACGATTGCGTCGTGCAGTCAGATCGCTCCCCCTTCACTGTCCCCGCCGCGATCCTGGGCATCAGCATCGTCCTGGCTGCAGGCATCGCGGGCCACGCAGCCGTGCGCGCCAAGAACACCGATACCATCTCCATCACGGGCAGTGCTCAGCGGCGCATCACCTCGGATGCGGCCAAGTGGCGGCTTACCCTTTCGCGCCAGACGGATGCGGCGGGTCTGAGAGACGCATCAGCGCAGGTGGAACAGGATCTCCGTGTGCTGAAGAGCTACCTGAAGAAGAGCGGCCTGCCCGATGCGGCTGTCACCGTCGCTCCGGTGAGCGTCGATTCGGTCTACACCAGCGACGGCCCGGCCATGTACAACGTCCATCAGGACGTCGTCATGGAATCAGAGGATGTAGCCCAGATCAGCCGCGTCGCTCAGGGAGCCACTGCGCTCCTGACCGGCGGCGCCGTTCTCTCCACTACCGGACTCGAGTTCTACTACAGCAAGCTCGCCGAGTTGAAGATCGCCATGCTCGCGGAGGCGACCAGAGACGCGCAGATGCGGGCGGCCCGCATCGCGGAGAGCGCTGGGTCGCGGCTTGGGAAGCTGAAATCCGCCGCGCAGGGCGTCTTCCAGATCACGCCCGTCCACTCCACCGACGTCGAAGACTACGGGATGTACGACACCTCCACCGTCGAGAAGCAGATCACCTCGGTCGTCCGCGCGACCTTTACAGTGCGATGAGCATGAAGGTGTACGGCCCGCGCCAGGAAGATGATCCAGACCTCGTCGAGCCACAGATCATCGGATCCGGCAGCTCGCACCCGCTCTGCGACCCCGGCCAGCAGCATGCAAATGAGAGTTAAAGCGTAAATCTCCTCCATCGGAGAGCGGATGATTGCATGGGGTGCCGACATGGTAGCGCAAGCCGCACGTTACAATGAAAGCGTACGAACCTGCCCACGCCCCCCCTTTCCCTCCTCGGTGAAGATTGCTACCGTACTGCGGCTTTGCTGTTCTTTGCGTGTGCATGTGGGTCAGTAGCTCAGTCCGGTAGAGCAGGAGCCTCTTAAGCTCTTGGCCCAGGGTTCAAATCCCTGCTGACCCACCATGAAATCTTGGCTTCTCAAAGAGAAGCCAGAAATCAATCACATGGGACAGTTTGAACTCAAGGCTGCATCGTTCGATACGAGATCGTATCTAAAATGTCGTTCGATTGGAGCAGAAAGCCAATCAAGCGCTCGAATCCGATACCGAATCCGCCACGCACAACAGGCGGTTCTTGTTCGAACAACTTAAAGTATTCGGTGAAAGGCAGGAGCGGGTCTTGACCCTTATCCCGAAGGAATTGCCCGACCTTTGACGAGAGCAGATAGGATTTGATCTTCTCGCCGTCCTCCTCGCGCACAGCACCGCCGGTGCTTTCGCCGAGCTTCGGCAAGAGCAGATCGACGCTGTACACGCGTTCGCCGTCAGGCGTGCGCTTCATGTTGAAGAACTTGATCTTGGCGGGGTAGTGCGTGACGAACGTCGGCACGTTGTCGAAAAACGCAAGAATCTTTCGCTCTTCAGCGATGTTGAGATCGTCACCGAACGAATAGGTGCGCCCACCGAGCTTATTAAGCAAGGCGATTGCATCGTCATACGAGATGCGATTGAACTTCGCTTTATGCGCCTTTTTCAAATACCCGACATCGCCACCCAACACACCAATGTCCTGCTCGTTCGATGCAAGCGTCTGTTCGACGACCTTCTTCACGACTTCTTCTTCCTGCTCAATGATTTTCGAGAGCGCATCGTCTGGTTTCAATCCTGGATACGGCATTTCAGGCTCGATCAACGTGAACTCGGACAGTCGTCGCCCTGCCGCGTCGGGGTCATCGTAGTTCTCTTCACGAAAACTATTGTTCACTGTGAAGAATCCGCGAAGCAACCGAATGACGAGTGCTTCAAGCTGCAACTGTGCGCTCTGCGACAGATGCGCCTCTCGCCCATAGTAGGGCAACGTGAACGATGCGTTGGGGTTCTCGCAGGAGCCAGCGATGTTGACGAGCGAGGCGACGGATACTTCTGTGTAGCCGCGCTCCGTGAGTGCGTCCCGAACGCTCTTCAAGGCATTGGCTCGAACATTCACCAATGCGCGGAACTTGTCCTTGCTGAACGTTCCAAGACCGCTTTCGATCACGCCTGTAGCTTGATTCTTTGCTGCCATGCACCGACAGAATAGCACGCCATAGACCTTGTATGAAGATCAGATTTCGATACTGTTGTCCACGATGACTCCTGTCGAAGACACGCTTTCCAGTTTCGGCATCAAGATGGCTATTGATTCACTCACAAGCGAGGTAGCAACTCAGTCCGACATGTAGGACACCGTACGTCTTGCGCTGGCACTTTGAAAAACGAATGTATGGTGCTTCAATGGCATCTGCGATTGTTTCAGCCTCTCCTGTGGTCATAAGCGACACACATCTATTTTACATCAAAACCAAGTCCCACGGATGTTTCTCAGATGAATTGTCGCAGAACCTCATGCCTCACCTCGTCGATGTCCTCTGGCGACGCACTCGGGACGCCGAACAGGTAGTGCCACATCTCTCGCTCCCGCCTCTTCCCGACGCGGCCATGCGCGGCGCGGGTATTATCGACGACGAGCAGCTGGCCGGGTTCGAGGCGCACCTGCCGCTCGACCGCTGAGACATCCATGCCGTGCTTCTCAAAGAACGAGTACTCGTTTTGCAGGCTCCGGCGTTCGTCGTTCCCAGCGTCGCGGAACTCAAGGCCGGTGGCGACGTCCCGACGATCAATCATGTCGGTCGAACCGTCGGCGGAGTCGATGAGCCGCGCGAGGCAGGCGAGACGGTAGGTGTTGACCCGTTTCGGCCTCTCCCAGCCATCGCCGTGTCGATTGGCATAGTCCACGACTCGGGTCTCCAATTCATGCTCTGAGGACCATCTACGCTGTGACAGAAGGCGTCGGAGAGGCACCACTCGAGTGGCTGCCTGCGAGTAGGGGCCAGTGAGCGGCCGATAGAGCGCGAGGAGGAGCTGAACGACCTGCGGCGATGGCGTGGTGATCGGCAGGCCCATGTCGAAGTGGAGACCTTGGAAGGTCGTCTCTACGATAGCCGCGCAGGTCGGGATGCAAGTCTCGCTCGCCAGCTGCACCCGTCCGGCGAAGCGGAGGTAGAGTGGCAGACGCGTAGCATCGACGCTGGCGATCAGACCTTCAAGATACGCCCGCGCCGCTTCGGGTGAGGCGATGGCATCGACGACTGCGAATCCTTCGCCGTAGAACGCCTCGGGCACCTCGACGCGAGGTAGCAGCACGGGCCGGATCGGGACCGTCTGGTGGAACGAGAACGATGACGAGAAGTCGAGGTTGTCTTGGACGAGCGTGGTGTGCATGGGCTGCTCACTTTAGCATTGCTCGGCTCGCGGCGGCACCACAATGAGCGTACTTGGATGTTATTGATTCCACGCCTGACTCCATGACCACAGCCATCTCATCATGGGTAGTTGGAAGAACTACTTGCTTGATACAAGCCACCGAGTCATTGGTCCTCTACAGCACTTCAGAACGTCAGCACCGCCTCGAAGCGCGACTGCGGCGGCGCAGCCAATGTTGTCACGCACTGAACGCATGGAATCCTGCAAATCGGTTAATTCCTTTGAGAAACGTCCAATGTTCGCGGTCAGACTCTCGAACTGTTGGAAATGAAGTGCTGCTGACCCACCACGAAAAAAATTATCCCCTACCGCTCGCACCACACTGATACCATAGGGTAGATGGCTTCCTACAACGCCCGCAAAGACACCGAGCTGATCCAGGCAACCGCCGATGCGATCCGGCAGGAACAGGAAGCGGGGGGCAAACGCAGGCGGTCTGCGGATCACAGGACATCATCCGGCATTGCCCGCGCCGCAGACCGGGTCGCGCGGCTCCTCGCTGAAGCCGGCGCGAGGGCGAGGGTGGCCCAGATCCTCGCATCCGCATCACGGGAGGCGTTCCTCCGGGATCTTGAGCAGAACCTCAGGGGATGAGCCGGTATCATGGGTGGCGATGCGCCCCACTCACCCACGCTCTTCCCTGCTCCCATGGGCGGCAGCCGGGATCATGCTCCTCGCGATCGCAGCGGTGATCCTCACACTCCCGCACCCCATTGCCCTCGACGATGCGCTGCGGCACTCCGTGATGGGGATGCAGATGCGGGAGGCGGGGCTGCGCCAGGATTGGAGCGTCTTTCTGACGGGTGGAACGCTCGCGCGGCTGCAGACCGATCCGTGGTTTCTGGCCGACGCGCTCTACATTCCCCTCTCGATGTTCCCGGCAGGAATGGCGACGAAGGTCTTCGCACTCCTCAGCCTGTCCGCGCTCACTGCCACGTTTCTCTTCGTGCTCCATCGATGGCGCACGCCCGCGATGCTGCAGCTCTGCCTGGTTGCGCTCCTCCTCGCCGGGAGCACCAGCTTCCTCTTCCGGTCCCTCATGGGTCGACCGTTTCCACTGTTGACGGCGCTCACGATCCTCACACTTCACGCCGTCCTCGAGCGCCGTGCACTTCTCCTCGCGGTGAGCCTTACGATAAGCGTCCTGCTGACACAACTCTTCGTCTTCCCGCTCCTCATCGTCCTCACAGGCGCCCTCTGGCTGCGATCGCTCCCCGATCCTCACTGGAAGCGACTGCTCGGCAGCACGGCAGCCGGGCTCGCGGTCGGATTCCTCCTGCATCCCTCGCCCCTCGCCTACGCCACCTACCTCCTCACCGTCTTCCCCTCCATCCCCTTCCTCTGGAGCGCTGGCCTGGGCAGCGAGATGCAATCGGCATTCCTCGTGAGCGATGTCATCCCTCCGTTCCTGCTCACGGCGGGGGTCGCGCTCCTCGCCGCATTCGCCCGGACGCCCGGGGGTCTGAACACGGAGGGAATGCGACGCGGGGGCGTCCTGTTCCTCCTGATCCTCTGCGGCGCCCTCTTCCTCGCCTATCTGCTCTGGTCGCGGTCGATCGACCTGCTGTGGCCGTTCCTGCTGCTCACCATCGCCCGAATGGAACAGGCAAGACCCGGACTCATCGACTCTACCGCCCGATTCTTCCTCCGAGGGCTGTCCATCTGTCGTACTGCCACCTTCTCCATGATCGGCATCTGCCTGTTGCAGAGCGCTATCTTCCTGGCAACGCTCCGCCTGACGAACCATCGGCAGAGTGTGCTGGCCTTTGCACCGCTGCGCTCCCTCCCGCCCGGCAGCCGCATCCTCAACGTCGACTGGGACTTGTTCGCCCCCCTCCTCGCCACGAATCCGCGCCTGCGGTTCGCGACCGGGATCGATGCGAGTTTCACGTATCTGGAAGACCCCGATGCATGGCAGGCGCTGCGGACGCTGAATACGAAGGAGGCAACGACGGAACAGATCGATACGGCCTTCGACAGGCTGCTTGAGAGGTATCGACCGGATTACGTCGTGATGGAGCGGAGGTGGAACGAGGGGGCGATCCCCTCGATTTCGAAACGGAAAGATATGCAAGTCCTAGGTGCATCGTCGCGAATCGTTGTAGCAAAAGTGGAACGCCGAAAATGAATGCACGGAAGAATCCGACGATACCGAAGAGTCCGAGGAACTGCTGCCTTTCCTCGGTATCGTCGGTTTCCTTGGACTCCTCGGTTTCCTCAGGTTAAAACACCTTCCTCGGCTTGGCCATGCCCTCTCCGGCCGGCTCGAGCAACGTTACTGGAAGCCCGTCATGCCAGCCAATCGTGTTCGCTTCCACCTCGGCCTCGATGGGACGGCCGTGGCTGACATCGTCGAATTCCGCGGCGGTGAGAGACCGGACCGGGAAAGGCGCCAGGACGTCCTTGAGCGGCCGGACGCAGGCCCACGTGACGTGATCCCGCATGACGGCATCCGCGAGCGACCAGTCCCCCACCTTCGTGCGACACAGTCCCGCAAGGTACCCCCCGCACCCCAGGAGCTTCCCCAGGTCATGAGCAATCGAACGGATGTAGGTCCCAGAGCCACAGGCGATGCGCAGGCGCAGGGTGGGGAACGTGTAGGCAAGAATGTCGATGCGCCGGATCTCCACCTCGCGCGGCGGGAGCGATACGCCGGCGCCCTGGCGGGCAAGGGTGTAGGCCCGCTTGCCGTCCACATGCACCGCTGAAAACGCCGGCGGCACCTGTGCAATACGGCCGATGAATCGGTCGGCAAGCAGCCGCTGGATGACCGCCTGCTCGGGCGCTTCCCACCCCGGTTTGAGCGCCAGCTTCTCGATGGTTCCTTCGGCATCGTAGGTAGTGCTCACCGCGGCCAACATCACCTCCGCCTCGTACTCTTTGGGCAGATCACGGAAGAGTTCCACCACTTTGAGCGCCTTCCGGCCGATCGCCAGCACCAGCAGGCCGGTGGCCGCGGGGTCGAGCGTGCCCAGGTGCCCGATGCTCCGCTCCCCGAGCGTGCGACGGACGAGCGCCACCATGTCGTGACTGGTGACGCCTTGTGGCTTGTCTATAAGAAGAAATCCGTGCCGCATAGATTGAGCATAGCAGAAGCCCCCGGTACCATCAGACACTATGAGCCTCACCCTCAGTTGGGATCTGTTCATCATCGTCTTCTTCGCGATCGTCGTCACGTATACCTTCATCATCGGGAAGAAGGAGTCGGTGAAGATCATGCTCAGCAGCTACATTGCGATCGTCGCAGTGCAGGGTTTCGGCAACCTGCTGCAGCGCCTCACCGGTTCGGCTGATTCCATGCTGAGTGTCGTGGGGGTCACCATCGATCTCACCATCCTCTCCACCACCAAGCTGGTCCTCTTCATCGCGATCATCGTGTTCCTGGCGGTGCGGGCCGGCTTCGACGTCAAGTACGACCGGGAGCCGAACCAGATGATCTCGCTCGCCATCACCGGGCTGTTCGGCTTCGCCACCGCCGGCCTCCTGCTCTCGACCCTGCTGACCTACATCGCCGGCGTGCCGCTGCTGGATGCCACTGTCGCCACGGCCTCCACGTTGGCACCCATCGTGCAGCAGAGTGAGCTGATGAAGCTGATGGTCGTCAACCAGGATCTGTGGTTCTCCCTGCCCGCTGTTCTCCTCATCGGCGTGGGGATGATGACGAAGGCCTGACGGACGGTCAGCGGCCGGCCACCAGTCATGAACTGCACTGACCACTAATCGATAATCGCTCATCGCTTCCGTCAAGTTCATTCAATGGATGACAAGCGCACGCGCTTGCAGAAGGGAGAAGCACAGAGTAACAATGGTCAAAACTCTTCCCCATTTTTCATGAATACTCTCCAGCGCTTCTCCTATGGATCTGCGATCGCGTCTATGGGGCTCGTTACGATGGTTTCCAGGGCTCTCGCCGGGGACAGTAATTTGGGTGGTACCGGCGGCGTTCCGGGCTCCGCAGAAACCAATATCCGTGTGACGGTCCTCCGCCTCCTGAACACGGTCTTGAACTTCCTGGCGCTCATCGCCGTTATTTTCATCATCGTGGCCGGCATCCGGCTCATCGCCTCGCAGGGTGAGCAGGAGCAGAAGGATAAGGCCAAGAAAACCATCATCTACGTCGTCATCGGTCTGGTGGTGGTGCTGCTCGCCAAGGTGATCGTCGGCTGGGTGACGGGCGCGGCGGTCCGGGCTGCCTGAATTGCCAAGTTCTCTCTATCGGGGCGCCCCGTGGCCACGGGGCGCCCTTTTCGTCTCAGCCCCCCCCGTCCCGTCACCCGGGAGACCTTGCGTGCATCGATCACAGTGATCACAATGGGCGAAACGTCCCCACCTCCCCTCATGCTCCTCGTTCGCCGTACCGTTCAGCAGGCATACGCCTCCGCGCTCTCGACCTTTGTGTTGCTCCTCCCCGCAATCGCCTACGCAGCAGGAAGTGACTTGGGTGGCACGGCAGATGTGCCCCTCGCCGGCGGCACCAATATTCGTCCCACCATCCTCAAGATCCTGAACACAGTCTTGAGCTTCCTGGCGTTGCTCGCCGTCATTTTCATCATCGTGGCCGGCATCCGGCTGATTGTGTCTCAGGGGGAGGATGATCAGAAGGACAAGGCGAAGAAGACGATCATCTACGTGGCTGTCGGTCTCATCGTCGTCCTCATCGCCAAGGTGATCGTGACGTACGTGATCGATACGTTCAAATAAGCGACGGGACTGGTTGTTCAAGCGACTTCGGGCAGTGTGGGCATCATGGCCGGCTTCAATTCCTCCTTTTCTGTGATCGGTGTCGGATCGCGCATGATGATGGCATCTTTGCGCACTTCCACGACCTGTGAGACGGGCATCGGCACGTCCCAGCGGAAAAACTTCCGGGGGAAGAGCCATTCGAGCAGGTAGTGCGAGGTATCAAATTGAATGTCCGAGCAGCGGCCCAGGCTTCTGCCGGATTCCGTCCGCATGCGCTGACCGATGACTGGGCGCCCCTCCTGGAGCAGCGGCTGCAGGCGGATCCGCTCTTCCACCGGCGACAGGACATCGACGGAGCGGATGACGACCCGGTTCGTCCACCGACGGATGTCGAGGGTGGAGAGGAAAAGCTGCTCGCTCCGTCCGCCGGTGTGTTGCAGGAAGAACCCTTCGATCTTGCCGGAATCCGGATGGATGAGGATGCCAGCGAGCGCTCCGGCCGCATCCCCTTCCTCCGTCACCACCGGCATCCCGCGTGCGCTGGAGAATCGAACGTGCATGCGTGGACGAGGATACCAGAGAAAAGCTCCTCGTCTGAACGCCGGGAAAAAGCTATACTGGAGACGCATGCACCTCTTCGCCGGATCATCCCACCCGGCCCTCGCCGCCGCGCTCAGCGCGGAGCTGGGGTTGCCGCTGGGCAAACTGACCCTCAAGAAATTCAGCTGCGGGGAGACCTACGTCAAGTTTGGCGAGTCGGTGCGCGGGAAGGACGTGTACATTCTACAGACGGGAACAGGCGCACCCAATGAGGACATCATGGAGCTGTTCCTGCTGTGCCAGGCCGCCAAGCTGAGCTTCGCGAAGACGGTGCACGTCATCATGCCCCACCTGCCCTACGCGCGGCAGGACCGCGTGGCGGAGCCGCGGGAGCCCATCTCCGCCAAGATCATCGCCCGCCTGCTGGAAGAGGCCGGCGCCGATCACATCATCGTACTGGACCTGCACAGCGACCAGATCCAGGGGTTCTTTTCGGTGCCGGTGGACGCCCTCACCGCCCGTCCGGTCTTTGCCGAGTACCTGACCACCCTCTCCCTGCCCTCCCCCGTCATCGTGGCGCCGGACGTGGGCGGCGCCAAGCGGGCGAAGAAGTTCGCGGACATGATCGGCGCAGAGCTCGCCATCCTCCACAAGAGCCGCCCGGGACATCACCAGACGGAAATGCACCAGCTCGTGGGCGACGTCAAGGGCAAGACCTGCATCCTCTTCGACGACATCATCGACACGGCGGGAACCCTCGCCGCGGCCAAGGAGGCCCTGCTCGCCGCCGGCGCGAACGGCGACGTGTACGCCATCGCGACCCACCCCGTCTTCTCCGGACCGGCGATCGACCGCCTGCGCAAGGCAGCCTTCAGGCAAGTCATCGTGACAGACAGCGTCCCGATCCAACCGGGGGCGTTCCCGGGCCTCACCATCCTGTCCATCTCCCCGCTCCTCGCAGAGGTGATCCGCCACATCGAGAGCGGGCAGAGCGTGACGGAAATTTACGGAAGGTGACGGAAACAATTGCACGACATTTCACGACACTCTCAATACATCTTAGTCCCCGGAGTCCGCTACGCTCCCCCCGATTTATCTCCTGCCCCGTTTTCGTATGAAGAAACTCCTGTCTCTCCTCACCAGCGGCGCGATGGTCGCCTCCCTCGCCATCAGCACCGCCGCTGCCCAGGACAGCACCAGTACCTCCTCGAGCGAATCCTCCTCCTCTTCATCATCATCCGCAGCATCGGAGACCATGTCTGAGAGCGCAGAGACCCCGGGGAACAGCGCACCGGAAGGGACTCCCGCGGCCGCATGCGCGGAGAAGAAGGGCAAAGAACGCGCCGCGTGCATGAAGAAGGCCAACGCAGCGAAGAAGGAGATGAAGAAGGACAAGAAGATGGAGAAGAAAGCCGGCAAGAAAATGATGAAGGGCAAAGCGAAGCAGGAAGTGGGGAAGAAGATGCAGGAAGAGGGAAAGAAGATGATGGACGGCGGCATGGAGAAGGCCGGTGAGAAGATGATGGAGAAAGGCGGGAAGATGATGGAGAAGGGCGGGAAGATGGAAGAGAAAGGCGGGAAGATGATGGAGAAGGGCGGGAATATGGAAGGGAAGATGATGGAGAAGAAGCGTGGTGGGGGTGGGGGCGGCGGGGGGTACTGACCGTTCCGATCGCCTGTTCCCAGGAAAGCGGGGCTCTGGCTCCGCTTTTATGCGGGGGAAGGAAACCTGCGGTTTCCCTCCCTCGAGGCTCCGTTCGAGCCTTGCGACAAGCCCGAACCGGACGGTATCCTCGGTCGGTTGTTCCTTGTCCCGATTTTTCTTTGGGCGATTAGCTCCCACCTTCGCTCTTCGAGCTTCCCCCTTCGCCTCTGTGCTACGGAGGACAAGTCGGCGGGCAGGCAGGGGTTATCGCATCTCCATCATTCACATTTCGGGCGATTAGCTCAGGGGTTAGAGCGCGACACTGATAATGTCGAGGTCGATGGTTCAAATCCATCATCGCCCACCACGCAAAGGAGCGGAGCGAACTGTACGTGGGACGTGGCGACGCAGTCGCTTTACGTCCCTTCTTGGGCGCTCCCACATCATGGCAACTTCGGCGGTACATAGGGCAGTACGTCCTTTGGTTGCAATAGAATCGTTTTCTTGCAGACCTTGGTAAGCCCGAAGGATTGCCCATGCAGTGAGCTTCCGACATACACAACTTCGCCACCGAGTCGCTTACACTCGTCCACGGCGGGTACGAGGTCGGTATCCGAACTGACGAGGTACGCCACGTCGTACTTTTTTTCCAAGACGAGCCGTATCATTTCAACTGCCAAAAGAATGTCCACGCCCTTTTCGTGAAACGAACCATCGGGATAGTTGATGAGATGTCCGAAGCCGATGGTCACTTTCTGTTGTTGCAGGAAACCGATGAGTCGTTGCTGGTTCGCATACATGGCTTCACTCTTTGCATCACCTTTTACGCGCCGTACTTTGCCGATGTAGTACCGAATCTCAACGAGCGTATCTGGTGCAATCAAATTCTGGGCGAATCCACGCAAGTCAAAGTCTACTGGTGGCTTTGTTTCTGCTCCACCCGCAACGGTATTCACGTTCAAGAGCTTTCGTAACTTGTGATACCAGTTGCTTCCATCTACGAAAATGACTGCCCGTTTCAGCGTACTTCCTAAAACTGCCGTCCCGCCTTGCGGCGAGAGGGCAGTGGGTTTAGCACTATTATTGTACGGTTTCGTGGTCATGGAATCAAGGTCAGAATACGCATTTCTGAAAGAAATGGCATGTTGCAATTATTGGAAGGTATAATTCAATGTCAAATTCACTGTCATCTCGACCTCACCCATCCCACAAACTCCTCCACGGTCATCGGGAACGGGTAGGACGTCTCCCCAGTCACGATGTGACTCACGGTATTGGACACTGCGTGATAGGCGAATCGGAAGCTGCGCTCGCCCCGGGAACCGCTGAAGATCACCTCCGAGACGGACGCGGTGTCCGGCCCGGTTGCAGCCACCGTAGTGTGGACGGTCAAGATGGCACCGGCCTGCCGGAGCATATCCCGTGCCAACCGTTCCACCTCGGCTGGGACGAGCGTCCCGGCGGAAGGACCGGCAGCCGGTGTCGGAGCAACGTTGCCCGTGACGGTCGCCTGCAGGGGAATGACGTCGATATGCCGCAACCGTTCTACTGTGAGACGGGCCTTGCGCGACAGTTCCTTCTCGGAGGGCGTTGCGAGGGTCAGGAGTGCTTCGACGTAGCGGCGCGTGCGCTCGGGATACCCCCCCACCCGGAACCGGTCCACGACGGGAACGACGGCGGAGAGGAGTACCTCCGTGAACGCTGCGGGAGATTGCAGCCTGCTGATGAACGCCTGCGCTTCCGCCATCCAGCGATCGAAGACGGTGTCTGGCAGGGCATCCTGCCCCGTATCGGCCAGCGGGAACGTCAGCAGCCGCAACGCCAGGAGGTCATTGCCGGCATCACTGCGGGCCGGAAGCACCCAGGATGCCTCCACGGTCTGCGGATGGAAGGAGGTGAGGAGCCACAGACCCGGATCGTCGACCAAGCTCGGCAGCAGCGTCATGGCAAGGCTGGGCGGTACCGGTCGCGCGAGCAAGGCTCCGAGGAGAGTATGCGAGCCTGCGGGTTGCAGGAGCGTATAGCGGATCACTGCTGGATCTCTCACCAGCGCCGATGCTCTTCCTGCGTCCCCGTCCTCGAGCGCCGAGAGCAGAGCGTGTGCCCTCCCCGCACCCCGGCTCGCCTCCGCGCGCGCCTGTGCGGGGGGGAGACGGAACAGGGAAGCGAGCATCTGGATACGTTCGAGTCGGCTGCGCTCCATCTCCCTCTGCGGCATGGCGTCCAGCAGCGACGCCGCCTGGGCGCGCTCGCGGTGGATGAAATCTGACGGGACGGGGGCAACGGCGCGGGAGGAAGACCATGCCTCCCATCCATCTGCAAGAGCGACCGGCGGGGTTCCGGAGCGCCACTGCATCCCGACCGGCACCACCAGATGCTGCCCGTTGATCGTGAGCAGCAGCGGTGTCGTGGCTGCCACCACCGTCACGCGCTCACCAAGCACGGTCAGGTGCGCCGCGCCTCCGATGCCCCGGATGGATACTCCCGGCGCCTCCAGCCGCAGGAAACCGCGTGCGGCCGCGAGCACGCTCCCCTGCCGGATGAAGGCCGTGCCATCGCGCAGCAGCAGGCTATCGGTGCCGGGCAGAGCGTCCAGCCTGCTGCCACGGGAAACCTCCAGTCGGTAGGCTCCGTCCGGCACTATGCCGGTCTGGAGGAGCGAATGCGGCTCCGGTGCCGATGCCGCAGACCGACGATCACCCTGGACGACAGAGAGCGACACGAAGGCCAGGAAGAGCGGCAGAACCACCAGGTGGCGATGCCGGTGAGTCGGTGTCGGTGTGGACATGAAATCTATTTATTATAGCAGAAATAGAGCGTTTTCTCTACTCTGGTTCCATGCGGATCATCGGCATCGACCCCGGCCTGGCGACCATCGGCATCGGCATCATCGATGTCGGCACGTCCATGGACGACGTACAGGTAGTGGAGTGGCTGACGATCGAGACGAAAGCCGGCATGGACCTCCCCCTCCGTCTGCAGGAATTGCACGCGGACCTCACCGGACTGATCGGGGAGACGGGTCCGGAAGTGGCCGTGGTGGAACGGCTGTTCTTCGGCACCAATGAGCGGACGGCCTTGGATGTGGCTCATGCGCGGGGCGTGATTCTCCTGGCGTTGTCACAGGCAGGTATGCCTGTGCTAGAACCGACGCCGATGCAGCTGAAACTCGCCATAACCGGCGACGGGAAGGCGGACAAGCGGCAGATGCAGGATATGGTGGCCAGGATGCTGCAGCTCGCCGAGATGCCGTCACCGGATGACGCAGCGGATGGATTGGCACTGGCAGTGTACGGAGCCTTGCATCGGTCAACACTTCTTGCGGCCGGATAGAATCGAGATTGCTACCCGGGAACCTCATCCCTCCTGCCCCTGGGCTTCGCTATGAAGGGCCGGAGGGTGGCAACTTCTTTCTTCCGGACCGCGCTGTCGACTTTATCGAGGTAATGCTTCAGATCCGATGCGTAGCGGAGCGAGGGGAAACACGCCTCTACATGGGCATCCGGCGTGCCGTGACGGATGCAGAGCGGCCGCGAGGCGAAGAGGAGATCGAACGCGTTCCGGCGCCCCACGTGGCTCTCCTGGTACTGGTTCCACTTGATGGTCGGCGAGCGCTTGAGGAAGAGACCGGGGTAGGAGGTCATCAGAATCCGCTCGGTGGTGACGCGGAACGACGAATGCCTCCACAGCCGAATGCGGAGGATGAGCACGATGACGTAGGCGATCAGCAGCAGGAGCCCGTACACCCAGAGCGCCACGTTCCAGCCGTTCATCGCCGCGATCACGAACAGGATGACGGAGAGGCCGATGCCACCGATCAGGGCATCGAACACTCCCTGCAACAGACTGAGGCACAGGTTCCCGGCAGAGGGCCGGATCGTGCACAGCAACGTCTCCCCCTCATGCAGGAATCGCCGATCGTCCATGGCGCGATTGTACCACCTGGCCCTCCTCCACCGTCCACACCATCGCGCCCGGCACTTCAGGAAGAACCTGCGTGGCGGTCATCAAGATCTGATAGTCACTGAAGGATTGCAACACGCTCTCCTGATGAGCGACATCGAGTTCCGAGAGGATGTCGTCGAGGAGGATGACCGGCCGCTCCCCCCGCCGGATCTGCAGATAGGAAGTCTCCAGAAACAGCAGGGCCAGCACGGCGATGCGCTGCTGTCCGCGGGAGGCGAAGGTGGCGAGGTTGTGGCCGTCGATCTCCAGGAACCAATCGTCGCGGTGCGGGCCGACGGTGGTCGATTGCAACAGGATGTCCCGGCTGCGGTGGTGCTCCAGGAGTGCCGTGAGCTCCCGCTCGAGCGCCGTCTCATCCGTCTCCGTGCCGTGCCGCTCGTAGCGGAGGAATGCCTCCTGCCAGGGCTCTCCCAGCCGTCGTAATTCCTCGATCAGGGACAGGTTGAATGTACCGACAAGCTCCAGCCGGGCGACGGTCACCGCAGCCCCGATGCGGGCCAGCTCCTGATCCCACGGCGCCAGCGCCGTCTCTCCGGCTGCTCCCGTCGCCACCTGCTTGAGCAGAGCGTTCCGCTGCTTGAGCACCCGCTGGTAGTCCAGGAGCGCACGGAAGCATGACGGCAGCACCTGGCACAAGATCTGATCGATGAACCGGCGGCGTTCGGCGGGCGCCCCGCGGAAGAGCTCCAGATCCTGCGGCAGGAATGTGGCCGTGGGCAGCGTTCCCACCAGGTCCGCGACGGACATGCGCACATCGTTCAGAAAGCAAGCCTTCTCCCGGCGCGGGGCCGCCTGGCTCACCACCTCCAGTGTCTTCGTCTCGCCGGCATCGGTCTCCGCCGTCCCCCGGACACGGTAGAACTCCCTCCCCCACTGCCGCAGATCATCCTCCTCGTGACCCAGGACGGACTTGCTGAGGGAGAGCACCGAGACCGCCTCCAGCAAATTCGTCTTCCCTCCCCCGTTCCGCCCTGCGAAGAGATGCAGATCGGCCCCCGTGAGATCGAGCGACTCCTGGCGGTAGTTCCGGAACTGCTCGAGGTGGAGGGAGAGGAGGCGCATGACGGAGGAGTGAGGATTCCCTTTTTTTCCTTGTGGAGCGCGCTCCTCGGTATCGTCGGAATCCTACCGGGTTGGACGTTTCGCTTCCACCAGCTTCACGGCTTCTTCAAAGAGTCCCCGTACCAGATCAAGGTATTCCTTCCGCTTGATGTACCCTGCGAGCCGGCCGGCATCCACCCAGGCGTAGGAATCAATCTCTCTGCCATCCACCTGGATGCGGACATCCGTCGGCGCAAGCGCGAAGATGTACTCGATCCGCTGCCCGCAGACGTTATCGGGCCGGAAGCTGCGGAAGGACGTCGGAAAGTCGTACTGGTAGACACACTCGCTCTTCCCGATGACTGCGCCTTCCAAGCCCGCCTCCTCCTTCAGTTCCCGCAGCGCCGCCTGTTCAACCGTCTCCACCCCCTCTACCCCCCCCTGCGGCAGCTGCCAGGCATCTTTTTTGCGTGGCTTATGGAGGAGGAGCAACTCGTACGCCATCGCACATTCGTCCGGTCCGCATGCATGGGCAGGACGAAGAACCAGAACGGAGGCGGCCCTTCTATACACATCTTTTTCCACACGCCGATTGTACCGGACTTTGGACAGCAGGAAGCGCTTCCCGTTGTCCTGGTCATAGATTCTCTGTCCTATGCGGAGTGTCGCTCCTCCTTCATCTTCATCGGCTTGCGCACCCGACAGACCGAACAGTACTTCTCCACCTTGAATTCCTTCCAGCCGATTCCCTTCTTATTTTGCCTGTGCAGGCGGATAGTGCCGACTCTGTTGCCGGACTCCGAGCAGAACAGGGCGAAGACGGTGCGCTTTCCACGGGGCATAGCCAGCGTACTTTACTTCTGAAGCGCAAGGAGCGCAAGGCCCCCGAATACGAGAGTGAAACCCATGAGTTTCATGGAGAAAGAGCGGGAATTCACCAGTTCGCGGGGAGCGAAGCGTGGCAGGAATGCATGGGCGGTCCACGCCAGGAGGAGCACGAAAAACGGTTGCACGTTCCCAACGATTGACACGAGAGAAACTTGCCCCACGGCAAATGCGGCGGTCGTGAGGAGCGTCGCTGTGAGGAACAGAAGAACGACGCATCCATTGAGCATGTGGAACGAGAAACCGGCACGCGGCACATAGGCGCGAAGGCGCGATTGCAATGGCGTATGGACAAGCGGGAAGAGGAAAGACGTGACTTCCCTCCCGAGGAGTGGCCAGAGGGAAACGGCGAAAACGGTCTGTCCGGCTTCGAGAGCGAGTTTCTGCACGAAGTAGAACGGCAGGTAGAGTACGGCCAACAGAGGCAAGAGTAGGAGGCTGCGGGCGGATCCGAGCTTCCGATGCCACAGAGAGAGAAGGAGGACGCCGAGAACGATGCCGATGGCGCCCGCGCTCTGCGAACCGGACCATCGTTCTCCCAGAACGAGGAACCCGCCGACACTGAGGAAAACTGAAAGGATCGCCCATGCGATGTTCGTCACGGAGACGTCGATCAAATCGAGCGCCCGAAAGAAGACGAGATCCCCCGCGTAGGCGATGACCCCGACGCCGACGAGCAGGGGAATCCAGGGAGATTGCGGATGAAAGATCGCGAGGAGAAGCAGGAGAATGGGCACACTGAAGATGCTCTGGCTCCACATCAGAACGACAGGATGCTTGTGGTAGTGATGGACCAACACGGAGTCGAGAACGTTGATGCCCGCCCAACAACAGACAGCCGCGATTTCAAACCAGAACCACATGCGTCAAGAGCCGGCGCTCATGTACCCCTCCGCTCCCACCGTGCTGAGATAATTGAACACCCCATTCGCCGCCACGGCCCCCTCCCCCGCCGCTGTGGTGAATTGGGCGAAGTAATTGCTCTCGTTCGTGTTGTCGCCGGCGGCGAAGACGCCGGGGATGTTCGTGTGCTGGTCCGGGGTGACCTTCAGGAAGCCGCGGCTGTCGAGCTCGCACCCGAGCTGCTGCGCCAGTTCGACGGAAGGAATCGAACCGATCTCGATGAAGACGCCGTCAACCTTGATCATGTCGGAACCAGGATTGGTTGGATCAAGCGGCTGATCGAGCTTGATGCCCGTCACCTTCCCTTCGCCCAAAATCTCCTGGAGATTCCGCTCGAGCACGAACACGACGTTGTCTCGAGCATTCACCCGATCCACCCAGTACGGCTCCGCGCGGAACTCTTTCCTCCGGTGGACCAGGTACACCTTCTTCGCCACCTGGGCCGCGATGGCGGCACCCTCGACGGCCGAGTCCCCTCCCCCGATGACGGCAACGTCCTTGCCCTTGTAGAAGAACGCATCGCAGGTCGCGCAGTACGTGACTCCCTTGCCGGAGAATTCCTTCTCCCCCGGCACCCCGAGTTTGCGCTTGCTGGAGCCGGTCGCAAGAATAACGGTCTTCCCCTCGGCAGTTTCTCCGTTCTCAAACGTAATGATAAATCCCTTACCCTTGCCCCCTGCCCTGAGCGACATCGAAGGGTTGCCCTCGACCTCGGTGACCTTCGCGATCTTGTGGGTCACCTCCTCGAAACTCATCGCGTGCTTCTTGAAGTTCTCCATCAAATCCGGACCCTTGATGTCGATGATGCCGGGCCAGTTGCCAACTTCTGCCGCAGTGAGCCCCATACCCCCGTCCTCCGCGCCGACGATGAGGGTTGTGAGCTTGTAGCGTGCGGTGTAGATGGCCGCCGTGTAGCCGGCACAGCCGAGGCCGATGATGATGACGTCGAACATCGCCTGAATCTTATCACACCCACCCCCGCACCCGCATCGCCTCCACGATCCTCCGCACGCCGACAATGAAGGCCGCCTGGCGGAAGGTGACCTTACCGCGGTGCACCTCGCGGCGGACATCCTTGTAGGCCGTGAGCATCACGCGCCTGAGCTCGCGATCCACCCGCTCGGCCGTCCACTGCTCGCCGGACCGCCCCTGCACCCACTCGAAGTAACTGACCGTGACCCCGCCGGCATTGGCAAGCACGTCGGGGATGACCTTCACGCGGCGCTTCCGGAGGATCGCGTCCGCTTCCGGGGTCGTGGGACCGTTGGCAAGCTCGAGGATGTAGCGTGCTTTGATCTTCGCTGCATTCTTATTCGTAATCACAGTATCGAGCGCGGCGGGGATGAGGATGTCGCAGGGGAGCTCCAGCAGTTCCTCGTTACTCACATGCCGGACACCATCCATCTTCATCTTCCCGATATCGCACACCGATCCCTCGCAGTACTCCCCTGTCACCGATCCGGTCCGCTTCTTGTACTTTTCGATGCGCACGGGATCCACCCCCTCCGGCGAGTAGATGCCACCTTGTGAATCCGAGACGGCAACCACCGTGAAGCCGGCATCGTGCAGGAAGTGCGCCATGTTCGACCCCGCATTGCCGAAGCCCTGAATGACCACGCGCAGGTGTTCCGGATCGAGCGCCTCCCCCTCCACCAGCTCCTCCAGGAGGAAGAAGGCGCCGCGGGCGGTGGCCGTGTCCCGTCCCTGCGATCCGCCATAGCCGATCGGCTTGCCAGTGATCATCGCCGGCGCGTAGGTGCCGGTCACCTTCTCATACTCGTCGCGCATCCAGGCCATGATGCCCGGATTGGTATTCACGTCCGGCGCCGGGATGTCGATGTCCGCGCCCAGATATGCGGAAAACGCCCGGGCGTACGCGCGGGAGATCGCTTGGATTTCCTTCTTGCTGACTTTTTTCGGATCGAAGGCAATCCCCCCCTTGGCGCCACCCATGGGGATACCTACCACCGCCGTTTTGATGGCCATGAGTGCTGCCAGCGCCTTCACTTCGTCCTCGTCGGCCAGCGGGTGGTAACGGATGCCGCCCTTGTACGGGCCGCGGGCGTTATTGAACTGCACCCTGTAGGCCGGGAACGTCGCCCGCTTGCCGTCATCCATCGTAACCGAGATATCCTTCTGATGAATCCGCTGTGGCTGATTGAGTAGTTCGCACTCGGGCTTGGAGAGCTTGAGCACATCCATCGTGGCTCGGAGGTTCCTCTGGAAACGGAGGTAGGGGGTGTCTTTGGGCATGGTTGGATTATATACCTGGTTAGCAGGAGCTCGAGTTCCCGGCTGTGGGAAATCAACAATCCATGGGAATGCCGCACCGCTCACACACTCCATCAAGCACCCTATTCTGCGCAGCCACGCAGGCCTCGGCCGTCGCTGCAGCGCGATCGGAGACTGGCTGCGATCGCCAGACTTTCAGGTGTTCCTCTTCCTTCAAGTGCTCATCGAAGTAGATGTGCGCATCCTCGCTCGTGAGGCCGTAGAAATCGCAGAGTCCCTGCTTCTTGGTCACCGCGATCTTCGGCAGTTCGAGTTCGAGCGCGTACATGGCGGTGATCCCCTCTTCCAGCCCGCGTTCGGCAAGTGCTTCCATCGACGCCACGGCATCTTTCACTGTGTGCGACGGCTCGTAGGACATCAGTTCACCAGCAGGTATGCCGAGGCTGCCGGCAAACCGCTTCCACAGCTCCACGTGCTCGCGCTCCTCTTCGGCATTGTGCTCGATTCCTGCCTTGAATGAAGGATCCGTGACCCGGTCCCGCACCCGATCCACGATCCCCGGAATGCGCTCGACCAGGTGGAAGTACTCCTTCGCGTACACGCGCAGATCATCGAGCGTCAGCTCCCCCTTCGACCACTTCTGGTAGAAGGGATGTTTCAGAAGGGACTTGGTGGAGATGATGGAATCGAGGGAGGAGAGGGCGATCATAGAGAAACAGGAAAAGTATCAACAGAGTAGAAAGGAAAGCGTGCTGAAGCAATCCCATCAGAGCCCCACCAGAGCCCCACCGAGCGCACCCTTCCACAGGTGCGATCCCTATTGATAATGAATCCCCGTTTGCCCTCGTTTCCACAGATGTGCTCTCCCTCTTCCGCTTTTTTTTCGTGAGGGGGCCAGGGCACCCCCACTGGTTCCCTAGGCCCCCTCACACTCCCCCGTTACCCTCCTGTGCCCACCCGGGGCGCAGGGCAAGGGAGGAGTGGTGCGTCGACTGAGCAGTTTTGGTGTAGATCATCAGTGCAACATCTCAAACATCCACCCATACAACCGCTGCGCTCCCTCGACCAGCCGAGGCCCGGGCCTGTTGAGGAGCGAGTCATCGATCACTTTCACATGACCCGTTTGTACCGCCCGTAGCGCGTCCCAACCCGGACGCCCCATCAGCAATTTTTTGTCCACAAGCGACCCGGCCCCGCACCAGCTGATGACGATGAGATCCGGATTGAAGCGCGCGACTTCTTCGAGGGTGACTGCCCGGCTGAGCTCCCCCGGAGGAATGGGGAATGGCTCACCACCCGCGATACGAACGACTTCCGGAACCCAATTTCCTGATATCATGGGCGGTTCGAGCCATTCTTCGACATACACGCGGGGCTTTGAGCCGAGGAGTGATGCCTTCTTTTTCACAGCGTTCAATCCCTGTTGCATCTGGAGAACGAGAGTATGTGCCTTCTCCTCCACATCGAAGATCGTTCCGAACTGTCGGATGGATTCGTACACTGCATTGATCGTTCGCGGATCCTGGTGCACCACGGTGAAGCCAGCCTGCCGCAGGTCGACGGCCAGGTTCTGCTGAATAGAGATCCCGGTAAGAACAATCTCAGGCTTGTACTCTATCAACGTTTCCGCCTTCACATTCTGGTGGTCACGGACATGGGGAATCGCCTTCGCCTCATCCGGATGATTGCTGAATTGGTCCGTGCAGACGATCCGCCCTCCGAGACCGAGCGCGAAGAGGATTTCGGTCGCGGCCGGCGATAACGACGCAATGCGCACCGACCCATCATGCCTCTCCTCGTTCTGCATTCATACTGCGGTCTCGTCCGTGTGCGGGTGGCTGATGGTTCCCAGATTCCACGTCACGAGCTTGATCCCCCACCTCGGCAATTCCGTGAAAGAGTAGGGATTCATCTTCCCGTAAATATTATGGGTTGCCGCACAGGATTCCTTCGCAACCGCTTGGAAGAGGTCCGCGATCTTCTCATGATCCACATTGAGCCACTGGCACCGCTTGGTACGCACGAGGAAATTGCCCACAATGCGGCTGAGGGCGCTGACGAACACCGTCTGCGCCACATGCCTGAAGAAAGCATTCGTCTTCAGGCGTCCCTCCAGGTACGGCTCAATGAGGGATTGAGGGTCGATCGTATTGAAAATGGCGACGATGGAGGCAGCGGCATCGCCCGCACCCATGGTCTGCAGCCTGCCCAAGTCTACTTCTTCGGGCTTCCCGAATTCCTCGATGAGCGTCTTCTCCTTGTCAGGGTCCACGGTGGAGGTGAACGCGGCAATGTGATCCCTATCGCGGGTGCCTACGACCAATCCGCCATCTGCTTCAAAGGTGATCGGATAGTCGAACGCGACCAGTCCATCGACACGATGGTGGGGGTGGTTATGCCGCGAGAGCATCCAGAGGGACTTATCGAGCTGGCGAAGCTGGTCCTGATCGATCTCATTCCCGTTCGGACGGAGCGGGGATGGGAACGGCGGTCGCGGGACTTTGTACATTTCCTTCTCTTCCCCCACATGTTGGATGACGTGCGTCACATCCGCTGCTTCTTTGTTATTCATCGGAAGGATGACATCGGTGCCGAAGGCCCGGTTGGCGATGAAAGACCGCCATCGCGTGGCGGGGTTCACAATGGTCGTGTGGCGGCCGGGTTTTCCGAAGAACCGCGCAAGCTCGAAAGACGGGTCGGACGCCACGAAGCAGTCGGTGTCCAGAAAGAGCTGTCGCAGCTCGCGACGCTCCTGCACCATGCCCTGAACCACATCCGTCAGATCGGCCGCGTCGGTGGTGAGAGCGAACGTCCCGCTCTCGCCGTTCTCATACAACCAGGGTACCTGGATGGCGATGCGATCGGGCACATTCTCCAGCGGCACGTACCGGAAGAGTTCCGCGCATTCCGAGGGGAAGGAACCGGGCAGCCGCTTGAAGGGATCCGAAGAGCTGAAGATGGTCACCCGCAGCCTGTTCCGCAGAGCGGCGAGACCTGCCAGACAAACGTTGACGGCCATGTTCTGCGCGTTCCCGCCGTCGTCGACGGCCACGTCATGACAGCGCATGAGCAAATCCTGCAACTGCATGCGTGTCACGTCGGTGATGCCGGCCGGGTCGCGCAGATCGAGGGGGATCTCGTGAAGGAAGTGGGTATCCAGTCTCGACTGCAAATCGCTGTCCTTGAGGTCACCCCCAAAAATATCGAGCGTCAGCACGCCGTCATCCGAGAGATGCTGAGGACGGAAAATGGCATTCAGCTTGTCAGCGGGGATGTAGAGTCTCTTGATCAGACCGGCCCGGAGCACGCCGATGCGCCGCGCCAGACTTTCCCGATGCCGCCCTCCGCCGACCTTGATGTCGCGGACGACCTGGCTGACCAGCAACATGTGTGGAATCCTCTCGACGCCGTCGGCGGGCGACCGCTCAGTCATGCGCGCTATCCTTCAGCTTCAGTTTGATTAATCAAATTGACAAAAATACTCTTTACAACATTCTCATCATTGTCACGTTTCGTCTCGACCGCTGGTACTCGTTCGCAGAGGGACAAACACGAGGACACGTCACTTCGTCGGAACGGAAAAACCGCGGATCAGAACAATCTCCGTCGCAGCCGGTGGAAGCGATGCGATACGCAGGGAAGCACTGTACCATGACCGTGTGTCCACCTTCCTCACCGTCGCCCTCATCCACTTCCTCGCCGTCGCCAGCCCCGGTCCCGACTTCGCCGTCGTGACGAGAAACAGCCTCACCCGCTCCCGGCGGAGCGGCATACTGACGGGTATCGGCTGCGGGCTGGGAATCCTGGTGCACGTTGCGTACTGCATCCTGGGCCTGGGACTCATCATCGCACGTTCGATCGTGCTCTTCAACGTCATCAAACTCGTCGGCGCGGCGTACTTGATCTTCATCGGCTGGAAGGCGCTCACATCGAAGGCAGTACGGCACGATGACGTCCTGCAAAGGGAACGAGCCGACCTGTCGCCGTTGCAGGCCTTCCGGATGGGCTTCCTCGTGAACGTGCTGAATCCGAAAGCGACACTCTTCATGCTCGCACTCTTCACGCAGGTCATCAATCCCGCGACTCCCATCGTCATGCAAGCTTTGTACGGCCTCTACATGGGTCTTGCGACCGCCGCCTGGTTCGCCGGGGTCTCCTCTGTCTTCTCCCTTAGAACCATCCGCGATCGATGCAGTTCCATCCAAACGGCCCTCGAGCGGGTGATGGGCGCGGTGCTCATCGGACTCGGGCTGAAGGTGGCGTTGGCGACGCGGGAGTGAGCGGCACGAAGACACGCGTCTCCTGACACGCACGAGAGTGATGCTGCCGGACAATGGTTCTATTTGCGACATGCCCGCAACGCCTGCCGCCGGTCCTGAGCCTTCGTGATCCTCCACGCCTCCCGCAGGCATGCGGTCTTGGTCCACCTCCCAGCAAGGACGTACGTTCCGCCCCTGAGAGGAAAATCGCCTACCACGGTCTCCCCCAAGATGTCGGACGGCAATTCCACCATGAATGCGTGCGTACCGGTTTTCGTCGGTTGGACCGGGAAATTCGCTGATATGACGACCGTTTCGGCCTGGCACTTGGGAATCCGCAGAGGCGAATCGTTGAAATGGAGCGTGGCGGTCCGGTCCCGGGGATCGACCGGCGAGGACGTACTTGCCTTGCCGTCCACGACGATCGCTGCGACACCCTTGATATCCCTCACATCCCCAGTTCCCTCATGCACCACGGTGATCCAGTCGATGTCTGCGTCTCTCGCGCAATCCGCAGTGAGACGGAGCGTCAGGACCGGCACCTGCCAGGCGCCCGCCCGGATCGGCTCCTTGTCGGCAATAGGGCCAACGATCCCGGCCGTCAGCGTTCCGTTCTGTTCCATGGCAAATGCAGACGGAGCCAACAGAGCCCGCAGCCCTTGCGCCTTCACGAACAGCGCCCAAACCAGCAACCCGAGCAGGGTCAGTATCCCGACCGCGGCGATGGCCGCTCCCACGACCTTCATCCAGATCTTCCGCGGCTCCGATCCCGCGGTGAACGGCATCAGCAAGACGTCGAAGAGGTACGCGACGGCATCGAGAAGTTCATGCATACATGGTACGGAAAATCATGGGATGTGGCTTGGGCAGTTCGACTCCGCTGCGGCTCCGCTCACTGTCATTCGACTCGCTTAGAAAAAAAAGAACGTGGTTTACCACCCTTCGACCAGCTCAGGGTCGTTCAACTTCCTCATCCAACCAGTTCTGTGAATATAGAAGGACCGTGAACGAGCGGAGCGAGTTGAACGGTGAGCGAGCCTCGCCGCGCAGCGGCCGGCGAGTCGAATGGTGCCGGAGGAGGGAATCGAACCCTCAACGCCTTGCGGCACGGGATTTTGAGTCCCGCGCGTCTACCAGTTCCGCCACTCCGGCAGGAGTGCAATGACCGTACGACATGAGAAAGATCGATATCTGCGAGGCGTCCCGCCGTAGCCATTGCCTGGAGAGCAAGTGTGACAGTGGGCGAAGGCGGACGCCATTCCGGCAGGGGCAGTGAATGAGCTCTTGATTCGATGATACAGCACTGACGCTAAGGGTCACACCAGGCTCCGATGAGAAGATAAGAACTTGGAGAACTTTGCTGCGTTTATGTGGGCTGGGTCTAGCCATGCGGTTATTCTCATATGGAGTGCGAGTATAGCTTCATGCTGAAAGACCCTTGCTGAAGGGGTCTGATTCCGTGCCCGAAGGCACACAGCGGGTGGCTCACGACGCGACAGACGCGATGATGCGCTGCGCATCCTCCTGCGAGAGGTGCGGGAAGTGCAGACCTGTACGTCCGGTGGGCTCGTAGTCGTTCACGAAGTGTACCTGCCCTTTCTGGACGAGGATCATGCACTTCGCGGCGACGTACTCGCGTCCCGGCGCTTCGACGTCCGGCTTGGTCTGCGCCTGGCTGCCGATAATGCCCGGACGGGTAACGAAGTTCCAGAACGAGTCCTGTTCCCCGAGGACGATGAACAGTTCACCGTCGTCGAGTTCTGCGGAGACCCGCAGTAGGTCGTCCTTCGACAGGTCACCGAAGCCGAGCTTCTCGCCAGCAGCGCTGTACCAGCCGCTGTTATGCGTGAGCTTCCCGGTACCGGAGCGCATCTGGCCGCAGCGCAGACCGAAGAGGTCGCTCTGCCGCCTGAACTCGCTACCATACATCCCCTTGGTCAGTTGCATGGTCGTACCTTTCTGTGGTGAGGAAGGAGCCGATGCCAAGCGAGAACACCCCGCTTGACAATATATATTATATATTATATGGGGCAATAAGTCAATCGAGCTTCAGCCCCGGCTCCCCTCTCCGCCTGCTCATACCGCCTCCGCACCGCCCGTTCAATCCGCCCCTGGTGGCTGCAGTGATAGACTCCCACCATGTCTGGACATGAAGAAGTTGCCGATGCCAGGAGTGGACGCGTGGATCCAGGAGTTCGACGATGATCCCGAGCTTCAGACTATACCTGAAGAGCTGGCTGCACTCGAAGGCTATGCGCAAAGCAGTGGAACGTGCGGTTCGCATCATGCGGGAGTACAGTCATTTGAGCCTCGAAGAACTGCAGGCAGCGGTGGAACGGACGGAGGATCCTGAAGAGAAAACGCCATTGGGTCGCTTCCTGGAGATTAAAAGACATATGACAGCCTTTAAGGAAAGATACACGGCCGCCGATACCGATTAAGCACAAACCGCCCGGCGTGTATGCTTTTGGCATGCAGCAGTACCAGCGCTTTATCTTCGATACCTACCTTTTCAACGACCGCACGGGCGAGATCCAGCTGCAGTACTCACTGGATGACGATATCTCCTTCACCGAAACAGTCACCATCCCATTGCAAGGCGCGAATCTGCAGGACATGAACGTAACCGCCTTCGCGAACGCACTCCGCAGCCTGCACCTTATCGGTGGCATCAGCTACTACAAAACCTGCCTGCCGAAAACCCTCGAGATCCGCTCCGCTCCGCTGACACAGGACCAGGCCGCCTTCTGGAACTCGGTCTACGAGAACGGGCTCGGGGAATTTTTCTACCGCAACAACATCGACTTCCGGGGACTCATACATTTTCCTTCGTCCCAGCCCCCACCCCCCGTACCCCCTCCCCCGCCGGGGGAGGGGGCCAGGGGGTGGGGGCTAGTCTCCAAAAATAAGGGAAAAAAGCCGCGCGTACTCGTCCCCCTCGGCGGCGGCAAAGACTCCGTCGTCACCGCGGAATTGCTGCGGAAAGCGGGGTACGACGTCACCCTCCTCCGCATGGGTCATCACCCCCTCATCGAGGAGCTGGCCCGGACGATGAAGCTCCCGCTCCTCACCGTCGACCGCCGGCTCTCCCCCGCCCTCTTCGACCTGAACGCCCAGGGCGCCCTGAACGGACACGTCCCCATCACCGCCTACCTGTCCTTCGTCGCCGTCATCGTCGCCCTCCTGCACGGATTCGATGCTGTGGCGATGAGCAACGAGCGCAGCGCGAACATCGGGAACGTGGAGTTTCATGGCAAAGAGATCAATCACCAGTGGAGCAAATCGCTGGAGTTTGAACGAGATTTTCAGGAGTACGTGCGACAGAGCATCGCAACGGACATTGAGTATTTCAGTCTGCTGCGCCCTCTCTCCGAGCTCCACATTGCAAAGCTCTTCACAGAACTGCCGCAGTATTTTCACTGCACAACCAGTTGCAACAAGAACTGGAAAATATTGAGTTCGCAGCCCCCACCCCCCGTACCCCCTCCCCCGTCGGGGGAGGGGGCTAGGGGGTGGGGGTTGGACAAGAACAAGGATGGAACAAAGCTCTGGTGTGGAACGTGCCCCAAATGCGCCTTCGTCTTCCTGCTCTACGCGGCTTTCCTCCCGAGACAGACTCTCGAGGAGATCTTCGGCAAGAACCTCTTCGAAGACGGGAAACTCACGCCTCTCTACCGCGAGCTCCTCGGTCTGGAAGGCATCAAGCCGTTCGAGTGCGTCGGGACGCCGGAGGAATCGCGGGCCGCCTTCTTGATGGCGCATGAGCGCGGGGATCTGGACGATACATTGATGATGCGGATGTTCGTGAGCGACGTCCTCCCATCCATCAAGAATGAGAAGGAGCTCCTGCAAGATGTGTTTGTGCCAAGCGACGAACACGTTATTCCGGATGCGTATCGTTCCGCGCTGCCTTCATGAAGATCACGGACCTGAACGGCAAGAAGGTCTGCATCCTCGGCTTCGGGAAGGAAGGCCGGGCGATGCTCAGGATACTCAAAAAACATGCACCGGACGCCGACATCACCATTGCCGATGCCAATCCCATCGAACGAAAAATGAAAAACGAAAAACTCATAACCGGGCCGGACTACCTCAAAGACCTCGATCAGTTCGACATCATCATCAAATCTCCGGGAGTTCCGCCTCATCCGGAGCTTGCCGCGCTCGGAGCGACGCTCACCTCTGGAACGCAGATCTTCCTCGACACGATCGCCGATTCCGGAGCGATGGTCATCGGCGTCACCGGCAGCAAGGGCAAGAGCACCACATCGACGCTCATCTACGAAGAGCTCAAGGCGGCAGGCAGGGACGCACACCTGATCGGCAATATCGGAAAGCCGGCGATCGAGTACATCGACCTTGCGAAGTCTGGAACCGTCTTCGTCATGGAAATGAGCAGTTATCAATTGATGGATCTCACCCACAGCCCGCAGATCGCCGTCGTCACGAGCTTCTTCCCGGAGCACCTGGATTATCATGGTTCGCTCGAAGCGTATTTGGAAGCGAAGAAGCACATCGCGCGATTTCAGCACAAGGATGACGTGATGTTCTACAACGGTATGTCCGAGGGCGCGCGGGCGATCGCATCAGAGAGCGCGGGTGAGAGCATTCCTTTCACCACAGAGGATGCCCCCCTCCCTCTCTCGGAGACGAAGCTGCTCGGTCTGCACAATCTCAGCAACATCGCCGCCGCGTTCAAAGTCGCGATACATCTGGGAATCCCGCAGGAAACCTGCGTCCAGGTTTTCCGCCGGTTCGAGGGTTTGCCCCACCGACTGCAATCGCTCGGCATTCATCACGGCATCGAGTGGGTCGATGATGCGATCTCGACGACGCCCGAATCGACGATCGCGGCTCTGGATGCCCTCGGCGATCGCGTGACGACCATCATCCTCGGCGGTCAGGACCGGGGGAATGATTTTGCGAAACTGGGGGAACGGATTGTGGATTCGGAGGTGAGGACGGTGATGTTGTTTCCGGGGAGCGGGGGGAGGATACGGGCGGCGATTGAGGGGGGAGGGGGAAGTGCCCCCTCCCTGCGGCCCTCCCCCTCGGCCTTCGGCCTGGGAGAGGGCAGGGGAAAAATGACCATTCATAAAGGCATCTCAGGACTTCGCTCACCGCACCGTACAATCGTCACACATGCGAGAGAGATGCGAAAAAAGCCGACCGACGCTGAGGGAAAACTGTGGGAAATCCTTCGAGGAAACCAATTGGAGGGCTTTTACTTCCGACGACAATACCCCTTCAAGAGTTTCATTCTCGATTTCTACTGCGATGCTGCTCACCTCGGAATTGAGATCGATGGTTCAGTGCATGACGAAAATGCAACAAAAGAGTATGATCATGAGCGTTCGTTAATATTTGAAGATTATGGCATCCGCGTCATCCGTTTCAGCAACGACGACGTGATTCATAATCAAAGGATGGTCATCGATAAAATTCTTCAGGAGCTTAAGCGGAGCTCCCCTCTCCCAGGCCGAGACCCGGAGGGTCGAGGCCGAGGGGGAGGGGCTGGGGGAGGGGGCATGATCAGCTTCCACAACGTCACAGACATGAGAACAGCAGTAGCAACTGCAAAGCAACACACGCCCCCCGGCACCATATGCCTCCTCTCCACCGCCTCCCCCAGTTACAATATGTTCAAGAATTTTGAGGAGAAGGGGGATGCGTTCAGACAGTGCGTTCTGGAATCTCGTTGAGCGCTGTGAGCCCGCACCCGCGGAGGGGTGCTGCTCTGGTGGACGCTATTCTTTTTTCGGATTCCCATCTCCCACCCGCACCTTCGCCACCCGGATCACCCTCCCATTCAACTCATACCCGTCTTCGAACACTTCCAGAATCTCCCCCTCCTTCCCCGGCCCCACCGTCACCACATCATGACGCGCGGTGTCGACGGGCTGGCCGAGTGCATCGAAGCGCTTGAGACCCAGATCAGTCATCACCTTCATCAAATCCTGCTCGATGGCACTGACGCCTTTGACCCATTCATGAGTCTTCAGGTCCTCTGGCAGGTGCTGGAAGGCGCGCTGGAAGTGATCGATCACCGGGAGCAATCGCAGAAGCACAGCCTGGGTCGCGAAACGCCGCATGTCGCCGCCGTCCTTCTCCATCCGGGCCTTGGCGTTCTGCAGATCCGCCTGCGACCGGGCGGCAAGATCGGTCAGCTTCGCGAGTTGCTGCTTGAGCTCAGTGAGTTCGGCTTCGCGCGCGTTCACCCGGCCATCGGCGGGCGCAGGAGGATGATCACCCTGACCCTTTCCCTGACCATGCTTCTGCGCTTTCGGTTGCGGCGAATCCATAGCCATATCGTACGGAATCTTGCGCGCGTCCTCAACCCAAACTCTTCCTAATCACCGCCGCCTCCACGATGTCCCTCTGCAGCATCTCCTCCCCCATCCCCGACCGGATGCGCTGGAGGATCGTCGAGGTGATGTTCCGGTGGATCAGGTGGTGGCTCTTCGCGGGACCGAGGGTGATGCCGAGGACCTCCTCGATCCCGCGGACATCGTTCTCGATGTCGCGGAACACCCGCTTCTCCTTCGCCAGCATGCGCAGGTTCTCGCGGTTGAAGAATTTCCCGGCGTGTGTCAGATCCGCCTCGAGGGCGGGGTAGTACTGCCGCAGGAGATCCATCATGCCTCTCTCTCGCGCAGACCTCAGCCCGCGTCCGGTCGCGATGAGCTCCGGCGGGATGCCGATGGAATAGAGCGCAGCCGTGAAGCCGATGGCGCGCGGGAGCTTCACCCTGCCCACCCCGCGGCTGTACCCGAAGAGGCCGATGTGTTGCAGACGCTCGCGGCGGGGGGGCACCCCAGACGCCACCCGGTTGATGAGGGGAGCGAGCGCCTCGACCGTCGGTTTCCAGAAGTGGAAGAAGAGCCCCGCGAGCGCGCGCAGACGACGGTCATCGGGTTGCGACACGAGTTGGAGCTTCCGACGCGGCGCTTCCGTCCGGATACGCTCGAGCGCGGAGCGCACCTGCGCCTGCGGATAGTCGTAACGAAATGCGGACTGGATGGAGTACGTGCGTGTCCCGGCGTACTGCGTGAGGAAGGTATCCAGGTAGGTGGGATTCACGCTGCCGCGGAACGGGAGCGAGCCGGTGCCAAGGATGGGATACACGCGGAAGCCGAGATCCTCCCCCACCCGATGAACAGTCGAGAGCGCCGATTTGACTGCGAGGACCGCCGGCACGAGCCCGCTATTCAGAGCCGGATCGGATCGGGCGAGGAACACCCGCTGACCGCGCGCCATCGGCTTGCGATGCTTCTTCCACATCGCCCCCCAGTACGGCCGTACGATCTTTTCGATGCCGAAGAGCGAGGACACATCCTCCACCAGCGGCGTGACGGTGAAGCGGTCCATCAGGTCCCGGTCGGCGCGCTTCTTGCGGTGGAACACGCTGCGGTGGTACCCCGCGATTTCTTCGAACGCGTCACGTACTTTCAGCGGCTGACGGGCGCTGGTCGTGAGCGGGAGGAACATCTCCGTCACCGGCGGGCCGGGCATGCCGACATCGCGTGCAAGATCCGAGAGTGAGAGGACATTCATGAACGCCCGAGCCATCCGGTGCATCTTGCCTCCGTCGAACGCCGGAATGCGGTAGGTGAGGAACTTGTCCTTCCCGAGCGGATGGCGGCGGAAGAATGCGGGGGCGCGGGAGAAGAGCTTCTCCCCCACCGATTCATCCACGTACTTCCCCTCCCAGTCCCACATGTACTCGTCGATGGGAAAATCTTGCAGGAGCGTGATGAGTTCCTGGATCTCCTCCTGCGTGGAAATGAACGGACTGCCTCCCCACCACGGCGCCCCGGCGTTGTCCGGGTGCTGCGTGGCCATGGTGATGGGCGGCCAGGACATGGCGTGAGAATAGCGTCGAATACCATTCACTAAAAAGAGCATTTCTGATATAATGATTGAGCATTCAAAACAAATGCCTATGAACGAAAAAGCAACACCACGTGATGGCATTCCGGAAACTGACGGCTTTGACCCTGATCAATCGAATGTCGGAGCGGCACAGGTGAATATCGCGAATCGTCTGAGCGCCATCATGTCCGTGAATGATCTGACGACAGCAGCAAAATTGGACTATACGGCTTGGGGACCGCTCCCTCGTATTCTAGATGCTCAGATTCACAGGGGTGTTACTCCATACACAAATGAACTTGATCAAGCCAATTTTCAGTTGATCAAGTGGCTCGACGAGCGTCTGTTGCATTCCCAACACCGTACAGGTGATTACAAAATTCAGCTTGCTCAGGTACCTGAATTCGCCGCTACGCTCGCAGAGGTACGTTATGAGCGGGACGCAGGTGGGGAGAATATTGAGGAGAAAGCACTGGTCTATCTGACAAAAAATCCCGCTTCATCTGTCGTTTTGAGGCAAGCCGATCACCCCTCGGATGATCTTGGCTCGGAGCCTTGAGAGATATTTTCAGGAACCATTGGGGACGGACAGACTACCCACTCTTTGATAGAGTATCCGCATGGCAAAGACTGCTTCGCATCGACGCCAAGCCTTCAGCGTCACCGGCATGACCTGCCGCAGCTGCGAGCTCCTCATCGAGCGACTGCTGAAAGCGCTACCGGGCGTGACGGAGGTGTTCGCGAGCGAGCGGAAGGGGCACGTCGAGGTGCTGTCCGACGCCCGGTTGCCCGCACCGTCCCTGGGGGATCTGCAGGCCGCTCTCGAGGGCAGGTATCGGCTCAGACCCTCGAACGGCATCGTTGCTGTCCGTGATGAGCCGCCCGGCACTCAGCACTGGCTGGAAGTAGGCGGCATGCTCGTGCTGATCGTCGCCCTCTTCCTCATCCTGCGGAAAACGGGGATCGTCACGCTCTCCGCCACCACCGAAGGAATCGTCAGCCTGACCGCCGTCTTCACCATCGGACTCGTCGCTGCGTTGTCCACCTGCCTGGCGGTGGTCGGCGGGCTGCTGCTGTCGGTGTCCGCCAAGTGGAATGAATCCTTCCACCCAACCAGCCGGTGGGACAAGTTCCGCCCGCTCCTCCTCTTCAATGCCGGCCGGCTCGCGGGGTACTTTCTGCTGGGCGGGCTCCTGGGCGTCGTCGGATCCACCCTCACCCTCTCCACGCGCCTGAACGGGCTCGTCACCATCATCGTCGCCATCATCATGGTGATACTCGGGCTCAACATCCTCAAAGTCCTCCCCAAGCGCTACTGCACCCTGCCGCTCCCGCGGTGGATGAAGGATCGCATCCGGCGTGTCGGTGAATCCCGCAGTCCCCTCGCCCCCCTCCTCCTTGGCGCCCTCACATTCTTCCTCCCCTGCGGCTTCACGCAGTCGATGCAGGCGCTGGCGCTGACCATCCACGATCCTTCCCCCGTCGTCAGCTTCTTCCAGGGCGGCATGATCATGTTCGTCTTCGCGCTCGGAACGCTGCCTTCGCTCCTCGGCATCAGCATCGTCAGCAGCGTCGCGGAGGGGAAGGCCGGCCGTCGGTTCCTGACGTTCGCCGGCACGCTGGCGGTGTTCCTGGGGCTGCTGAACCTACGGAGCGGCCTCCTCCTCACCGACCTCGATCCGTGGAGCATCCTGCCCGTCACCGCGAGCGCGGGGCAGGACCCGAACGTGACGATTGATGCCAGAGGACGCCAGATCATCCGCATGTACGTCACCGACGAGGGCTATGCGCCCGATTCCTTCACCATCGATCCAAGTCGGGATACGTGGATCTACGCCAACGCTCCCCGCCCGATCTCCGGCTGCGCCTCGTTCATGGCGGTCCCCGCCCTGAACCAGAGCAGGCAGATCACCGTGGGCGACAACTGGCTCGCGCTCGGGAAACCGACGAGGAACTTCGTGATCACGTGCTCCATGGGCATGATGCGGGCGGACGTGCGGATGAGAGCCGGGTCCTCGTAAGGCGCAATGGGGGGAAACGTCAGTTCCCGGTCCATGATTATTTCGCAGGAGAAAATGTTGAACTATCCCATGACCAACTTCAGGCGCCCTCCGGAGAGCAGAGCATGATGTTCAAGGCAAGAATGGGCCCACTTCACTTCTTTCCCACGTCCCTATGGTTCACCCACGTGAGGCAGACACGCTGACAGGTTCCGAGCTACAAGACCGATTCGAGCAAGCCGATCGTGAGTACGGAGAGGCAGTGCAGGAGCAAGTGATACACCGGGTGACCGCATGCGCGGCCGGGGCTTCCTGCCAATGCAGACTCACTGTCGAGGAGGCGGCTGACAGGAGAGCAGCACTCTTCCAGCAGTACTGGAGCAAAAGAACTTGGGAACAGCTGTTCGAACAGATGCTCGACGATTGATCTCCTTTCGCCCTCGTGCAACATCAATTCTCCACACACGGCACCGCCGGGTCCGCGATGCAATTCTCGCTCGGCGGATCCCCTCTTTCGGGGCAGGTGCGGGAATACAGGCACGCGTCGTCAGTCAGGTGCTGCATCTGAATGTCCACGGACGCCCGGTCCGGGGCGTTGGTGATGAAGATGCGGTCCAGGTCCTTGAAAACGTAGCGCAGATCGAACGGTTGTTCCATGTCATTCACAAACAGCCGCAGCGGGGTGATCGGGCAGACGAACCCGCCGGAGCCGCTCAGCGTACCCTTCCCAGGGTGCGAGAGCGAATAACAAGTGTTACCCCGGAACTGGAGCCCGATGCTGTCGGAGAATTCCTTGAACGGGAGTCCCGGCTTATGCCGGTGAATGACGTGTCCGTTGCCATCGTGCAGGTGGAGGGAGGGGTGCCGGTGCGTATGCCCATGACCATCATCCTGTTCTTCCGCAGAGCTGCCGGACATGTATGTTTCAGCCGAGAAATCGATCTCCCTGCCGTCAACCCACATGCCGAAGTCGGCATGGGTGTGGTTGGGATCGGGGTTCGTCGCCGGCCCGCCACAGGAGGAAAGCAGCAGAGCGAGCGCTATAATGGCGAAACGGCGGCTACACATGGTCATTCGATGATGATCTGGCCGGTCATCTCCTTGTGCCCGGGGCCGCAGGGAACGGTGCACCGGAAGTCCAGGGTGCCGGCGGTGTCCGTGGGCACCTGGACCTCGACCGTTTTTCCGGGTTCCACGCGCTCATTGATGCCGAGCGCGGGGATGCCGAGCCCGTGCACGCCCTCGATGCTCGTGAGGCGGAGGGTGAGCTTCTGGCCTTTCTGGACCCGGATGACCGCGGGCGAAAATTGGAAATTCGACGCTGTCAGATCCACCAGCTTCGGATCGCGCGTGTCCTGCTTCATGACCGGATTGCCGTTACCGCCGGTGTCCTCATTGCGATCGACCGGTGCATCCGTCGCGGAGCTGGCTGGCAGCGGCGATCGCTCCATGGCAGCGGCACTCGAGGCGGCCTCCGTCATTGCCGGTTCATCGCTCCGCTCCATCGCCGGCGGAGGGGTCGTCGTGTCCTCCGGAGCCGGGGGGAGCGGGCCGGGGGTGCAGGCTGCCAGCAGAAGCGCGCAGGACAGGGCACCGCAGAAGAGGGAGGAACGAGCCATGATGGGAATGGGTAAACGAGGGGCTCATGATAGTATCGGGACCTATGGAGCGCAACGCTCTCGCCCGCTGGATCCTCGCACTGTCGCTCGCCTTCGTTTTCGTTTCCTTCGGAATCTGGAAGTTCGTGGATCCCATCATCTGGATCGGGTTCCTCCCCGGCTGGATGGAGGGACTTATGGGACTCACACGCGATGCGTGGCTGCGGGTGATCGGTGTGTCGGAGATCCTCATGGGCCTGCTCCTGCTGCCACCAGTCCGGTGGATGAAGAGAGCGGGCGCCGGCCTCATCATCCTCCACCTGCTCGCCATCCTGACGCAGGTGGGCTGGAACGACGTGGCGGTGCGGGACTTGGGACTGATTGGGGCGGCGGTAGCGCTGCTCGTCATGCTCTAGCCAAAGAGTCCGAGGAGTCCGACGATACCGAGGAGAGGTGACAGTTCCTCGGACTCGTCGGACTCCTCGGTATCGTCGGAATCCCTAGCTGATAGTTCAACGGCCTCTCCTCGTAAGACCCTGACCGTTCGCGTGTCTTATACCTGTCATGACATGTCGTATTCTCTTCCCCCCACTCCTATGAAGAAGTTCCTCATGAGCGCTGCGGCTGCTGCCCTGCTGGGATCGTCCTTCGTGGCGCCGGCTCTGGCCGACAACGCCTTCGTCTCCTCCTCCGGTGAGGTGGCCGCCAGCGCGGACCTCGCCTGCCTATCCACGTCAGTCGACGCGCGCGAGTCCGCCGTCATCAACGCGCGCGCCGCGTTCCACGCCGGCATCATGACGGCGCTGACGGCCCGGCGCGACGCCCTGAAGGCGGCGTTGACCATCACCAACAACAAAGACAGGCAGGTAGCCTTTCGTGCGGCCTGGGATGCCTTCCTGAAAACATCAGCCAGGGCCCGCGAGCAGTACAAGACCGACATCAAGGCGGCGTGGAAGGTGTTCTTCGACGCCAGTGCCAAGTGCAACCTCTCCCTCGATCGCGGTGATAAAAAAGCGATGAAGGAAAAGGAAAGGGGAAAAGACAGGCACGAGGACGATGATGACGACAGCAAGGAAGCCCGGCGCGACCACAAGGACCGCGGCCTGCACCTCGGGCAATGGCGCAAGGCCCTCGGCGGATCGGCAAGTGTGAAGGCAGGCACCAAGATCGACTTGTCCTACTGAGCGCAGAATGTGAAAGACAGCGAGCGTGGCCGCACCAGCGGCCACGCTTTCGTGATGAAATCGGCCTTCAATATTGCGCAGCCATCGTTCATACTCATGTTCCTGCTCCTTCAGAAAGAAATGCTCATTCCCATGCCACGGTAGCTCAGTTGGTAGAGCACAGGACTCATAAGCCTGGGGTCGTCGGTTCAATCCCGACCCGTGGCACCATTCGACTCGCTACGCTCGCTCATGGTCCTCGGCTGCGGCCTCGGGCCATTCTTCGTATTGCAAGCGTTCGGTTTTGGGCGCTTTTCATCGTAGGTGGAAGAAATCGGGAATCTGTACTCCGCCTTTTCTCGTGCCCTCGATGGATGGAGTTCCATTG
>VMEW01000011.1 GCA_007375735.1 Candidatus Peregrinibacteria bacterium Greene0416_19
GGGTACCGGGAATTCCCCTCGCTCATCAAAGGCGGCCATGCCAGTTTCCAGCTCGACTTCAGCAACGAAAAAATCGAGAGCACGGAGACGAAGGTGCATGTGCTCATCTGTTTGAATCATCACGGGCTCGAGCTCAATCTTCGCGACCTCAAAGACGGTGGCATTCTCATCCACGACACGGTCATCTGGAAGTTTTCGAAGGAGGAACAGGCGCATCTGGATGCGCGAAAAATCAAGGTCATCTACATCCCGCTCGAGGACATCCTGATGCGGTTGAAGGCCAAGCCCATCTTGGGCAACGTTCTGCTCTCTGCCTTCGTGTGGGCGATGATGGGTCTTGAGAAGGAAGCGCTGAAGGAGCTCGTAGGGGAGAAGTTCGCGAAGAAGAAGGCGCTGCTGGATCTGAACATGCAGTGCATCGACGAGGGCTTCGCGTTCACGGATGAAAAAGTCAGCAAGGTGACGGTGCAGCTTCCGCCGCCCGAATCCCGCTGGAAGGATCATCTGCTCTGCACCGGCAGCCAGGCGATGGGGCTCGGGGCGGTTCATGCCGGCGTGCGCTTCTACGCCGGGTATCCGATGACGCCCAGCAGCCCTCTCCTGAGCTACGTCGCCGATATCCAGAACCAGACCGGCATGATCATCAAGCAGGCCGAAGACGAGATCACGGCGGCGCAGATGGTGTCCGGTGCCATGCACATGGGCACCCGCGCGCTCACGGGCACCTCCGGCGGCGGGTTCGACCTGATGAGCGAGTCGCTCTCCCTCAACGGCATCATCGAGAACCCGGCGGTGTTCGTGCTGGCGCAGCGGCCCGGACCAGCAACGGGATTGCCAACGTGGACCGCGCAGGGTGATCTGCTCATGGCCGTCAATACCTCGCACGGGGAATTCGCCCGTTGCGTGCTGAGCGTGAGCGAGAGCCAGGACGCCTTCGACCTGATGCACAGAGCCTTCAACATCGCCGAGGAATTCCAGTGCGTGGTCATCGTGCTCACCGACAAGCAGATCGCCGAGGGGTTCTACACGCAGGCGCCGTACGATCTGACGCAGGCGGAGATCCGGCGGGGGAAGCTTGTGACGGATCCGAAAAAGCTCAAGGCGCTCAAGGCCGCTGATCGCTACGACCCGCACGCTCCCGATGGAGTGTCCTGGCGCTGGCTCCCGGGCAGCGAAGCGGCGACCTACTGCGCGCAGGCAGATGAGCACAGTGCGGATGGGACGGTGGAGGAATCGAGTGAGAATACGAAGCTGCAGTTCGAGAAGCGGATGAAGAAGCTGGATGCCCTCAAGAAGACGCTCCCCGAACCCACCCTCTTTGGCTCGCGTGATCCGGAGATTCTCTTGGTTGGATGGGGGAGCACGAAATCGGTCGTTCTCGATGCGCTCAAAGAACTCAACGATGATCGGGTTGGCTACCTGCACTTCACGTACCTGTGGCCGCTCAGGACCGAGAAGTTCGAGCAACTCGCGGCGAAGGCGAAGAAGGTTGTGTTGATCGAGCAGAATTACCAGGGGCAGCTCGGTGTTCTTCTGCGGCAGGAATGCGGCATCAAGATTCAGGATAGGATTCTGAAGTACGATGGACGTCCATTCTTCGTAGATGAATTGCGCTCATTGATTGAATCTCACCTTTCTCGTGTCAACCGCGGGTAGAAAACCCGCTCTCGGGTTTCCTTATCATTCATGTCCATCCCTCTCGAATCACCGGCTCCGTCCATGAAGGATTACTCCTGTGCGACGAAATGCACGTGGTGCGACGGCTGCGGCGACTACGGGATTTGGACGGCAATGAAACGGGCTCTCGTCGAGCTCCGGCTCCTGCCCTGGCAGGTGCTCCTGTGCTACGACGTGGGGTGCCATGGGAATATGTCGGACAAGCTGCAGGGCTACCGGTTCCACGGGCTGCACGGCCGCGTCATCCCGTTCGCGGCGGGCGCCAAGCTAGCGAACATGCGCGTGCCCGTCATCGCGTTCGGCGGCGACGGAGCGAGTTTTTCGGAGGGCGTCGGGCATCTGGTCCACGGCATCCGCTCGAACTATCCCATCACGTTCATTCTCCACAATAACGCCAACTACGGTCTGACTCTCGGCCAGGCGAGTTCGCTCACCTGGCAGGGGCAGCCGATGAACGTGAGTCCCAACGGCATCCCGGAGCAGACGCTCCCGAGCATGGACTTCGTCTTCTCGCTCGAACCCACCTTCGTCGCGCGAGGCTTTTCCGGCAACATCCCGCAGCTCACGGAGATGTTCAAAGCGGCCATCGAGCACCAGAGATACGGCTTCGCGTTCGTCGATGTGCTGCAGGCGTGTCCCACCTACAACCACTTCGCCACCCACGAGTATTTCCTCGAGCGTTGCTACGATGCAAATGCCGAGGGGCACGATCCGTCCGATCTCAAAAAAGCCCGTGAGCTCGCGACCGCCGATACTTCCAAGCGCATCGCAACGGGGATCCTCTACCAGCGCACCGATCAGCCGAGCTTCTACGACCGGCTCGTGCCGCGCAAAGATCGCACGACGCAGGCGGTGGATGAGGTCGTGAAGGTGGATGTGAGTGGCTTGTGGGAGGGGTTTGTGTGAGAGGTGCGATTGCGGTCAAGGCATACGCTCTACTTCTGTCCGCTTCTCCTGGAACGTGCGCCATTCCTCTGCGAGCTGCTGCTTCAGTCGCTGGAGACGGGTTTCTGTCATCTCAATCACGGCGGGGTCCGCTTTCTTGTTCCGGAGATTCAGCAGCTCCCGCTCATAGTCCTCGATGAGTCCCATGAGAATGCGACACTCTTCCGCGGCTTTTGTTGCCTCCAGTAGACCGACGTTCCGATGCGAGAGTGATCGCATGCGCTCAGCAATTTTTTCTGTCCATCTCAGGACTTCTTCAATCTTCTGACGATGATCGCGCTCAATCAAGTAGATAGTTCCCGTCGCGCTCAACAGCAGTGCCGATGCGAAGGCAGCCGCGTATCCCAGCTTTCTCACCGTCCGTGGAACGAACGGGGAAAGAATAGATTGCTTGCGATCTTCTGGCTGACCGTCAGGGGAGAGTGGCAGTTTCATGAAGATGGAGAATAATACAATTATTTCTTCATGTCAAGCATTCGATCTGATCTTTCTGGATACAGTGGTACGATTCTGCCGCTTGGACCTCACCCCGACCCTCTCCGGCATCCCCTACGCCAGCCGCGGATCCCGTCTCCTCGCCTTCCTCCTCGACGTCGTCCTCACCGCCGTACCCGTCATGCCGCTCTTGCCCTTCCTCGCCATGGAATTCCGCTCCGGACTGACGCCGGAGGCCATTGTTGCGACCGACATGGCTATCACCGGCACGTACCTGCTCTTCGCGGGCATCTTCCTCATCGCCGTCTTCGTCGTGCAACTGTTCCTCCTCAGCATCCGCGGGCAGACGGTGGGGAAGTGGCTGATGCACATCCGGATCGTGGGCAAGGACACGCTCAAGCACGCCGGCTTCGTGCGGACGGTGCTGCTGCGGTACTTCGTGAACGGCATCCTCAGCTACGTTCCCGGTTATTCCCTCGTCGACATCCTCTTCATCTTCCGCAGCGACCGGCGGTGTCTGCATGACCTGATTGCCGGGACGATCGTCATCCGGTTGTAGAAAAAAAGCGCCCCGCATCATTGTAGTGACACGGGGCTTGGGCGTGCTCCTCATTCTCCCGAAAGGGTCATGGAGCCCCCGGACAAAAATGAGGACGATCATCGTACGTCGGCGTCACAGAGGACACAAGCCCGTTAGTGACGGGGGGATGAGGGCTGGTCCGTGGCTGCATCCTGTCGTCCCTCTTCAGGATCAACAGATGCATGTGATGCCTGTTCGTCGCGGTAACGCTCCAGACGCTCGGTAGCGTCATCCATCGCCTCCCGTACCACGATGACGTGGAAACCACCCTCGGGGATGTCCGGCCCGGGTGCAGGGCCGAAGAGCTGGCGTGCGCGGGCTTTGTCCATCGCTTCCATCTGGAAGTTCCCCACCTCATTCCCGTGCTTGGGGATCTCCGCGAGCAGGTCGTCGAATGTCCGCAGGCGGTACTGTTCCACCAGCAGCTGCAGGACGGGGTTGAGGCCGCGGCACTCGGGTCCGAGCGCGCGACGCAGATGGTCGGGTGTCGCCGACGGTGCCGGTGGTCGGTCAGGGGATTGCTTCATCGCATCGCCAGCCTAAGTCTGGGCAATGATACCTGCGACCACAAGCCGGCCCGAAGCGGCGAAATAGTCTGTTTCTCACAGTCAGAAGCTGAAAAATCGTGGTGATCGTCCGGCGGTTTCCGCGTATTCTTTCCGTGTGCGCATCGATGTTCTCACTCTCTTTCCCGGCATGTTCGAGGGGCCTCTCACCGAGAGCATCCTCCAGCGTGCACGGGAGAAAGGCCTGCTCGAGATTGTTCTCCACGATCTCCGCTCGTTCGGCCTCGGCACCCACAAGCAGGTGGACGACAGCCCGTACGGCGGCGGGGCGGGGATGGTGATGCGGGCGGATGTGCTTGTAGCGGCGATCGAGAACGTCTCAACCCCCACCCCTCCAGCCCTGCCTGCCGGCAGGCAGGCCCCTCCCCCGCGGGGAGAGGGGGGGCGGAAAAAATTCGGCAAGCCTCATAGAATTTATTTCTCTCCTCGTGGGAAGAAACTCACGCAGGTGAAGGTCGAACGACTCGCGAAGAAGCCGTGGTTGATGCTGCTCTGCGGGCACTATGAGGGCATCGACCAGCGCGTGATCGACGGGTTCGACGGAGCTCACCATAAATGGATCGACGAGGAAATCTCCATCGGCGACTACGTACTCACCGGAGGGGAGCTTCCCGCGATGGTCCTCATCGATGCCGTTGCCCGGCAGATCCCTGGTGTTCTTGGAAAAGATGAATCGGCGGCCCAGGAAAGCTTTTCAAAGAATCTCAACCGGAAGCGGGAATACCCGCATTTCACGCGACCGGAGGAGTTCCGGGGGATGCGGGTGCCGGATGTGCTGCTGAGCGGGAACCATGCGAAGATTGAGAAGTGGAGGAGGGAGAATCTGCGGTGAGAACCAATTGTCTCATACCGGGTAGCGTCAACGGCACGACAGCCCCTGGAGGACCAATGGTGATAGATCGGTTACGTCAATCATCATCTCCGCCGTGACGCGGAAGGCGATCATGACCCGGGATCGCGTCGCGTCGCGGAAGGCGATCATGACCCGGGATCGCGTCGCGTCGCGGAAGGCGATCATGACCCGGGATCGCGTCGCGTCGCGGAAGGCGATCATGCCCCGGGATCGCGTCACGTCGCGGAAGGCGATCATGACCCGGGATCGCGTCACGTCGCGGAAGGCGATCATGACCCGGGATCGCGTCGCGGATGCGGATGATGATCGGCAATCGCGTCACGGCGCAGATTCAGGGTTCTGTTGTTCAGTTTGAAGTTATTGATAACCCTGAGGTGGTCGTGCCGTTGACGCTACCCGGGTGGCGATCAATGCCTCAGAGCCTCCTCCAGCGCCTTCACCGCCAGCAGCCGCGTCGTGTCCACGAACGGGAGCGGAGAATTCTCTTCGGTGATGATGATCGGCAGCTCGGTACAGCCGAGGATCACGCCCTCACAGCCGGGAGTACTGGCTCCCGGCTGCTTGAATCGTTCAATGATCCCCACGACGCGCTGCACCACTGCCGGCGTCACTCTGCCTGGGATGATCTCCTCGTTGATCACATGGTTCACCGCTTCCTGATCTTCCTCGGAAGGATATGCTGGTTCGATGCCGCGGTTTTTCAGTGATGCGTCGAACAGCCTGCCCTTCATGGTGAAGCCGACACCCAGGATACCCACCTTCCTCCATTTGCGTGCGCGGCACTCCTCCGTCGTGATGTCCACGATGTTGAGGACGGGGACAGGCGAACGCTCGGCGATCTTGTCATACGCGAAGTGCACGGAGTTCGCCGGCATGATCGCAAACTCCGCGCCGGCCTGCGCAAGCGTCGTGATCGCATCGATCATGATCCTCGCCACCGCGTCCCAGTCGCCGCGGTTCTGGGCCTCGAGGACCGATTGGAACGGCGGTTGGTGGAGGGTGATGGTCGGGTTCCTGTGCCCGTGCGTCTTGGCGGCTTCCCGGCAGACCGTCTGGAAGCACAGCGCGGCGCCCTCGGCAGAGACGGCGGCGATGCCGATGTGTCGCATGGGGAGGGAGTGTACTCCTTTCACTGCAACTTCTCCTCCACCCACGTGCGCATCTCCGCGTACTCATCAAGTCCCACCCGCTTCTCCCCCCTCAGGAAGAACGTCGGTACCAGCGTCACGCCGGCTTTGGCCGCCCAGGCCGCCTGTGCATCGATGAGCGCCTGCGTGCGCGCCGAGGCCAGGCACCCAGTGAAGGCCGGTTCCTTGAGCGTGAGTTCCTTGGCCCGCGTTCGCAGCACCGCTGCGTCCGTCGTCTGGACATCGAAGAGCAGCCGGTGCATGGCAAGGCCTTTCTTCTGCTCCGCGGCGCACAGCAGCGCCCGCGCCTGCAAGCTGCTCTGCGGATACTTTTGCAGCGGGAGGAGGGCAATGGCCAGCTTCATCTTCCCCGGTCCGATGAAGTCGCGCGTCAGCCGCGGCAGCTGATCCTGAAAGAATTCCCCGCAGTAGTTGCAGGCTTGGTGTGTAAAGAGGAGGAGCGTGAGCGGGGCCGATCGTGTGCCAATGACGAGTACGCCGCTTGCCGTCAGCGCCTCGTCGATGGTGTCGAGCGTGGTGCCGGTGGAGGAATGGGAGGTGATGTCGGGGGGAGCTTCGGCGTCGCCGAATTCGATGGTTCCATGGAAGGATGAAGAGGATCCAAAAGACCCAAAAGATCCAAGAGACCCAAAAGACCCAAAAGACGAAGAAGAGCCGGTACCGGATGGTAATCGGTTCGTCGGATTCGATTGATGCTGCGGGAGCGACCTGAACGGCGTGCAGCCGGCGAGGAGAATGCCGGCAACAAGGAACGTCAACATGCGCATGCCGGCGTACCTTACCCGGGCGGATGCGGAAGATGAAGGGTTTTGCTGCTAGCATTCGTCCATGGCAGAGCCAGTTTCGCGCGCGATCATCCTCGGCATCCCGATCGATGCGGTGACCATGCGCCAGGCGATCGACCGGCTGCTACAGTTCCTCACCGACGGCCGGCAACACCACGTGATGACCCCGAATAGCGAGATGCTGGTGGAGGCGGCGGGGAACGCTTCCTTCCGCGATGTTCTCCTCTCGAGCGATTTCAATCTTCCGGACAGCGTCGGCCTCCTGAAAGCGGCGCGGTGGACGGGGCAGACACTCCCGGAGAGAGTCGCGGGTGTCGACCTCGTGACGAACCTGTGCCGGGAACTGAGCGCGGATCATCAGGTCTTCCTGCTCGGCGCCGCTCCGGGCATCGCGGGGAGAGCGGCCGAGAAGCTTCTTTCGAAGAATCCATCGCTGAAGATTGTAGGAACCCATGCTGGTTCGCCCCTGACATCCGATGCTGCTGCCATTGTGCGGACGATCAACGATGTGCAGCCTCATGTATTGTTGGTTGCCTTCGGCTCGCCGGCGCAGGATCTGTGGATCGTGGCTCACTTGGACGCGATGCCGTCGGTGCGGGTGGCGATGGGGGTGGGGGGGACGCTCGACTTTCTCGCGGGCGATGTGAAGCGGGCGCCGCATTTCTTCCGGTCACTGGGGCTCGAGTGGGTGTGGCGGCTCATGTTGCAACCATGGCGATTCAAAAGAATATGGACCGCTGTGATCGTGTTTCCCTGGATGGTCCTGACCCGTCGCGCACCACGATAGACGATAATTCAATTTCATGATACAATAAGTATGTCCGGCAGCGGCCAGTTCAGTTTCCTGAGCAGGCGCGTCCAGACGCGCTGCTCATTCACCCAAATCCGGAGGACTGTTTGATGGAAGACCGGCACAGGAAATTCGAAATCGTGCTGATGGCGGCGGGGATGGTCATCCCCTGTGGGGTGGCAATCGCGCTCGTTGTCGCATGGATTTGCGGCAAGTGAGCAGCACCCCCCCCGGTCCACCATTGCGATCATGCATCGCGACGGGCCGGGGGGAATTTATTCGTGCAGGTTCTCTTCCAGCGCCACGTACCACTGTCCGCTCACGGCCTTCTTGAGTTGCACCAGCTTGGGTCCGTCCTTGGTTTCCACCAGGTAGTCGCGCTGCTCGTTGCCCGGCTCGGTGCTTTCTCTGAGCAGCACGGAGCTCGTCACATCGTCGTCCTGCAGGAGCACGAACACCGCCAGGTCCGGCTTGTCGGTGAGGGCGGCGGCCAGGTTCAGCGTGGCGCGGGCCAATGTGGCGGCGACGGCCACGACGAGCGCGCTCATCAGGATCGCCCAGCCAACCGTGTGCAGGAAGCGCAGGCGCGAGAGATACGGAATGTGAAAGTCGTGGAAGTCCATGTGTGTTTGGTTCTATTGTAGCAGAATTTTGCGTCCAGTGCCATCTGTGGGTTAGAGTGACGGTATGTCCGTTCTCGTCCTGCTCCGTCATGGCCAGTCCCAGTGGAACCTGGAGAACCGCTTCACGGGGTGGACGGATGTGCCGCTGAGCGCGCAGGGGGAGAAGGATGCCCATGCCTGCGGGCGGGCCCTCAAGGGCATGATGTTCGATAGCGCGTTCACGTCACGGCTGAAGCGCGCACAGGACACGCTCACGATCGTTCTGGCAGAGATGGGCCAGGGTGGCACGCCCGTCGAATACGATTCGGCGCTCAACGAGCGTCACTACGGCGATCTCCAGGGTCTCAACAAAGCGGAGATGGCGGCCAAGTACGGTGAAGAACAGGTGAAGCTCTGGCGCAGGAGCTATGCGACGCGTCCCCCGAACGGCGAGAGCATCGAGGACTGCGAGCGCCGCACCACGCCGTTCTTCGTGCACTACATCCTGCCACTCCTTGTTCAAAAGAAGAATGTCATCGTCTCCGCGCACGGCAACAGTATGCGGCCCATCTTCAAGTACCTCGATCATCTGGATAACGACACGACCGCGACGTTAGAAGTCGGATTATGTTTGCCGTACATCTACTCGTTCGAGGGTGACCGTGTGGTCCACAAAGAAGTGCGCACCGTCCCGGGCTTGGTCGCGACGGGGACGGCGGACATCCACGGGCAGGGGAAGTAGCTGCAGACGGTTCAGGATGCCTGGCGCTTCGCGATCGGGTTGGGCAAAGCTTTCTTGTTCGAGTAATCGTACTCGGGAATGAGCAAGGCAGCCGGAGGATGCACACCGAACAGGTTGCCTTCGAGTACTGCCGCGCACGCTGTGCGGACCTGCTCGATGGGTGCTTTGACGACGATCTCATTCGTGGAATATTCACGTACGTAGTAGTCGAGCCCGCCCGCGACGAGTGCCGCCGCCGCCTCGGTCATGTTGTCCTCCCACGAACGATGAGCGGTATTGAAGACCAGCACCTGCCGTCGCTGTTGACCGCGACCCATTGCGCCGCAGTGTAAGGACGCGGGGAGGAATGTCCAACAAAATACAAGTTGGCGACTTTCCTATCCGGTCCGCTGCCCTCCCGTATCCTCATTGCCGCGTCTGCGGGCCTCCCAGCCCCATTTCATTTCATCGATGATTCGCAGGGCGGGTGGTTGGAGGAGATGCTGAATTTCCTCCGCACGTACTTCCACTCCCTGCGGCCGGAACTCTTCCACCTTGGCGATGAAACCGGTGCCGCCGTACTTCTGGAGAAGATCCTGGATGATATGCAGCTTGCCGCGGACGATGACGGAGAACGTGGCGGGCGAACGGAGGACGACGGCCAGGCTGGGTTGCTCGGGATGCTCCCCCAGCGCTTTCACGCGCTCGTCGGACAGGATCTTCAGGTCCCATTCGAATTGCTGCGTGCGCAGGCTGAATGCTTCCCATTGATCCTGCTGGAGCTTGGCGGTCCGCCGGGCGTTGATGCTTCTGAGCGGAGAACGGAGATCCCGGCTCCGCTGCTTCTGCAACTGGAGCGAGTCGGGCTCGCCGAAGGTGATGCGGTAGTGACCGGGGATCGGCGCCGCTTCTGCCGCCTCGCTGAAATCGATAGCGTAGTCCGGCGAGATGTCGGCAAAGAAATCGCGGGGATCAATCTCCAGCTGGCCCAGGATTCCCGGCGATGAATCCGGCTGGGATGCAAAGGTGATGTCCAGATCCGGCTGCGGGGGGACATCCGTGTCTGCCAGCTGCAGGGTGTGCTCATCCTGGGGCTCCACGGCATCCTTTCTGGCCCGGTCTTCAGCTGTCTCCTCCGGCGCAGCCTGCCATCCCAATCGATGATCGCGCAGGAACGTGTTGATCGCGTCGAGTTGTGCAGGCTCGCCCGTGATGCGGAGGCTTCCTTCCACCGGGTCGATCTCTTTGACGATGAGGTTCGCCGCGATGGCGCCGGATTCCAGGAGGTTGGCGATGGAACGCAGAAATGATTCCCGCAGCGCGATGACCCTGCGTCGGGCCGCCTCATTTTCCGCGAGAGCTGCAAGATGTTCGTTGGAAAGAGGCTCCGGCAGAACATTGTCCTGGCTCAGATCCCTGCCGATGATGAACGTGCGCGTTTCCATGTGCACCGCATGGTACCCCGCTCTGCCGGCCGTGCAACGATCTGCGGCGGATTCCGGTTCTCTGCTCGAATTCTCGTTGTCCGGCTGTGCACATTCGCCATGCTTCTCCCGTCCATCATCGGCGTTGTTTTTCGAGGAACGTGCGGCGAAGCCCGACAAGCATGTCCACCTGGTCCATTCCCTGCATTATGTCGGGATTGCATTCGCCTGGGCCCGTCGGTCCCTTGCTGATACCTGTGCGGGGTTCTTGGTGTGTGCGACCAAGTCCCGGATGCCTGCCTCCAGCGGTACGGACGGCTCGTAGCCGAGCATGGTGCGGATTTTCCCGATGTCAGCCAGTTGCGAGTAGATGTAGCTTTCCCGTACGGGATTCTCAATGTGTCTGGGAGGAACGTTCGTGCCGAGGGACCGGTTGATCGCGGCGATGACGTCCAGGATGGTCGTGGATTTGCCGGTGCCGATATTGAAGATTTGGTTGCCCAGCCGGGTCTTCGTTTCCATGGCCCGCGTGATGCCCTGCACCACGTCCTGCACGTTCGTGAAGTCGCGCGTCTGCTTGCCGTCCCCGTAGACGATCGGCTGCTCGCCCCGCATCATACCCCAGGCGAACTGGCTGATGAGATTGGCGAAGATGCCCTTGTGCTCCTCATGCGGGCCGTAGACGGACATGAACCGGAACCCGATCGTATCGAGTTGAGGGTGCGTTCGCTGGTAGCAGGCGCTGATGTGTTCCATCGCGATCTTCGTCACGGAGTAGTGATTCGTGGGCACCGGCGGCTGATCCTCCGCCAACGGGGGAGGGGTGTTGCCGTAGAGGGAGGACGTCGATGCGTAGAGGACTTTCTTCGCGCCGGTGCGGTTCGCAAATTCGAGCACTTCGAGGTAGGAGAGGATGCTGTTGCGGTAGGCGTCCACCACGTGTTCCAGGAACATCGGTGCCGAGGACGTCCCCGCGAAATGCACGACGCAGTCGAAGAGTCCGAGTCCGTCGAGCGTCTTCCGGTCGGCGGCATCCCCTTCCACGAACGTCACCTCGGGCAGCAGGTGCTCCGGATCTCCAAGGAAGAGATTGTCGAGCGCGGTGACATCGTAGGTATTGCAGTGGGTGTTGCAGAAGTTCGATCCAATGAACCCGGCACCGCCCGTGACGAGGATCCTTTTTTTGGCCATGGGATGCAAGCATACAGAAGAACGGTATGGCATAACAGGTATCGCAGTGCCCGTCCGCTGCGATCTACGGCCGCCGGGTCGTTATTCTGTTACTCTTCCATCGTATGCTGCGGACATGTCGTGAGCGGCTGACCTTGGTCCTGCTTGGCCTGTTGCCGTTCCATGCATTTCTCGTGACGGTGCTCACAAAGATGATCGCGGGGCCGGGGCGGGCGCCGTTGCCGTGGCTGGCGGTGTGGAAGGAATTATTGTTGATGGCGATTGTGGGTTGTGGGGTGGGGGAAATATTGACGTACCATGCGGGCTTGCGCCCGCGCCGGGATTACGAATCCCGGCTGCGGGAAATATTTCGTATGGATGCGTTGGATGGAATCATACTTGGATTGATTGCAATCGCAATCGTGTTGTTTGCATTCGGATACCCGGCCTCGACCGGGCGCTTCGCCTACGGGTTCAAGTATGATTTCGTGCCGCTCGTTGCGTTCCTCATTCTCCGCCGCGTCGAATGGTCCGATGGGTTCCGTGCGACGGTACTGAGGGTGCTCCTGATCGTCGGCGCAATCGTGGCCGCGTACGGCATCCTCACGCTCTTCCTACCGCTCGGCTTCTTCACCACGCTCGGATACTCCGGCGCTCACTCGCTCTACGAGGCGGGCAAGCCGCTGGCCGCGTACCACCAGATCGGGGAGTCGGTCATCCGGCGGATCCAGTCGACGATGAGCGGGCCCAACCAATTGGGATTGTGGCTGCTCGTTCCATTGGCAGTCGCTCTGGCAAGTCTCAGGCGATTTGCGAATTGCGATTTGCGATTGGCGATTCAAATCGCAATTCGCAAATCGCCAATCGCCATTCTGCTCATGGTCGCTCTCCTCCTCTCCTTCTCCCGCTCCGCATGGATCGGTGCATTCTTCATGGTCCTGGTCGCACTCGCATGGGCGTTCGATCGGAAGACGTACGTCAGGATCATCGCGTCGCTCGTCGCGCTCGGGGTCGTGGGCGGCATCGTCGCGTCGCTTGCCCTGCCGCAGGTGTTCTTCCGTCTGAGCTCGTCACGCGGGCACCTGGTGCGGCCGATTGAGGGGTTCATGACCATGCTCGCGCATCCCCTCGGGCTGGGACTGGGATCGGCGGGACCGGCCACCAATCGCGACAGCGAGACGTGCGTCTTCCTCCGTTCGCAGGATGATCCTTCATGGGCGAAGTCGACGCCCTCGCTCTGTGTGTTCCTGGGTGACACACAAGTTCAACCAGCCGATCACGCATGCAACTGCCCGTTCCTGCCGGAGAACTGGTACGTGCAGATCGGGGTCGAGCTCGGCATCCTTGGGTTCGCGCTCTATCTATCCCTTGTTCTCGTCCTGGTGAAGCGATTAGCGTTTAGCGATAAGCGGTTAGAAGAAGAAAAAAAGCTAGTCGCTCGTTCGGCCAAAGGATTCGAGGCGGCGATCTTTCTCGCATTCATCGGGGTAAGCACCGGCGCGATGTTTTTGCACGCCTGGGAGGACGCGGCGGTGGCGTATACGTTGTGGGTGCTCGTTGCCACGATCCTTCCCGTGCTCAAGGGTGCCGCCGCAGCCAGTCCAAGTAGCCGGTCGCAGTGACATTCATGCTAGTCCAACGCGACACCCACCGTGCCATTTGCCATGTGCTCTTCCACAATCGCGCAGATGCAGTCGCGACGCTCCTTGGCATTCTTCATGCCATCAACTCTCGCCAATTCCTCACTGTCCAGATCCATCACCCTTTCCACGCGCAACAGCAGGAATGACAACGCCTGATGTTCGACCGGATCCATGGCACGGAGTTCTGCCAGGCAAGCGCGCAACACTTCCATCGCTTCGCTGCGCTCCTGCTCAGCTTCCGGTCCGTACCGTTCACGCACTCCCGACAGGCATTCCTCCAGAGTATGGAGCGTTTTACTGCGAATGGCTTCGGTATCTTCCGGTCGCAGGGCCGCGCCCAATTTTTCCTGGAATCCTCCTTCTGAGAACATCAAGTCCATCGTCTCTCGGACCGCTTCGAGGACAGACAGTGGGTCCCGGGTTACGGACAGGCGCCTCTGGAGCCGCTCAGCTTCTTCGAGGTGCCCGATGGCGGTGCGGTAAAATTCAACCATGTCTATTAACTTTTACACCGGCTCCATCGTCGATGTCAATGTGCTCGGCACCGGATCAACATCCATCCGCTCCGCACCACTGAAAGTCATGATGGGATTCGTGCCGGAGCTTGGTAGAGTGGTTCCATGAAAGGAAGCATCGTCATCCTCGACTGTGGCGGGCAGTACGCACACCTGATCGGCAACCGCGTGCGGAGGCTGGGTGCATACTCGGAGATCATGGTGGCGGAGACGCCGGCGGAGCAGTTGAAGGAGGCGGCCGGCATCATCCTCTCCGGCGGGCCGCAGAGCGTCTACGAGAAGGGCAGTCCGCAGGCAGACCCGGGCATTTTCAAGCTCAACATTCCCATCCTGGGCCTCTGCTACGGTCACCAGTGGATCGCGCACGCGCTTGGCGGCAGAGTGACGCCGGGAAACGTGAAAGAATACGGACGGACGGAGATCGAAATTCTTGATCAGCAGAGCACGATCTTCCGTGATGTGCCCATGCTTACGACGGTCTGGATGTCGCACGGGGATGAAGTGACGACCATGCCGGCGGGCTTCACGCACACGGCGCGATCCGTCTCCTGCGAACTGGCCGCGATGGCCGACGAAACCCGACGCATCTTCGGTCTGCAGTTCCATGTGGAGGTCACCCATAGCGAACACGGCATGCAGATGCTCAAAAACTTCGTCGCACTCTGCGCCGCGGCGCCGTGGTCAGTCGAGAGCTATGCCGATCGCATCGGAGCGCAGATCAAGCGCGAGGCCGGCGACCGTCGTGTCTTCATGCTCGTCTCCGGCGGCGTGGATTCCACCGTGGCGTTCACGCTCCTCAATAAGGTTCTGGGACCGGGCCGCGTTCAGGGTCTCCTGGTCGATACCGGTCTCATGCGCAAGGAAGAGGTGCCGCTCATTCGGCAGGCGTTCCAGAAGCTCGGCATTCGTAATCTTCATGTGGAGGATGCGTCCGATGAGTTCTTCTCCGCGCTCGACGGCGTCTTCGACCCGGAAGAAAAGCGGCGCAAAATCGGCGATACCTTTTTGAAAGTCCAGCAGCGTGTATCGCAGGAATTAGCACTCGAGGGTCCGGCGTCGGACGCATGGCTCCTTGGACAGGGCACGATCTATCCCGATACGATCGAGACCGGCGGCACCAAGCATGCGGATCAGATCAAGACACACCATAACCGTGTGCCGGCCATCCAGCGGATGATCGAGGAAGGGAAGGTCATCGAGCCGCTGAAGGAACTCTACAAAGATGAAGTCCGCCGCCTCGGGGAGGAGCTCGGCCTTCCACCGGAGCTCGTGCGGCGCCACCCGTTCCCCGGTCCGGGTCTGGGGGTCCGCATCCTCTGCGCAGCGTCGCCATCGCCCATGCAGTTTCCAGACAAGCAGATGGAGGAACGGGCACGTTCTCTCATCACGGTTCCCCACGTTGCTCTGCCCGTCCGTTCCGTAGGCGTGCAGGGTGACGGCCGCACGTACCGGCATGCCCTCGCGCTCTTCTCGCACCATCCTTGCGAGGTGACGCCGGAACACCGCGCGCTCGCGACGATGATTCCGAATGCGATCCCGGTCTTCAACCGGGTGCTCTTATGCACGTCCTACACCGATGTCCCCGCCTTCGTATTCTCTCCCGGCTTCCTGACCAGCGATCGGGCTGATCTTGCACGCGCAGCGGATGCCATCGTCGATGAAGAGATGCGACAGGCGGAGCTGTACGAGGAGATCTGGCAGTTCCCGGTGGTCCTGCTCCCGTTCGGCCTCATGCCCGGGGGCCAGTCGGTGGTGCTGCGGCCCATCCGCTCCACCGATGCCATGACGGCCGACGCCTACCCGCTCCCGCCGATTGTGCTCGAGCGGATGACGGACCGGCTGATGCGGCTGCCGGGGGTGGAGGCGGTATTCCTGGATCTGACGAATAAGCCGCCGGGGACGATTGAGTGGGAGTGATGGGTTCTGGTGGACAGACCTTGACACCATTAAATAAGTATGTAAATTACATACAATTCCCAACATCTCCTATGTCCGAAGTACTCGGCCAACTCCTCGCGCTCCAACGAAAATTGAATACGCCTGCACTCACCGCGCACCCCGAGGTTGAGGGAACGCGGCGTCTGCTCCAAGAGAAAATCGAGCAGTCGGTTACACGCATTGTCCCGGCAACAATGCTCACGCTTGAACGTGAGCACGGGTGGTCGGATTCCTTCCACAAGGCACTGGAAATCTATGAGCGCTTCGGTCTTTTTGCTGGAACGAAGAAAGACAAGAATGCCCTGATGAGTCCGAAGGAAATGCGCGACGGTGTTCCCGGCATCGGGCATGTGATGGAAGCGTTGAAAGCGCACCCCGAACTGCTCGCCAAGGTCGAGCAGGGATTCACAAGGCCGCATCCGGTTCCCTTCGCTCTCCCCCCCATGGCACTCTCAGAAGGTATGAGCAAGGCAATCACGCAGTACCACGACGAGGGCAAGCTGCGTTCCAGCGATGGCACAAAGCTGCGGCTCGATACTGCTCAGCCGGTCTGGATGTGGGATGCGTACGAGGGCGCTGACAAGAATGGCTCTCTCGTGTACTTCCCGGAGCGCTTCGACCCCAAGAACCACGGCGGCAAGACGAAGAAGCAAATCCTGGAATCGTCGCAATTCCCCGGCTGGATGGTTCTGCTCATCGAAAATCTCCAAAGAATCCCGCGCCAAGGCAAAGGGCAGACGGTCGGAGGCAGGTCGCAAATCGAGGCCAACCATTCTCCGCATGAATATCTCGCAATGCAGGGTTCGGAGCAATATGCACATGAGCATGGCCTTGTGCCGGAGGCGTGGCAGTCCGGCTTCCTCACGCGCATCGCGGAAACGGACGGTGAAGTCCTTGATGACTATCAAGATGTCGATGGCGCGGCTTGCTACTGCACCGGTGGTTATTTCCCGTCTTCCGGCGATGTCCCGTACGCGTACTGGTTTCGTGACTGCGAGCAGGCGCTCGTGGCCGGGGACGATCCGAGGGATCGCAATCCGCGTGATGGTTCCCGCGCCGGGGTGAGGGTACTTTGAACCTTGGTCTTTGATTCTTTCTTGCTCTTTCTTTTCTTTGTTTTTGGTCGGCTGCAAATTTTTTCGGGGTTTTCTCAAACATCTACCTTCACGAATTCGACAGGTTCGTGAAGTGCACACTTGGTGTCCGAGGCTATCTGCGATACGGGGATGACTTTACAGAACATGAATATCTCTACATGTAAAAATCCGGGAGCACGGGCTCCCGGCTGCGGATTGGAATACGAAAAATGGTGTATAATCACCTCCCATGCCCCCCATCCCTCTCTCCGAGGCCGAGCTGCAGGTACTTGTGCGCAAGGCGCAGGACGGCGACACCGAAGCCTTCGGGAAGGTCTACGATCATTACTTCCTGCAGGTGTACCGCTACACGTCCTTCCGCTCGCAGCGGGAGATGGTGGAGGATCTGGTGGCGGACGTGTTCGTGAAGGCGTGGGAGAAGCTGCACACCTACAAACCACGGAAGGATGTGCCGTTCGGCGCCTGGCTCTTCCGCATCGCGCGGCATGTCATCATCGATACCTACCGCAGGAATCGCGAGATCGACGAGATGCCGGACGATCTCCTTGATCCCGACCGGCTGAATCATGCCGACGCATCGGTGGCGCAGCATGATCTGCTCCAGGTGGTCCGCGGCGCGCTCGATATGCTCCCGCGCCGGTATCGGGAAATCCTCATCCTCTCCTACGTCTCGGAGCTGACGCACAAGGAGGTGGCGCGCTCGCTCCGCATGACCGAGGGGGGAGTGCGCATCCTCAAATTCCGTGCGCTGCGAAAGCTGGAGACCTTCCTGCCGGAAGAGTGGCGTCGTCGCGCGGAGCATGGTCGTCCATTTGGCTCTGAGAAGCGTAACAAACCACGATCATCCCCGTTTTCACAAGCGACAGATGCCATCAGTCCCTCCGCCCTCCTCTGACGGCTCCTCCGTGGAGGATCTTCTCCGCTACGCCGCCCGGGCGCAGGCGTCGCGGTCGGATGTGCGACAACGCCTCCGGAGGCAGGTGATGGAGCGTATTGCAATGCCCGATGCCCTCCTTGTCTCGGCGCGCGCTGCGCTGCAGCCGACGCCTGGGGATCGTGTCCGTGTCTGGCAGGGTGTCCTGTCCCGTCTGCCTGTTTCCCCCATGCCTCTGCTCGAGCGCATCCGCCTGTGGCTGACGCCGCCGGATGGTCTGCAGCAGGCGCTCCGCCGCCGGCTGCTCCTGCAACTTGCGCCCGCATCTGCCGCGCCTCCCTGGCGTGGTGCGTTACGCTGGACGGCAACGGTGTGTGTGCTGGTCCTGGCAGTCCGCCTGATGCCCTTCATCTTCCTGCCGCAGCAGACGGTCGCGCAGTCTCTCATTCTCGTCCGGCCGGCCGGGCAGGTGACGTACTTCCGTGACGGTCTCTGGCAGCCGCTGGTGCGGGAGACCATGCTCCGACGCAGCGCGGTCCTCCAGACCCAGGACGGGGAAGCGACTGTCATTCTCCACGATGACGGCGTCGTGCGGCTTGCTCCCCACACCACGCTCGCCGTGAACGATCTCTGCAACCGGCCCACTGTCTGCTCCCACACCACCCTCACGCTCCATGCCGGCAAGATCTGGCTGCTGGGCTTGCTCCCATCCTCCGTGTCCGGTCTGACCGTCACCACCGGTCAGGGGGATGTGACCGTGCACGAGGGGAGCGTGTCCGTCATCGCGGGGGCCGAGGTGGCCGTGCGCGTGTGGAACCGCTCGGCGCAGCTGGACCGCGGCGGGCGGCAGCTGCGGCTCGTGGCCGGCGACAGGGTGGAGCTGCAAGGCGGGTACAGTGCCGTTGAAACCGTCGGACCCATCGCATCCGCCGCGTATGACGATCCCTGGGTGACCCGCAACCTGGCTCGCGACGGCATGCACCGCCGCGAGATTGCCCAGCTGCAGCTGGAACGCCGGGCGGCGCAGGCAGGTATCCTCCCCACTTCCACCCTGTATCCCATCAAACGCGCGGCGGAAGCGGTGGATGTGCTCTTCACGCTCGGTTCTGAGGCGCGTGCTCAGAAGCGCCTCGCACAGGCCGATACCCGGCTCAACGAAGCCGCGGCACTCCTGCAACGGGGAACGCAGGGCAAGCAGGACGCCGCCGCGCCGCTTCTGGAGTACAAGCAGACGGTCTTGCAGGTGGCCAGTCACTCCGGCAGCGCTGCGCTGGTGAAGACGCTCGTGGAGCAGCAGATCGCCTCAGCGACAGCGGACCTGTCCGCAGCGCTCCCCACGGATCCTTCCTACGATCTCAAGGAAGCGGTCCTCCAGGCTGGCACCCTGCTGCCGGAGAGTCCGCTGAAGCCCCAGGACGTGCGTGGCACGCTCATCGCCGATGCCATCGTGGCCGTCCGGCAGAGGGTGGAGACGGGCGATCTGGTCGCGGCGAAAGAGGACGTGATCCGCCTGCAGACGAGCATTGGTCTGCTCCCGGAGGAAGATCGTAGGGAGGCCGCTGCCTCGCTCGCTCCGCTCGAATTCACGCTCGGGGTGTTGCGGTCGGTGGAGGAAACGGCGCCGCCGGACAGGACGGTTGCCGCCCGCCTGGATCCCGACGGAGTGCGGGGCTACGCCCGTCGGATCCGCAACCGGGTTCTCATCTACAAGCAGCCGCGCTCCCGGTACAATCAGTTGATCTTGGAATTCCGCGCCATCCAGGACCACTCCGACCGCGGGAGCATCCTGCGCCAGCTGCTGTATGAACTGCCGACCGGTGATCTGCCGCTGTTCATCGTGCGGGAGATGACGAAGATACGATCGGAGATGCAGTACGTGAGCGGAGGCGGGAGCGGGAAATCGCTCTAATCCGTCCACCATAATATCAATGATGCATTGACGGTATCATTTTCCTTCTCACGGAACGCTATGTATACGATTACTGACTTGAAACCGGGCACGGCCATCACGATCGACGGCGAACCGTACCTGGTCGTCACGTCCCAGTTCGGCCGCAAGAGTCAGAGCAAAGCAAACATGCAGTGCAAGCTCAAGAACCTCAAAACCGGTGCCTTCATCGCCAAGAACTTCCAGGGCAGTGAGAAGATCGAGCCGGCCGACGTGGGGTTCCGGCGCGTGCAGTACCTCTACAGCGACGATGACACCTCCACGTTCATGGATCTCGGCAGCTACGATCAGTTCCCGCTCCCTACGGAGGTGGTGGAGGAGCAGAAGGAATTTCTGAAAGAGGGGCAGGAGGTCGACGCCCTCATGTACGGGGAAAAACCCATCGGCATCAAGCTGCCATCCACCGTCACCCTCAAGGTCACCGAGACCATGCCCGGAGTCCGCGGCGACACCGCCACCGGCGGCAACAAGCAGGCGACCCTCGAGACCGGCCTGCAGGTGAACGTCCCGCTCTTCATCAACGAAGGAGAGATGGTGAAGGTGAATACGGAGACGGGGGCGTACATGGAAAGGGCATCAGACTAATACTGGCACCCTTCTAGGACACCGGCGGCACCCCCGACCGTTTCAGAATCACATACCCAAACCCGGTCAAAATGGCGATGATTCCTCCCATGCTCGCCCACAGCAGCCACGGCTGCTTCTCCGACCAGCGGTCGTCGGTCCTGTCGCAGACATTGCCGGTGCCGTCGGCGTCTTCGTCCTCCTGGAAGCGGTTGTAGTCGTCTGGACAATTGTCGCGGCCGTTCTCCACATAGTCGCCGTCCGTATCATCGCAGGGGTCGCCGGTGCCGTTCACGTTGCGGTCAGTCTGGTCGGCGTTGGCGTAGGCGGGACAGTTGTCGTAGGGATCCAGAACCTCATCGCCGTCGCTATCGGTGCACACATCGCCTTTGCCGTCGTGGTTCCGGTCGAACTGGTCGCTGTTTTGAAGGGAAGGACAGTTGTCGCACGCGTTGCCCACGCCATCGCCGTCATCGTCGGACTGATCGCGGTTGCTGAGGAGCGGGCAGGTGTCCTTCTCATCCGGTGTCCCGTCGTTGTCACGATCATCTTTTTTTGCGTCCTCCGAGAATTGGCACGCGTCCCCTACGCCATTCTTGTCCTTGTCGCGCTGCTCCCGGTCGCGATGGAATGGGCAGTCGTCGCATAGGTCACCAATGGCGTCACCGTCGGTATCCCGCTGGTCGGGATTGGCATTTGTCGGGCAGTTGTCGATTTTCCCCGGAACGCCGTCGCGGTCGCGGTCGTCCTCGCACACGTCGCCGATGCGGTTGTTGTCCAGGTCCCGCTGGTCGGGGTTGCTGACGCCGACGCAGTTATCTCTATGATTCTGCACGCCATCGCCGTCATCGTCGTCGCAGGCCCAGCCGGTGCCTCGCAGGCGCACGTCCTTCTGATCCGGGTTCGGCACATCCGGACAGTTGTCCTGCGCATCACCCACTCCGTCCCTGTCACGGTCGCCCTGAGCGGTGTTCGGCACGTCCGGCGCGTTGTCGCACGCGTCGCCCAGTCCGTCGCCGTCGCGGTCCGTCTGGTCGGCGTTCGGCGTCCCGCGGCAATTATCCAGTGCATCGGAGACGCCGTCGCCGTCGCTGTCCGCTCCCGCCTCTCCGATCGCGCGCACCGGTCCCAGGTTCCCCTCGATAGTCGACGTGTCAGCGAACAGGTGCCCCGCCGGCAGCGGCGACACGTTCTCCGTCGTCCCGTAGCGCAGCACGTAGGACGCGCCCGGTTCCGCCCGGAAGAGCAGGGCCGTCTGCGCGGCCAGGAGCTCGATCTCTGCGATCCGCATCACCCCTTCCCCGGGCTTGATGGCCACTTCCACCACCGTTGCCTGCTCGCCGGAGAGTGGGATCGTGATCCCGGACGGCGTGCCGGTGAATGCGTCGTGCAGCGCCTGTTCGCTCGTACCCAGGCGGACCCGGATGCGCTCCACGGATCCCGAGAGAGGATGGATGGTCAGATAGATGGGGCTGGCCGCTTCCTGCAGGCGGAAACGGAACACGTATTCCGGAGCGGCTTGCGGCTGAAAGGAGCTTTCAGGATTGTTGTCGACGAGCGCCGCCGGATCGGTTTTAGGTGCTGTATCCGCCGCCACCGGAGCCCGTGTCACGGTCGCTCCCCGCAGGACATTCGTGGAGCCATCGGTTTTTTTGAACGGCACCGGACCTTGTTCCGGACCCTGTTCCGAACCTTGCTCCGAACCTTGGTCTGAGCGGATCTGGTACGTCCCCTTCCCGATACCCGATGCGTGCGGGTCCAGGAGAAACAGGACCGACGAGGACAGCGAGACAGCAGGAAATGCGATCGGGCGTTCATACGCGAAGTTCTGGGCGAGCGCGAGGGTGGGGACGAGGGTCAGGACCAGGAAGCCGATGACCGGAAGGTGTCTGCGCATGATCAGCGGGGAGTGGAACGGGAGAGCATGGCGTCGAAGCGCTGGTACAGGTAGGAGGCGCCGATGAGGAGGAGGCCGGTTGCGATGCTGGCGCCGATGCGCACACCGGTGGTGAGCACCGCGAAGTCGAAGATGAGCAGCTTAATGATGGTGGCGGTGAAGACGCCGATCGCGAGCTTCCGGAGCGCCTTCTCGCGCTCCACAAACCCCGCAATCATCGCCGCCAGTCCGGCGAGCGCCCACCAGACGGTGGGGAGGAAGCTTCCGGCCCGGGACAGGTTCGTGAGCATATCCACGATCATGAGCGCCCCGAACATCAGCATGCCGGCGGTGAGGATGCTGCGCTCTTTGCTCCGCGTGCCGGTGACGCACAGGCCGAGCGTCAGCGCTGTCCACAGGACCGTTTCCACGAAGGGGATGTGGGACAGCCCGGTCAGATGGCTGAGGAGCGTCGCCGCCAGGTGGCAGGCCAGCATGGCCACCGCGCCGCGGCTCAACTCGCGTTTCTGCCACAGGATGCCGGCGAACAGGAGCAGCACTGGCAGACCGATCCACAAGATAGTTTCGTACAAGTCCGTGCGGTCCTGCACTTTCAGGAACAGGTCTTTGAGGAGCGGCAGGAAGAGGAGGGTGATCCCGCTCTGGAGCGCCTTGGGTCGTTCACTCACCAACCCCCATCCGACGAAAGCCAGGGCGAAGACGGTCCACCACAAGCTGAGTGTCCGATGGAAGAGGATGGGCGACCAGCTGAGTGCGTCAACCAGATGCTGGATTTCGACTGTCCCGTGGAGCCACACCTGCGCCGACGCGGCGACGAGGATCATGGTCCGGACCGGGAGGGCGCCGGCCACGGACTCCCGTCGTCGAGAGACGATCATGTACGTCCCTACTGCCATGATGAATGACAGAAGCGATACCGCCGCCCACGAATGGAAAATCGGCGTCACCTCACCGGCGTGAATGAGCGGGGATACCATGCCCGATGTATCACCGATGAAGAACGTGAAGAGGAACACGAGCGCCTGGACGATGATCGCCGCGATGAACCACACGAGCGATGCCGTGGCTGCAAAGACGAGCATCCCGACGAGTGAGAAGCCCAGGTAGGCGACCGCCAACGGGAGCGTGATCGCGAAGTCAAGGCGGGTGACCTCGAAGGTGACGGCCAGGAACAGGATGCCGGCGACGGCGATGTGCAGGGAGTGGCCGAGCGTCTCCAGCGCGTCGCGATGCGGCGATATCTGCGGCAGATCGCGCAGGATCCGGAACCAGGCCAGGAGCGACGCGAAGACGACGTAGCTCAGGAGAGCCCAGTGCGAGGTGAACGGATGCCACACCATTTCTACGTTCTCGCGTATGGCCGGGAGCTGGGTCATGAAGAAGAGGAGCGAACCCAGCAGCAGCACCAGGCCGCAATGCAGGACATCCCGCCGGCGGAGCCGCAGCGCCAGGAACCCGAGCACCACCGAGTACGGCGCCCAGCCGAGCGTCACCCAGTCGATGCCCATCCACTTGTACATGGCCAGCGCGATCAGGCCGATGCTGCCGATGAGGTACGTCATGGTCAGCGCCATGTCGTCTCCGCGGTTCCGCAGGCTGGCCGCGGCGAAGCACACGTAGAATGCGGCGAGTCCCAGGGACAGGAGCCCCACCCACTCGCCCCGCCAGCCGCCGGTGGCATCCACCACCGCCTGGAAGACCGTGGCGCCGCTCAGGATGATGAGGAGGATATCCTCCGGTTCCGCCTTCTGCCGCAGCCGGAACTGGTAGACGAGCGGGAGCAGGCTGAAGAGCAGGAAGAACCCGACCGCGATGCCGATCTGCAAGGCAACGGAGATGTCCGCGTGCGGGTAGACGAGGGCGAAGAGGTAGAGCTGGGTGCAGACGAACGCGGGGATGTTCAGGTAGCGCCAGCGCTTGAAGAGCGCCAGGCCCAGGATGCCGATGGACAGGATGCCCAGGTACATCGTCAGGCCGACCGGGCTTGAGACGCCTGTGACGAGGAAGGGAGTCAGGAAACCGCCCAGCACCCCGAACCAGGCGATGGTCTGCGCGTTGTAGCGGATGGCAGCCAGCGCGGCGATGACGGTGATGGCGCCGTAGAGGACGAACGCAACGACCGGCGGAACGCTGAGGCCGTGACTCTCGAGAAGTTCGTTCGCGTAGAACACGTGCGCCGCCCAAACAGTAAAGTACAGGAGCACGATGCCGCCGCCGGTGAAGGCCTGGAACCAGAGCGGATACTTCTTATGGAACCACTCGCCCGCCCCCAGCAGCAGGAACGCCGCGACGGTTGCGAGTGCGATGCGGCCCAGCTCCCCGATGATTTTATTATCGAAGGAGTACTTGAGCAGCACGAGCATCCCGATGAGCACGATGATGACGCCCACTTTCTGCAGAAGCTTCTTCCCTATCCACTCTTCCCAGTCGATCTGCATGCGCCCTTCGGCATGGCTCAGGGCGGATGGCGCCTTCTTCTCCGCCGGCTTCCTGATCGTCGCTTCCTTGCGATCCCGCTGCGCGCGCATGAAGGCCGGCTCCAGCTCCCACTCCTCGCGTTCGGGTTTGCTCGCGGGGGCGGTTGCCGCGAGGGGCGCCGGTTGCACGACCGTCGCAGTGGGAACGGGGGGGAGATCCTCCGGAACGTTCCCGGTCAGACGCTTCTGGTAGTCGGAGAGCGCGTTCCGCGCGGAGGACACGCCGAAGAGTCCGATGAGGGCGCCAATGGCGATGACGAAGCTCCCGGCCCCGAAACCCGACAGGATTGCGCCCAGGACGAGTGTGACGCACAGGATGATGAGCGCGGTGCACGCGCTCATCAGACGCCGGACGAGTTCCGCCGTGGGGGGGGTGGAGGGATCACGCGCCATGGGAGGGAGGGGAATGGAGGAACGGGCGGAGGGTCGAGAGATACTATGCGAGTGTACACGCATCGAAGACCCCGCAAGCGCGCTTGCGGGGTCTGGCGTCCTTTCTCAGGCGGACTTCGTTTTCGTTTCCTCCACGATCGTGAGCATGAGAATGAAGGAAACCAGAAGTCCAAGGACAAGCATCGCCCCCGGAAATCCTGCCAGGGGATTGGGCATGCCCGCTCCGATCGGCAGGCCGATGCTCAGCCCCGCGCACCAGCTGCCCCAGCGCAGACGGTACGGGCGCCGGATAGTTGCGTCGATGCAGAGCGGTGCCAGGATGAAGCCGAACACAATACTCCAGTACAGCGGCACCAGCGTTCCGATCAGCATACCGACCCAGTAAGCCATGAAATTCCAGGCAAGTAGCCATCGGTTCAGGCTCACGATTCGGACAGTATCACGCAGCACATCGGTCGTGAACGACCACAGCCCCAGGCGCGCAGTCCGGGCAATCTCACGCAGTTTCATCGTATTCCTCCTCAGCCGTTGGTGAAGAAAGGGCGATGCCAGGATTATTGCAGATCTCTGGTGACAATCAAAGATGACACCAAATAAGTCTACCGCGGGCGGAATGCCCGCTCCCGGGGATAGGGGTTTTTCTATCTTTAGAGCGGTGTTCCATTCCTCTTTGGAACTGATTTTTCCTCGGAGAGGAGAGCAGAAATCCACACTCAACAAATAATCCAGCACCAAGGGGGCGGGCATTCCGCCCGCGGTCCTTCAGAATTATGTCATGTTCCAGCGCCACCCTGTCCAGAACAATGCCATGATGTTCATCACCACCAATACCCGGGATCGGGTGCCAGTCTTCCAGGATGCCGCCAATGCCAGGGAAGCGGTGGATTCTCTCTATCGGGTTCAGGAATTGCACCCCTTCTTTCTATACAGCTTTGTGATCATGCCAGATCACTGTCATTTTCTTCTCAATGTGCCATCTCCTGAGTCCATTTCAAGAATCATGAGGGTGTACAAGTATGGCGTCTGTTTCAACTTAGGCATGAGTAAGCTGTGGCAATCCAGATTCCATGTGAAGATCATTTCCAAAATTGGACCTGTGACCCGGTATATTCACTTGAATCCAGTGAAGGCTGGTTTGGTGGCTACACCTGAAGAATATCCTTGGTCCTCTGCTTCAGGCAGGTGGGATGTGAAGGAGTTGGAAGGGTGGTGATAGTTCATAACACAGCCTTCTTCACCATCTCATTCACTTTGGCAGGGTTCGCCTGCCCCTTGGTCTGCTTCATGATCCACCCGACGACGGCGCCGAGCGCCTGCTCTTTTCCATTTTTATAGGATGCGACGGCCGCGGGGTTTGCGTCGATTGCCTTCTTCACCCACTCCTCCAGTGCGCTGTCATCGGAGATCTGTTGCATGCCTTCCTCCGCGATGATGGTGCTGCCGGACTTGCCTGTGGCGATCATCTTCTCGAACACGTCCTTCGCCGCGTTGCCGGAGATGGATCCCGAGAGGACGGCGTCGACGACATCGAGCACGTCGCTCACTCCGGGCGCATCGGCAGGTGATTGTCCCTGGGCGTTCAGGAAACCGGTCAGCTGCGTCAGCACGATGCTCGAGGCCTTCTTCACGTCGCCGGTCTTCGCCTGCACGGCGTCGAAGAGCTCCCGGAGACGCGGTTCGTCGAGCAGGATCATCGCCTCGGCGGCGGAGAGGCCGGAAGCTATGTAGTGCTGCCGCTGCGCGCACGGGAGGATGGGCAGGGTCTTCCGCACACGCTCAATCGTCGCCGCGTCCATCACGAGCGGGGGGATATCCGGTTCCGGGAAGTAGCGGTAGTCGTCGGCGGTCTCCTTCTCCCGCAGCAGCCGCGTGCGGCCTTCGTCATCCAGCCAGCCGACGGTGACAGAGCCCTTGAGCGGACCGCCGGTTTCCTCCCAGCTCTGCCGTAGCCGCGCTTCCTCATACATCAGCGCGCGCTCGAGCGCCCTGAAGGAGTTCAGGTTCTTGATCTCGCTTCGCGGATTCAACTTCTCGGTTCCCTTCTCGCGCAGTGAGAGAGAAGCATCGAAGCGCATCATCCCCTTGAACATGTCGGCTTCGGAGGCGTTCACCGCGATCAGGATCCGGCGCAGCTCTTCGGCGAACGCCATCGCTTCCTCCGCATTCCGCAGGTCCGGCTCGGTCACGATTTCCATGAGCGGCGTGCCGGCGCGATTGTAGTCGCAGAGAGTCGACGATCCACGATGGCTCAATTTGCCGGCGTCGTTCTCAATGTGAAGTCTTGTGATCCTGCAGGTACGTTCTGCTCCATCCGGCAAGTCGTAGGTCACCTCTCCTTTCGACGCGAGCGGGAAGTCGTACTGGGAAATTTGAAATCCCGACGGGAGATCGGGGTAGAAGTAGTGCTTCCGGTCGAAGTGGCTGTGCTCGTTCACGGTGCAACCAAGCGCGAGTGACGCCTTGATCGCTTTGTCGATCGCTGCGGCATTGGGAACCGGCAGTGTGCCCGGGTGTCCCATGCAGATCTCGCAGACGGTGGTGTTCGGTTCCTTGCCGAAGGCGTCATTGTCACAATCACAGAACATCTTCGTCCGCGTGTTCATCTGCGCGTGAACTTCCAGGCCGATGATGGATTCCAGCTCAGTCATGGCGAACAATATTAGAGAGGTTTTGCCCGGTAATCCACGATGAGGATTCCGTCGAGGTGATCGATTTCATGCTGCACCACGCGGGCTTCGAAGTCCCTCAGGTGGCGCTCCTGGGGCTTACCCTTGAGATCGGTGTAGGCGAGCGCGACCTCGACCGCGCGTTCGACGGGGAGCCAGACGTCCGGCAGGCTCAGGCAGCCTTCCTCGTCGATGCGCGTCTCCGGTCCTCTCCACGTGATCTGCGGGTTCACGAGGGCCTTCAACTTGCCTTCGAGGGGCACCAGGCAGAGGCGGATACTCTGTCCCACCTGCGGCGCCGCGAGACCCACTCCGCTCGCCGCGGCCATCGTCTCCAGCATGTCCTCCGCCAGAGCGACGATTTTCTTCGTCACTCTGGGAATTGTTGCCGCCTTCTTGCGGAGCATCGGGTTGCCGGCGCCCGTGAGGATGTGCAGGGAGGGCACGCCATCATAGTACCATCTGTTTGATCGCCGCCCGCTTTCGCAGTTCATCCATGGATGAGATATGCCCGTGTTCGATCATCTGCAGGAGCGCCTGACCGGTCAGCATGGCGTCGGCCAGGGCTCGGTGGCGCATCGGGGGGGTCTGCAGGCTGAACTTGCGGCATACGACGTCCAGATTCGAACGGAATTCGCCGGGGTAGATATTCTGGAACAGCCGCATGGTGCAGAGACAGTCGGGGAGCTCGACGTAGCCCCAGCAGAACTGCTTCTCGTTCTCCAGAAATCCGTAATCGAACTGCGCGTTGTGGGCGACGAGGATCGAGCCTCCCGCAAAATCCAAAAAACGCGGCAGAACCTGCTCGATCGTGGGAGCGCCCGCCACCTCCTGGTCGCTGATCTTGTTCACCTGCCGGGCCTCCCATGGGATCTCCCGCTCGGGGTTCACCATTTCCACGAAGACGCTGTCCGTGCGCAGCGTGCCGTTTTCCAGGCGGACCCCCGCGATCTCGACGATGCGGTGTCCCTTCTTCGGGTCCAGGCCGGTCGTCTCCACATCAAACACGGTGAGCGGCGGCAGCGGAGCCATAGGGCCGACACTATAGACGATCGAGGAGGCCGATCGAGTCCATTTTCGCAGGCATGCTCCCAATCCCGTTGACGCCCTGCGCGCATGTTTCGGAGTCGATCCTCACTCTATACTCGACGCATGAAGGGCGTGCCAATCGCGACCGTGCTTCGCAAACTGAGGCGGCTCTACCAGCCTCCCAGGAGTTTCCTCGCGCACCGCAATCCCTTCGAGCTCCTCGTCGCGACCATCCTCTCCGCTCAGTGCACCGATGCCCGGGTGAACATCATCACGAAGGATCTTTTCCGCACGTATCGGACGCCACGAGACTTCCTCCTGGTACCGCTCGTCAGGATTGAACGGAACATCCGCTCATGCGGCCATTACCACTCAAAGGCGCGGTACATTCGGGAGACATGCCGCCTGCTGATCGAACGATTCGCCGGCCGCGTCCCCTCGACCATGGAGGAACTCCTCGCGCTGCCGGGAGTTGGTCGGAAGACGGCCTCCTGCGTCCTCCATGCAGCCTTCGACAAGCACGAAGGCATTGCCGTTGACACGCACGTCATCCGGCTCGCGCGCCGGTTGGGCCTCACTTGGCGGCGCGATCAGAAGCGTATCGAACTCGACCTCATGCGGCAGGTGCCGAGGAGGGACTGGGGGGCGATCAACCCGCTCCTCATCAGCCACGGGCGCGCGGTGTGCACCGCCCGGAACCGGATGTGCGATCGCTGTTTGTTCCATCGGGAGTGTCCGTCTTCGCGGACACAGGGGAAGAACGATCGTGCAAGGATGTAAATCTGTATTGTCTTTCCCTTTCGTCCGTTCTAGAATCGCCGACCGTCAGTCCGATCTTTATTTCTGTCGCCAATTCCCAAAGGAGGAATCATGTCTGGTGCAACTATGGCGGTCTTGCTCGTGATGGGGTTTCTGCTGATCGTCTCGATCGTCGCCGGGCCCCGGGCGCGGTATTGGCATCGTCAAGCGCAGAGCTTGCCGTACACCACTGAAATAACCGCCGACATGCGCGACCGAGTCCGCGCCACTCGGGACCGCTGGGATGCCATCGCCTTCAGGCCGCTCCTGATGGTCTCCTGCCTAGCTGGAGGACTGGTGGTGTCGGCCGGTGCTGACGTGTCGGTCTGGTGGATGACCGCTCTGGCAGTGCCATCTGCGATGGTCATCGTGTACGGCCTGCTCGCGAAGACCTATGAAATGTTGGTGGAGTGGTGACTGACGGAAGGGGGGGGGCGGAGACGCCCCCCCGATTTTTTCGGGTCCGCCTCGATGGTTGTTCTTCCTTTGCCTGAAGAAGCGGGTCATCCGGACACGGACGGAAAGCAGTTGCGAAGTATAATGAAATAGACATACTATTCCCGCTGTTGTGCTGATCCTTTCCCTTCTTGCAGGAGGTGTCAGATGGAGTTTTTGGAATCGAATGCGTTCCGGTGGTTCGTATTCGCGATGGGGCCGTTGGCTGTGTGCGGAGCGTTCGCGTTCCGCCAGATCTGCATGCTGGATCATGCGGAATGGGCGGATGCAGAGCGACCCGAAATGCGCCCCTCCCATTACGGCAATCTGCTGCGCGAGTGGCGTGACTGCAGATGGATCGCAGTCTTCCTATTTGCAGGAGCCGGATTTCTGTTGGCGGGGGGGACCGCCGCTCGTCTGTGGCAGTTCGGAGGACGCGTGGCCGTGCCGGCGGGTTTGCTGGTGGGATGCGTGTATTACATCCTCCTGCTCGCCAACCTCGACAGACTCCGCATTCCGGATGCACCCCGGGACATCCGTGACAGGACAAGGAAGTCCGCATGATGGCAACGCAGGGGGGAGCTCCGGCTCCCCCTGTCCTTGCATTGTCCACACTGAACGTATCGTTTAGACTATCGAGCGTCTTCTTCCCCACACACTCCTATGTCGAAGCGATGGATAGTCCTCCTTGCGGTTCCGGCAGTGCTCTTTGCGTGCAACAAGACAGGAACATCACCCACTGCCAATGACACGTCGACGCCGCCTGTGGAGGATGCCATGGTGCTCAAGGGCGAAGCGGACAGCGAGGAGCCCGGTGGAGTGGCGGCCATGATGGGGGAAGAAGTAGGACCGGAGACGGATGACGATGGGGGCGCAATGGTGAAGGAGGAACCCGCACCGGCGGATGCCGGTGCCACGTCGCAGGAGGACGGCCCGATGATGGAAGCCGGTGCCGACGCGTCGGGCGTGTACCATGCGGATCTGGCCGATTTCTCCTCGTCGGTTTTGACCGACGGGAAGTCGAAGATCCTCTTCTTCGCCGCCGCGTGGTGCCCCAAGTGCCGCGCTCACGACGTCACGCTGGCCCGGTGGTACCAGACGGAATCCTTCCCCGTGTCGGTCTACAAGATTGATTACGACGCGGCGAGCGCACTGAAGGCGACGTACGGCGTCGTGCAGCAGCACACGTTCGTGAAGGTGGACGGGCAGGGGAAGCTGATCAAGAGCGTGAGCTTCCCGACGGATGAGGGGCTGATGGCGTTCCTCCAGGGCTGAGACTATTCTCTGCGCATGATGTCTACATTCGGTCTTGTCGTGACTCTCTTCGGCGCCGGCCTTCTCACGATCCTTCTGCCCTGCATCCTGCCGCTCATCCCCATCGTGCTCGGGGTGAGCATCGCGGGGCGGAGCCGGTTGCGGCCGCTCCTCACCATCGCGGGGATGCTGGTGAGCTTCGTGGGATTCACGTTCCTGCTGCTCGTCGTTCTCAACCAGTTCGTCGCGCTCGCGGACTACATCCGCATCGCCACGTTCTACGCGCTCGTCCTCTTCGGCTTGGGGTTCCTCACCCACGACCGGGCGGCGCAGTATGCGGGTGCGGTCCTGGGGGCATTTTTCTTCTGGGGGAAGGGCCTGGAATCCGTCATCATCGCGGCCGTCCTCGGGGTTCTGGCCATGGAGATCGGCGGCCGGATCGCCACGCGCATCCAGCAGTGGGGTACCGACATCCAGCAATCGGCTACGCAGGCGCTCGGCAGGGAGAATCCGCTGGCCGCCTTCATCATCGGCCTCACGCTCGGACTCGTGTGGGTGCCCTGCGCCGGGCCTGCCCTCGGCTTCGCCTTCGCGCTCGTGCGGGATGAGCCGGGGGTGCGTGCCGCATTGCTCCTGGGCGCGTACGGCCTGGGGACAGCCGTGCCGCTCCTCCTGATCGGCTACGGTGGGCAAGCGGCGGTGCACTCCGTGCGTGCTCTCAGCCGCTTCACCGGCATCGTGAAGCAGGTGGCCGGCGTCCTGCTCATCGTCACCGCCGTGAGCCTCCAGTACCGGTTCTTCGAGAAATTCCAGGTGTGGTTGCTCGATCACACGAATTTCGGGGATCTGGGGACGCGGTTGGAGGAGAGGTTATTTGGTGACCAATTTGGCAATGAGCCGCGGGTAGAAAACCCGCCCTCGGGCAATAATTTTTCTTCTGCTTCCATGAATCTCCCAAAACTCCCCAAGCTCGTCCGCGCCCCCGAATTCACCGGCCTCGGGCCATGGCACAATAGCGAGCCATTCACGTTGGCATCGCTCAAAGGGAAGGTCGTCCTCGTCGACTTCTGGACCTACAGCTGCATCAATTGCATCCGGACGCTGCCGTACATGGAGGGCTACTGGGACAAATTTAAGGATACGGGGAGGTTCGTCCTGATCGGCGTGCACTCACCGGAGTTCGTGTTCGAGAAGGATCAGGGCAACGTGAGAGACGCCATCAAGCGGCACGGGCTCACCTACCCGGTGGCGCAGGATAACGACTTCGGCACGTGGAGAGCCTTTGCCAACCGCTACTGGCCGGCCAAGTACCTGATCGATGCGGAGGGCACCATCCGGTACACGCACTTCGGGGAGGGGGCGTATGAGGAGACGGATCTGGCGATACAGAGTTTGTTGCAGGAAATTGGAATAACCATCACCACCGATAGCGCGGGTATTCCACCCGCGTTATCTACCCGCGGTTCCGAGGAACGCCGTGATCAAACGCCGGAGATCTATTTGGGCGAGCGAAGCTGGCCGTCGCTCGGGAATGCGCAATTTGAACCGTCGGACATCGTCGTCGACTACGTGGCTCCCGCGTCGATGCAGCTGCACAAGTACTACCTGGTCGGGAAGTGGCAGCTCATGGATGGCGAGCGGCAGGTCTTACGGAGCGATGAGGGCGAGATCCGGATGAAGTTCCTAGGATCGGAGATCAACCTGGTGATGGGTCTGGACGATGGTGCGAAGCCCGGCTCGGCGGAGGTGTTCATCGATGGGGAGAAGGTGACGTCACTCACGCTCGACGGCGACAAGCTCTTCACCCTCTTCAAGGGGGAATACGGCGAGCATGAGATAGTGCTGAAGATCCGGGGGAAGGGAGTGGAGGGGTACGCGTTTACGTTCGGGGGATAGGGTCTTGCCGCCCTTTCACGATGCAGACCATTGTACAAATGAAAGATGATTGTACAATCGATGGTCCAGACCGCTGGTCTGGCTAGGTTCTTTCGCTACACCGAGTGCAACGGAGGCGCCCGGTGCCTCCTGCGTTGATCTTTACGAGATCAGAGCGGGAGGCACATCGGCGTGCCTCCGAACGACCCTCCCTCATGGGGCGGCCTCAATGGTGGCCGATACCTCAAAGGAGAGAACCATGACCGCGTTGCATCCGTTTTTTTCCGTTGGAAGTTTGTACGATCTCGGCACGAGAGAGAGCGTATGGTCCGATGCGGGCGTCCATACCATGCGCGAGTTTTTCATGGGGCTCTACCGACGGCGATGGGCCGACCGGTACCGGTCCGACAACCCGCCCACGGAGGTGCCGGACCTGGGCTTCAGTCCCAACGTCAATGCCTTGCTACACCGAAGTGCTCTGGAGAGGCCACCCGATGTTCACGGTGCATCTCCCCCTCTGCCCGGCGTCCCGCACCTGGTCATTCTGGATATGCAGGATGCGGCGACGGTGGCCATCGGGCGTCCCGCGTTGGTTCGTTGCTCGGAGCTGGACAACCCGAACCGGTCCGATGCGTCGTGTTTCCGGCTCCAGGTCGATTTCGCCCCGTGGGGGCCGGCGGCGTACCATGCTCCGGTCAAGGTGCTGGTCATCACCCACGAGATGCTAGAGGTGCTGGAGGGGTGTCGTCTGGACAGCGCCGTCTGGTCGCCGCTGCAGGGCACGACCGTCCCGGGCATGGAGGTAGGCACGCGCGTGCGCGACCAGAGTGAGGCGCTGTTGCGGATCCTGGACCCGCGCGTGATCGAACCCAGTGATGAGGATGGGGAGGGGAGCTTGGATCGCGCATCGAAACTGTGCACCCTGCTCTCGTTGGCGCCCGGCCTCGCGGGCAGCACGGATGCAGCCGGACAGTTCCTGGTTGCAATGGATTTTGGGAGACCGTGCCCGCCCATGGACGCACACACGGTCATCGCCGTGTGCGTGGGGCCTCCCCGCAATGGGTGAGCCTCGGTCACGAAGGAAACAACCTATCCCCGGCGCAAGCCGGGGATTTTTCATGTGCCTGCAATGGGGGAATAGAGGGGAATGCATGCACGTCCGCGCCTGATGGCAATACGTTCTTGCACAATGATATGAAAATAGAACAATATCTCTCTCCCATGCCTCCAGCAGAAGATCCCCGCGCACTTGATACCAAGGCACTTGCAGCATTGAAAGATCGTTTGCAGCATATGAAGAGAGTCGCGGAAGCGACGCCAAAAGGCAGCAACAGGGATAGGAAAAAATTACTGAGGCAGCGCGAAGAACTGGGGCCATTCACCACTGAGAAGGAAGAGGAGCTGCGCGTCGCGACGGCAATACTGCGCGTGCGGCATGACGCACGGGAACTATGCGGGCAGGTGCTTCGACCGGCCCCCCGGCGTTCCCCGGTCGTGCACCAGACTCCCAAGATTCTGGAGGAGGCGACGTTCGGTTCAGCGCAGGAGTGCCTGCTGCGTTCGACAGAGGAGATTCGTGAAGTGTGGGAGCGGGGGTTCATGCGGATGCGGAACGTGGTGGAAGCCGCTGGCGTCCCGGATGGGGAGTCAGGCAACATCTGGAATGGTCTCATGGAGATGCACCGTCATGTATTCTGGTTGCCTTGGGGCACAGGTGAGATACGGCTGAAGCAGGATCAGACGAATCTGCCGATCATCTTCACCATCGACCCGCTGGACGCGGAACTCGGCGGCGGCAGGTGGGGCATCAGCACGCGCTTGGACACGACCGGACTCAACGCGCACGCCGCGCAGCAGCACACCGTGACGGACGAGTGGGCGGGCATCGGCATGCTCAAGGCACACGCCCACCATTTGACGACCAACATGAGACTGGCCGAGACGCGTCAATACACCACCGTGGAACAGATGGAATCTCCGGCGGCCAGGCAGCTCCAGCGCGAAATAGGCTCCGATGCGTGCGTAGCCTACATGCACGCACTTCATCTCTGCTCGAGCGGGCGGCTCTTCCCGGCGCTCAAGCGCATCCTGCAGGAAGAGACCATCACCCTGCGCGACAAGTTGCTGTGGTTCGTCACGAGGGACACGTTCCTGGAGCGTGCACGGGAACTCGATAGGTTCTTCGTGGATGCGCCGCCGCTCTCGCCGCAGGAAGCGGATGAGCGGCTCGGGTCCTACGCCTGGGGGCTTGCGTTTCAGTTGAGAGCGAATCTTGAGAACGGTGGCGAGCCTTTCAACCGTGTCGGCACCTATGACCGGGCCTGGTGCATTCCTGTCTATGACAAAGACACAGCCCCGCAGCGCTACCGGCGGATGTTCCATCCGGTTCAGGAGAATAGAGATGTCGGGCAGCAGAGCGAGACCCCTATAGAGGACTCCGCGGGCGAGAGAGCCCTGCGCTACTGGGCGGAGGCAAGGAAGACCGCCCGTGCCATTGCCATGGGAATGCAACCGGCAGGGCTTCCATTGCCAGTTGCGGAGATCAGAGGCGAACTGGTCAAGGACAAGGATGGTCTGGGCATGCGCGTTCTGGAGGTGGTGAGCCTTCTGGATCGTTGGGTCCGCGAGGTATCCGAAACCGGGTTCGTCCCAAGTTACGCGCGGGCGCTCGGGGACGAGGCAACGGCAGCAGATCTGGCAACCGTCCGCGACGGGTTGCGAGACCTGGTCGGGCGGCTCCAGATGCAGCCCTTCTACGATCATCGCATCGAGCATCTTGAGTCCGGTGCCGATGAACTCCTCCTCGTCACCGCCATGGCGGCCCGTCACGCGGGCGCCGCACTCGCGGCCCTGGCCGGTCCAGCCGCATTGCCGGATGCCAGCGGTACCCGCTTGAGTATTTCTCTGCTCCATACGCTCCTGCGTGATACGCATGCGCCGAGCCTGGCACAGCAGGCGGATTTGCTCTGCGGACGTTGCTGTGGACTTCAAATGCCTGAACCGGAGAACCCTGCTCACGACATCATTCATGCCATCGGCGGCTTGCATGAGTGTCAGGAGATCGAGCAGATCGCGCGGGCGCTCCGGACGTTTCTCCCATCTTCTCGCGGCGAGACAGCCCGTGCTTTCAGGAATGTACTGGGAGCCCGGCATGCCTTCACGTATGTGCTCGGGCGTCGCGAGCAAGGCACGCACTCAGAACTGCTCATTTCCGTGGACCCCTCCCAACACGCAACCCGCGTGCTGAGCGCGTTGCCGTACGCCAAGATCGAACGGGCGTCCTCATGGTATCGTCTCAGAGAACCTCCCTTGGTCCTCGATCCAGCCCCCGCAGCGGCCATCGATGCGACTGGTGCCGTCTACGGGCTTGGCTTCGTGATGTACAAGGAGCGGAAAAGGCAAGGATTGACCATCCTTGGCGGCCCCGGCCCGCAGCACCAGTCCCTGATTCCCCCCCTGGCGGCCGGGGATCGGCAGACGGACCTCCAGACCATCCGCAACGCGACGCCCGTTCTCCTCCAGCAACAATTGAGAGACATACAGGTCATTTGTCCGGACATCCCCTGTGATGTATTGGGCAAAACGATCTTCGTGGAATTCGGGAATTCCTTGTACGCGCGTTGCCAATCCGCGGATCTTGCTTCCCGATACGGCACGTCCGTCGAAGTCAGTGTCTTCCCCCACGAACAGGGATGGCTGACGGTGAAGTTGCCGACCATCGCCGATCTGGAGAGGGACTATTTCAGCGGGAAACGATCGCAGGAGCCGTTCTTCCCGCTCCCTCCTGCCACCGTGCGGCGAGGGCCGCGACCCCCGCGCGAGTGCGGGGGCGGGGGCGGGGGTGGGGAAGAACTCGATCAGCCGCGCCGGATGCGTGCCGTCCGCGATGCGCTCCTCCGCAACCGCGACAGGGGATTGCACCCCTCCTACGCGTGGGATCCGGGCGGGGAGGTGGACGTGCCGCAGGATCGGCCCGATCAGTTCAACTACAGCCAAACGGAGGAGGGGCACTGGACCATCATCACCCTGAGGGATCAGCAGAGGCAGATCTTCGTGAGCGACATGCCGGACCGGACGTACGTGCTGCCGCGGGTCGAGGAGCTGTCCTTCTACACCAGGCCCGGCGCGCTCACGCCTCAGCAGCTGCAGGAGCACGGAGCCAAGCAGATTTTCTACCACTCCCCCGAGCAGTTCGAGGCGTCTCTCATGCAGGCCCTGCTGGCGCCCGCATGGACCCGCATTGATGCCGGATCCGTGGAAGGATTGATACAGGCGCAGGGTGATTGGGTTCGGGGGCGTTTGATGGGGCTCATAGGTCATGTGAATGCCCAACCGGACCGCAAGATGCCGGTGACGCTGGAGACGCTGAAATTCGGGGCGCTCCGCGCGCATGTCGAATCTGGTAAAGCGCCGGGGGAGACGTACTGCGGGCACACGATTGTGGCGGAGCTTGCGCGTGGAGCCGGCTACGAGGATCCGTTGACCTACCTCACGCTTCGGGATTTCTTCGATGAGCTCATGAGCCAGCTCAATAAGAACGAGACGGGGGAGAGGCATCCGGCATCCGCAGCAATTGACGAGACCGAGGAGTAGATGTTTCATCCTCGGACTCATCGGTAGAACGGAAAACCATCAGTTCACCATCACCGGCTCCTCCGCCATCTTCATCTTCCGCTGCGCGAGCGCGGCGAGGTTGGCACTCGTGATGTCGAGGCCGTTGGCGGCGGGGGCGGGTTCCGCGAGGGCGTAGGCCACCGCGCCGTGTTCCCCGGCGTCGAGCCCTTCCAGCTCCTCCACAGCGGAGACGCGGATGCCTGCGACCGCCTTCAGCACGCCCCATGCGACCGCTCCGCCGACACAGACGAATGCCCCGACGGCCAGGACGCCGACCGCCTGGATGCCGAGCAGAGAGAAGCCGCCCCCGTAGAAGAGGCCGTTCACCGTCGAGAGGGAGCCCGCGGTGGTCGCGAAGAGTCCGTACGCGAGCGTTCCCCAGATGCCGTTCACGAGGTGCACCGAGAGCGCGCCGACCGGGTCGTCGATGCGGAGCTTGTCCCAGGCAAAGACGGCGAGGATAGCTATGACCCCGGCGACGGCGCCGATGGCGAGCGCGCCGCCGGCCGATACCGCGTCAGTGGGGGCAGTGATGGCGACGAGCCCCGCGAGCGTGCCGTTCACGATCATGCCGAGGTCAGGCTTCTTCTGTATGAGCCACGAGGTCAGCATGCCCGTGAGCGTGGCCGCCGCCGCCGCGAGGTTCGTCGTCAGCGCGATGTGCGCGATCGCGCGGCCGTCGGCCGCCATGGTGCTGCCCGGATTGAACCCGAACCACCCCAGCCACAAAATCAGGCCGCCGAGCGTGAGCGAGGTGGCGTTGTGCGGCGCGATGGCATTCACTTTGCCGTCCTTCCCGTACTTTCCGATGCGCGGCCCGAGGAAGAGGATCCCCATCAATGCCGCCCATCCGCCGATCGAGTGCACCACCGTGGAGCCTGCGAAATCGTGGAAGCCGAGCTTGCTGAGCCAGCCGCCGCCCCAGATCCAGTGCCCCGCGACGGGGTAGAGGAGGGCGGTCAGCACCACAGTGAAGATGAGGAAAGACGAGAATTTGATGCGCTCCGCCACCGCGCCCGAAACGATTGTCGCCGCGGTGCCGGCGAACACCAGTTGGAAGAAGAACTTGGCCGCCATGGGGACCACCGTCCAGTCGAGGGAAGAGAAGGACGAGGACCCGTTGATAAGGGATGGCATGAAGCCGGTGAGGCCGATCAGGTCCGTTCCATTGCCGAACATCAGGCCGAAGCCGACCGCGAAGAAGGCGATGGTGGAGACGGCGAAGACCACGTAGTTCTTCGCCAGGATGTTCACGCAGTTCTTGGCCCGGCAGAGGCCGGACTCCACGAGCGCGAAGCCCGCGTTCATCCAGAAGACGAGGAAAGCGGTCAGCATGACCCAGACGGTGTCGAGGTGGACCTTGAGGAGGTCGAGCGTGAGTTCCATGGGGTTTGGGGAATTGGGAATTGAAAATGGAAAATTGAAAATTCCTTCTCAGACGTCGTAATACCTGAAATATTCAGACGGCGTCGGCCGCATCGCCTCCTCGGCGGCTTCGGCGCGCTTCCAGGCGATGAAGTTCATGAGGAAGGATTCCGAGAAGACGCCGCTCTTGGTGAGGAAGGCGTGGTCCTCCTCCAGCGCGTCGAGTGCGTCATTCAAGGTGGCTGGGGCGTGCTTGATGTGGCTCAGTTCCTCGGGGGACATGTGGTAGAGGTTCTGATCGGTGTGCTTGCCCGGATCGAGTCCCCGTTCGATGCCGTCGAGACCGGCGAGGAGGAGGGCGGAGAAGGCTAGGTAGGGGTTCGCGGCCGGGTCCGGCATGCGGAACTCCACGCGCTTGGCCTTGGGGTTATTCGAGTACATCGGGATGCGGATGGCGGCGCTGCGGTTGCGCGCGCTGTAGATGAGGTTCACCGGCGCCTCGAAGCCCGGCACGAGCCGTTTGTAGGAATTCGTCGTGGGGTTGCAGAGCGCGCAGAGTGCGGCGGCGTGATGGAGGAGTCCTGCCATGTAGTGCAGCGCCATGGTGCTCAGTCCCGCGTACTCCCCGCCCGCGAAGAGCGGCTGACCGCCCTTCCACAGGCTCTGGTGCACGTGCATCCCGCTGCCGTTGTCGCCGAAGAGGGGCTTGGGCATGAAGGTGGCCGTCTTCCCGTACCTGGCGGCGACGTTGCGGACAATGTACTTATAGCGCATCAGCTTGTCGGCCATCGTCAGGAGCGTGTCGCGCTCCATGTCGATCTCCGCCTGGCCGGCGGTGGCCACCTCGTGGTGGAAGGTTTCGATCTTGATCCCCGCCTTCTCCATCTCCCGCACCATCTCGCTCCGCAGATCCTGCTGCGTATCCATCGGCGAGGTGGGGAAGTAGCCTTCCTTGTTCCGAATCTGGTAGCCGGTGCTACCCGGCTTCCCCGTGTTCCACACCGCTTCATTCGAATCGACCTCGTAGAACGAACCGCGCTGGCCCTGCTCGAAGCGCACCGTGTCGAACACGAAGAACTCCGCTTCCGGGCCGAAGTAGGCCGTGTCCGCGATGCCGCTCTTCTCCAGGTGCTCCGCCGCCCGCGCCGCGATGGTCCGGGGGGAGTTGTCGTAGAGCTGCCCCGAGAGGGGATCTTTAACGTGGCAGAGGAGAGAGACGGTCGTGTCGCCCTTGAAGACATCGAGCATCGCCGTGGCGGGGTCCGGCATGAGCAGCATGTCGGACTCCTCGATGGCCTGGAACCCGCGGATGCTGCTGCCATCGAATCCCGCCTGGCCCTTCAGCACGTCCTCGAGCTCGTGGACGGGCTTACTCGTGTGCTGCAGGGTCCCGGGTACGTCGACGAAGGTGAGGTCCACTATGGTCGCCTGCTCGCGTCTGGCAAAGGCGAGGACGTCTTCCGCCGTCTTGAGCGCGGGCGTGAAGCCGAGGTCCGGCCCGATGGAGGGGGCCTTCAGAGAGGCCAGGGACTTCTCGAGGGCGGTTGCTGCAGGATTCATAGGAGGGGGAATTGAAAATGGATGTTTCCCTTCTATGGAAAGATCGACGGTTCTCCAACCACCTGTTGCATACAGAATTTCTACTGTTCATTTTTTGAACAACGCTTTAGAATAGCGGGGGTCCGCTCCTGTGTAGATTCTCGAATTCCGTGATCTCTGCTGTTGAGCGCAAGAACACGTTGCGTTGCTTCCTCATCCATGGCGAAAGACCTCCTCCATATCCTCTCGGCCGTCGGCATCGATGACAAGCAGGCTCAGCTGTACCTCGCAGGGCTCGAAATCGGCAGCGCGCCGGCCTCCGACTACTCCAAAAGAGCGGGGATTAATCGGATCACGAGTTACCACCTGCTTGAGCAGATGGTGCATGCTGGCCGCTTCACGGTGGAGAAGAAGCAGCGAGGCAAGTGTTACGCGCCGGTGCCCCCGGAGCATCTGGCGGTCGAAGCGCGGAAAAATGTAGATGCGCTCCAGCGCGCGCTCCCCGAGCTCCGTTCACTCAGGGGGGCCGAGTACCGCAAGCCCCACGTCCGTTTCTTCGAGGGGTGGGAGGGGCTCCGGCATGTCTACGACGACACGCTGACGGCGAAGACGGAACTCCTCAACTTTGCGAACTCCGCCGTCGTTCGGAGGTTCTGGCCGCTCTACGACGATGAGTATGTGGCCGAACGCGTGAAGCGGCGGATCCACTTGCGTGGCATCGCGCCGGATGACGCGACGGGCCGCCGCGTCCATGGCGAGGACCGGGAGAAGTGCCGCGAGATCCGCCTGGTCTCCGCGAAGGAGTTCGATTTTGCGAATGAGATAAAAATCTACGACCACAAGGTCGCCATCTGCAGCTACGGATCCGCCGGAGAGGACATGTTCGGCGTCATCATCGAGAGCAAGGAGGTGGCGGAGACGCAGCGGCAGGTGTTTGAGATGGCGTGGCGGTATGCGGGACGAGCGAAATAATGATGGCGTGGCACGGCACTCGCGAGTGCCGTGCCGTGGCGGTACGCCGGGAGAACCAAATAGCCGTAGAAATACACGATGCGCACATAAGAAAGGAGCCCCGCAGCAAGTGCGGGGCTCCGGTCTGCCAGATTGCGTCGATCAACACCTCTCCTCTATCCCGTTTTTACATCGGAGAGGCGGTGTCCCGGACGGAGCCGGGCGTTATTTGTTCAGGTCGATCTTGTAGAGCGCAACGGGGGCCACGCCCCCAGTGCCTCCCACGGCGACGATGAGCTCGCCATCGACCTCTGTGAGGTCGAGGGACTCGATCATCCCGCCTGACTGATATCCGAACTCATCCTGCATCCACCCGATGCAGAAGTGGGCACGGAAGATCTCCTTGCCCGTCTTCGATTCGTGGACGTGCAGGAATCCGTTCCCGCCGGCGAACACAACGTGCCCTCCGTCGGGGCTGAAGCGTGCGAAGGTGAATTCGGCGCTCCGCCCCCAGTAAGGGGGATGGCGGAAGTTGCTCAGGACACTCCCGTCCTTGCGGCGCACCTCGAGCAGCTCATCGTCCACCTTCCAGAGTTCCATCCCAGAAGCTTCGTTGAGGGCCCTGAGACTGCCCTTTACCTCTTCCTTGAGGCTGATCCTGACGGGCGCCTTGGGCTGGATCTTCGGCGCCTCAACGCTGCGGGCTTGAACAACGCTCCGGCGTCCGATGCCTTTCTCATCGATCAGCGCGGCCAGCGTGTTGACCTCGTAGGCCTGCAGCTCCCCCTTGTACACGCACTCCATTGCGGGGAACCGGAAGATACCCACTGTCTGCGCCATCTCCTTGGCGGCGATCATATCGCCCTTCCATGCGATATCGGTCACCGGCAGCACGTCGCCGATGCCGCCCTGTTTCTTTGCGAGGGTGCCATCCGTGGCAAAGACGAGGAACTCCCCGTCGCCACCCGCGGCGATGTGCTTGCCGTCGGGCGACCAGGCCAGCGCACCGTCCATGCTCGCATGAGCGAAGGATTGGATGGGCTTGCCCGTTGCGGACTCATACGTCTGCAGACCTCCGTCGAGGTTCATCACCGCGACGGCAGAGCCGTCGGGCGAGAACCGCATCCGCCGGATGGTGCCGCCGGTTTGATTCAGCACCAGGTCGGGCTTCCGTGCTCCCATCTCCTGCTTGCGCCGGGCGAGTTCGGTCTCCCACTCGGCCTTGAGGATGGGCTTCATGCCTTCCTCGTAGCCGTTGATGAAGAACCAGAATCCGTTCTCGTTCTCCCCGAAGGCGCCTTCGTTGGCGGCCTTCTTCAGCAGGGTGACCGCCTCCTTGCGATTGCTCTTCTCCAGGATCTCCTTCTCGATGGCTTCCAATGCCGGGAGGAGGGAGGAGTCAAAGAACAGACCGACTTCCGGCTTGGTCTCCTGGATGCCGGTGGCCTGCGCGATCCGCTTGAGAATCGCTTCAGCCTTCGCCTTTCCGTCGGCGAAGGGCTGGGCGATCTCCGCCTGGAGGAGGCTTGCTTCCGCCTTGCCCTTCTCCGTCGCCAGGTACCGGCAGAGAACCCAGTCGGGCGTCCCCGGTCCCTGTTGCTTGGGATACCCGGAGAACGTCCGATCCCTCTTCAGTTCTTCCAAATGACTCCAGCGTTGAGCGGGAGACATTTTGCCCCACGCATTGGTGGTGTCACGGAGCAAAGTCATGTCCTGCTCCTCGGCGAGGCTCAAGCGGGACGCCTGCTCTTCCTTCTTGCGGGCCCTTTCAAGAGCGTCCTTGTGCTCCTGGGCTTGGGCCTTCTCGCGGGCCTCGCGCTGCTGGGCGAACCTCGCAACGGCAGCGGGCCCGGACCTGCCGGCAATTATCTGCGGCGGGAGTTTTTGCCCGCTCGTCCACGCCCGGATCACGACCACGGTCGCCACGACCATAGTCATCGCGAGCACCATCCATCCCATCTTCCTCATGCTTGTCTTCCTTTCAAATCTGTGTTTCCAACGATCGACGCATGGGCCTGGCAGGGCCCGGTCCCTCACGGCCCGAAACAGGGCACATCGTGAGAGTTTGCATATTATAGACAAAAAATGAGATTTGTCAATAATAGGCAACAGTGCAAGCTTGAGACAAACCTGCACACTCATTTTGCGGTGCGCGACCAGCCATTCAATTGCAAATCGTCGATTTGGAAAGAAATTTGATAACCTATGTGAAGTAACCTACCATGTTAATCATGTTCGCCCTCGACCCCATCCACCCGCTGTACACGAGTGTTCTCACTATCGTCTCGGTGACGCCCGGCATCACCGTGGCGGAGCTGCACGCGCGCATGCGGAAGGCCGGCCACGACGTCACCCTCCAGCACCTCTACCGGATCGTGAACCGGCTCACTGACGAGCAGATCCTGGTCAAGACGGGGACGCACGTCGCAGTGAACCTCATGTGGCTCAGCTACCTGCAGTTCTTCGCCGAGCGCGGGAAGGGGAATCTGCAGAAGCTCTCTGTGCACGAGCGAATCTTCCCCATGAAGGAGGGACAGCGACGGACATTCAAAGTGGACACGCTCGCCGACCTGCAGACACTGTGGAACCACTTGCTCGTGCAGCTGCACGGGGTGGCGCCGCAGAAGCACCTGCTCAAGTACTACTCCCACGCGTGGTGGCAACTGGGGAAGCACGCGCTCACCGCGGAGTTCTACAGGCGCATCACGCAGGAAGGGGTCCGCTGTTATTGGCTCTTCGGGAATGACACCTTCCTGGATCAGTACGCCGCACGCATGCACCGCGAGGTGATGGACACCCGGCTCACGAGCGATCCGCCGTTCCCGCGGGAAGGGTACAACCTGAACGTGTACGGTGCGTACATGTTTGAGTGTCTGCTTCCAGAGCGACTCACACGCCAGCTCGCCTTCGTCTTTTCATCGGTGAGTTCCATCGATCAGTTCGACGTTTCCGTCTTCGACGACATCTTCACCCTACGCGATCAGATCACGCTGAAGGTCACCTGCAGCGAGAAGCAGGCGCGGCTCCTGCGGCTGAAGATCGAGCGCTTCTTCCTGAAGCCGGCATAGCGTGAACATCCAATCAGTTCCTCTGCCCGTCAGGACGGTCTTTCCATTGCCTCGAGCTGCTTTGTCATCCAGCGGGGCTCCGCGATGCTGTACTTCTGCCTCCGGGGCGGGCTGCTCCTCGTCAAAGTCATCGTCACCGTAGCCATGGACGAGAGCATATCAATGTGGGGACGGCATATGTATGTGTTGGGGAATGAATGGGAGGCGGGCGGGCTTGCGTCCATTCACAGAATATTGTATAATATTTTGAACAAACATTCAACCCCATGTCATCCCGCGACACCATCCGCGATCTGCAACTCCATTTCCACGAGGAGCTCGAAACGGCGGCGGGGGCAGGTATAGTGCGCACCAACGCGGCAGACCCGCTGGACGCGCCGGCTGGCACGCTCGACGGGGCAGACCCGCTGAGCGGGTCTCCTGCCACGCTGAGCGTGGCAGGGATGCACCCGCCCGGCATCCGGCCACGGACGGTTTTCACGCACCTCATGCTCGGTACGCTCTCGTTCACTCTCGTCGCCATGCTCGCTGTCCACAGCGGCCAGTCCAGCAATCCCCCAGCGACGGAGACTGGAGAGGCATGTGTGGAGGAGACGGAGGGCTACCGGTGCATTGCCCTGCATGGTGCGGGGACGCTCCGTACGGCGGCCCCCCCGCGGCAGTCCGGTGCCCGCATCCGCAGGCAGCGGAGAGAGCGGCAAGCAGTGAGCAGTGTTGGGTCCGGGAGCGCGGCACCTCGACGCGAGCGGAGGTTTCGCAGGGCACCGGCAGGGTTCACGCCCGGTCCGCAGCCGGCAGCCGGTGCGGACCGTCCCGATGCCGTGCGCGGCGTCTACCTGACTGCCAACAGCGTCCGCAGTCACGTGTTCCAGGAGACGATCGATGCGCTGAAGGATGTCGAGCGGCCCACCATCGTCTTCGACGTGAAAGGCGGTGTCGTGTTCTTCGATACCACGTCTCCGCTCGCGCGGGAGTGGGGCACGGCGCTTCCATACTACGATCTGCCCGCCATCCTCAAACGGCTCCGGGAACGCAGGATCTACTCCATCGCACGGTTTGTGGCCATCAAGGACGAGAACCTGACCAACATCAAGCCGGAGCTCTCCGTCCGGCACCCCAAAACGAACGCCCTGATCCGCAACGGCTGGATCGACCCGGCCCATCCGGATGCGATCGCATACAACATGCAGGTGATCTGCGATCTGGCCGCCGCCGGCATCGACGAGATCAACTTGGACTACATCCGCTTCTCCACCGCCAATCCTGCGGCGCTCAGCGCCATCAGCACCGAAGACAAGGCTGCCCGCGTGGAGACCTTCGTGCGCAGCGCCCGGGAGACCATCGACCGCTGCGGATTCTGGACGAAGCTCGGCATCTCCACCTACGCCATCCTCGGGTGGAACCGGGAGATCAACCTCCCCAACCTTGGCCAGGACGTGGCGCGACTGGCCCCCTACGTCGACATCATTTCCCCCATGGCCTACCCGGCGACTTTCGCGGAGGGCGCGTACTACATCCCCGGCCAGCACCCCGGACCGCGCGCGTACTACCTGGTCTACCAGACGCTCAAGGGCTACGAGGAGTGGATCGGCCCGGAGCACGCCGCGAAGATCCGCCCGTGGCTGCAGGCCTACGGCTTGGGGGCGAACGACATTGCTGCCGAGATCCGCGCCACCTACGACGCCGGCTACTGCGGTTTCCAGTTCTGGAACGCGAATAACAATTATGGCCCGGCGTACGCGGGGATGAAGCTGGTGAAGGAGATGCCGGAGCGGTGCACCCATTGAAGCCGGGAGCCCCGTAAAGGGGGCGTGGCCCCCACGTGGGCTTTACGCCCCGGGCTCCGACTGCGGCCCATGTTTTTCTTGTGTACACTCTTTTGCGTGCGCCAGTATCTCGACCTCCTCCGGCACGTCCTCGACCACGGTCACAAGAAAGACGACCGCACTGGGGTGGGGACACTCTCCATTTTCGGCTACCAGATGCGGTTCGATCTCGCCGATGGCTTCCCGCTCCTCACGACGAAGAAGCTCTCCACCCGTTCGATTTTCCATGAGCTCCTGTGGTTCCTGAAGGGCGAGACGAATATCCAATACCTGCATGACCACAACGTGACGATCTGGGATGAGTGGGCGGATGAGAAGGGGGATCTGGGGCCGGTCTACGGCGCGCAGTGGCGGCACTGGGAAGGCAGAGACGGCAAGGTCCACGACCAGATCTCCTCCGTCATCGAGCAGATCAAAGCGAACCCGAACTCGCGTCGTTTGATCGTGTCTGCGTGGAACGTGGGGGAAATCGAGAAGATGGCGTTGCCGCCGTGCCATGCATTCTTCCAATTCTATGTCTGTGATGGAAAGCTGTCGTGCCAGCTCTACCAGCGCAGCGCCGACATCTTCCTCGGCGTCCCCTTCAACATCGCGTCGTACGCGCTCCTTACCCACATGGTCGCGCAGGTGACGGGGCTCGCGCCGGGCGAGTTCGTCCACACGCTCGGGGATACGCACTTGTACCTCAATCATCTGGAACAGGCGAAGGAGCAGCTGACGCGCGAGCCGCGTGCGCTGCCGGCACTGACATTGAATCCGGATGTGAAGGATATTTGTGAGTTCAAGTACGAGGATATTGTCATTGAGGAGTATGACCCGTGGCCGGCCATCAAGGC
>VMEW01000012.1 GCA_007375735.1 Candidatus Peregrinibacteria bacterium Greene0416_19
TGGGAGGCACTGAGCAGAACACCCAAGAAAGGGCACCCTGCTCGGCGTACCCAACGTTGTCCGCGCAGGTTTCCCTATCGCAGCAGAGCGCTGACCGAGGCAAGATGCCCCTTTCTGCTCTGCTCGTAGAGAAAACTACGACAATAAAGTCTGCGAGACGTTGGGTACGCGGCGATTCTATCAGAACTTCAGTTTGTGTGCAGGAAATGTTAGAATTTAGGCAATATGAGTATGAGCATTCTGCATATCCCCATGACGGAGAAAATCCGTCAGATCGCGAGAATCATTCTCGATCAATTAGACCTTTGTGAAGGAGAAAGTATGTTTATTGATGCGGAGATTTTTTTTAGTAATTTCGCATGGCTTTCGAAAAGTGAACTCAAGAATATTTTGACCAAACTAGAAAACGAAAAGGCCATCGAATATGAATGGCACTACAAGGGTATGGGATTGTTTGGTCAGCCTTATAATGGGCGAACTGAAATGTATTCAGTTTCAGATATTCAGGAAGCGAGGGACCATGAATTTGATTTTGTTGGGATTTCTTGCAAGCCAAACGTGGAAAAACTGCAAAAGTACCTTGAAGAAGCAAATGAGCCGAGTATTGAAAAGCAAGAATACGAGAAATTTCCTAATTGGGAGGGGACTCAAATCTTGGAATATCGACGCGCAGAAAGAAAACTGATCGTTGATGGGATTCCATATATTGTTCCAAAGAATCCTGCTATCCAGCGAGAGGTACTCCTAGAGCTTGCAGTTAAAAATGGTGGAAGCTGGGTTGCTCAAGCACGATGGATGGAAGTTCTCGAAAAGGAACAGTCCCCTTCCAAAGCTGACGATGAAAACCGCGCATTTAGAGGGGTGCATGAACGTTTAAAGGGAGAACTGGAAAAAACACTTAAACAATCCAATGTCCTGGAGTGGAAAACAAAAGCAGTTCGTATTCGGAAGAAAAGTAATTGACTCCATGATCCGCATCCGTACGTAAGTGTACGAATACGTACCTCTCTTTGATGCACAGCTTATTACGCTCCCCCATGAGCCGTTTTCAACGTGCTCCATTTCCCCCTTATTCTTATGAACCAGGAGTACCTTGAACTCACAGACATCTACGCCGCAGCCTTCCTCATCTCCCAAGGAGTCCAGTTGGAAGGAACAGAGAGATCGTCAGACGGCCGAGTCCGATTCATTCTCCGACGGACGGAGGGCATGGACGAATTGCTTCAGGCCTATTGGAGCAATAGTCCTGTCTCTGCCGTGCCCGCGCAGCTCTATAGCTCCCTGAAATACCTCAAGAGCTTAATCCATTCCCGTCCATGATCCGCCCCTCTTTCAGCTGTGGGTTTTGGGCGAACCTCGGACAAAGGGAAAGAGCCCCTCCATGACGCGGATGGCTTGGTATCCGCGCTGCACGGATTGCAGCTTTTCCCCTATTGAGCACATGGATTTTATCAGCAAACACCACTGGCAACCACAAGATTATTCTGCAAATCGGCCTGCAATGGAGCAGGCGCTTACTCGATTGGCTACCGCATGGGGGGCCACCTTGATCCTTGAGCCAGAAAACAGCGTCTTCTTCGACAAGCCGCAGCTATGAAACACGACTTCACCAGACTGCGGCAAATCCCCATCCTGAATGTAGCTCATGCCCTTGGCATGGAGCTGGCACGGACAGGTGGCGATACCTATAACAGGCGTGAGGGAAGGAAGATTTCCTCCCTCACGCTGTTCTCCAAGACGAATACCTTTTACCGTTTCTCGGGCAAAACAGCAGGCGGAGTGTGTGGCGGGTCTGTCATCGACCTTGTGATGCACGTCCGCGACTGCTCCCTCCGAGAGGCGACTGATTTCCTTACCTCTCATTTTTTATGAATATCACAAAAGAAGATATTGTGAAGTACAAAGCAGCACTGCCGCCGGAGATCAAACAGTACCTCATCGACCGCTGCATAGGCGCTGACATGATCGACGCGCTCGACATCGGATGGATGAAACACAAGAAGCAGGACTGGATCGTCTTTCCGATATACGACCGCAATGGCGACCTGCTCTTTCTGAAGTTGAAACGACCGCCCGACGCCCCTGCGACACAGCCGAAATACTTGGTATATCCCAAAGGAACAACGGCCTGCCTCTATCCGCTTCCGTACCTAACGCCAGCCTGTGACCGCATTGTCATTTGTGAAGGAGAGCCTGATGCGCTCGTTCTTCTTTCGCATGAAGTGTATGCGATCACTTCCACCGCTGGCGCGGGGACTTTGCACGAAGAGTGGCTGAAGGAGATCCCTCAGAACATGGTCGTAACGTTCTGTTTCGACCTCGACGAGGGCGGCAGACTAGGAATGCAGAAGGGACTTGATCTCGTGTACGACAGGCGACCCGACATTGATCTGCGGTATATCACGCTTCCATCAGTCCTAGGCGAGGGCGGGGACATCACAGATTTCTTCCAACGTGCCAAGACAGAGGGCGTTGACGCCGTTACAGCCCTATTTGCGCTGGAAGCCCCCTACAAGCCTACAAATGACGCTGGATGGGAGAGCAAGCGCAGCCTGCAAGTCATCGCACCGCGCAAGGCAAGGACGTTTTCCGACTGGAAAACGGTGATCCAAAAGAACTTCCCCGACCTGCTAGCCGCAGCCGAGGCGTTGCTGAGTGTTACATGCCAGCTTCTCATTCAGGACATCAGCAACTGTTTTGCACTCGTTCTCGTGGACGTGCCGAGCGCGGGCAAGACCATCGTCATCAACTTCTTCGACCGCATCAGCGGAATCACATACTCCTCGGATTCGTTCACTCCAGCTTCATTCGTTTCGAACGCAGCGAATATCCCCAAGGAGAAGCTGGCGGAAATCGACCTGCTCCCGCGCATACGTCACAAGACGTTTTTATTCCGGGACCTCGCCACCATTTTCTCGAACCGAGAGGACGACCTGCTGAAGAATCTCGGCATTCTCACGCGTGTGCTCGATGGGGAGGGGTTCGCTACAGATTCGGGTTTGCATGGGAGACGTGAACTGGTGGGCGACTATCTGTTTATGTTCGTTGCAGGCTCTACTCCTATTCAACCACGAGTCTGGAAGGCGATGGGAACCCTCGGACCGAGAATCTTCTTTCTCGGCCTGCACACACGGGATAAGTCCGAAGATGAACTCACAGATCAATTGCAGGACGATGCGTACAAAGTGAAAGAGCTTGCCTGCCGAGAAATCACCCAGGACTTCCTCCGCACGTTGTGGCAGACGCACAAAGAAGGAATGAAGTGGAATAAAAAGGAAGACTCCAAGGAGTGTCTCAAAGTCATTGTGCGATGTGCCAAGCTCCTCGCACGATTGCGTGGGCAGGTACAGATTCACCGGGATCGGATGGATTCAGAGGGCAAGGAATACGTCTATACGGTGCCCGTTGTCGAAAAGCCAGATCGGATCAATCAATGCCTCTACAACTTCGCACGAGGGCATGCGATAGCAATGGGGAGGACGCAAATCTCAGAAGAAGATATGCACCTTGTCGTCCTGCTTGCTTTTGACTCTGCCCCTGGGCATCGGTCAAAGCTCATGCACAAACTCATCGAGTCCAACGGTGAGTTGCGGACCGATAACGTTGAGAAATTCCTCGGTTGTTCTGATGAAACTGCGCGGAAGGAGATGAAGACGCTTTGTGTGCTTGGGATTTGCAAGGAATTTGAAGGCAGCACCTTCGAGCCGCAATTGCATATCCGTCTCGCCGAAGATCTCCGCTGGTTCTTGAGCGACGAATGTAGGAAATTCCTTCGCACAGCGTCGAATCATCTTGGAGGTTCTCCAAGCGAATCTGACCCCGCGAGCGCCTAACCGAAGTATGGCAACGGCCTTGCCAGCTTCGGCCATACCCGATGGTGAGCGTCATGCCCTGCGCTCGCCACAAAAGCGCGGACCTAAGCCGCAGCCGATGGTCATGAAGGTCACGTACGTGGCCGCCGAGGGCTGGGACTATAAGCGGGCGATCTATCCCACACTGAGGGAATGGGGATTCTTTGATAAGCTATGATGCATAATATTCGCATTCAGAATATGATTGATCTCCCTTTCATGCAGCGGGATAGAGCCGTTCAATACATTCTTGATCACAAAAAAGAACTGATTGAACGCTTTGCGAACGATGTAATTTGCCCCTCTGAGACAACGGAAAATCCAATTTCCATCTTCATGGCCGGTGCACCAGGTGCCGGAAAAACAGAGTTCTCAAAATCCCTAATAGCAGATACGGGAATTCGTGTAGTGCGAATCGATGCGGATGAAATTCGTACGTTTTTTCCGTGGTATGACGGTGAGAATTCCGATGAGGTACAAAAAGGTGCTTTTAGGGGTGTCGATAAGCTCCATGATTACGTGCTGCAAAAGAAAAAGAACGTGATCATCGATAGTACTTTCACTCCATACCAGCAGGTTGATAAAAATATCCGCCGCTCTCTTGCCGCGAAGCGCTTAATCAAGGTCTACTATCTCTACCAAGATCCAATTCTCTCTTGGGAATTCACGAAAATCAGGGCTGTTGAGGAGGGCCGCAGTGTTCCAAAAGACATGTTTATTGATGCCCTTTTTGAATCCAGAGAAAATATCTCAAAGGTGAAAGATGTTTTCGGTTCGGACATCAGTTTGGTTATGGTCAAGAAGGACTATACGACAGACCAGGCAGGAGCCATTAAACTCAGTATCAACGAGGTTGACGAAGGCTTAGTTATCCCTTATAATAGAGAACAACTGAATGAGCTGTTAACTTGATACCAAAATCAATCAGGATCATCATTCCTCTTTACCATCATGCCAAAGATGAAAGCACCAGATCTGGCGAATCTCTCTTCAAGGGACGAAAAGCGGCTCGTTAAACGAGTCGTTCGCAAGGCGAACCAGATGCAGCGAGATTTGGTGAAACGTTCTGAGAGTTCTGATAATTGTGATTGTGGTCATCAAAGATGACAGGGGTCCATCGTGCCCCTGTAAGCTAATCGGATAAACTGGAAGGCTTCTATCCTTCCTTTGCTGGTTCGAGTCCAGCCAGGGGCACCAATTCAAGCCTCTTCGCGCGTTCAAGCACATTCATCCCCATCTTCCACTGATTGTTCCCAAGGAATTGAATGCGAGTTTTGAATCCAAACAAATAGTAACCTTGCTCAGCGCTCGCCCCATTTCCGGTCTTAGGTTATTATCGCAAGTATGACTACTTTCAAAGATTGTGAAGGTGCCAGGCGGGAGAGAACAAACGCATTGACCGATGCGTTTCAGACTCTGGTAAAAATTGAGCAAGCCGCTCAATCAGGAAGGCCAGAGGAAATTCCGACTTTAGTTGCAATCGCGAAAGGCCAAGTATCAGAGCTTATGGATGCTGCAACTCATGCAGGCAACGTTCATGCCATGCTCGAGAGGGGAGACGCTCAAGAAGCAAACGAAATGGCGATTTTTCAAAATACTGCTAGCCATGTTTGATGAGCATCGACAAAGAGTTTGAAGGCCTAAAAGAGTTACCGGAACCCGTCCCGTATTCTGACGAATACAGGAATGACACAACTCGTTTCATTCTCCATATCCTTGAAGATGAGTTCGGTCTCAAAGGCATTGATCGTCCAGACCTTAACAATATTGCCGGCGCGTATCAAAGCGATGGTGGCAATTTCTGGTTGTTGAAGGTGGATGACGAAATTGTGGGTACCATAGCCTTAAGGAATTATGGCAATGGATGTGGTTATTTGAAGCGCATGTACGTTGCGGAGAACATGAGGCGGAAAGGAATTGCAAAACATCTGCTTACCACTCTTCTAACATATGCCAGACAGCATGGATATACAGAACTTTACCTCGGCACTGTCGGAGAGATGGATGCTGCTATCAAGTTCTACCAAAGTCAGGGCTTCCAGAGAATCAAAGCTCTGCCAGAGGGTATGCCTGAATGTGGAGATTCCGTTTTCTTCAAGTTCGATCTCTATTCCTCGCGACACATTCAAAAGGCTCTGGAGCAGTAGGGTTTTCCGTCGTGTCTCAGAAAGGGAGCCACACCAAACTTCGGAAGATCAGTCAGGAGACTCTCATGGTGATTCTTCCGTCAAACAGGAAGGAAGTCCCGCACGGGACCTTCCGCTCGATTCTGCGTCAGTCGCGGCTTGGGCCGCAGGTGTTCGGGACGTAGCCAGACGGTCGTGGGGTCAAACAACCCATCGTTCACGGAGTGCGCCCCGCGCGCGGGGCGCCCTTTCGTCGTGTCCGGCTGCTATACTGTCCGGCCGCATTCACCATGCGTTCGATGTTCACCTTATCAATATCTCGAATGATGCGAGTCTCTCTCCTGATCGTATTCCTGCTTCTCTCGGCTTGCAGGCAGGCTGAACCGGTTCCCCCGCAGCCGGCCCAAGTTCTTCCTGGCTTTGCCCGGGTCTCCCGTGTCATCGACGGCGATACGATCGAGGTGACGCTCCACGATAACGCGACGGAGAAAATCCGCTTCATCGGCATCGACACGCCGGAGACGGTGGATCCCCGACAGCCCGTCGAGTGCTTTGGGAAAGAGGCCAGCCGGAACATGCAGTCGCTCGTGGCAGGAAAAGCGGTTCGCCTGGACGCCGATCCCGCACAGGAACGTGACAGGTACCAACGACTCCTGCGCTATGTTCACGTGGACGACCAGGACATCGGCGCCGCGATGATCCGCGACGGCTACGCCCTCAGCTACAAGCGCTACCCGCACCCGCGGCTCGAGGAATACAACGCACTCGAACGATCGGCGCGGGAGGAGGGGAGGGGATTGTGGCGGGCGTGTGCGTCCGAGTGAGCAACATCAGGCCGGAGGGGTACCCGGAGGTGGATTGTCCCCGTTGGAGCCATCGCCACTCACGCTGTCCGCGCTGATGACGAAGGCGACATCGCTGTCCTCTGGCTGCACATCAGGTGCGACTGACGGTGCCGGAGCTGCCGGTGCGGGTGGCGGCAGCGGCATCTCATCCACGGGAGGCGGAGGAAGCGGCGGCATTTCCAGCACTTGTTTGGGAGCTGCTTCGGTGCGTGTGGCCGGCGGCGCAGGCATTGCCGGCACTACTGCCGTCGTCTTCGTTCCGCCCTCTGCCGCAGTCGTCTTTGGGGGTGTGGATGCGGGTGCGCGTGACGGTGCCGGTGATGTGGGAGGAGTCGGGAGCGATGTCTGTCGCTCCGCATCTTTGCGCTTCTTCAGATTATCCCGGTACCGTTGACGCTTGAGGCGCCGTCGCTCACGTTCCCGTTCGAGCTGACGGTCGTCCTCGGGCGATGCAACCGGGGCTGGCGGACGGGTTGCGTTCGCACCGGGCGTTGGAGATGTTTTCGGCGGGTTCGTTGTGGAAGAAGCGGGGGAGGGAGATGGAGGGGGCGGGGGAGGGTGTGGCAGTTCCGTCGAAGCCGGGCTGCGGGACCCTGACGGTGGCGAAGAGATGTCCGAAAGGGGTTCTGCCGGCAGGGAATCTTCCTGCTCCGGCGTTTCCTCCGGGGGCTGCTGCGGGGAGTTGGTCTGCAGCCAGGGGGGAAGGGATCCGTCGTCGACCGGTGGTGCCGGTTCGGTTGTCGGCTCGGCAATCGCTCCGCCTTCCGGCGGCGATGGTTGTTCAGGAATCGTCGTTGCCTCCTCTGCAGCCTGGAGCCACGGAGGCGTGGCCTCTGCGGCGCTCTCGTCCACTGCCACGGGAGCCGCAGGGAGGGGGGCCGGGGGTGGGACTGGTCGATCCTCTTCAGGCGGTTTCCCCCCTGTCGCAGGTTGCGAGGAGGTCAGCCCCTGCCGGAGCCAATCCGGCGCTGCCTGTATGTCTATGACCGGTTCGAGAGCTGGCTGCTGCGACGGTTCCTGTTTTTCCTTCACCTGCGTCTGTTCCATTGCGGCCGGCTCATCTGCCGCGGAGCGACGCAACGACAGCGGCGGAGGAGCGACGTCGATCACACCGTTGCCCGTAGACGCGGCTTTGCCGGAGACGAAGCGGGCTTCCGCATCCTCGATCGTCTTCGGCAATCCGCCCGCCCGCCGCGTCATCCGGATCAGCGCCCACACGATTGCGGCCACAATGAGCAGCGCGATGATGAGGATCACGATGGCGGTGCCGCTGATGGGCAGCGTCGGCAACGACCAACCTCCATTCTCTCCAGACGGAGGCTTCGGAGCGGGGGGGGGAGGAGAAGGCTGAGGGGAGGTTGTTGCCCCGGTTTCCGTCGCGGGAGTGACCGTGATCTGCACACTCGTGTTGGTTTCCAGCACCTTCTGTCCTGTCTGGAGGTTCCGCACCACCACCTGCACGGGGTACGTTCCGCTCTCCGCGTAGCGATGACGGGGCGCATATTGCAGGCTCTGGTTGCCATCGCCGAAGTGCCATTCGTAGAGCAGGGGGGGGGATTCTGCGCCTGCCCAATCGAGCCCGAGCTGGAACAGGACCGATGCATCCTCTTGCGCACGAGCGTCGATCGTGCCATTCGCCGGAGGGGCGACGCCCGTGTTTGCGTTGCGGAGGGTGATGGTATGAGTGACGGTCATGCCGCCCGGGTTCGCAAGGGAGATACGGATGACTCGGCCTGCCGGACCGCCGTCGGGCCGGTCGGGAGGATCGGCGGCAAACCAGAGGAAGAGCGGCGATCCGTCAACACTCGCGTAGGTATCTGCCGTGTCATGGTCATCGCCGGGGTCGCCGTTCCCATCGCCATCGATGGCCGTGTTCAGATCGACATGGACCGACGATACCGCCGCAGGATCGGGCACAATTTTCAGGATCCTCACCCACCCGCTCAGTTCCAGCGTCCCGTCCTGGGACGAGGGAACGGTCAGGATCTTGGCATCCGGATGGGCGGATACCGGCGGCACGGCCGTGCCGGTGGAGGAAGCCGGTGGAAGCACAGCGGCACGTGCCACCACTTCGATGAGGATCGTGCGCCGGGCTTGGGTGGAGAGATCGGCGGTGTGTACCGCCGCGTCCAGCCGATAGGTGCCGGGTGTGACCAGGCGGACGCGGAAGACCCGCGACCGGTCGGCCTGGATGAACGTGCGATCCTGCGTGAGCACCCAGGTGTATTCAGGCTCGACGGCATCCGTGACGGCGACAATTTCGAAAATGTCCCCGGCCAGCACCGACACTCGCTCGCCCGGAACCGATCGCAGGGGCAGTGCATCTTCTGCCATCTGCGCCAGGAACTGCGCCCCTCCTTGCACCGTCATCATCAGTCCAAGCAGGAATGTCGCTGCAGTGAGCAGAGTGCCGAGGAGCCGTAGCCGGTGCCGCGATGCTGTCACGTGAGGGGAGGCGGAAACAGGATGTGCGACGGTTATCAAGTCTGAACGGTCGTGATGACGAAATGCACGATCACACGTGCCACGAGGATGATGATGAGTCCGACGATCGTGTAGATGATGATGGACTTCGCCTTCGTCTTCGACTCATCCGACCCGTTTCCTGCGATCAGGTAGATGCCGGCGACGATAATCGCGATGGTGGCGGCAAGAGCCATGAAATTGAGGACTGTCCGCAGAATGCCCACGACGATCGTCCGCAGCGGCCGGCTGGGACTCAGGATCCCTCTTGCGGCGTCAATGCCGGCTCGGAGACCCTGTCCGTTGTACACAGCGCCGTACGCAGGAGGCACAGACGAGCCAAGGAGCAGACCAAGAGCAACGGAGAGCCAATGCGCAACGTATCGGATGTGCATGTTTCTATCTATCATAGCATAAATGTGTCAAGTACGCCATCACCGGTTCCACTGCAAAAAAAGGGTTTGCCCACCCATGAGGAGCATTCCACAATGCCATCCATGCGCCGCCTATCAACCGTATTCCATTTGCGTCGGAAGGTGGGGACAAAGGGCATCTTGATCACGCACCCTGTCCACGTGCGGTACCTCACCGGCCTTCCGTTGGACGATGCGCGCCTCCTCATTCTCCCCCGTCGGATCATCCTGTACGTGAGTGTCCTCGATCGTCAGCCGGCAGAGGGCATCGCACAGGGCATCGCGCTGCGAGACACCTCTCGCCTTGCCACTGACATGGCTCTTCTCCGGTCCTGCGCCTTTGAGTCCGAGTACGTGACTGTCTCGCGCTTGTTTCTCTGGAAGCGACGATGTATGCATACAAAATTTGTGCGTTTTTCGGGCTTGCTGGAGGAATGCCGGCGTTCGAAAGATCCTGATGAACTTCGGTGCATCCGCCGGGCGGAGCGTATCACGCGGGAACTGCTCCGTCGCATTCCGGCCGCTCTCCGCACATCGATATCGGAGGAGGAGCTCGCCCGTCGGCTGAAGATTTGGGCGCTGGAGCTGGGCGCCGATGGGATGGCCTTTCCGCCCATCGTCGGGTTCGGTCCCTCGACCGGCACGCCGCATCACCGTCCCGGCAGCCGTCGCCTGAAGAAAGGCGACATCGTCCAGATCGACGTGGGAGCGAAGTTCGGCGGCTATTGCAGTGATGCGTCAGACGTGTTTTTCACTTCTCGTCCGACGAGCGATCAACAGCGCATCTACGGGGCCGTGTCGGAGGCGCAGCAAGCCGCACTGAAGGCCGTCAGACCGGGTGTCACCAATCGAGCGCTCGATTTGAAGGCTCGTTCGATCCTGAAGCGAGAGGGCATCGAAGACGCGTTCTGCCACTCACTCGGTCACGGAGTGGGCTTGGACATTCACGAAGGAGTCTCACTCTCGCACAAGGCGAAGGAGATGAAGCTGCTGAAGAACGAGGTGATCACGATTGAACCGGGTGTGTATTTTCCGGGAAAGTGGGGGATGCGGGTGGAGAAGATCGTGATCGTCTGAGAAACATTCGTGAAGAGGCCGCACGGCGGAACCGTGCTGCTACAGTGAAAAATCCGAACAATGTTTCAGCAGCACGGTTCCGCCGTGCGGCCTTATGACACAGTTAATCCTGGATATCGGACCCTTCGCATCCGGTCCTTTTCCTGCTATACTGCTCTGATTGCGATTCCCACACATCAAACAACCATTGCTGGCAGTCTCTATTTTCGCAGCTCTGTGCGTTCCGATCGCAGCACGGAGCGCATCTGCATCGTACGAACAGAACTTCGTCCTGACGGCGTACTATTCGCCGCTGCCGACGCAGTGTTGCTACGTGATGGGGAGTTATGAGGCCGATGTGGAGATGAACGGCGAAGGAATGCACGCCGCCGATGGGACAGTGGTGTATGCTGGCGTGGCGGCCGCGCCTAGGAGCATGCCGTTCGGGACGCGCATCGGGCTCCCCGGTCTGGGGACCGTGACGGTGCACGACCGCGGCGGCGCGATCGTGAACCTGGCGGATGGCACTGTGCGATTGGACGTGTGGGTTGGCAGTGGCGAGGAGGGGCTTGCCCGCGCACTCGCGTTCGGCGTCCAGCGGATCCGGGGTACGGTGTATCCGGTCGGTACCCCGCAACCGGCCGAATTGCTTGACCTCACCGCCTTCCCGTCCCCCATCGACCGACTGCGGCCCTACGTCGCGGAGAGTGCGGACCTCCTCACGGTCGCAGCCGCGTTCCAGGACCGGTCGATGTCCGTGCGTCTGGTCCAGGAGACTCTGAAAACGGCCGGATACTTCAGAGAAGCGGCGACCGGTTTCTACGGTCCCGCCACGCGCGCCGCGATGCGCTCCTTCATCCAAGCATTCAACCTGGGTGAACCGGATGACCGTCTCACCGGGCGGACAGCGGCGTTCCTTCGTGCGTCCGCTGATCTGGATGACGTCGCCCCGTTCCCGGCCATCCGCCGCGGCAGCCCGAAGGCAGAGATCGCTCGGCTCCAGCGCTCGCTCCGCTTCCTGGGCTTCTACCGTGGCCGGACGGATGGTTCCTTCAGCGAGCGCCTGGTCGGTGCCATCTTTTCCTTCCAGTCGCATGAAGGTCTGGTGCGGACCATGCGGGATGCGGGCGCCGGACGGATGGGGCCGAAGACCCGCGCCTCACTCGCCGCCGCCCTGCAGCGGAAATATATCGCGCTGCGCGCGGAACGAATGCTTCTCGCGCGCAGGATCGAGCACCTGATTGCCAAACGCGGTCGGATGGTGAGCACATTCCTGGGCAAGGGCAGGAGCGGGGATGAAGTTCGGAACCTGCAAACGGCACTCGCCGATCTGGGCTACTTCGATCGCGGGAGAATCAATGGTGTCTTCGGAGAGCAGACCCACAAGGCGGTACTGGAGTTTCAGGTCCGCGAAGGCATCGTGACGGCGGCAGACGACCGCGCGGCCGGCTACGTGGGACCGGCGACGCTCCTGCGGCTCCGCCAGTCGATCCGTCAGAGATTCCTGCGTCTGGTGCGGGCGGAAGGGTTTCAGGCACTATGATCCACATGCAGGAGCGTGATCCGGACCGCTGGCTGCCCTTCCCGCCCTCCCCCGGGCGTCTGCTGGAGGATGTCCGGCATCGGTGGGATCCCCCGGCCTCCCGCGCGTTCCTGGATGACGTTCGCACCGTCATCGTGGAGGCGATGGGAGGCCATGCCCAGTCGCCCGGGGGCCGGCAGCGCCTGGAGGAAGCCGCTCTCGCGCTTGTCCGGGCGGGCATCGTCATGCGCGAGCACTACGTCGCGACCCATCTCGATATCGCCCGGCGGCTGTCGGACCTCCTGCACGTGTACATCCACATCGAGGCGGATCCCGGGCAGTATCAAGCGGGTCCGGGAGAGCCGGGAGGCGCACCCATGGCAGCCGTCTGGGCATTGCTTCAGGATGTCGGGAAGAGGCTGGCAGATCCTCGCGGCGAGTGCCCGGGGCGACCGGTGCCGCCGATGGCATTCGACCTTCTGCGTTCGGTGGAGACGGTTTGGGAGAAAGACGATGCATTCAGGTTTCTCCGTTTTCTCGGTCAGGCGATCTCGCAGGTTTCTTCTCTCATGTCACAACGCCAGCGGCATGGGGAGATCCGCGATGCGGATACCGACACGCAAGCGGCGTACGTGCTGTGCGAGGCATGCATCATCGGCCATCGCTATGTCCCCGAAGGAAGCGACCGGCTGGCGTTCCGGGAGGCTCTCTTCACGCTGGCGGGCTGCCGCTTCACCGTCGATCCCGATCCCGACTGGTACACCGCCCCCCGAGGCCAGACGCTCCCCATCGCCAGCACGCTTTTCGCCGAGTGGGGGACCGAACTGCCAGCGGTGGAAGAAAGATTGTCCACGCGGGCGGGCGCTCTGAACGCGATCATCGTTCGCGTTTCCAGCTTTCTGGCGCGCATGGGGAATCTCCTCTCCAGAAGGAGAGATCGTTGATCCTCCTGCGAGGATCTGAGAGAATGTGCGCCTATGTGCCGGGGGTTCCTTGCGCTCGCGTTCCTGCTCTCACTGACCGCCGTTCCCGCCTTTGCCGAGGGGGAAAGTCCTGTCACGCGGCGTGATGGTTTTCTCCTCTTGTGGGAAGGTATCCGGCGGCCGGTGGGTACGGCGGGAGAGCAGCCCTTTTCCGATGTGCCGGCGGATGATCCGGGATACGAGGTGCTCCGCTACGTAAAGGCCAGGGGGTTGCTGGACGACGGGAGTTTCCGTCCCGGAGATCCCTTGGGTATGACGGATGCTCTGGTGTGGCTTTTCCGCACGCGGAACGTCGCCAATCCGGATGAACTCACGTCCGCGACGATCGCGGACTGGCTCCGGCAGTACCCTCTGCCGGTGGAGGTACGCGAATACCGTGTCGAGAACATAGTGCCCGTGCGTTCTCGCAGCGGCAAACGCGTGACGCAGCGGCACCAGACGCTGGTGCACCGCCGCATAACGGAGCATCCGGTCACAACCTCAGAGTTGCAGCAGATCGCTCGAACGTTCGATCGATTGTTGGCGGAAGAGGTCCACGAGGCAAGTCTCTACGCGGAAAAATTCCATGGAAAGGGCACGGCTTTCGGGGAAACATTCGACATGCACGCGCTCACGGCGGCCCACCGTACCCTGCCGTCCAACACCCTGCTGCGCGTGACGAACGTGGAGAACGGCAGGAGTGCGGTCGTCCGGATCAACGACCGCGGTCCGTACGTGGAGGGCCGCGATCTGGATCTCAGTCTCGCTGCATTCGCCTCCATTGCCGATCGCGCCGCGGGAACGATACAGGTGACCTACGAGCGGCTGGGCGACGTGTCTCTGATCAACATGCCCTCCGCACCCTGCCGGAAGATCAGCCGTCGATCGCCGCGGCTCGCACGATGTCGTTGATCTGCGGAGGGGGCTCGCCAAGAGTCGACATTTCTGCTAGAATAGGAGGATTCTGCGCTATTTTTACTGACGGACGAATCCCACCTTCGCCCCTCACTGTCAGAGACTCTCACAGAGGCTACGGTGGGCAAGCCGATTCCCCATTCCCGCGACTTGGGCACCATCATCCGCATCCTCTTCTGGCCTCTCCTCCTGCTCGCCATCGAGCTCGTGAGCCTGTTCCTGCACAGTAACTTTCTGCTGTGGTTGTGGGAGTGGTTCATCGCCGACCCGCTCAACAACACCATCATTCTCATCACGGCCTACTTCCTTTGGAAGCTCGCCGTCTACGACATGCGCTTCTACTACGCGTGGTGGAGGGGTCGCTCACTCGTGAGCATGAAGGTGCTGCTCCCGCGCAGTGACAGCAAGATCGATCAGGAGAAGCGAACGGAGAAAGATTTCAAGGAGAAGGTGGCCATCATGGAGCAGCTCTACCGTGCGTTGTGGGAGGTGCGGAGTCTCACGTTCTGGCAGTTCGCGCACTTCTGGATCTTCCGCTACGCCACCATCAGCTTCGAACTGTTCGTCGAGCACGGCGAACTGACGTTCTACGTCATCACGCAGCCCAGCCTCGTATCGATCGTGGAGAAGCAGATCACGGCGTTCTACTCGGATGCCGAAGTGACCATGCAGAAGCCGCCGGAAGTGTGGCAAAAGGGCATGAAGCTGGTGGGCTACAACATGATCACGCGGAAGAAGTACTACTTCCCCATCCGGTACTACGAGGAGATGCAGGATGACCCGCTGAACGACATCGGGAACGTGCTCGGCAAGATGGACCCGGACGAGACGGCGTCCGTCCAGATCATCATCCAACCCACCTTCAGCGAGCGCTGGGCCAAGAAGGTGAAGGACTATGCCAGTTTGAAGTTCAAGGGGAAGAAGGAGAGCTGGGCAGCGCACATTCCCGTCATCGCTCCGATTGTGCGGCTCTTCACCTCCATTGCCGGCACCGGCGGCACCAATGCGCCCGGTGCCAGCGGCGGCGACTCCTTCGTTCGTATGATCCAGCCGGAGGAGGAGCTGTACAAGCGCATGGGCCAGAAGGCGGGCATGAGCGGGTTCCACGTGTCCGTGCGCATCCTCACGTCCGCCAAGACGTACGCGCGCGCGCTGGATCTGACGAACGGCATTCAGGTGGCGTTCAACGTCTTCAAGGATCTGTACGGCAACTGGTTCCAGAACAAACGGATGTTCGTGGATTTTCTGCCGCTCTGGATCAACGCCCCGCTCATCCACTGGCTGTGGAAGTACCGCATCAACGGCTTCATGCACAAGCGGGATCTGTTCGTGGAGAGGGAGCTGGCCGGGCTCTACCACTTCCCCGACAGCCGTTACAACAAAATCCCCATCATCCAGTGGATCACGTACAAGGTTCTGCCGCCTCCTCCGAACGCGCCCGCCGAGGGCGTGCTCATAGGCGTCAACCGCTACCGCGCGCAGGAGACGCCGGTCCGTTTCCTGGATAAGGACCGCACCCGCCACCAGTACATCATCGGGAAGTCCGGCTGCGGCAAGTCCTCGCTCATCAGCTGGCAATCGCGGCAGGACATCGCCCGCGGCGCGGGGCTCTGTATCGTGGACCCGCACGGCGACCTCATCGAGGACGCGCTGGCGCACACGCCGAAGGAGCGGGCGAAGGACATCGTCGTGTTCGATCCCGCCGACACGGAGCGGCCGATGGGACTCAACCTCCTGGAAGCGAAGACCGACGAGGAGAAGGACCGCGCGTCACTGGACGCGATGGAGATCTTCATCAAAATGTACGGGAACGAAATCTTCGGTCCGCGCATCCAGCACTACTTCCGCAACGGCTGTCTCACTCTCATGGACGATGAGGAGGAGGGCGCCACCCTCATCGACGTGCCGCGGCTGTTCGTCGACGAGGAATTCCAGCGTTACAAGATCAGCAAGTGCCGCAATGTGGTGGTCCGGGCTTTCTGGGAGCATGAGTTCGCGAAGACCGGCCAACGGGAGAAGGAGGAGATGATCCCGTACTTCTCCGCCAAGTTCGGGCCGTTCATCACGAACACCACCATCCGCAACATCATCGGCCAGCCCAAGAGCGCCTTCAACATCCGGCAGATCATGGACGAGGGGAAGGTCCTGCTCGTGAACCTCAGCAAGGGGAAGATCGGCGACCTGAACGCGCAGCTGTTGGGTCTCATTTTCGTCAACAAGGTGAACATGGCCGCCATGTCCCGCGCCGACACGCCACAGAAGGACCGCAAGCGCTTCTACCTCTACGTGGACGAGTTTCAGAACTTCGTCACCGACGCGTTCGCGACCATCCTCTCCGAGGCCCGCAAGTACGAGCTCGGCCTCATCATGGCGCACCAGTACATCGGGCAGCTGGTGGGCAAGACGTCCGAGTACGAACAGGCCGGCACCAAGATGCGCGACGCCGTCTTCGGCAACGTGGGTACCATCCTCAGCTTCAAGATCGGCGCGGAGGACGCCGAGTACATGGCCAAGGAAATGGCGCCGGTCCTGAGCGAACAGGACGTCATCGGCATCCCTAATTTCCACTGCTACGTGAAGATGTCCATCAACAACACCACCTCGCGCCCCTTCAGCCTGGCGACGCTCTACGACGAGAGCGACCGCAACGAGAAGCTCGCCGGATTAATAAAGGAATACAGCCGGATGAAGTACGGACGGAAGAAGATCTTTGTCAATCAGGAAATAGAGGATCGAATTGGGATAACCAGGTAAGTGCTTCGGTGATGGAGCCTGATTGACCCTGAGTGGGTCGAAGGGTGAATCAAGAAATAGAAGATCGCATCGGAATCACCAGAGAGCCTGCTGTGAGCGAGCGACCCGAGTCGAATGGTCCATGAGGCCTCCAGGAGTCATTTGTCGACGATTTCCAGCAATGGCCGGGGGTGTGTTTTTTTCTGATACAATAGAAGTATGGAACATCGGCTCCTCCACCGTATCACATATCCACAGAGAGGGGATCTGTCCACTGCGTTTGTTTCCGTGGCCTCCCAGAAGATTGTTCAGTCGGAAAATTCTCTGTTGAGCGAAGACTGGGAATTGCAACAGGAGGAGGAGATGATCCAGAAAAGGATCGCTGCTCTCCATGAGCGATCATGTACATTGAGCTATTCGGCAGATGCGAGGAGTCATGATTTGGAACAAGTCTGTCACATCGAAAACGAGATTGGCGAATTGGACAAGCGCTTGGTGTCTATACACGCGAGGCAGTCCGCCATCCGTCGCTTTCTGGAGAGGACGCTCCGTCAGAAAGAAGACCCAAGCTCAACTTTTCGGCTTCAGGACAGAATTTCGAAGCGGTTGCCCCCATCATGATTGACGACGTCATCGTCGTTTGCCGGACACGGATCACGCGGAATGACCGCCGTTTTCACTTTCTCATGGCGGCGCGGCGCGCTAGGATTTCATCATGATTTCCTTTTCCAAAGCCAAAGACATGTTCCGCCTGCAGCGGGAGGCGAAGCGTGTGAAAAAGGAGTTGCGGAACATCCACGTGGAAGCGGAAGCCGAAGGCGTGAAGGTGGTGGTGTCCGCCGAGCAGGAAATCATCAGCATTGCGATTGCCCTCGATGTCCCGCGCGAGCGGATCGGGCCGCGTCTGATGGACGCGCTCAACCGCGCTCTCAAGAAAGCGCAGGTGGTGTCGGCGGAGAAGATGCAGGGGGTGATGGGGGAGATGGGGCTGCCTGTCGGGAATTGAAGGGCGCTCTCCTGGTTTTGGATTACTATTTATTCATTTATGATGGTAGCCGTGCGCCGCACCCGCCCTCTCGCCATCGCAGCTCTCGCCATCCTCGTGCTGGCGGTCATCTGGTACAAGTGGGAGCTGCGCCCCGTCGATGCGGACGATCAGGTGGGGATGGCGGTGCAGATTCCCTCCGGCTCGTCTGTCCGCTCGATCGCAGCCATTCTGACGGACAAGCATCTCGTCCGCTCGCGGCTGACATTCACGCTGTACGCGCGCATCCACCGTGTGCAGGGCGAGATGAAAGCCGGGGGCTTCTTCCTGCGGCCGTCCATGTCGACACCGGAGATCATCACCGTGCTCCGGCGCGGGTTCTCGGAGGCATCCGTCGTGACGATCCCGGAGGGGTACACCGTGAAAGATATCGACCGGTTGTTGTCGGAGAGAGGTCTGACGAAGCCCGGAGAGGTCTTGACGTGCGCCCGGACGTGCGATGTCTCTTCCTTTGCCTTCCTTCCGTCTGCTGCGGGTTGGGCAACGCGGGCGGGGAAGGCGGAAGGGTACCTGTTTCCGGACACCTACTTCGTGGTGCAGGAGCAGATGACGGCACAGTCGTTCCTGGAGCGGATGCTCGGCAATTTCCGGACGCGGGTCGTGAAAGGACTCGCGGATGACCTGAAGGCATCCAAGCGTTCGCTCACGGACATCGTGACCATGGCATCGCTCATCGAAGAAGAGACGCGCACGGATGAGGAGCGGCCGTTGGTGGCCGGCATCCTGTGGAAGCGGTTCGATCGGACCATTGGTCTGCAGGTGGATGCCGCTGTCCGGTACATTCTGGAGAAGCCGAAGGGCTCGATCACCCAGGAAGATCTCCAGCTGAATTCCCCCTACAACCTGCGCAAGTATCGGGGACTCCCGCCCGGCCCGATTGCCAATCCCGGCCTGGCGAGCATCAAGGCGGCTCTGCACCCGAAGGACAATCCCTACTACTACTACCTTCACGGGACCGACGGCGCGATTCACTATGCCGTGACGAATGACGAACACAATGAGAACCGGAGGAAGTACTTGCGTTGATTTTGTGGTATACTACTTCGATGCCCCACCACCACAGACTCAAGATCGGCGTCATGGGTTCGGCCTCCGGGCCGCAGACCGAGGATAGCCTCGCGCGGGAGAAAGCCCGGGAACTCGGCCGCGAAATCGCCAAGAGGAACTACATCTTCATCAACGGAGCGTGCCCCGGTCTCCCGAATGACGCGCTGCTGGGTGCGCGCGAGTGTCATGGTTTCACCATCGGCGTCTCGCCCGCGTTCTCCGAGTACCAGCACGTGAACGAGTATCTGTCCCCGCATGGGCACGATATGATCATCTACACCGGTTTGGGATTCATGGAGCGCGACATCATCAACATCCGCTCCTCCGACGGGGTCGTCATCATCGGGGGCGGCATCGGGACGCTCAACGAATTCACCATCGCCTACGACGAGGGCCGTCCGATCGGCGTGCTCACGAACACCGGCGGCATTTCGAATTCCATTGAACACATCGTGGTCGAACTCTGCCAGCGCGAGATGCCGGCGAACCTGGTGATGGACGACGATCCGGCGAAGCTCCTCGATAAGCTCGAAGTCGTCATCAAGGCCTTCCCGCTGCCGATCCGGGAGGACGGGCGAGTGAGGGATATGAGGAAGGGGCGGGGATGAGGAAAGCACCGATTTTTCTTCTCACCCGCACCCCGGAAGGGTGCTGCTGGGTTTGGAAATTATTGTAGACTCAGCAGCACGGCTCCGCCGTGCGGGTGAGAAGAAAAATCCCCTCATTCGCGCCCGCTCCTCTTCGTCACCCACCGCACCGGCGTTCCTTCAAACCCGAACGTCGACCGCAATCGATTTTCGAGATAGCGTAACTGTGACACTTGTATGCGCTTGGGATCCCGGACGAAGAGGACGAAGGTAGGTGGCGGGTCCTCGGCCTGGGTGATGTGCTTGGCCGATGCCAGTGAGCTCATGGGCTGGCGGTGCACGGCATCCTCCAGGAACGTGTGCAGCTCTTTGGTCGGGATGCGGCGCAGGCGGTTACGGTGAATCATGTCGATATAGTCGAACATTTTCAGCAACCCCTCGCGCGTCCGCGTGGAGACCGGCAGCAGCGGCGCGAAGCGGCAGAAGGGGAAGGCGGCGATGATCTCGTCGATCTTCGCATGCTTCTTCTCGGTCGTGAGCAGGTCGATCTTGTTGAGGAGCAGAAGGAGTCCCTTGCCGGCATCGACGGCGATACTCACGATCCGCTTGTCCTGGCGCGACACCGGCTCCGTCGCATCGATGAGGAGCACCGCCACGTCCGCCTGTTCGATCGCCTGGATGCTCCGGAGCATCGCGTACTGCTCGATTCCTTCCTCGACCTTCGCGTGGCGCCGCAGGCCGGCGGTGTCGATGAACAGGTACTCCCGGCCCTCGTGCCGGATGACCGTGTCGGTGGTGTCGCGCGTGGTGCCGGGAATCTCGGACACCAGCCGCGGGGACACTTTGCGTTCCGGTTCGGGCATCAGGACATTGATGAGCGAGCTCTTGCCGACGTTGGGTTTGCCGATGACGGCGATTTTCGGACTTCGGACTTCGGCCGTTCGAGGCTCTGAGGAGCCCTGAGGCTCTCGAAGAGACTTCGGACTTCGGATTTTTTCGAAATGCAGATTTTTCAGATGGGCAATGATCGCATCTTCCAGCTCGGAGACCCCACGACCGTGCGTGGCGCTGACGGGGAAGATGTCGTCGGCGATGCCGAGCTCGCTTCCCAATGCCACTGCCTCATCATCACGGTCCGGGTTGTCGACCTTGGTAACGGCGATAATGACTGGCACGTGTTTCTGTTTCTTCTTCCGGAGGAGTGATGCCACTTCCCGGTCGCTCACGGTGAGGTCATCGCGGCTGTTGATCGTCAGCACGATGGCGTCGGCGGCTGTGACGGCGAGCAGCGATTGCTTCTGCACGTCTTCTTCAAAGTCCTTGTCGTCGGTGCCGCCGCCCATGCCGCCGGTGTCTACGAGCAGGTAGTCCACGTCGTCGGTCTCCACTTTCTGCGAGACGTGATCGCGCGTGGTTCCGGGGACGGGACTCTCGATGGCCCGCCGCTCGCCGATCATGCGGTTGAACAGTGTGGACTTGCCGGTGTTGGGCCTGCCAATGATGGCAACGAGCGGCAGTCTTGGCATGAGTGCTGAAAAGAAGGGAGGCCGACCTGTCCGGAGCAGCCCGGAGGGCGAAGTCGGATGATGGCGATCACAGGGAGCTTCGCCATGGTGAAGATGAAGCGTAGCAGAGAACCTGCGCCGTGGCGCCTGTCAAATCGTCATGGTGGGCGGTCAGAGTTTTTTTTCCATCACGTAGAGACCGTCATTGGATTTCGACGATCGAACTTCCACAATCTCGAATCGCTGTCGCGTGAGGAAATCCATCGACCACTCGTCCTCCCCGTTGACAACGGCCTGGATGCTCGTGAGCTTTCTCTGCGCCGCGTCATCGTAGACTTCCTGCAGTAACCGCTCAGGCAGCCTCGTGTCCCGCGCCGCCGGGTCCACGGTAAGCTTATTCAGCACGGCGCGCCCGTTTTCGATCAAATAGGCGGAAAAACCGCAGAGCTGCAGGAGCCGGAGACGAAAGTCGCTCGCAGACGATTCGATCGCTTCCGCCAGGCTCCGCTTGTTCCTGCGAATACTCTTCTGGCGCGCCTCGCGCTCCGCCTCCGTCAGACGTACCGTGCCGATGACGCCGTGCCTGCTCGTTTTGTCCGAGGTGTACATGAAGAGTTTCTTCGCGGACCATGGATTCCTGCTATGAAGCGCTTCGAGCAACTCTACGGTTCCGATGTCATCGTACGTGAAGTGATGCGTGCCGACGGTCACATCGCGCAGGTTCGGTCGCTCGGAGGATGAGACAGTTGGCGGCATCGCGGTGATGACCGGACGATCAGTACGTTCCGCGTCGGGAAGAGTGTCGGGTTCGCCGAATGCATTGATCATCTGCAACTCACGTCCGGTCTCGTCGATGATATCGGGGAGGTTGTCAATCTCAGCCTCCTGCAGTGTCTCGACTACGCGGAGGAATTTCTTTTCCATCTCGCAAGCCACTGCAGGATTTTCTCGTTGAGCGGCTTTCCATAGAGACGACAGTTCGGTCACCAGGCTGATGCGTACTGCATCCGCAATTTCACGCGCTGTTCCCACCTCCCCGGAGGCATGTTCCCGCTCCTTTTCCGCCTCCCGGAACCTGCGCTGTGCCCGTTCCAGCCGCATGGCAGCGCGCCCCTTCCCTTCTTCCGCTTCCGCCAGGTTGTTCCAGGCGACGGCGTAGTCGTTGAACCGGACGATCAGTTGTTTGAGCGACTTCATTCCTTGGGCAGCGCTCGTGAGCGCGGAGGGTGACGGTTCGTCGGGAAGCGCATCGATGCTCATGCTGGAGACGTGAGAGGGTGATGCGGCTCTTTCCGCAGGGAACCCGGAAATGCTATTGCAATCTGCTCCTTTGTCAAAAAAGGAAGCCTGCGACATATGGAAAGGGACACCCGCGAGCGCTACCATGGCGGCATGGCACAGCTGTACGACCCCGCATCGGTGGAACCCAAGTGGCAGAAGAAGTGGGAGGAGGCCAAGACCTTCGATTTTGATCTGAAGAAGGCAAAAGATCCTTTGTATCTGCTCGTCATGTTCCCCTACCCGAGCGGCGCCCGCATCCACGTGGGGCACTGGTTCCAGTACTCCATTCCGGATTCCTACGGGCGGTACCTCCGGATGCGCGGGAAGGATGTGTTCCATCCCATGGGCTTCGACGCCTTCGGTTTGCCGGCGGAGAACTACGCGATCAAGACCGGTGTCCCGCCCGCCGCGTCGACGGCGGAGAACGTGCAGAATATGATCGTCCAGTTCAAGCGCATGGGCGTGATGTTCGACTGGAAACATACCCTGAATACATCGGAGCCCGCGTACTACCGGTGGACTCAGTGGCTGTTCCTCCAGATGTACAAGCACAAGCTTGCCTACAGGAAAGAGGCGCCGGTCAACTTCTGTCCCAGCTGCCAGACGGTGCTGGCCAACGAGCAGGCGCAGGACGGCACCTGCGAGCGGTGCGGCACGCCGGTGATCCAGAAGAATCTGACCCAGTGGTTCTGGAAAATCACCGACTATGCGCAGCGTCTTCTCGACGGGCTGGCACTGCTCGACTGGCCGGAGAAGACGAAAGTAATGCAGCGCAACTGGATCGGTCGCAAGGAGGGGATCAACATCACGTACCGCGTGAAGGACTCGCGCGAGAAGGTGACGGTGTTCACCACGCGGCCGGAGACCAACTTCGGTGCCACATTCATCGTCATCTCACCGGAACATCCCCAGCTCACAGCCCTGGTGACAGCGGATCAGAAGAAAAAGGTGGCAGCCTACGTCAGGCAGACGAAGAAGCGGACCACGAGCGAACGCACGATCGCCGACCGGAAGAAGACCGGGGTATTCACGGGATCCTCTGCCATCAACGACCTGACCGGCGTCGCAATGCCCATCTGGGTTGCGGATTACGTGCTGATGGATTTTGGCACTGGCGTGGTGGTGGGCGTGCCGGGACATGACCTGCGCGACTTTGAATTTGCACGGGAGATGGGGATCGAAGTCATTCGGGTCATCAAGAGCGCCGATGGCGATACAGGCCCGATCGACAGTGCGGACAAAGTGTTCGAAGACGAAGGCGAGATCATCAACTCCGATTTTCTCAACGGCCTGCATCCGCACGCAGCCATCCCGAAGATGATGGATTATATGGAGAGCAAGGGGATGGGGAAGCGGGTCACCACCTACCGACTCCACGACTGGCTCGTCAGCCGCCAGCGCTACTGGGGCGCGCCGATTCCGGTCGTCTACGATCCGGAGGGCAGGCCGCACCCGGTTCCGGAGAAGCACCTGCCGTGGCTGCTGCCGACGGATGTGGAGTTCAAGCCGACCGGCGAGTCGCCGCTCGTGCATTCGAAGGAGTTCATTGAACGGACCGAGAAGATCTTCGGGGCCGGTTGGCGGCCGGAGTTCGATACCATGGACACGTTCGTCTGCTCGAGCTTCTATTATCTGCGCTTCCTCATGGAGGGGGATCAGAAGAAATTTGTCGAATCGAAACTGGAAGAGAAGTGGCTGCCCGTCGACATGTACATCGGCGGCCCGGAACATGCCTGCATGCATCTCATTTACGCACGGTTCATCATGATGGCGCTGATGGACATGGGCTTCGTTTCCCACGCAGAGCCCTTCCAGCGTCTGGTCCATCAGGGACTCATCACCAACAAGGGCGCTAAGATGAGCAAGAGTAAAAACAATGTGGTGAGTCCCGACGAATTCGTGGAGCGGCATGGAAGCGATGTGTTCCGGATGTACCTGATGTTCATGGGGCCCTTCACGGATGGCGGCGACTGGAGCGACACGGGCATCAAGGGCATCGACCGCTTCGTGCAGAAAGTGTGGAGAATCATCAATGTGATCAAAAAAGTAGATCAAGATTCACCGCAACTGCTTGCAAATCTTCACCGTACGATTGCCCGTGTTACCGAGAGTCTCGACCGTCTCCATTTCAACACAGCCATCAGCTCACTGATGGAATTCTTCAATGTGCTGGAGAAAGAAGAGGGGATGACAGTCGAGTCGACACGCACCGTCGTCCGTCTGTTGACTCCGCTCGCACCGCACCTGGCCGAGGAATTGTGGGAGATGTTGGGCGGCCCCGCCTTCGCCAAGGCTTCGGGGGGCAAGCGGGGATTCGCGTTTGAACAGGAATGGCCCTCCTATGATCCCGCGCTGCTCGTCAGCGATACCATGACGATCGTCGTGCAGGTGAACGGGAAGATGCGAGGGAGCGTGGACATGCCATGCGATGCGTCCGAAGCAGACATCATCGCCGCGGCAAAGACACAGGAGAACGTGAAGAAATACCTGGAAGGCAGGTCTGTCCGAAAAGAGATCTATGTGCAGGGGAGGCTGGTGAATCTCGTGCTGTGAAGGATGCTTGACATCTTTGCTATACTGCCTCCATGGCGCACGAGAGTTTCCACCGTCGCGCAGAAGACAACCTGCTCACGATTCTTCGTCAGGAACACCCCGGCAACCGCTGCGACCCGAGTACCAACCTTGGAGAATTTTTCGGGAGTGATCGCGAAGCCTACGGTCGTGCGATGATGCGGGTGATATTCCGTTTCGAGCAGGATTTCCTCTCGGCTGACGTCGATTTGAGTTCCATGACTGTCCGGGAAGCGGCATCGTTCCTGTGCGGGGAGCTCTTGGAACGGGCCGCCGTGTACGGGGGAAATCCTGAGTGAAGGGTATCATGACGTCATGGATCACCCCTTCGACCGCTATGCGACCTTCACGGATCTTGCCGCTCTGAAGGCGGCAAGTGAGCGGCCGCTCAGGAAGAGCCTCCGCGTGAACACCCTCAAGACGTCGGTCGATGCGTTCAGCGGATGGGCGGCAGGGAAAGGCTGGCAACTGACGCCGGTGCCGTGGTGCCCGGAGGGATTTTTTATTGATCGTGAGGATCGCGAAACCGCCCTTGGCAAGGATCTCCTTCATCTCCTCGGCCACACCTACATGCAGGAGGCTGCGAGCATGCTGCCGCCCGTTCTGCTCGACCCGCAACCGGGCGATGAGGTGCTGGACATGTCCGCGGCGCCGGGGAGCAAAACGACGCAGATGGCGGCTCGTATGTCGTGCCCAACCCCCACCCCCCAGCCCCCTCCCCCGTCGGGGGAGGGGGTGCAGGGGGTGGGGGCTGGTTTCCAAGAACAGAGATTCATGAGCGGAGTCATTCTCGCCAACGACGTCCAGGAGAAACGCCTGTGGACCCTCAAATCCGCCCTCCACCGCTGCGGAACCACGAACGTCATCATGACGCGCAAAGTGGGGCAGTACTTCGCCAAGCACATGACCGAGCGCTTCGACCGCGTGCTCGTCGATGCGCCGTGCACCGCGCAGGGGACGTCCAGGAAAGACTCCGACGCCCTCTCGTACTGTTCTGCGGACAACATCGGAAAAATGGCGAAGCTGCAGCGGGAGTTGCTGGAGGCCGGCGTGCATGCGGCGAAGGTCGGGGGCACCATCGTGTACTCGACTTGTACGCTCACACCCGAAGAGAATGAGGAAGTGGTGCGATCCATTCTGAACAAATTTAGTGATCAGCTTGAGTGCATCGACCCACCATTGGATTCTGTCCGACAAGCGCAAGAGGACTCTGCGGTGGTTCAGCGAGCGCTCGGCTTTGATCGCATTCTCCCCACGGCTCGCATGTGGCCGCACGTGTGTGACGTTGAGGGATTCTTCTGCGCGGTTCTGAAGAAGACAGCCCCGACACGCGCGAAAGAGTGGGTCGACTTCGTGCGGTTTCAGGAAGAACTGATGCCCCAGGCGCGGCAGGAGGAGATCGGGGCGATTCTCGAGGGGATGTACGGCACATCGTTCCTCCGCACAGGCGACGTTCTCTTCGAGCGCGGAGATCATCTGCTGCTCGCAACGGAGGATGTGCGGGACTTCCGTCTGCCGGTGGTCGATTATGCGGTCGGCATCCCGTTTGCGACCCGGCTGGACCAGCTCCGGCTTCGCATCAGTCACGAGCTCGCGACGCTGCGAGGGAACGAGGCAACTATGCTTATTGTCGACATTGATGATGCACAACTGGAAGAATTGCTCGGCGGCCGCGACACTACCTGCGATGCCAGTGTCCGAGGGGATTGCGTCATGAAATACAGAGGCATTGCCGTCGGCATGGGGCTGGCCAAAGAGGGAGTGCTGAAGAACAGACTGCCAAGGTGGATCGTGCGGAAGTCGTGAGGCGTCGTTGAGTGCGGAAATGACCGGCGACAGGAGAAGACAATGTATGTTATAATACAATGATGGAGAAAAAAGACAGTGTAGAGAAGCGGCAGCGCATCCCGATTCCAGTGAAACGACAAAAAACTGATGAGTTAAAAATGCTCTTTGAGAGTGTTGTGGCGGACGGAAATGAATCAGCGCCATCTGATGCCGAGATAGTGCATCGTTTCTCGCAGACGTTCCGACACCTTTTTGACGTGCGGAAGCCTCGCCCGCGTGGTCCCTTGGAAGAGCAACTGATGGCTGCAGTCGAAGAGGCTCTCCACAAGCTTCCGGAGCGCATGACGAAAGAAGATGTGGAGGCGCTTGTGGCGTTCATCTACTCCATTGATGAGGGCCGAGACCAAGAAGAAGTAGCTGACGGGGTGACACTCAGGGAAGCGCGGCACTTCTCTCAAATACCAGAGCTCATTGAAAAATGGCAGACAAAGAATTGCGTGGGCGCAGCGATGCTGCTGACGAGCGTGTTGAAGGAGCGCGGCGTGGAGGCGTACTTCGCCAATCCCGTCGGTCATGCTGTGTCGTTGGTGCGGCTCCAGGACGGTACGTTGCTCTATGCAGACCCAAGTACCAGTGTTCACGAAAGTAAAGGGATGTGTGTGGATGTCACACAAGGGAAGGTGAGCATGGGATCAGCGGGAGGGGTCAGTGTATTGCGGCTTCGCTCTCGATTCTGCACTCCTCAGCACTACTCTCTTGTTCCGTTCCATCGTTCGCTCAAAGTGGGCTATGAACATTGCATCAAGGAGAACATGGATGAGTTCGTCGTCCAAAAAGACAGGGCAACGGCACTCGCGTTGCGAACGATGGGAGACGAAGTGGATAGTGGCTTGCAGTGCAAGATATCCGCAGAGATGGTGCGATTACAAAGGACTGATGCTTGGAGGAAAGAACTGGAGCGAACATCGAAAGCCGATGACGTACAGATCGGTCTGAGAGCTTTCCGTGCAATCATCGGAAATGAGCATACAAGTGAGATCAAAACCCGCATCACCTCGGACAAAGATGCTGCCGCTTTCTATGTGCAGCTGCTCACCTCGCCCCCCAGCAAGGTCGCTGCTGACTTCACAGCCGCGCTGCAGATGAAGTTGCCGCGCTCTGTCTCGATACCGATGTTTCTGGAGGCGCACCAGGCGTTCTGGTCTGCAACAGAGGGACTGCGCGGCATCGATCCTGATGCCTTCGTGCAATCCGTCGAACAATCACTGCGGTAGGGAGGATTACTGCGTGTGCTATTTCCCCCGACGGAGCAAACGCATTCGCAGAATGAGAATGATGATACAAGCCGCGAGCTGCAGATTGATGACCACGTCGAAAAGCAGATTTTTTAGGATGAAAAATCCGTAGACAGATGTGATGAAGGTCGTTGCCGTCCAGATCACATACGTCATGAAGTTCGCGCTCGGCTTGCCACGCCAAAGATCACGAATGGTCGGAAAGAAGCCGATGAACGTGACGATCCCGCCCATTCCGTAGGCCACTGCAAGTGCTGACAGGAAGTACGTCATCGTCCACTGTGTAGTGTACGATGAAGCAAGAGAGGATTACAATGGCTCACTATGGCAATGGGCTTCACCCGCTTCGTGGAATACCTCCCCGGCGATCCTGTCCCGAACGATGCGCTTCCCATCCGGTTCCCGGACATCCGCGAGCGGACGGGCATCGAGGCGCGCCATTTCGCGGGACCCGGCGATACCATCGAGTCCATGGCCGTGGAGGCCAGCCGCAGGCTGTTCGATGCGTTGAACATCGACGGCAATGATTGTTCGGGTCTCGTGCTGGCGACGTCGTGCGTTCCGAACAAGGACAAGGCCGTCCGCGCCATGGCAGTGCGGGTCGCCCGGGTGCTGGGCATCGATGCAGCGTCCGCCGAGGGCGTGAACTTCGCCTGCAGCGGTTTCCCGAAGGCGGTGAGCGTCGCGCTGGAAAGGGCCCATCCGAGGGATGCCGGGCGGAGGAGGGGAGCGGACCGGCACACCTTGGTCATCGCATCCGAACGGATGCACGACCTCGTCGACTTTTCCGACGAGTCCACCGCCATCCTGTTCGGCGACGGCGCCGCCGCGACGAGCCTGTCCCCGGACGGTCCGCACACGATTCTGCAGGCGAAGGCGTGGGAAGTGGAGGACTGTGATTGCCTGATCGAACTCAAACCCGCTCTCGCGATGGATATCGACGGGTCGGTGCGCAGTCGTCACTGCGTCCACATGAAAGGCGGGCCCCTCTACGTCGATGCGCCTGTCAGCATGTTCCGCATCGTCCGGGAGATGATGGAAGAACAGCGTCACTCCATCGCGGAGCTGGGGATGATTGCGCACCACCAGGCGAACGGGAAGTTCGCGAAGAAGCTGGAGAAGCTCAGGAAAAGGAATGGCTGGGATCACGTGCGGGTGCTCGATGGCATCGGCCGGCGCGGGAATGTTGCGAGCGCCTCGATCCCTGCCGTTCTGGCGCAATTCGAGCAGGAGCTCCCTGCCGGCATGATCGTTGCCTGTCCCACCAAGGGCGCAGGACCGGATCTCCGCAGAGGTTCGCTGACCGAGGGCATCGTGCTGTTTCGAGCCAGAGGCGGCTTCAACCTGCGCGCCGCAGCTGGTTAATGCGCCACGGCGATCGTGCGGCCATGGTTGTTCACCCTTCGACGAAGCGCGGCTGCTCGCGGCCGCGTCATCGAAAACAATTCCCTTCAGGGGCGAGCTCAGGGTGAAGCGCCATTCGACCCCGAGCTCATGGTCGAGGGGCGGGGGCTTGCCCCCGCGTGCTTCACGGCCCTACGGCAATGCTCGACGGAGACGGCGCGGCGGGGGGGCGCTCAACTCGCCGGAAGCGCCAGGTGGGCACGACGGGAGGGAGATCGCCGGCGTAGTAGTCCTCGTACCCCAGGAGCTCACGGAGTTCCAGAAGGGCCTTGCGGCGGACCGTGATGTAGTAGTAGTCGCACCGCGCGTCGCGCACCTTGTCCCAAATGTTGTAGAGCAGTTGTGTTTCTTGCATCGCGGCTCGTATCTCCCACCAGTGCCTGAGTTCCACGGATTGCCGGACATCCAGATGCTGGCGGTACGCACGGTTCAGCGCGAGGAGGTCGTTCACGATAGGCCGGTCCGGAAAGCGGTAGGAATCCTCCACGAACGGAGCGGCTTTCAGATCCCGAAAGCGCCAGCGGAGCAGTCTGAGATCGTGGGGGTAGTCCTCCTTCCTTGCCAGGATGTAGCGATTCTCCCGGCGATCGAGGGTCTGCAGTTCCTCTATGGCAATCTGCTGCTGCCGATCTCGGAGGGAAAACAGCGATTCCATCGGCACCGTGTGCGGCTCCGGCACCGGAACCTCGCCTTTCTCCGCCAGGAGGCCGATGAAGGGATGCCACGTCCTCCTCCGGGGAGGCGGCAGCTGCTCCTTCTGGTCCGGGGCGCAGGTGATGAGCACCCTGGCGGCGCAATCCGTGAGTCCGATCTGCAGCGCGGCTATTGAGTGGGCTTCCTGCGTCGCAAAAGCTGCGCAGTCGGGAACCTTGGGGATTCGGAGCCGGGTCCAATCGTCCTCCGTCCCCGGGGGAGCGGCCGCGGGCATGGGCAGCATCTCTCGGGGACGCATCGGTCCCACTGCCGCAGCCTGCGGCTTCGCGAACTCCCTTGCGGCCTGCGCCTGCGGGGGCAGCTCCCCGGCTGATGAGAACGACATGGGTATGCTGATCGTTCATCCCTCGCACCGTGCTGTCAACCGGTATACTGTCCTCCGTGCATGGACCCCGTCGCGGAGATCAAAAGTCGGCTCTCGATCGAGGATCTCGTGGGATCCTACTGTCAGCTGCACAAGAAAGGCCGTAATTTGGTGGCCCTCTGCCCGTTCCACAATGACTCGCGTCCCAGTTTTCTCGTCTCGCCGGACAAGGGGATCGCCTGGTGCTTCGCATGTCAAAACGGCGGCGACATCTTCAGTTTCTATCAGGCGATCGAAAAAGTGGACTTCCCCCAGGCGCTGAAGGACCTGGCGCAACGCACGGGAGTGACGCTCCCCGATCGTGTGCAACATGCCGGCCCGGGGCGGGACGAGAAAGATCGTGTCCGGGAGTGTCTGACTGCCGCGCTGCGGTTCTTCCGTGAGCAGCTTGTAGCATCGGATCTGTCGAAGGCGTATCTGCAAAGCCGCGGCGTGCCGGCCGATCAGGTGGAGCGGTTCGAACTGGGGTACGCGCCGGATTCATTCACCGCCACCTACGATCACCTGCTCAAGCAGGGGTTCAGTCGCAAGGAGATCGTCGCGGCCGGACTGGGCGTTCAGCGCGAACTGGCCGAAGAACGCATCTACGACCGTTTCCGCAATCGCCTCCTCTTCCCTATCCATGATCACCAGGGAGGGCTGATCGGCTTCGGCGGACGCACGCTGGGAGACGATGATGCCAAGTACATCAACTCCAGCGACGGTATTCTCTACCACAAGTCGGCCGTGCTCTTCGGTCTGCACCATGCCAAGGAGGCGATGCGGGAGTCCGGACGGATCATTCTGGTCGAAGGATACTTCGATGTCCTCGCCTGTCACCGGGTGGGGGTTCATCACGTCGTTGCCACGAGCGGCACGGCCCTCACCGAGCAGCATGTGAAGATCCTCAAGCGGCACGTCGACACGGTCGTGCTGTGCCTGGACCAGGACAGTGCCGGCCGCGAGGCGGCCGAGCGCGCGTTCATGCTCCTGAGCGCGGAGGGTCTGCACGTCCAGTCGGTCTCCCTCCCCGACAAGGATCCCGGCGATGTGGTGCAGACGGACGCTGCTCTTCTGCGCGAGCAGCTGACTGGCGGCGCCATTCCGTACTTCGACCAGGTGCTGCATCGGCTGCGGGAGCGCGATCTGACTGATGCCGTGCAGAAGCGGGACGCTCTCCAGTGCGTCCTGCGCCTCCTGTCGGCGCTCCCGTTCGCTGTGGAACGCGATGACTATGCGGGCAAGGCCGCCGCCGCGCTCCACACGACCGAGTCGGCACTCCAAGAGGACATGCGCGTCGGGCAGTCGAGGCAGACGAATGTCGCCCCGCTCGGCGGGGCGCACCTTCCGGTCCTGCCCGGCAACGTCTTCTCCGCAGCCGAGATCACGTTGTGCCTGTTCCTCTTCTACCCCCGCCTGCGCACCCTGCTGCCGGAGCTCATCCCGCCGGAGCAGGGGATGGCGGCCGCCCTCTACAGGGCACTGCAGACGGCGCCCGCCGACGCGCTCACAGTACGGGTGGAGGAGTTGGATTTGCCGGACGAGGTTCGCGGGCAGGTGCTCGTCCTCCAGCTCTTTGGAGAGGAACATGGCTTCGCGGACTGGTCCGAATCCATGGCTGTCCGCGAGATTCGCCAAAACTGCTCAGTCTCCAACCGTGAACACCTGCGCGCAAAGCAGCAGGAGATCGCGCGTCGCCTTCTTGCCGCGCGTCAGGAAGGCAGGACCGAGGAGGAGGCGCTGCTGCAGACGCAGTATCTGGAGATATTGAAACTGGGGAGGATGACGCCCTGACGGAGGATTCCGACGATTCCGAGGAGTCCAAAGAGTCCGATGATGAGCCCCTGACAATCCTTGGATTCTCCGGCATCGTCGGTATCATCGGAATCCTTCAGAAAGGTCAGAATGCCCTTCCACAGTCTGGGGTTTTTCTCTACCCTGTCTCCGTCAGGAGGGCTGCACGTCGCCCGTCTTTCATCTGTTCCCTATGGCCTCTCACCCACGGAAGTTCATTGTACAGCCTACGGATGAGGATTTGAAGCGGTTTCCGGAGATGGTGAAGCATCTGATCAAGAAGGGGCGTGAACAGCGCTACGTCACACACCAGGAAATTATTTCCGCTGTCCCCAATGCCGAGGATAACGTGGATCTTCTGGACGAAATCTACACGCTCTTCGTCGATCTGGGCATCCAGGTGATCGACGTGAAGGACGCGCTCATCTGGGACAAGAAGGGCAAGGGACCCGCCCTCGACATCCCCGAGCCGGTCGAGGACCTGACGGATGTGGCGACCGGCGACGAGGCGGCTGAGGGGGATGAGGAGAGTGAAGCGGAGGAGGACAGCAAGGTGGAAGTGGTGGATGAGGGGGTCGACGACGCATCCCGCAAGCTCATCACGATGGCGGGGATCGCGGTGGACAGCGACAAAGACCTGAGTGACGAGGAACGCAAGAAGCGCAAGCATGAGCGGGAGATCGACCTGCTCGAAATCAGCAACGACTCCGTGCGGATGTATCTCTCCGAGATCGGCCGCGTCCCGCTCATCGACGGGCGCAAGGAGGTGGAACTGGCCCGTCGCATCCGCAAGGGGGACGCCGGCGCCAAGCAGCAGCTGGCCGAGGCCAACCTGCGCCTCGTCGTCAGCATCGCCAAGAAGTACATCGGCCGCGGACTCTCGTTCCTGGATCTCATCCAGGAGGGGAACATCGGCCTCTTCCGCGCGGTGGAGAAGTTCGACCCGGAGCGTGGATTCAAATTCTCCACCTATGCGACGTGGTGGATCCGCCAAGCCATCACCCGCGCCATCGCCGACCAGGCACGCACCATCCGGATCCCGGTGCACATGGTCGAGACCATCAACAAGCTCACCCACACGCAGCGCCGCCTGGTCCAGGAACTCGGCCGCGAGCCGACGCTCGAAGAGCTGGCCGTCGAGATGGAGATGGATATCAAGAAGGTCGCCCACATCCAGAAGATCAGCCAGGACATCATCTCCCTGGAGTCACCCGTCGGTTCGGAAGAGGACAGCAAGCTCGGCGACTTCATCGAGGACGAGGAGGCGGTGAATCCCTTCGAGGCCACCAACCGGCAGCTGCGGAAGGAGAACGTCCACGCGATGCTGGAGTTCCTCACCCCCCGCGAGCGCAAGATCATCGAGATGCGCTTCGGGCTCAAGGACGGCATCGGCCACACGCTGGAGGAAGTGGGCAAGGAGTTCGGCGTCACGCGCGAGCGCATCCGCCAGATCGAGGCCAAAGTGCTGCAGAAGATGCGCGATCACCCGCGCTCCCTCACCATCCGCGAGCACGGCGGTGCCCCCAAGCGCATCGGCTTCTCGCAGGTGCACTCCTTCACCGTGGACAACGTGTGTCCCCACTGTCACCTGGGCAAGCTCGTCGACATCATCAAGGATGGGGAGAAGATCGAGAAGTGCGACCATTGCGCGAAGGAGTTCAGGGAATAATTTTTCAACGGTTTCAATAAATGTGGCCGGGAGAAACGATCCCCCGGCCGTGCTGCTGATGAGTGGAATTGATTTACTTCGCCCACAGCCAGAGGGCCAGAGCTGCGAATACGATGGCGCAGCTCTTGTAGACCACGAACCAGCGGAAGGCCGTTTTCCAAGCCTTGCCGGCTTCCACCGCGTCGTCCAGCAGCGACGGGCTTGCGTCGCTCATGACGGCGAGTTCCTGAAGTGCGCCGGTTTTCCGTTTCCAGTGCGAAGCGACGATGCCTGCGCCGATCGCCGCCGCGACGAACACGAGTGCCGCGGCGACGAACCTGACGATCGTGTTCGGAAGGTCTTCCCGGGAATGAAAGAGTCCCCACGTGACGATCGGGCCGAAGATCAGGATTTGTCCGATCGTCATCAGGGCAGCCGCAGAGAAGTTGCGTTGAAGCAACTCTCTCTCTTGGGGAGTGTACGGCGGTGTCCTTTCTGCAAGCAGGCGTTTCCTGATCAGCTTCTGGGTTTGTACTGTCCACCAGAAGCCGATGGGCGCCATGACGACGCCCATGCACATGCAGATAACACCCAAGATCGTGAACGTCAGTTGCATGGAAGCCTCCAATTGAAAAGATCAGCAGCCAGCAGAATGTAAACCATATTTAACCACCATTCAATGCTTTTGGGAGGGTCAACTCCCTCCGTGTTACCATGCACCTATGCATGCTCCTGCACAGGGAACAGCGGCTCGCACGAAGGCCACCCTGACCCTCTTCGAGAGCGAATACAACAAACTCAACCCCGCCCAGCGCCGGGCGGTGGATACCATCGAAGGCCCGGTGATGGTGATCGCGGGGCCGGGAACGGGGAAGACGCAGACGGTGGCGATGCGGGTGGCGAACATCCTGCGCAGAACGCAGATGCGGCCTTCGAATATCCTCTGCCTCACGTTCTCCGTGAGCGGGGCGACCGCGATGCGCGATCGTCTGCGGTTGCTCATTGACGCGGATGCGTACGGGGTCACGGTCAGTACCATCCACGGCTTCGCGCAGTCGATCATCGATCAGCACCCGACGGTCTTCGGGGAATGGTCCGTGCGGGAACAGCTGGGGGATCTGGAGAAGTATCAGATCCTGAACGGCATTATCGATCAGCTCTCTTCCAGCTCCGCGCTCATCAATCCGAAGGACCCGTACGAAAAAGATTCAGATATTCTGTCGCGCATCAGCCAGGTGAAGCGCGAGGGGAAGACGGAAGCGGATCTGGAGCGTGTCGCCGACGAGTTCGAACGGCAGATGCAGGGGAAGAGCCGGGAGGGGACCAAGGCACATCAGAAGAACCTGCTCGCCGCCCGCAAGTTCCGCGATTTCGTGGAGATCTTCCGGCGCTACCAGGCCGCCTTGCAGGAGAAGCAGCGCTACGACTACGACGACATGATCCTGTCGGTGCTGCGGGCGTTCGGAGAGGAGACGGGGCTGCTGCAGAGTCTGCAGGAGCGGTACCAGTACGTCCTCGTCGACGAGTTTCAGGACACGAACGGCGCACAGTGGGGGCTCATCGACCGCCTGACGTCTTACGAGACGCTCGCTCACGATCCGAATCTGTTCGTCGTCGGCGACGACGACCAAGCGATCTACAGGTTCCAGGGGGCGAACATCGCCAACATGCTCTCGTTCCGCGACCGGTTCCCCGCGGCGCCCGTCATTCCACTCACTGTCAGCTACCGTTCCACGCAGGGCATCCTGGATGCGGCCGAACGATTGATCGGCCACAACACCGAACGACTGGTGGGAAGGCTGCCCGGACTGGAAAAGCACCTGGTCGCAGTTTCCGGCGAGCCGGGCGTCGTTCCGTTGCTGCATCGCACGCCCAGTGACCAGGCGGAGCCGTGGTTCATCGCGGACCTCATCGACGATCGACTGCGCACCGGCATGCCGCCGGAGCAGATTGCGGTCCTCACGCGGACGAATGACGAGCTCTTCCCGCTGTACGACACCCTGCGCTCCCGGGGGATTCCGGTCCTCCTCCGCGGCAAGAAAGATCTCCTCACGCACCCGCTCGTCGCGCAGGCACTCGCGATCCTGTCAGCAGTCGATCATCCGGGTCGCGACTCCGCACTCGCTGCGGGGCTCGCGTGCGATTGTTTCGGACTCCACCCGGCCGATCTCAGTCGGATCCATGGCTTTGCGCGCGAGAACGATCAATCGATCCTCCGCGTTCTCGAATCATTCGATTGGGCAGAGGAACCGAAGCTCACCGACCGCGCAGGCGTCATCCGCGCGCGTGATATCATTCTCTCTCTCCATCAAAAAATTCCCATTCGCACGGTGCTCGATACGATCGAGCACCTGTTGCGTGAATGCGGATTGATTCCGACAGCCGACGACGCGGCGAAAGATCCGCTCGATCTGGCCGCGATCGAATCATTCTTCTCGTTCGTCAAAGCCCGCTGCCTGGAGCGGCCTGCGTATACGTTCCGCGAGTTCCGGAATGATATCGGCTTCTACGCCGATCCGCTCTACGGCCAGGCGCGGCTCACGTACGAGCTCCCGCATCTGGTCACCTCGGGCGTGCAGCTGCTGACCGCGCACCAGAGCAAGGGGCAGGAGTTCCATACCGTGATCCTCGCGAACTTCCGCGACGGGCACTGGGACAAGCGCAAGAAATCTTCCGGGATCGCTCTTCCGGAAGAACTGCTCTTTGGGTGGGAGAAGGAGACACTTGCCTACGAACAGAACCAGGATGAGCGCCGCCTCGCATTCGTCGCCATGACGCGCGCACGGGCTGCATTGATCTTCGTGTGTCCGCGTGAACTGACGGTAGGCGAGAAGAGCCGCCCCATGGCCCCTTCGGCGTTCTTCGCCGAGGCCGGTCCGCTCCCCGAATCCGACGCTACACTCCGCGATGCCGCCGCCGCTTCACTGCTGCTGCGACCCGCCGTTCGTGTCTTGGATGAAGAATTGAGAGCGCACCTGCGCGAGCGGCTGGAGCACTTCGCACTCTCCGCCACCACGCTGCGCCGCTTCCTCCACGACCCGCAGGAATTTTTGAGAATCGATTTATTACGCCAGCCAGAGCAGCTCGACGAGACCTCCATCCGCAGACTCGGCTACGGCAGCGCCGTACACTGGGCGCTCCGGCAGTGGGCGACGGCCGCATCGCGCAGGGATCCGTTCGGCGCCGATGCGTTCATTGATGCGTTCCACTGGTACCTGCGCGAGAAAACCATCCTCACCGAGGCGCAGCGACAGGACTTGCTCTCCCTCGGACGCGAGGCGCTCCCGCTCTACTTCCAGGCGCGACTGGAAGGTACTGTACCATTCCTGCACGCGGTCGAGCGCGACTACCGCGCGCGGTTCGGGGATATCGCTCTCAAAGGGAAGATCGACCGCATCGACCTGGCGAGCCCGACTTCCGGTCACGCGACCATCATCGATTACAAGACCGGCCGACCCAAGAGTGAGACGGCAATCCGCGGTTCGCTGGATCCCGGCGTCGTGTCCCGGGGTGACGACGGCGATTACTTCCGTCAGCTCGCCTTCTACGCGCTCCTCCTCGAGCAGGCTGACCCGCTCCTGCAGCCGCAAGCCTTCGTCCTCGACTTCATCGGGGAGCGGGGGGAGGATCCCATCCAACGCTCCTTCGTTGTGAGCGGCGCGGAGAAAGACGACCTTCGAACACTCATCCGCGACGTGTGGGCGAAGATCCAGGCGCTGGAGTTCACGCCGCTGTGAAGTGGATCGCAGTGAAAGCCTCGCTCGTATCTGTATTCGTTGGAGGAGGCGCGACAGCATTCATACGGTAATGGGCTTTCTGGTAGCATGCACTCCATGGCTCATGATGCACCGAGGAATACCGAGGGATTTCCTGCAGAGGATGCATTGATCGACTCGTCTCTGCTTCCGAAAGAAGTGCCGATTGCATCTTCCGGGGTTCTGCGGAATTTGCTGCGATGGAAATACGCATTCGTTCTTGCCGGGTCGTTGTCACTGATAGGGGGCTATCAAGGGTGCCGTTTGCATATCGCAAGGGGCCGTCTGGACGGAGCGCTCGACCGGGCGGAGCGCCAGGAGCCCGGATGGCAGACGCCAGCCTCCTTCGGGACCGGAATCGGGCTCATGCAGTCTTATGATGCGCACATGGAAGCAGGAGCGATCCAGCGTCGGTTTCCCGTCGGCACGAGTGCTGTGCAAGGCTGCATCCGCATGGTGGAAGAAGGACGAAAGGCCGGAGAGAACCGCATTTTCGCGGTTCTCATGACACAACTCGGCATCAACCTCACGGCGAAACATGTCCTGGAACATGGCTTGGCCAACGGAGACGCCAGGAGCGAATCTCTGGCTGCGCTGCAGCATTTGTTGGAGATGGAAGCTGAGAGGCCGCTGCCGTTGATGATCCTGCGCCAGGTCCGGGCAGGGAGCTTCAGACAATTGATGAGGTGGAAAGTGGGAGAAATCCAGATCAGGAATATGGTTCCCCGTTCTTCTGTTTCCTCATTGCTGTCGCAGATTCCCAACGGGAAGGCGCATAATCTGTACCTTGGGATGCGCGCTGGTTTGGCGGATAACAATCTCAGCGCCTTCGTGTCCGTGTCGTCGGAGTTCGTCACCATCGCCATGACCCCTCCATCCACGCAGCGCATGGATGCATGGAAGGCAGCGGTGGCGACCATTCCGCGACAGTCCTGGCTGGCCAGGCCGTTTCTGGATGACCTTGCTCGTCACTTCGCGAATACCGGGCATGAGATGAATGGCGTCCGTTCCGCCGTGGCGGCAATCGCGGCGGAACGTTTCCGGTTGGCCCATGGGCGTTGGCCCGATTCATGGGAGGAGCTCGTGCCGCAGCTGCTCTCCAAGGTTCCCGAAGATTTCCTCGCAGGCGCTCCGCTCTTTCTGCGGCGGTTGCCGGACGGACTGATCATCTATCCATCCGGCCCCGATGGCACCGACGATGGCGAGGATTTTGTGATCGGAAGAACAGCTGCCCCTCCGAAACAGGGCTTCCGACTATGGGATCCTGCCCATCGCGGTAAGCAGTCGGGGTCCGACGCACTTAAATCATTCGGGAGGAAATCGCAGTGAAAGCCGAGCCGGCAGCAACAGATGATTTCGCAGTGGTGTGGGCGAAGATACAGGCGCTGGAGTTCACACCTCTATAATTTGTCTATGGTAAGACAAAAAAATTATAATTGATTTATCTATTTTTAATGATATTATAATAAAGTCTGCTCATTCTCACGAAAGGAAAACGACCATGGAAAGCTCGAAAAGGTTGCTGTTTTTGCTGCTCTGCTTGTTGTTCTGTCTCCCTTTCGGTGTCTGGACGGTGGCGCGCAGTGTTAGCGCCATCCTCTATGAACGGGACTGCGGCGGCCACCTGAAGCGCGCCGCCGACGCGAACACCATCGAGCTTGCGGACCAGGAGCTGGCCATCGCGGTCCGGTACCTGGAAGCGAACCGCATGACCGAGGGGTACACCTCGATCGTGTACACGGTCCCCTCGGAGGACGTGGGGTTCTGGTACAGGAACCTCAAGGCCAGCCTGGAGGAACTGCGGAAGATCCCGAGCGACGCGAGCCAGCTGGAGAAGAGCAATGTCCTTCTCAAGCTCCGTCAGACTCTCCTGGACCACAAGGGCAGCGGGGAAGAGGTCACCAATCCCGTGGGCATTTCCGTGTTCCCGCACAACACGCTCTACATGATCTGGGCGGTGGTCGGGCTCATCCTGTTCATTGTGGGGGCGATCTGCCTCCTTGCCGCTTTGCAGGAGTGACGATGTTCTTGAGCAGACCAACCCCCGGGACGTTCCCGGGGGTTTCACGAGCATGGAGCAGACGGATCAGGCAACAAGTTTCATTCTTCCGCGCCTTCAGTTTCACGCCGGTTCATCGCTTTTCAGCGCCCCCGGCGGATAGTCCTGGCTCTCCAGAAGTTCACGGATCCGTTGCGACAGGAGCCTCTCAAGCAGGGGGATGTCGTCGAGCTGCTGATGCTCCAAAATCATGGAAAGAAACTGGAGCCGGTCGGTCATCCGCTTGCGCTCGTCGGGGTGCATGTCCGGTGCGAGCGGCACTCCCAGCGTCACACGCAGCTCTTCCCACTCATCCGGGGTGGGCGGCAGCTGCGGCGCAGGCGGTCGCATGTGCCGCTCAAGAGTTTCCAGAAGTCGCTTCATAGGGGAAGGGACGATACCAGGTGATCGCGCAGTTGTCGTACAGCTCTTCCCCGGTGGCTTGTACTATTCTTTTGATCAATAGTGAGGGCTGAGAAGACGCGATCATAGCCATCTGGTCGGAAACAGGCCGAGATCGGGAGACCCGGCAGATAGTCGGCTTCGAGCGTGTTCGTGATCTCGCCCTCGCAGCGTCCTTCGAAGACGTGCGCCCCTCCGTCCTGATCGACGTATGCAATGGTGCAGACGAACGCGGCGCGCTTGTTCCGCTCTTTTTTCATGCGTTCCAGGAAGAAGGCGATCCACTCTTCATCCGAAGCGGCCGGCCCCGCTCCCCACCGGCGCGTATGAATGCCGAGTTCATCATTCAATGCTTCGACGATGATGCCGGAGTCGTCGGCGATGGTCGGGATCTTCGCTCGCTCGAAGTAGAATTTCGCCTTCAGAATCGCGTTCTCCTCGAAGGTCGAGGCTGTTTCCTTCGGCGACTCGCTGATGCCCACATGCGCTGGTGTCACGATGGCGTGCGGGAGGCTGGCGAGAGCTTCCGAGATTTCGATCACCTTGCCGCGGTTGTTGGTGCCGAGGAGGAGGCGCATGCGGGTATGATACCTCACCCTAACCCTCTCCTCTGCGGATGAGAGGGGATGTCAGTGTTCTGTTTCCCGAAACAAAACAGAGAACAGAGACAGAACACAACACACACATTCCCTCTCTGCGGAGAGGAGAGGGTTAGGGTGAGGTATACACCTTCCGCGCCTTCGCCCCGTCCACCGGTCCGATCAATCCTTTCTCTTCCATGATGTCGAGCAGCCTAGCCGCACGGGCGTACCCCACCCTGAGCTGCCGCTGGAGCAGGCTGGCGCTCGCCTTGCCGGACATTTGCACCACTCTGACGGCGTCGAAGAAGAGGTCATCGCCGCCGTTGTCGTCGGCCTCCAGATCGATGTGCTGCGCGGCGTACGGGCTCGTCACCTGCCCGGTTCCGTCGATGTGTTCCCCGGGGAGGGCGGCTTCGGTATCGTCGTTTTCATCTTCATCCTCCTCGTTGATGGCGATCTGCTCCGTGATCTTCCCTCCGCCGGCGATCTTGACCGCGTTGATGACGCGCTCCACTTCCTTGGTGGAGGTGAAGATGCCCTGGACGCGCACCGGCTTGGGGGTGGAAGCGTTCATGTAGAGCATGTCGCCCATGCCGAGCAGATCCTCCGCGCCGATGCCGTCCAGGATGGTGCGCGAATCCACGGAGCTCACCACGCGGAAGGCGATACGGGTGGGGATGTTGGCCTTGATGAGGCCGGTGATGACGTCCACGCTCGGTCGCTGGGTGGCGATGATAAGGTGCATGCCGGTGGCGCGAGCCATCTGCGCGATGCGGGCGACCATCATCTCCGTGTCGCGACGGAACTGACGCATCATCAGATCTGCCAGTTCGTCGATGACGATGACGATCCGTGGCAGCATGGCCGATTCGTCGGTCTGCTTCTCGTTAAATTCCTCCAGGTTGCGCGCTCCCTGTTCTGAGAAGCGGTGCAGCCGGCGTCCCATTTCCGCCACCGCCCAGCGCAGCGCCTGCAGAGCACGCTCGGCTTCCGCGATGACGGGCGTGAGGAGGTGCGGGATCCCGTCGTAGGGAATAAGTTCCACGCGCTTGGGATCGATCAGGATGAATTTGAGTTCGTGGGGGGCGTTCTGAAAGAGAAGCGCGGAGAGGAACGTGTTCATGCACACCGACTTTCCGGAGCCGGTGGCGCCGGCGATGAGGAGGTGCGGCATGTCTTCCAGCGCAGCGATCACGGATTCGCCGGACACGTCCCGGCCGAGGGGCAGAGTCAGGGAGGATTTGTTTTGTACGAAGGTCGGGCTCTCCAGGATCTCGCGCATGTGCACGATCGTTCGATTGCGGTTCGGCATCTCGATCCCCACGAGCGATTTGCCGGGGATCGGCGCCTCGATGCGCAGACTCGGCGCCGCCAGCGCGAGCGCCAGGTCATCCTTGAGTGCCGAAATGCGGGCGAGCTTGACGCCCTCCGCAGGTTGCAGCGTGAACTGCGTCACCGTCGGCCCCGGCCGGGCGTCCCGCACCGTGACGTCAATCTCGAACTCCTTCAGCTTGTCCTCGATGAGCTTCGCCTGCGTCTTCAGTTCCTCATCGTCTATCTGCAAGTGACTGTGCGTGTCGTCCAGAAGATCGAATGTCGGGAAGGTCCACTCTTCGTAGCGCGTGTCCGTCATCTCGATGGCATCCTTCTTCTTCATCTTCGTTTTCAGGATCTTCTCGCTGGTGTTTTTTGCTATCGTCTGGGCAAAAGCGGGACGGACGATATTCAGCTCGGTTTCCGGCTCGCCCTCTTCCAACAGATCCTCGTCGTCTTCCTCTGTTTCCTCTTCCTCGACAACCGGCGGGGCAGCCACGGGAATCGGTTTCAGTCGCTCCCTCCGGCTCTTCTTGCTCAAGGTGAACCACCGAAACACCCCTCCCACGTCTGGCTCAAACGCGATGAAGACTCCGATGAGGAACGTCGTCGCGAAGATCGTCATGCCCACCGCTTGGCTGAAGTAGACGAGGAACGGCAGGCTGATGGTGAAGCCGATGATTCCCGCGAGATCGTCGCGCCGGGCGCCGATCTCCTCGAGCGGAGCCTGGATGTGCATCAGGCCCAGGAACGCGAGGAAGCAGAGGGCCAATCCGGTCGAGCGTTTCACCTCGATTTTCCGCTCGGGGGCGATCCAGTGCAGGATACCCGAGAGCACGAGGAACAGCGGGAACATCATCCCGTAGGCGCCGAAGAAGAAGGTGAGAATGCCCCTCAGCGAATCGCCTGCGGGTCCGGCATTCTGCCTGAGCACCAGGAAGAGAACGACGCCGGCGCAGATCTGCAGGATCCCCCCGATCGCCGACCGCGTCGTGGATTTGAGTTCCTTCTGCGTCCTTGGGCTGCGCCTGGCTCTCTTTCTGGGTTTGGGCATTCGGGAGCTATTATAGGACTCGGGGTAGGGCGAGGGCTAGGTCGTTTGTTCCTTTCCCTCTCCCTAGCCCTAGCCCTATCATCTTCGCATGAAGGTCCTCCTCCTCGGTTCCCGCGGTTTCATGGGCCAGCGCCTGTTGTCGATCTACCCGGAGGCGTTGATTCCCTCTGTCGATATCGCCGATCGGAGGGCTGTTGCGAGCCTGCTCGATGATTCCAAGCCGGACGTCGTCATCAATGCCGCCGGCAAGACCGGCCGGCCGAATGTCGACTGGTGCGAGGATCACAAGAGGGAGACGCTCCGCAGCAACGTGACCGGCGCGCTCGTCCTGCTGGAGGAGTGTGTGCAGCGCGATCTCTATTTGGTCCATCTGAGTTCCGGCTGCATCTACGATGGGAATAATGGAGGAGGGGGATTCAGCGAGGACGATCCGCCGAACTTCTTCGGCAGCTTCTACTCGCGCACCAAAGCGTGGAGCGATCAGGCGATGCGGGACTTTGCGGCACATCCGGGCGGCGGCGTCCTGACATTCCGCCTCCGCATGCCCTTCGACGGCTCGACCGATGAGCGAAATTTGATCATGAAATTGCGGAAATACCCGCGTGTGCTCGACGTGCAGAACTCCATCACCCACATTCCGGATTTCCTCACGGTCGCACATACTCTCATCGAGCGGCGGCGCACCGGCGTGTACAACATCGTCAATCC
>VMEW01000013.1 GCA_007375735.1 Candidatus Peregrinibacteria bacterium Greene0416_19
GGGAAGCCCTTTTTTGAGAGTAGACATGTTAAAGAGGGAGAAAGTGGCTACCACATGCTACAGAGTTACATTTTCAGGAGCCCGAAACCGAACGCTCTCTGAACCAGAACGCCGCAGCGCTGCGGCGCTTTTTCAGTGCGGCATTCGGTTCATGGCGCCGCCATGTGGGGACAAGCGAGGACGTTCTGGGTCATGCCCTGTACCGATGCGTCGTTCTAGTGTTACTCCCTCCCGGGAAGCATCTGGTACAGGGCTATAAACGGCCACCCGCTCTGTTCGAGCGAAGCGGTCACCCTTCGACGAAGCACGGCTGCTCGCGGCCGCGTCATCGAAAACAATTTCCTTCAAGGACGGGCTCAGGGTGAAGCGCCATTCGACCCCGAGCTCATGGTCGAGGGGCGGGGGCTTGCCCCCGCGTGCTTCACAACCCCCTCTTCAACTCCTCGATTCTCTCCCGATGCAGCAAATACAATCTCCAGTGCTCGAGCACCGGTAGTTGTTGCAGGTATTGCAGATAGACCTGTTCCATACGTTCCCGTTCCGTCAGGAGGTCACTGTCGGTCGGGATGAGCGGCCGTTCATTCTTTGTAATAATGATGGCTTTCTCGCCGGGATTCACCCGACCAAGGCTCTCCTTGGCGTACTTGTCCTTGAACTGGGCTGAGCGGAAGTACTCAATGTCATTCTGACTGAGACTAATCTGGCTGCGCAGTGCGCGGTTCTGGACGGCCAGGCCCTCGAGCGTCTGCTCAAAGAGAATGTTCCGGTAGAAAGACAGGGAAAGGCCGAAGGCCATGAACCCGACGACCGTCAGACCCACGACGATGGTGAGCTGGCGTGAAATGGGCTCGAGATTGCGGTACGTCACGTTGAAAGCTTAAAACTGAAACAAGGAAGCGGAAAGCTCTTCCGGGAACAATTGTTGAGTTAGAATGTCACGGTGAAGATCCACTGCTGCGGCATCGGAGGCATCGGCCTGAGCGCCTATGCGTCCCTCCAACGGCTTGCCGGGCATACAGTGTCCGGCAGCGATCGGATATCATCCGCCCTGACGGACGATCTAGCGTCGCAGGGAATTCGTGTGACAACAAACCAGATCGCAGCCGCACTTCCTCCAGATGCTGATCTGTTGGTGTATTCGGAGGCCGTGCCCGACGATGCGCCTGAGCGCGCGCTCGCGCGCTCGATCGGCATTCCGCAGGCATCGTACCCGGAGGCGCTAGGTACACTGGCATCCGGCTACGACGTCATTGCTGTGTGCGGCACGCACGGTAAATCATCCACCACCGCTATGGCGGCACGGATGCTCGTGGAGTGTGGAAAAGATCCGACTGTTGTTGTGGGTACCAAAATGAAAGAATTCGGAGGCCGAAACTGGCGAAAGGGCGACAGTCGTATCTTTCTGCTCGAGGCCTGCGAGTATCGGAGGTCTTTTCTGCACTACCTTCCGCGGACCATCCTTCTCACCACCTGCGATGGAGATCACTTCGACTACTTTCACTCACCCGAGGATTACCGATCGGCATTCGTGGAATTTGGGCTCAGGCTCGCCGGCGGCACTCTGATCACGCACATGTCCGACCCCCTCTGCGCGGATGTCGCGGTTGCCGCGAAAGCGGAGGTGGTGGACGCGGACCGTTTCCCGCTCGCAGAGCTTGCCACGCCAGGCCGTCACATGCAGCAGAACGCGCAGCTCGCCCTTGCGCTTGCGGCGACGCTCGACATCGAAGCGACCGAGGCGGAACGGTCACTCCGCGGATTCGACGGAACGTGGCGTCGCATGGAACTCAAAGGATTCTTCCGAAAGAATAATCCGGTCATTGATGACTACGGACACCATCCGGCTGAGATCCGCGCCACACTGTCCGCCCTTCGGGAGAAGTACCCTGAGCACAGACTCATCTGCGTGTTCCAGCCACACACACATGATCGTACACTCAAACTCTACAACGATTTCCTGCATGCGTTCGGAGACGCAGAGCTGGTGATTATCCCGAACGTGTACGACGCGCGGGAGCACCTGGAAACCGCCGCCGTGAACGTGGACCACCTTGTCGCCGATATGAAGGCAGCCGGTGTCGATGCGATCAATGGCCTGTCTCTGCGGCATACGGAATCACTCCTCCGCTCCACGATCGTGCGCTCTGGCGATCTGCTCGTGTGCATGGGGGCGGGAGACATCACGGACCTCGCTACCAGCATGGTCAAGAATTGAATGCCATCATGAGAAAGGTTCCACGGCTCACCGCCTGGATGACGAACTGCTGGAAGACGGCAGGGCATTGCGATGCTCGTCGATGACCAACGACAGCATTGTACTCATTTCGGCCCGATTGATGGGGGAGAGCGGGCCGAACGTACCCGTCTTTTTCCCCTCCGCATCACTGGTTCCCGAAACGATGCCGAGCGCGGCTGCGGTTTCGATGGCACCAGCATAGGGCGTTCGCCGCGTGACATCCTTGAACGTCTTCCCCTTGGGCCAATGGAGCGGAATGTCCAGCGCCTGGAGCAGGGTCACCAGTATTTCCCCTCGCGTCGCCGGGCGCCCCAGGACCAGTCCCGACTGGGTGTACACCATCCAGTCCCTCTGCTCGGCAGAGGCCACGTACTGCTCATACCATGCGCCGACAGCCGATGGATGCGTCGTATTCCAGTAGACATCTTTCTCATCGATACCGGAAACTTCGTGCGCGATCTTCGCAAGCTCCGCGAGCGATACCGGGTTCTCCGGACCGAATTTGCCGGTCCGGATGCCGTTCTCGTCACGATACCCGGACAGGATGCCCAGCTTCACCATCCGGAACACAGGGAGAGCAAACCACGCGGACTGGGGCACGTCGTCAAAGACGATGGTCTGGCCGTCCAGCTCCGAATTCACGAATCTGGCTTTCTGTTCTTCCACACCCGGTTGTGCCTTCAGGGAGTCGCACGTGAAGTCGAAGGTGAAGTAGATTTGACTATCCCTGGCGAGTGTATTGGATTTCTGAGGCGGTTCCGTGCACCCGTCCGGCCGGAAGCGGATGGAATAGCTGCCGACCGGCATCCGTTCGTAGAGTGTCGGCGTCTCCCCTTTGTAGCGCGCACCATCCGGACCTGCCAACTCAAAAGGGATGCCCTGAGGACTGGTCCCGATGCCGACGTTCCCGAAGTACGTGAGCTTGTAGGAAATACGAATGTACAGTGCAGTCGTGTCCTGGGTGTCGAACGAGAGCTGCGGAGTCTGCAACGTCTGCACCAGCGTTCCCTTGTCAAAAAGTTCGATGGTGGTGGTGGTCCCTGCAGGAGCATTGACGAAGAGTGTGTTCTTACCGGCTGTGGCGGCTTTCATCGTATGAGTCGCATCAGTACTCTGGAGCTCCTCTTGCGTGGGGGTGAGGAGCGTCCATCGTCCGTTCACGGAGAGAGGACTCCGCTGTTCGATCATGATGTCACCCTGCTCCGTTGCTGGAATCGCCTCCGCTGCGGGAGCAGAGAAGGGAAACGACAGTGCGCTGGCCGTTGATAGAAGAACCACCAGCGTGACAGTCGACTGTGTACGGTGCTGCATGCGGATAGTCTTCAGAGAGATGAGCGAAACTGCAAGCCCCATTCGAAGAATGAAAAGGATCAGCAGAGTCGATCGAGTGCCTGGGGCAGGCTGTCCTGCCATATCTGGCACAAGTCTGGCAGTCGTTCCCGGAGGATGATACTGCCGCTTCGCTGTATGATCAGCTGGGGTTGCGGACTGACAGATCCGATGACGTACGCTGCCATGTCGTGTTTGCGTGCCTGAGCGATCGAAGCGTCCGCCTTGCCAAGCGGCACTTCCAGCACGAATGCGGGGGATTGGCTGAACAGGAGTGTGTCGTTCCTGAGGCCGGACTTGAAGGCATCCAGGTCGACCTCCGCTCCCAGCGTGCCTCCCGTGCCACGCTGCGGCAGGAGCATTTCAAAGAGCGCGAGCAGCAGGCCCCCATCACTCACATCGTGACACGAAAGCGCACATCCGGAACTGATGAGAGACGTGACGGCCCCGATCATCTCGGAGATTCGTGCAGTGTCGGGTGAAGGAACGTTGCGTCCCAGCAGAGCGTCACGCTGCAAACCGGCCATTGCTTCCAGCACTTCATAGTACGCGGACCCGCCGCACTCGTCGACGGGGGATCCGATGAAGAGAAGCGCGGAGCCGGCAGACTTGCAGCGCATGTCGCATGTGCGCGTCGCATCCCGCGCGACGCCGATGCAGCAGACGATAGCGCTCGGCGAAATGGCTGCGCCATCGGGAGTGCTGTTGTAGAGACTGACGTTCCCTGAAATGACGGGGACACACTCCCCCTCCACCAACACGCCGCGCGCAGCGTCGGCGATGCCACGCACGCCGTCCTCCAGCGCGCCAAGTTGCTCCGGCACCTCGGGATTGCCGTAATTCAAGCAATCGGTGAGCGCGCGAGGGAGCGCCCCCACCGCAGCGACGTTGCACATGGCCTCGATCGCAGCCATGAATCCCTGATGGTACGCTGAAATGCGCCCGTACCTGCTGTTCCCGTCGGCTGCGACGGCGACCGCTGTATGCCGGAGATCTTCCGGCACCTGCCAGCTGTCGTGGACCGTCCCGGGCAGGTACGAGCGGACATCGCGCAGCGGCAGAATGACGGCGGCGTCAGCCTCGCCCGCTTCGATGATGGTCTGACCAATGACGGTCGTATCGAAATGACGGACGAAGGCCGCCTTGGACGCGTGATTGGGATGACGGAGCATGCGGCGGAAGACGTCGGGAATGGTGGTGCGGTAAGGGCCGAGCCGCGTATGCAGAATGAGAGAGCCATTGGCTTCGATGATCGTAGGTTCCTCAGAGTCAGAGCTGACCGACACGGTGGGACGTGCATACTGAAGACCGGAGGTAAGATCTGCAGCTCGCGCGTAGCAGACGGTGTTTCCCTTCCACGAAAGCGTGTACATCCCATCCGGCGTGACTTTGCCGATGCAGCTCGCGCGTGCGCCCTCCGCAACACAGGGCAGGTCCCAAACAGTATTGTAGTGCTGAAGGATATGCTCGGTCAGATCAGGATGACAGATCCAACAGAAACGCTCCTGCGTTTCCGCGCAGGCAACCACCTCGGCAGGGAGATCGTGCACTGACGTATGAACCTTATCGAGATCCACGCGAGCGCCGAAGCCTCTCTCAGCCACCTGCTCCACACTCGCGCACACAACGCCGCCGGCGCCCAGATCTTTGAAGCTGACGCGGGGGAGGTGACCACTCTGGGCCAGCCAATCGAAGAGCGCATAGGTGGAAATGAGAAGGTGACGTTCCAGGAACGGATTCGGTTCCTGTACGGCGCCCGTGTTCTGCTCCTTGCTTTCTTCTTCCATGGTGACACTGGCAAACGACGCCCCCCCGAAGCCGCTCCTGTCGGTAGGTTTCCCGACGACGACGATGTCATACCCTACGCGCCCCGCCTCTTCCGGCACGATGCTGTGGATGACTTCATCCTCGCGTACCAAGCCGATCGCGATCGCGTTCACCAGGCAGTTATTGTTGTAGGCGCTGTCGAACACCGTGTCGCCGCCCAGGTTGGGAATGCCGAGCGGGTTGCCGTACCCGCCGATGCCGCGCGCCACTTCCTTCGCGATATTTCGGGTATCGGGTGACTGCAGATCCCCCAGCCGGAGCATGTCCATGCAGCCGATGACGCGCGCACCCATGCACACGACGTCGCGCACCGTGCCGCCGACTCCCGTCGCCGCACCCTCGAAGGGGACGATCTGCGACGGATGATTATGCGACTCGTGGCTGACGACGATGCCCCAGCGCATGCCGGCCGGGCCGTCCGTGATAGCCACGATGCCGCTGTCCTCCTTCGGCCCCAGGATGACGTGCCTGCCGCTGGTCGGAAATGCTCTGAGGAAACGTCGTGATGACTTGTAGCTGCAGTGCTCGCTTCCCTGGATGCCCCAGACGGTCGCCTCGACGAGTGTGGGGTCACGGCCGAGGAACACGGAAATCTTCCGCGCCTCCTCCACTGTGAGACCGATGCGGTGCTTCGCAAGCTCTTCCTTCATCTGCACATCACTGAGTGTTGAGAAGGGCAGAACTGTCGCCGCAGGCTTCGTCGAATCTTCCATGCAGAGAGTATACGCATGGGTCTGGTATGCTCAAGGTGTGCGACGCTTTCTCTCGTCTTTCCACCAGCATCGCCTGCTCGGCGGGGCCATGACCTTGGCCATCACGCAGTTCGGCGCGTCGCTCGTCGGACTGGCTCGTGATAGCCTGCTCGCACGCACGTTCCCGGATCTGGGCGTGGTGGATGTGTACATTGCCGCCTTCAGACCCAGCGATCTTCTCTTTCAAGTCGGGATCATGTCAGCCATGGGGACGATCCTCGTTCCCATCCTTGCAAGCCACACGGCGCGCGGCCGGGAGGAGGAGATGCACAGGACGCTCAGCAGCACCATCATCACGGGGTCAATCCTCTTCGGCTGCATGGCTCTTCTGCTCTCGAGTATCTTCCACCTCGTCGCGCCTGCGTTCGTCCGGTTTAGCGGGCCGAGTTTGGATCTCTACATCCGATTCGGCCGCCTTGCATTGATCACGAACTTCCTCTTTGTGACGGGCAATGCGGCAGGACAGTACCTGATCGCCCACCAGCGCTACTGGATCTATGGCATCACCCCGATTCTCTACACGCTGGGAACCATCGGGGGAACAATCCTCCTGACGCCCCGATTCGGGCCCATGGGGCCGATGATGGGGACACTCGCAGGAGCCATTCTCTACGTCGCTCTCCGGTTGTGCGGCATCGTCGCACACGGATTCCGCTTCCGTCTGACACTCTGGCATCCCGATCTGCAGGAGATGGGCATCCTGATGCTGCCGCGTATGCTGGCGCTCGGGGCGCTGCAGACGCAACTGCTCTTCTTCGATCGCATTGCCTCGGGGCTCGACGCAGGTTCAGTCACCATCAATACCTACGCTCGGAACTTTCAATCGGTGATCGTGGGAGTCGCGGGCATTGCGGTCGCCCAATCCGCCTACTCCCTGCTCAGCCAGGCGGCAGCAGGAGGGGAAGACCAGCGCTTCAGGATCTATCTTCGCAAGGGGATCGGCTTGCTCCTGGGCGTGACGATCGCCGGCGCCGTTCTGCTGGTGCTGCTGGCGCCCGTCGCCGCTCGTCTGGTACATCTGTCACGCGTGCTGAATGTTTTCTCCATTGCGCTCCTCTTCTACGCGATCAGCATCCCACTCGAGAGTATCAACCACCTTCTCCTTCGTGCGTACTACGCGACGAAGAACACGTTCATACCGGCTGTCTTCAGCGTGCTGGCGGGTATCACAGCCGTTACAACCGCGTGGATTCTCGTCGACCGCTTCGGACTCTACGGCCTGGGGATCAGCTACACGCTGGCGCAGGCGGTGCTCATCCTCGGACTCGCGTTGTTCCTCCGTCGACGCATTGATCACATTGCACGCTCGTGACGATTGGGTTTTGACGTCTGGACGCAGCGCTATACTCCCCGGAACATGAAGAGTTCGTTCCTCCGCCGGCTACACAATCGCTCAGGAGCGGCTGCGACAGGCGCCGGACATGGTTGTACGCACATCGAGCTTCTCCTCGTCACCCGGCTTCGCTTCCAGCTACGCCGCGGTTTCACGCTCATTGAATTACTCCTCGTCATCGGCATCATCGCCATCCTCGCATCGATCGTGATCATCGCGATCAACCCCATCGAGCAGTTCAAAAAGGCCCATGACGGCGAGCGTCTGTCCGAGCTCAATTCCATCCACAAAGCCCTTCGGCAGTACGAAGTGCAGGCAAAGTCGCCCGATTACGGTCCCAAGAAGACGGTCTCGGTATCGATCCCCGACACCTCCGCCACCTGCGCGAATTTGGGGCTTCCGGCATTGCCGGCAGGATGGAGTTACCGGTGCGTCACCGCAGCGAGTGTGAAAAAGACTGATGGCACCGGATGGATCCCCGTCAATTTCGATGCTCTGTCCGCGGCTCCGCTGACGGAAATCTCCCTCGATCCGACAAACACCGTAGCCGGGGGTTTGTACTACACGTACGTCGGCGGCAGCTGGAAGCTCACTGCGTCCTTCGAATCTGCAAAGATGATCAACGAGCTGCAGAAGGACGGCGGGCCGGATCCCGCACTCTTCGAAATCGGTTCCGACCTGGCCCTCGCACCCTTCGCGCGCGGGCTCACGGGATACTGGAAGCTGGACGAAGTGTTCGGCCCTTCAGCTGCCGACTCGTCAGGCAATGCCTATGCCGGAACACTCAGCAGCGTCGGCACCGCGTGGGTGCCGGGAAAGGTGGGCGGAGGCGGACTCTCATTCGATGGTACGAACTACACGTCGTTTGTGAGCATTCCACAAGTGTTGCAGGGGAGTTCGCCTTTCACGGCGATGGCGTGGATCAAGCCCACCAACCCGCCTCTCCCGTGGCAGACCGTGCTGGGGGAGGGCTGCTCAGGCTTCGACTTCGGGGTGAATGTCGGGAACCTCTACTTCGGGCGCAACTGCGGAGCCGGCACCTTCTACCTGGGACCGCCGGTCGGCGCGAACGTATGGGTCCACGCGGCCATGACCTGGGACGGGACCACGAACCACCTGTTCGCGAACGGCGTGAAGACGGTGGGAGGAACGAACTCGTTCACTCACACGGTCCTCTCGCTTGGTAGTTACAACAGTGCCAGCGAGCGCTTCAATGGCATCATCGACGATGTCCGCGTCTACAACCGCGTGCTGAGCGACACTGAGATCAAGTTCATGTACGACGTCACGAAGTGATGAACTCCCTATGTCGAAGGACCGGAAAGCATTATTCCTGGTCAGTGGACTCAGTCATACGACCGAGGATCCGGTCTACTCTGCGGCCGAATCTCTCCAGATGCCGGTCGTATCCCATCCTCCACTTCCTCTCCAGTGCTTCCTGCCTGTGGAGTGGGTGGGAATGGAACTGATGCCAGAATTCCTCCCTCGTCGCTATGGCGAAGGTCCGCAGGAAGGAGCAACGGTCCCAGGACTCTGAGCGGCTTGCGAGAACCGCTTCCGCGTACCGCCGCTCGAACTCGACGTACAGACGATACATATCCGAACAATCAATGTCCTCAACATCGAAATGAACGCCAGAATCACACGATTTGCTCATGCGGATTACCATACACCTGCGCAGATTCGATGGCCACACTCACTTCTTCTTCACCTGCGTGAAGTCGAGCTCGACCGGGGTCTCGCGGTCGAAGATGAGGACGAGCACGTTGAGCTTGCCCTTGTTCACATCCACGCTCTCCACCGATCCATCGTAGTTCTTGAACGGCCCGTCGATGATCACCACCAGATCACCTATCTGGAAGTCACTCTTGAACTTTGCCTGCTGCTCGCCGATCCGCCGCTCGATGACGCCGAACTCCTCCGACGTGACGGGGACGGGGATGTTTCCGGACCCGACGAACCCGGTGACGTTGGGCGTGTTGCGCACCACGTACCAGCTGTCATCCGTCACGACCATGTTCACGAGCACGTACCCGGGGAAGAGCTTGCGCTCCTCTTCCACCGGCTCGCCTTTCTTGAAGATCAACTGCTTCTCCTTGGGCACCTGGACGCTGAAGATGTACTCATGCATGCCAAGCGATTCAATGCGCTGTTCCAGTGCCTGCTTGACGCTATCTTCGTAGCCGGCATAGGTGTGCAGGACATACCAGTTGCGCCCGGCGCGGGGATCCTGTTTGCCCATGGTTAGAGGACAGAGGAAAGGACGCGACGTACCAGCTCGGACAATCCGGCGTCGATCAGGCCGAACGCCGCCCCGGCAACCACACAAAACACCGTGACGATGACGGACAGACGCACCGCCTGTCGTCTTGTCGGCCAGCGGACGTGGTGCAGCTCTTCAATGGCGCCGTTGATGTAGGCAAGAATGGCGCTCATGCGATCTCCTTAAAAAAAGCCCTTCTGGGCACATATAGTCTAGCGAGTTTCGGGGCTGTTGCAAGCGAATATTGCAAACAATTAAAAGCCGTATTCCGGCGGCGACAGCGCATGAATTTTGGTGACCGGCAGCGCCACGAACCACACGCGGCCCTTGATGTCCTTCTCCGCAACGAACGGCGAGGGCTCGCCTGTCTCGCGCTCGGTGAAGCTGCGGGAATCCAGGCTTCCCATCCGGTTGTCGCCCAACAGGAAGTAGGCATTCGGCGCTACGACGAATTCCGCCTGCGATTTGTCGCCGCTCGAGGGGGGATGTCGGTACGTATTCCCCAGGTTGCGATCGTTCAGGTACTCCTCATCCAGTTTACGCACTTCCTCCTCGCCGGCTTTTCGCAGGTACACGTAGCCGTTCTTGATGATGACGGCATCCCCAGGAAGCCCGATGACGCGCTTGACATAGTACTTGCGATGATCGCCGGTCGGCGGATTGAACACGACGACGTCGCCACGCTCGGGGCTGCCAATCAAAAACGCAAGCTTGTTGATGATGATGTATTGCCTGTCTTCCAGGGTGTCATCCATTGAACTGCCCTCGACTTGAAACGGGGAAACAAGGAAGGTGCGGATGCCGGCCACGATCGCGACGATCACGACAATATTGAAGAAGACGTCGAGGATGTGGAAGAGGATGCCGCGTTGCTGTGGAGCCATCTTTCCTATTCTAGTCGGAGATTTCCGCACTGTACAGGGTAAAACCCTCTCACTTTTTCGGAAGTCCATGCCGGCGCAGACGCGTTCCGTCTGTGGGCTCGAGCCTGTACACTCCTGATGATGCTTGACGCATTTCTCTTCGGCAGGCACGTGGAAGCAGACGAAAAGGTGAGCCGGATCGTCCACGCCCATTGGTTGCTTGGCATCAAATATCTCCTTGTACCCGCAGTGTCATTCCTGCTTGCGGTTCTCGTCCTCTACTCTCATCCGACCAGATTCTTCTTCTATCTGACGTCGCTCTGGAGCGTGCTGTCGCTCGTCTGGCTCATGCGGAATTTCTGCGACTACTACCTGGACGTATGGATCATCACCGACCAGGGCGTCATCAGCCTGGAGTGGCTGGGATGGTTCCACCGCCAGTCCACCCGCGTCCTGTACAGCGACGTGCAGGGAGTGAGCCATGAAACTCACGGCATTGCCGGCACGTTCCTGCGCTTCGGCACGGTCTCCATCGAGAAGGTATCGACTGGGACAACCGTCTCCCTAGAATCCGTTCCACGCCCCAAGCTGGTGGAGACACTCATCCTGCGTAATCGCGAGGCCTATTTGCATTCGAAGAACATGCACAATTCCAAGCACGTGCAGGAGATCCTGTCCGAGATCGTCTCACACGAGATCCAGTTGCGGTCGGTCCAGAAGAAGGCCCCGCCGCCTCCCGCGCCGACGCTATGACATGGATCCTCCTCATCGTGGTTGCGATCGGCGTGATCGGGCTGCTGCTCCTCGTTCGCAGGCGCAAGCGATTGTCTGCCGCCGCCTCCTCGAAGATCCGAAGCGCGTGGAACCATGCCGTCTCGCTTCCTGACACGCACCGCCGACTCCTGGAGGCTGACAAGGTGCTGGATGTCACCCTGGAGGAACTCGGGTACAGAGGAACGCTGGGGGAGAAGCTGAAGAAGGCATCCGGGAGTATTCCGAGTGTGAACGCGGTGTGGGCGGCTCATAAAATGCGCAATCGCATCGCACATGAACCTGGAGCGTCGCTGAGCGACGCCGAGTGCCGTAGTGCGCTGCAGGCCTTCGAACGGGCTATCTTCGCCTTCCTCCGCTCATGAAGCCTTCTCTGGTCATCGTGGGGCTGGGGAACCCCGGGGCCGGGTACGAGTCAGCGCGCCATAATGCGGGCTTCCGTGCCGTGGACACACTCTCGCGTGCCTACGGGACCGGCAAGTGGACTGACCGCCAAAAGTTCCTTTCCCGTTCGCAGGAAGCCCGTATCGTCACCGTACCGGTCCTCCTCGTCAAGCCCCAGACATTCATGAACCGGTCAGGAGAGGCGGTGCGGAAGGTGGTCGACTTCTTCAAGCTCAATCCCGCAGAACAACTGCTGGTGCTCACCGATGATATTGATCTTCCGATCGGCGACATCCGCCTTCGCCGCAGTGGCGGGCCGGGAACCCATAACGGCATGCGGTCGATCGTCGAGGCACTCGGCGAATCCTTCCCCCGCCTTCGCATCGGTTTGGGGACCCCGCCCGACGGGAGCGATCTGGCCACATGGGTTCTGAGCACCCCTGCGAAGGAGGAGCAATCTCTCCTCGAACGATCCTGGGATTCCATCCCAGACATCGTGGAGGAGTTCGTGCTCGGTTCCGGATCCGCTATCGAGCACTGATACCAAGTTGCAATGACAGCAGCATGAATAGCGGCGTAGCGAAGGCCTGATCGAAACTACATTCTCTCAATCATTGATGATCTTTTTGTCGCGCAGCCGTATGAGCCTGCCTCCGATCACTTCCTCCTGCGTAATGCGAGCAAGCCGGTGGCTGGAACCGACAGGGCGCCCGTGAAGAACAGAGCCAGGAACGGAGCTGCACCGGATCCGTGCCGGATGAACCGCGCCGTGTCTTCCAGTGCAGCCGTGAAATTGCCGACCCCTGCCTTCGGCAGCTCGCCGATCACAGGGAGCTGCAGTACTTCTCTGACGGCACGAGTGAGGCCCGGTGCTGTCGCCTCCGCGCGGGCGCCGATGGAGGGTGATCCCGTGATGCCATGCACCCGGATGCGGACGGAGTGCGACACCGCCTGCCCCGGCTGCAGCGACAGGGCGGGCCAACTGATGCTGTTCTTAAGAACCCTCGCACCGCCGGCCTCCATCACCTGGGTGTCGTCTGCGTCTATCCTCAGTGTGGCGACCAGACCATCGACGGCCGCATTGCTCGTATTCCGTGCCATGACCGTAAGCACGACCTCTTCCCCGGGCTGCACTTCCGTGCGGTCTGCAGTGAGGGAGAGTGCCAACGATTGATCGGGTGGAGATGGCGGCGGAGTGATGACGCGGTGAATGAGTACCGGCTTCTGAGGCGGGGGAATGAGCGCGCGTCGTCGTCGCCGATCCATCACCTGTTCAACGCGCGTCCCTTCGGTCCACCGGATGCGCCCGGCCTCCAGCTTCAACCGTACCGTGTCGCTGTCCCTTGCCTCCGGCAACAAACGTACCGTGACGGTCATTGTGCGAGATGCGTACGGGTCCAGACGCAGACTCCACATGAGCGATTCGCGTGAGCGTGTAGCAGGCTCCTCACTGGCAGACAGGTACGATGTCAGGGGGTCGAGCGTCGCGCGGAGCTCGATGTCCCGACGTGCGGGATCGCCGTTCTCCACCGACAAACGGTAGGTGATCGTCTCACCCGGTTGCACGGGGTCCGGGTCATCCTGCGTGTAGAGCGAGACGCCGTCATAGGTATTGCTGCCGGTCCGCGGCTCCACGGTGATCGTGCGATCGGCCGTGTACGCGCCATAGTAGGCGATGGCACGGAGCACTTCATCATCGAAGGCGTCTTCACCCACGCGGACGGTTGCAGTGTACGTCCGCACCGTCCCCGGCCCTCCGGGCACATTGGTCCATGCCACCACGCCACCACTGACCACACCGCCATCGCTCGCGGACAGGAACACCGTCCGGGAGGGCAGCGTGAGCGACAGGGTGCCGCTGGTGGACTGAACGGGCACACGGAGTGTGTACGTGATGATGTCACCGCGCTTCACCCTCGGTGCGCTGGCGTCGAGCGTCATCGCGGTTTGCGCCGCCGTCATCCCCGGAATGAGAGGGAAGAGCACAGTGAGGGCGAGGAGCGGAAGCTGCCGACGGAGGCGTGCGAGGAACATGGATGCGAGAAAGGTCTCATTGAATGTCGCAGCGACAATTCTGTCAACAACGCTGGAGACATCTTCAATCCACTATGTGGTACACTCTCCGCGTGTCAGATCTTGAAATTCGGCTTGAGGAAGCCACATTCTCGGCAGGGTGCTTCTGGGGTATTGAAGAAGTATTTCGTAATACAAATGGCATTGTGTCCACAGAGGTTGGCTACACCGGAGGCATCACGGAGAATCCCACGTACGCAATGGTCTGCACCGGGGCCACCGGTCACGCGGAGGCCGTGAAGGTGAGTTTCGACCCCTCGATCGTGAGGTACGACAGGCTGCTGACTATTTTCTTCGACAACCACAACCCGACAATGGTGAATCGCCAGGGTCCGGACATTGGTGACCAGTACCGCTCGGCAATCTTTTTCCACTCACTGGAGCAGGAAAAAGCGGCCCGCGAGTTCGTCGCATCGCTTGAGAAGTCAAACCGGTGGAAGAAATCGATTGTCACGCAGATCGTTCCCGCCGTTCCTTTTTTTAAGGCAGAGGACTATCACCAGCAGTACCTGAGCAAGAGGGGACTTGATTCCTGCCATGTGTAATACGGCTTCGCGTTATACACGCTACGAACGTGACTGCCGTTTTCGCTTGGGGAAGACGAAGATACGCCGCTATGAGCCTCGTTTCGATCACGGTTTTGTGTGAGATTTCAGAATCCATGTGAGTGCGTGTTCCGGAACGACAACCTTCCTGCGCGAGGTCGCTACTCGCTCGATCACACGTTGGCGACACAAAATCTGTTGCTGGGCCACGTTTCCCTCGGGCCCGAGTCCCGGAACCGGGAGCGCCTCCCAGCGTCCGGCATTGCGCTGCGCCACCTTCCAGGCCTCGAGCAGCCTCGCTGAAATCTGCGCGTAGTCAGCGACAGTGTACACTCCCGTTTTCTGCGCGACCGCAGAGAAGTATGCGAACGTCGCACCCGGTGGCAACACCTTGCCGGATGGATCCACCTCCCGCATGTGGTGCGCCGGCATCGTGATGAGCCTCTGCCACATGTCCCGCACCGCGCACATCATCCCATCCGGGTCGAGCTCAAAGAAGACCCTCACGAATTCCATGTACGCCTGCGCGTGGTGTCCCTCGTCCGCGGCCACCTGTCCGCAGACCTCGGCTACAACGGGGTTCCCGCACTTGTTCGCAAGCTTCGCCACATTCGCATGCGAGCGCTGCGTTGCCAGCTCCTGAAAGGACGTGTAGACGAACCCGCGGTACGGATCGCGATCGATGCCCAAATCCACCCCGTCCTGCAGGAACAGCTGGACCGACTGCTCGTAGGCCTTCATGTCCACCCGGCCGCTCAGCCACAGCAGGTTTGCCAGCACTTTTTGGTGACGCTGTTCCTCCCCGGCCCATCCACGAAACCACCGATGCAAATGACCGCTCGGCGGCAGTGCGTTCAGGCCCGCCAGCTCGGCGGTGAAATCCGGCAATCCCTCCTCGGTCAACGTATCCCCGATGAGCACTGTGAGGAGCTCTGGTGGAAGATCCTGCATCTGCGCCTGGATAGCACGAATGCGACCGAACGCTCGGTGCTGATTTGCAAACGACGGAAGATAATCCGCCGGCTGCCATGCCTGGGTAATGCCATGGATATCCGTTCGCAGATAGGCGCGCATCTGTCCCAACCGGGCGTCCAGCTCGCGCATTGTGTCCGCGCGATTCACCATCGCCGCAGTTTCATCCGTCCGGACGTGCGTTTGCATATGAGCGCCGACACCGGATGCAACGCGTTCCATGTCCGGGCCGGTATCGTGCGCATTGGGAGTTGCCATACAATGAGGGCTAGAGACTAGCATCTGATGGTATCATCTCTCCAACCCACTCTGCAGATCTTTCTCGACTCATCATTGTTCTCTCCTTGGGGAGTAGCCAAGTGGTACGGCAGCGGCCTTTGGAGCCGCCATGCGATGGTTCGAATCCATCCTCCCCAGCCATGAACCACTCACTTCGTTCGGGTCCATGGCAAGCCAACTACGTGCGTGTCTGCATCAGCCCCCCTCATGCGGCAAGTACTTCTCCACCTTCTCCCACACGTCCTCGGCATCACTGTCACTTTTTACAATATAGTCTTCCGCCCCCAATGCCTTGCACTCTTCCTTAGTGACGGGTTGACTCAGGTTCGTCAGGACGACGGTCACGGGAATCCGTATCTTGTCTTTCTTCAACTGAGCCAGCACCTGGTAGCCATCCATGACCGGCATCAGGAGATCCAGAAGCAGAAGGTCGAAGTGTTGCGTTTTGATTGCCTGCAATGCTTCCTCCCCGTTACTCACGATGCTGACGGCAACCCCGTGCGATTCCAACGTTTTTTTATAGAAGCCGGCGACGAATGTTTCATCTTCCGCAAGAAGAACGGTTCTCATGGTAATGGGGGTAGAAACACGTGAAATACGGTACCCTTCCCGGGCTGCGAAGTAAAGGTGACTCGTCCTTTGAGGAGCGTGACGATGGATTGCACGAGGTAGAGGCCAAGCCCCGTGCCCCCCTTGCTGAGCGTGAGCATCTCCCCTCCGCAGAAGAATTTTGTGAAAATTTTCTTCTGCTCCTCCTGCTTGATGCCGCTCCCCGTGTCTTCCACGTCCATATGGAGCGTGTCACCTCTCTCCTTCTGCGCATGCAGGCGAATCTTCCCTCCATCCGGCGTGTATTTGATCGCGTTGCTGAGGAAGTTATTCAATATTTCCCGTAACAGAGATGCGTCAGTCCGGTGGATCATCGGCGCACAGTCAATGGAGAGAGACTGATGTTTATTCTGCACTTCAGTGGAGAACGCCTGCCACACCTCCGTGAGCAGCTGCTCCACAGATACCTCTGTAGGCACTACCTTTGTCTCTCCTGCTTCGATGCGCGTGACATTCAGCATCGTGTTGATGGTCCTCGACATTCCATTCGCATAGGCCTTCGCACGACTGATGATTTCAATGTCATCCAGCGGAAGATTCAATTGTTCACTTCGTTGTTGCAGAGATTCCAGACTCAAACGTATCGCGGTGATGGGGGTGCGCAACTGATGGGAGGCGAGGGAAACGAACTCTGTTTTGGCGCGTTCGATTTCCTTTTCCTTCGTGATATCACGCTCAATGCCAACAAAAAATTCTATCTCGCCTTTTTCATCCAAAATCGGCGAAATGCTGATGAGGGCAGTATATTTTTGTTTATTTTTACGCTGATTCACTATTTCGCCGACAAAAGTCTTTTTATCGATTTTAATGGTTTTCCAAAGATTCTCATAAAAAGACTTCGCCATTAAATTCCCCCACAACTTGCCTGCTTTCCCTCCTAGCGCTTCCTTTGAGGCATATCCCGTAATTTTTTCTGTTGCGTCGTTTATATACAAAACGGTTGCGTCTGGATCGGTGATGATAATTTGATCAGAGACATTATCTACTGCTAATTTAAATTTTTCTAAATCTTTTGTTAATACTTTTTCCTTCGTGAGATCACGCAACAGAATAAACCCGCCGGTAACATTTGCTGCTGCATCGAAGACCGGAGCAATAAACATTTCATAAAAAAAACTGACGATGCATACTTCTTCAATATGTGCGGCTTTGCCATTCGCCAATACCTGCTCAATCGTCTTTTCTAAATCTATCGCGATTTTTCCTTGAAATAATCTTATAAATTCCGAGAGAGAGAACCCCTCCGACGGCAAGCCAGTCAATTTGGCTGCGACAGGATTCGCCATAATGACCATTCTATCTCTATCAAATAGAACAACCCCCTCAGGGGTGCTCCTGAGCAGATCAGCAATACTCATTGGGGGGTGTTCATTGGCCATGAGAATGCGCAGAGATCGCTTCAAGAAATTTTTGCGCAGTTTCTACCTTCATGAGAAACACATAATGGACGATAATGGCTTTAGTAGTAGTAGTAGTAGTAGTAGTAGTAGTAGTAGTAGTAGTAGTAGTAGTACGCAGTTCAAAATCAATCTCAAATGCCACCGCCTCCTCTTTGCTCGTATGGTTCAGTCTCGATGCGACGGTCTCTAAGACGCTCCTGAGCTTCCCCGTGGCGATCTCTGGTACGGATTGTATCAGGGAGAGGCCTACGGCGTCGCTGAGCGCGGAGAGAAATGCGCCTCCAATGATGTTGCCTGTTTCTTTCAGAACAGAAATCGCAAACTCATCGTGTTCCTTTGTGGAACCATGGGGTTTTTTCGTCACGAGATCGACGAGCAGATTCGCATCCTGGAGTGTGGAGATGAGAGCGCTCGTCCCCATTCCATCGCCGACAATCGGCAAGATTGCGGCGGTGACGGACGTTTCTGGAGTGGCGAGTATCGAGAGCAGCGTCTCCATTTCCACCATGCGCGCCCGACACATTTCCAGCAGTACCGGAATGCCGATTAATGTGGAGAGGGACTGCGACGCCCGCTCGGCAGCTTTTTTGGTAACCACCTCGAGCGATGTTCGTTGTTCCTCAGTGAGATTTGTACGCATAGGGAGAGTGTAGAATGAATTTGGGAGGGGAACAACTTAGACGAGTGTCGCGATATCGAGTATCAGTGCAGGCCGACCGTCACCGAGCAAGGTGACCCCTGCAAATCTTTTGACGTGCCGTAGACTTCCCTTCAGAGGTTTTACCACAATGTCTTGTTTGGAGATCAGTTCATCAACCACTAAACCAACAACGGGCAGACGCTCGTGTTTGGTAATAATCATCAGTTCAGCTTTTCGCGCATGTCTTCCCTCCGCTATCTGTTCATCGCTCAAGAAGATGCCCACCTGCTTGCTTTCCATGCCGAACAGGGTCTGTAACCTCACCATCGGAATATCTTCGTTCGAAACGACCGCCACCTCTTGGCCAAAAGCTCCCTTGATATTGTCTGTGGGCACGCTGACGGAGCGATCAATGTGAGACAACGGAAGGGCGAACGTGCGATCGTGCACACGAAAAAGGAGAGCTGGAATAATGGCGAGGGTCAGTGGCAGGCTCAGGATAAAACTCGTGTCGCCTTCCTTTGATTCGATCGTTACTCTGCCTCCCAGTGACTCAATAACCGACTTTACAATGCCAAGTCCCACGCCACGCCCCGAGGTTTCAGTCACTTTGTCATTGGTGGAGAGACGATAGAGGAGGTCTTCGATCTCCTGCTTCCCGCGTCCGATATCCCTGCTGTATCTGTCACGCGTTGCTCTATCAATGATTCGCTGCGACAAGGCCGTCTCGATGACCTTCTGCCAGTCTATGGGCGTTCCATCATTGGTCACCGCAATCATGACTGTATCGCGCTCTCGACGTGCGGTCAGACGTATCGTCCCTTTCTTTTCGATGCCGTGATCAACGGCATTGCGTAGAAGATGAATGAGTGGCTCTCCCAGGCGATCAATCACCGTTCGATCCAGTTCAATGTCCTGTCCTTCGATCAGAAACTCCACGTCTTTTCCCTGCTCGTGCGCAAGATCCCGTATCATCCGCGGAAAGCGCTCGGAAATTTGCCCGAGCGGCACCATGCGCGCTTGTGTCACATGAAGTTGCAACTCAGCAATCAACCTATTCAGCGCCTCACTGCTGCTCTCAAATGCGACAAGAGAAAGTTTCTCATCAGGCTTTTCTTTGGCTTGCCTCACGATCTCACTGACTTTCATTCGCTCTACAAGCAACTCCTCGGTCAGGTTCATCAGTTTATCGAGGGTGGCGACGTCCACCTTAATTGCCTCAATCGGCGCAATTGTTTCTGGCTTTTGTGCTAGCGCGACGCCTCCGACCCCTTCCTGTTCTGTGTTTTTCTTTGTCCTGCACCGTTCTAATTTGTTCCGCAGCGCCAACGTGCTCAGCTCGTCCTCACCTTTTTTGATAGAAGAGACTGTGAGACTCAGCATGTCGCAAGCGGCAAAGAGCGTCTCAATCGCAGAAGGAGAAAGACTGCCTTTCTTGGTGTGCACTTCTTCAAACACATCCTCCATCGCATGCGCAAGGTGCGACATTTCGATAAAATTCATTGCTGCTGCCGAGCTCTTCAAGGTATGTGCTGCGCGCATCGCATCACGTGCGAACGTTTGACTACCCGGTTCTATTTCCAAACCCAAAAGCGCCGCATTGAGCGCTGCGATTTTTTCTTCGGCTTCGGTCGTAAAGAGGCGCTTATATTTTTCTGGATTACTTGGCATAGAGGTGTGAAGTGAGCGCGATGAGCCGTGCGGCAATTCTGTGAAGGGGCACTATTTCATCAAAAAAGCCACTCTCGATGACGCGTTTCGGCATCCCGAAGATCGCACTCGTTGCCTCGTCTTGTACCAGGATAACTCCTCCCAGCTGCTTCACGGCCTTCGCCCCAATCGTACCGTCAGAGCCCATACCGGAGAGAATGACCCCGACGGTATCCGGCCCGAAGTGTTCCGCGACAGAGGTGAAGCCCATATCGACCGACGGCTTTGGCAAATCATCTGCAGGCAATAAGGCAATGCGGGGGCCCGGCGCAGTGAGGAAACAATGGCTATCGCCGGGAATAACGTATGCATGGGCCGGTTCCAGTATGTCGTTATTGTGTGCTGCGCAGACCCTCAGGGTATTGATGTGATTGAGTCGCTCAACGAGCGTCACGGTGGCGGGACCCGTCAGGTGCTGCGCGATCAACACAGGCACAGGCAAGTCGGCCGGTAACTGTTTGAAAAGTTCCTCCAAAGCGCTTGGTCCTCCCGTTGATGAACCAATGACGATAGCGCGTTTCATACAGGAATGGAGTATGTTTCATAATGAACTGGGATACATTCGACGATGCACAGCATCAACCTTGAGGTTTGAGAACGGTTGTAATGACCTCCAATACCTTGTCGTTATCAAAGGGCTTCACGATATAATCGAGCGCGCCGAGCTGCCTTGCCTCTTCAACCATTTTTTCCTGGCCCACTGCGGAAATAACGACGATTTTGGCCTGTTTGCCAATTTTCTTCAGAACCTCTATTCCATTCACTTCCGGCATAATAATATCGAGGAGAATAAGGTCTGGCTTTTCGGAAGCAAACTTTTGTAATGCTTCTGCTCCGTTTTCTGCCTCGGTGAGAGTGTGACCTTTTGCTGTGAGGAGATCCTTCAGGATTTTTCTCATGAATGAGGAATCGTCTACGATGAGTATTTTCATAGGATTATGTGGGAATGGCTACATCACTGATTGTAGCGGCCTTTTCTTTGACTGTCACTGCCTCTTCTTTGATTGTCTCCTGAATCACATTGCCGAACTGCAGCAATTCTTTGTCGGAAAGCATCCGTGGGATATCGAGCAGGAGGATGAGGCGCGACTTTTTTCCTTGCCCTGCGGACTCCTTCGCCCTTTTGTCTGTTTCTGTTGAACCCGGTTTCGGCGCCTCTCCCTCTTCCAGCATCACCACTCCATTCAAATAATCGGCGTGTATTTTAGAGGTCACCAGTGCCGGGGCGGGCTTGATGCTTGTCACAGGCACACGGAGCACTCCGGTCACCTCATCCACAAGGATGCCGAACACCGTGTCTTCCACCTCCGCTATGATGATGTGGAGATGCGTGGCAGTGCCTTCCCTCTTGAGCGAGAAGCGTTTCTCCAGATCAACGACGATCACGATCTGCCCGCGGACGTTCACAATACCCGCAATGAATTCCGGAGCTCCGGGAACAGGAATAATGTCTCGCACTTTTATAATCTCGCGTAGATCCGCAATGCCGGCGGCGTATTCTTCCTTATTCAGATCAAACGTCACGATCTGTTTTGTTTCGACCGCCTTTTCTTCCGTACGTTGGGCCTGCGCAGCTACCTGCTGGATGGCCTTTTTGGCGATAGCGTTGGTCATAGAGTGATAGTGAAGGAATGGACCCCCCTTCGCTCGCAGAGCTTCGAGGGGCAAGAGAGTTTTTAAGCAGCCAAATTGCGCGTCCCTGGTTTCTTTGTCGCGATCCTGCTCTTCGGAAGCGCCGCCTCGGCATTCGCTTCCGTCGACGTTTCCATTGCCGCCTCTGACTGATTTCCTCTTGTTAATTCTCGTGGAAGCGTGAAGATCGAGAGGGAGACGCGGAGTTGTTTCGCACTGTCCGCCATCTCTTGCGCGCTGGTTGCCACCTGTTGAATAGCGTTCACTTGTTCGGCAATCGAGGTTGTCATCTGCTGCGCTGCCGTTACGGACTGTTCCGCAATCACGGCAACTTCATCCACGGACGTAGACACTTGCTTTGCACCCGTGGTCTGTTGGGCGGATGCGGCGGCAATCTGCTGCGTTGACGCCGAGATCTGCGCGGCGCCGGCGGTGATTTGCGCCAGGATCGCCAATGCCTGATTGATAATCTTTGTACTTTCAGCCACCTGTTCAACGGCAGTGCCGAGTGAAGCCAGAGAATCCGTGGCGGATTTGCGCACGGCACCAACAAGGCTTCCCACTTTCACGGTTGACTGTTTTGATCCTTCAGCGAGTTTGCGGATTTCATCGGCAACGACCGCAAACCCTCGTCCGGCCTCTCCGGCGCGCGCCGCTTCAATGGCGGCATTCAAGGCCAAGAGGTTCGTTTGATCGGCCACATCATTGATCGTTCCGGTCACGCCCACCACCTCTTCCGCCCGCTCATCCACGATCTTCACAATCGCCACATTGGCTTTTGCAAGATCATCAATCGCCTTGAGCCGGTCGGCCGCAGTCTGCCCTGCTTGCGTGCCTTGAGCGGCAAGCTCGGCTGCTTTGACGGTCGTATCGGCCGTGAGTTTTGCATTGGTTGATACCTGCGCCACTCCTTCCGACAAGGAGGCCACAATCTGTCGTGTTAATTCAAGTTTTTTGGATTGCTGCTGTGATCCTTCGGCCACCTGGGCTACGATGGCGGCTGCGTCCTGCAGAGCTTTGGTCACTTGCGATGCGGCCACAGCCACTTGCGTGGAGGAGGCTGCCACAATGTTCGAGACGTTCCGCGCAGCGCCCAGTGTCGTCCCGAGGTCATCCACCATTTTGTTAATAACCTCTTTAATGGTAAGGATTTCCCCCTTGACTTCGACGACAATCTTCTGCGTCAAATCGCCTTTGGCAATAGCGGTTGCCACCTTTGACACATCACGCAGTTGAACGGTGAGGTTGCCTGCCATCGTGTTCACGTTGTCTGTGAGCTCTTTCCAAGTCCCGGCGACCCCCGGCACCACTGCCTGGCCACCGAGCTTGCCTTCGGTCCCTACTTCCTTCGCCAAGCGGGTCACCTCTGCACCGAAGGTATTGAGCGAATCCACCATTTTGTTGATCGTGTCCTTGAGCTCCAACACTTCTCCCTTCACATCCACGGTAATTTTCTGGGTGAGGTCTCCCTTGGCGACGGCAGTCGTAACCTGGGCGATATTTCTCACTTGAGTCGTAAGGTTATTGGCCATGGCGTTCACGTTGTCTGTGAGCTCTTTCCAAGTCCCGGCGACCCCCGGCACCGCTGCCTGGCCACCAAGCTTGCCTTCGGTCCCTACTTCCTTCGCGACGCGGGTCACCTCTGCGCCAAAGGTATTGAGTTTATCCACCATGACGTTGATCGTGTTCTTGAGTTCCAACACTTCTCCCTTCACATCCACGGTGATCTTCTGGGTGAGGTCTCCTTTCGCGACGGCAGTCGTAACCTGGGCGATATTTCTCACTTGAGACGTAAGGTTATTGGCCATCGTGTTCACGTTGTCTGTGAGATCTTTCCAACTACCAGCCACTCCCGGCACCGCTGCCTGGCCACCGAGTTTGCCTTCGGTCCCTACTTCCTTCGCGACGCGGGTCACCTCTGCGCCAAAGGTATTGAGGTTATCCACCATTTGGTTGATCGTGGCCTTGAGCTCCAACACTTCTCCCTTCACATCCACGGTAATTTTCTGTGTGAGGTCTCCCTTGGCAACCGCAGTCGCCACCTGTGCGATGTTGCGCACTTGTGTGGTGAGGTTCGACGCCATGGCGTTCACGTTGTCTGTGAGATCTTTCCAACTACCAGCCACTCCCGGCACCGCTGCCTGGCCACCGAGTTTGCCTTCGGTCCCTACTTCCTTCGCAACGCGGGTCACCTCTGCACCGAAGGTATTGAGCGAATCCACCATCCTATTGATGGTCTCTTTCAACTGGAGGACTTCTCCCTTCACATCCACGGTGATCTTCTGGGTGAGGTCTCCCTTGGCGACGGCAGTCGTAACCTGGGCGATATTTCTCACTTGAGTCGTAAGGTTGTTGGCCATCGTGTTCACGTTGTCTGTGAGGTCTTTCCAGGTCCCGGCGACCCCCGGCACCGCTGCCTGCCCACCGAGCTTGCCTTCGGTTCCTACTTCCTTCGCAACGCGGGTCACCTCTGCACCGAAGGTATTGAGCGAATCCACCATCCTATTGATGGTCTCTTTCAACTGGAGGACTTCTCCTGCCACCTCAACGGTGATCTTCTGTGTGAGGTCTCCCTTGGCAACCGCAGTCGCCACCTGTGCGATGTTGCGCACTTGCGTGGTGAGGTTGCTTGCCATCGTGTTCACGTTGTTCGCGAGATCTTTCCATGTGCCTGTTGCCGCTGGAACGTTTGCCTGGCCACCGAGCTTGCCTTCCGTGCCGACTTCTCTCGCCACACGGGTCACTTCACTCGAGAATAGACCAAGCGTATCCACCAATTTGTTCGCCGTATCTGCCGCCGTCTTCACTTCTCCCGCGGCAGCAACGGTCACTTTCTTGGTAAAATCTCCCTGGTACACGGCGGTGACGACTTCGGCAACGTTGCGAATTTGTCCACCGAGCGTATTGATGAGGGTATTCAAAGTTTCAACGACGTCCTTCCATGCGCCTGCTGCTTCGGGCACACGCGCCTGCGATCCCAACTTTCCTTCGGTACCGACCTCGCGCGCCACGCGGGAAACTTCGGTGGCAAGACCGCCGATCATGGAAACCATGGTGTTAAACGATGTCGCGAGTTCCCTATAAATACCAGGGCCTACTTTGACACGCACGGTGAGATCGCCTCTTCGTACCGCTTCCATCGCATCGAGGAGTTCGTAGAGACGCTCCTCATTTGCTGATGCAGGGCTTTCTCGTTTTGTTTTCATTCCATTTCCCTCGTCTCTCTCTCTCTCTCTCTCTCTCTTGCACTTCACCACATACGCAGGGGCTCTTCTCACAGATGGAACAGACACCACCCCGAAGAGTTGCATCGTCTGACCGGCTAGAACTTTTTGAGAAGAACGTCATAAAGGGATTGGGTATTTGAAAGTTTTCTCCCCATGATAGCACTATGATTGCTCTCATGCACCATACAGCTGTTGACATTTATATCAATATCCCATAAAATCATACTATCATGATCAACCTCCTTACGATCTTACGGCAATACGAAGATCTTTGTACGAAGGAACGCAAATGGCAGCTCGATCTTGGAAAGGTCGTGGGAATGAAAGCAAAGCATGACTCGCGACTCAGCAGACTGACGGAAGGAGCGAAAGAAAAAGAGAGGCGGGAGAGCTGATAGAACATGTTATGACGGTTTATTTTTAACAAAATGAGCTACGATATTTTCAGCGGTTATACATTCAAAGTGGGCATGTGGATAGGTTGTTTTAAATGAAAGAGGTGCGGTGGTTTTTTTGTTCCATTTGCATTCATAGGCAAAAATCTCTTTGCCTGAATAGAGTGATTCGACGAAATCCACTTCGGATCCTTGTCGATTCCTCCAAAAATGGATCGTACCCGGACGCATGCTATAGGCACGTTCTTTTATTTTCTCAGCGATAAAAAAATTCTCAAATATCGCCCCTTTATCCGGTCGAATATCCATGGGATCTGTGTTTCCGATGAGTGCATTTCGTACTCCTACATCGTAAAAATATATTTTATGACTCTTATTAATCTCTTTCGTTTTATTCGTGTACATGGGCGTTAAGCGGAACACAATAAATGCTTGCTCAAGGAGAGTGACATACTTGTATATCGTATCTCTGCTCACGCCGACTTCTTTAGCGAGTTCCGTGTATGAAATCTCGCTTCCTATCCGCAAGGCGAGGAGTTTTACTAATTTTTCAAAAGCAAACGAGTTGCGTATATCCCCGAATAAAAATAAATCTTTAAACAAATAATCTCCTGCCAATTCTTTTATAAGAGTCGCCTTTTCTTCTCTGGATAGAGCATTCACAATTTCCGGATACATGCCAAATGTCATAAAGGAATCAAGTTCTTTGCTCACCTGTATCTTTCCATACGCATCAACTGCCTCTTTGATGGATAGTGGATATAAATAAAACTTACGGTTTCTCCCAGTCAGCGGCTCATTCAATTTATTGGCTAATTCAAAAGAAGACGATCCCGTAGCGATCACTCGTACCTGTTCCACGTTATCGGCAATAAGCTTGAGTGTAATGCCAATATCTTTTACTCTTTGAGCCTCGTCAATCACGACCAATTCGTATCCGGACACCACCTCCGAAAGTTCTTTCGCTGATCGATGCTCAAGCAACATCGCTTCTTTTGGATCATCTCCTTGCAAATACAATGTGTGAGAAAACTTCGCCAGGATAGACTTTATTAACGTCGTTTTACCAACCTGTCTGGCGCCATAGAGTACGAGTATGGGTTTTTTGCCTATATTTTCGTAGAGTTGCTTAAAAATTGTTCTTCTGTAATTCATATGCATAGTATATTATATACATACATAAAATAGCAAGTATACCCATTGTTTGTGTATTTCTAGCCCTTTTATCTATCACCTGGAGCACATGTGTGTGCATGCAATGCAGGGGGACAAAAAAGGCGCGACGTACACGCTGGCCGGGTAAATAGGGCTGGCACTGTCAAGGTTCTGATAACGTTCAGGATGCCCAGCCATTGATACGATTATGGATGTTCGATGTAGCCGATGCTTTTTAATCTGGTTCGCATTTGCTTCTGGGCATGTACCCATCTCACAAATGCGTTCATGTCTCCTACGGATTTGACGCAATCCCGCAATTCACTTCCGTAGATCGCGTGCTTCTTGATGCCTTTCGGCGGCACATTTCTCCGGCCGCGAGGGCCGATGGCCATTGCATGAGAGCCTCCATGTTCCGGTGGCACGATTCTGATTTTCGCTGCTCGGAGCGCTCGAATTGCGAGGCCGATTGCATATAGATGTCGCTGCTCGAAATACGCATCGACAACTTGATCATCGGAAACGACACCTGGCTCCTCGGTCGCCTCCTCTTCCGTGGGGAGGGGCGTCAAGGGAAACATCGTCCATGCCCCTCCTTCCAGAGAAATTGACGAAGCGAGGGCACATGCTTCGGTATGCTGGCATGGCCCTTTGCTCAGAATAGCGGAGACTTCCCCCGCGACGTCCGATCGGCACAAAACCGCATCTATCCCTTTCAAGCGAACGATGAAACAAGGACTAATGCGCAACAGCGAACTGAAGAGGTCCGCGTTTCGCTCCCATTCCTGCAGGAGAAGGGCGTTGAATTCGTGGTCCAGCAGCCTCAAGACCTGTGCGCCTTTCTGGTAATCGGGATCTGATGGCGCTGGTGCCGCGCTCTCGCTTTTCGAGAAAAAAACTTTACCCATGTCATCTATTCTGCACATCCACACATTTTGCAGTGCTCCGAGCTCCTCATCTTTTTTGCGCACCTCAACTTCTATTTGCTCAGTAAAGCTTACTCCCGATTCTGCCGGCACAGGAATCCCAATGCGGGTTTGTCGAGTGACGCCATCGGCCACGTAGTACACCGGTACCCCCGGAGCACATCCACGCACGAGAATCACTTGCCCCCAAGGGAGGCAACGTTCCGATGCTCCCAGGGTCTCTTCCTCTTGCCCTCCAGCGAGGAGATCACTGTTCGCATCAGCAAAGAGGGGAAGCAGCAAGGATTTCGCTGTCGCATCGATGATATCGGAAACCACCTCAGCGTCCCTGCATTGGCGTACCAAATTTCTCCTAAATGTCTCATCATAAGCAGGCAGCCCTTCGAGGCGGAACTGATGACCGGCAAATGTCTGCGTCACCTGCTCCAACGCTTGCCGCTCCTCCCCTGCGTCTTGCCCGAATAATCGGTACAATTGCACGGCAATCCCGCAGCGAGCTTTGCTGATGCAGGAGGCGAGCAGGGTATACTGCGTCGTCTCGTTATCGTTGACAATGCGGTAGGGATCAGCGGCTGGAGACAAGAGATTGTGCAGCGACAGCAAGGCTCCGAGAAAAGCCGAAGCGCGATGCATTGGCTGGGAATGATGCGTGCCAGGCGTGTCTCGGAAGAGTTGGTAGATGCGACCCGCAATTCCTCCCACCCACGCGTCGAGCTCTGGATTCGCTTCGTAGAAGAATCGCATGGAATCGCGAGCGGTTGCTTCATCCAAGAGCGCGTTAATTGCTTCCCGTTGCTCAGACGATAACCCGATTGATGCCGGAGCAGTTTCTTGCAGGTCAAATGCTTGCTTGCAATTGGTCAATAGCGAAGCCAACGGCCCGTAGTCGATGTCTCTGCAGCTGAAGCGGGTTAAGGAGCGGTAGTAGTCGATCGGCCCATCTGCTTGAGTCGGCTGATACTTCGCCTGGTTAAAGAGACGAGCCACTTTCTTGGGATTCCTATAACTGTTTTGGAGTACGGACGAGACGACCGTATGCATCAGGGCCGCATTGACCTGCTCCTGTTCAAAAGTGAGTGGTGGCACTGGGCGATGGGAGGGAATATATTATACAATATTAATTATATTACGGAAGTCAATCGAGGAGACGAGTGTAGAAAAGCTAGTTTGGAGGGTTCCTGGCGTTTGCGGGCAGGGATGCCCGCTCTCCGAGGGATGAATTTTTTCGAATTTTGATGTGAAAGACATAAGAAAACGGGGCCTTGCGGCCCCGTTTTCTCTTTGATGGGAGGCAACTTCAGATGAAGAATCTGCGCCGCACGATCTGCCCGGCAGCCACACCGCCCGCGCTCAGCAGGGTGATGAGGATGGCTCCCATGCCACCAGAGGCAAGGGGTGACGAGCCGACAGAGCGAAGGAAGCTGCGGTTGCTGTCTATGGGACTGGTGTAGCCCCCGGCCCCCGTCTGGGGCAGCTGCTGGACGATGCGGACTTCGTAGCTGCTGCTGGAGCCCGGGAAGTTATCCCCGCGGACCGAGACGGAGTTGCGGACCGTGTCCCCGTGGCGGAGGGAACCGGCGAGCTGGGCGCGGTAGCTGAGCGTACGGGTCTGGCCGGCGTCGAGGGTGCCGATCTGCCAGGTGACGCGCCCGTAGTTGACGGAAGCACCGTCGCCTTCCTGTACTGTCAGGCGGCTGCCGTCGTAGGTGTCTTCCACCATGATGTTGCGAGCCGGGACCGTGCCGGTGTTCCGGATGGTCACGGAGTAGAAGAGCTGATCGCCAGGCTGGGCTTCGCTGCGGTCGGCCTGCTTGCTTGCCGTCACATGGGCGTCTCGGTCTCGCCGATCGTCGATGACGACGACGTCGCCTATCACGCGGGTGAGCTCGGTGTCCTCGCTGTCCTGCGTGCGTGCTCGGAAACGCAGCGTGTCGCGGTCGCGTGCACGCGGGTCCACGCGGACATTCAGGCGCAGGATATTGCCCTGACAGGATTCGATACGGATGTCCCTCCACAACACCTCGTCACTGCGACGGAGGTCACCGCCATCGGACGCGGAGAGGAAGCGGATCTGCGGGTCCAGCGAACCTCGCACATCCACAGTGCGGGCCTGACAATCGCGCGATCGGAGCTCAATGGTGTAGGTCAATTCGTCGCCTGCTCGGACGGGGTCCGGGAAATCCGTGATGGAGAGCTCCAGGTTCTCGTTCGCGCCCCCGGAGCGGATGCGGGTGGAGTCCGAAGCAGACTGGCCGGTGCTTACTTGAACAGAGTTGACGATGAGCGTGTTCTCCGGAGCATTGCTTGCCACGCGGGCCTGGACGGTGAGCGTGCGCTCCTGCCCGGCTGCGATGCTGACAGAACTCCACGTGACGAGGCTGCTGCCGTTGATCGTCCCGCCATCACTTGCGGTCAGGAACTGGAGGTATGTCGGCAGGTAGTCGGTCACGGACACCGTGCCTTGCACCGTACCCGTGTTCACGATGCGGATCCGATAGGTGAGCGCCTCGTTGGGCGATGTGAATTCACGGTCGTCAGTCTTGCTGACCGTGAAGCTCGTCTGGCCAGCCGTCTGGCGGTTCTTGAAGGTGATGCCCGCACAGGTGCCCGCCGCGACGTTCACGACGCCGTTGACGGGTGTGGCGGAGAGCATCTCCCATCCAGTGGGGAGGGTCTCGGTGACGGTGTGACTGCCCAGTGTGACGTTGCTGAAGGTGGCGTTGCCGTTCGTATCGTTGGTCACGGTCTGCGTGCCGCCATCCAGGCGGAAGGTGAAGGGGACGACGGAGGTGATGCGGTTGTTGTTCGCGTCGTACGTCTCCTTGTAGATGCTGATGCAGCCGTTCTGGCCGCTCACGACGGTGGTGCTGTCGGAGGCGGACGGGCCATTCTGGATCTGGGCCGTGTTCGTGATGATGGTGCCGTTGACCGTGCCGGCATTCACGCGTACCTGCAGGGTGAGCGTCTTTGCGGAGAGCGCTGGGACGGACACGTTGCTCCACGTCACAGCCTGTCCGTTTGCCGAGCCGCTATCCGACGAGGACAGGTACTGGAGGGAGGAGGGAAGCGTATCGTTGACTGTGACGGTTGCCACGGACGCCGTCGTGTTCGTGAGCACGATCTGGTACGTGAGGGTTTCGTTCGGCTGGATGGAGGAGACGTTGTCAGTCTTACCAATCGTGACGTGGTTTGTGAGAACCTGGCGATTCTTGAATCTGACCTGGGCACAGGCACTGCCGGCTGCGACTTGTACGACGCCTCCCGTTGGCTCCGTCGAAAACAGCGTCCAGCTCGGGGGAACCGTTTCGGTGACCGTGTGCTGACCGACGGGAACATTGGTAAACGCGGCATTGCCTGCCGAGTCATTCTGAGCAGTCTGCCCGTTCTCCAGTCTGAAGGTGAATTGCGGCGTCACTGCCAGACGGTTATTCAGCGGGTCATATGCCTCTTTCGAGACGGCGATACAACCGGTCTGCGTCGGAGCCGAAACTGTGTTCGTGTCCGTCGCCAAGGGGCCGCCCTGGACACGGGCCGCGTTGCTCACGGTGGCGCCGTTGCCGGCCAGCGCCGACACGCGCGCCCGGATGGTCAAGTCCCTGGCCGTGCCTGCCGGGATCGAGAGGCCTGTCCAGGTGGCAATCTGACCGCTTCTGACACCATTGTCGGAGGCGGAGTCGAATGCGAGGAGGCTCCCCAGGAGATCGACCACCGTCACGTTCAGAGCGGGGACCGCCGAGGTGTTCTGCACGCGGATGGTGTAGGTGAGGAGGTCGCCGGGCTGCACGACGGTGCGGCCGTCGTCCTTGGTGATGGTGAAGGTGGGGGTCTGCGGACAGTCGATGCGGACCGGGAGCGCGGTGACGCTGTTGTTGCCGGAAACCGGGTCCGTGGTCGATGAGCTCACAGTGGCCGTGTTGGTGACGTTCGCTGGCTGGCAGTTGTCCGCTGCGGGCACGTTGAAGGCGACGGTGAAGGTCCTGGATTCCCCCGATGCGAGCGGGAAGTTGTTGCACAAGATGGACGTCTGGTTGCTGTTCAGCACACAACCAGGGCTCTGGGCGGCGTTGAACGTGAGCCCGGAAGGGATGATATCAGCGATGACGACGTTCTGGGCCGTGGCGGACCCGGCATTCGTGGCCGTGACCGTGTACCGCAGGGTGTCCTGCCCCCGGATGACGGAGACGGGGCCTTCTTTGCGGATGGAGAGGTCGGCATGAACCGGAGGAACATTCACGCCGTCGTTGTCCGTCGCCGATGGTCCACCCTGGACGCGCGCGGTGTTCGTGACGGTGGCGCCGTTGCCTGCGCCCGCGGCCACGCGGGCGCGGAGTGTCAGGTCGCGGGTGGTGCCTGCCGGGATCGAGAGATTCGACCAGGTGACTGTCTGGCCGCTCCGGGATCCGAAGTCCGACGCGGAGTCGAATTCGAGGAGATTCCCCAGGAGATCGACCACCGTCACGTTCGGAGCGGGGACCGCCGAGGTGTTCTGCACGCGGATGGTGTAGGTGAGGAGGTCGCCGGGCTGCACGACGGAGCGGCCGTCGTCCTTGGTGATGGTGAAGGCGGCCGACGGGCACTCCACCGTCACGGACACCGTGTTGCTCTGGTTGTTGCCCGGTTCGGGATCGGTGGCGGACGTGGAGACGGAGGCACGGTTGTCGATCCGGGAGCCGCAGAGGCCGTTCTCCGGGATGGAGACCTCGGGGACGCGGAAGGCGATGTCGAGACGCTCGGAGCCGTTGCTCGGGATGGTCATGCTGTCGCAGATGATCTTGTCCGCATGCTGGTCGCAGCGGGAGTCCGACTGCGAACGGAGGAAGGAGAGGCCGGAGGGGATGGAGTCAGCGACGGAGACATTCGTGGCTGTGTCCGGCCCCGCATTCATGGCCGTGAGGCGGTAGACGATGACGGAGCCCGGGGTGACCGGTCCGGTGCCGAGCCTGGACTTGACGAGGGAGAGATTGGCTCTGGGGAGGGGGATGTTCACGGTCGTCGTGTCTTGAGCCGACGGTCCGCCGTCCATCGTGGCGATGTTCGTGATCACGCTGCCGTGCGAGACAGTGCTCAGGACACGGGAACGCAGGAGGAGAGTGATCGTCTCGTTCGGGTTGACCGTCAGGTTGTTCCAGACAATCAAGCGGCCGTTCACGATTGCTCCCTGCGGAGTTTCGATGAAGTGTTCATCGAGTTGCGGCGGCAGCGTGTCGCGGACTGTGACATTGGTTGCCCGCCTGGACGACGTGTTGCGGATGGCAATCGAATACTGGATCTCATCACCGGGTGACGCACTCAATTTATTGTCCGTCTTCGACATCTCAAAGGTCACGGACGGGCACTCCACCGTCACGGACACCGTGTTGCTCTGGTTGTTGCCCGGTTCGGGATCGGTGACGGAGGTGGAGACGGACGCCCGGTTGTCGATCCTAGAGCCGCAGATGGGGTTCTCCGGGATGGAGACATCGGGGACGCGGAAGGCGATATCGAGACGCTCGGAATCGTTGCTCGGGATGGTCATGCTGTCGCAGATGATGCTGCCGCCATGCTGGTCGCAACGGGAGTCCGACTGCGAACGGAGGAAGGTGAGACCCGAGGGGATGGGGTCAGCGACGGAGACGTTCGTGGCTGTGTCTGGCCCTGCATTCATGGCCGTGAGGCGGTACACGATGACGGAGCCCGGGGTGACCGGTCCGGTGCCGAGCCTGGACTTGACGAGGGAGAGATTGGCTCTGGGGAGGGGTGCGTTGACGGTCACCGTTGCCTGGCAGCGCCCGCCGAATCGAGCGACGTTCTCTTTACCGATTTCGTAGGAGAACGCGTAGGTGCCGGCCTGGCTGGGTGCCCTGGCAACGAAGGTGACAGGTACCGGTTGACCCGGTGCGACATCGGAGGAGAGAGGAATGCGGTGACTGCCCCAGGTGTTGTTGTCGGGAGGATCGAACGACATGAGATGATAGGTTCCGGTGACGCCGGGCGTACCGGCTTTGAATGTCGTTTGCCCGGTGTTCCGCACGGTCATTCTCACATCGAAGGTCTGCCCGGCTGTGACGGAGGAGGGGATAGAATTGATGACGCACTCGCCGGCGTCCTGGGGCGCAGTGACTGTCACCGCGCTGCTGCAGATCCCGCCGAAGCTGCCGACCCCGCCTTCCACCATCTGAAACTTGAACGGGTGGTTCCCGGTCTGTGCAGGGGCCGTGAAGCGGACGTTCACGTCAACGACGTCATTCGGGAAGATGTCTCTGGCTAACGGGATGCGAAAAACGCCAAAGTGCGAGCCGCCCGCATTCGCGAGATAGTAGATGCCCGTTGGCGGCGGTTCGGTAGACACGTCTCCCGACCGCCAGGTTTTGGTACCGGTGTTGCCAACACGCAGGACCGCATCGAAGGGCTGTCCGGCGATCACCTGCTGCGGAAGGGTCTTGATGATGCACTGAGCTGCATTCGTTGGAACAGGCTGCACGACACTCACCGCTACGTCCGGGCAACGGGCGAATCGCGCTACAGTCTCACGGCCAATTTCCACTTTGAGTAGGTAGGTGCCAGGCTGTTGCGGAGCCGTACCGGGGAATGTGAGGGTATTCGACCCTCCGGGCACCACGCTGTAGGAGAGCGGCGTACTGCGGGACGTGCCGAACGTCATGTCCTCGATCGGATCGCGCGTCATGAGGACCACGGCGTTCTTGGTACCGGCCGGGAGGGCGTCCCACGTACTGGTGCCATCGTTTTTCACGTTGTACACAACGTTGAATCGCTGACCTACGGTCACGGTCACCGGTGAGGACGAGTACAGGCTGCAAGCGCCAGCGTCGACTGGCTTCTGGCAGAGGGGCTTGCTGCCCGTGTTCTCGAAGCCTGCGATGATGTCGCCGAAGAGCGGCGTGGAAGTGCCGTTCGTGTAGAAAATATCTGTCTGGGTGGCGCAGTCGGTAAAGGGCACTCCGAATTGCCCGAGCGCGCCGCGGGCGATCCCGTTCACGACACCCGATCTATAGATGTTCTCCTGTTGCAGGAAACGGGGATCGTTTCTCGGATAGAAAACCTTGAATTGCCACGCCCCCAATGGACCCCTCACCTCACAGTGCTCGGCGAAGATATTGATCAGTCCGGTGTCCGGAAAATACTCCCTCCAAATGAGTTTTTTGGAAAGGGCGTAGTTAAACTGTTGCTGGTTGTACACGACGCAGGAGCCGGAAAGAGCTTCCACATCGTCATTCGCCCTTGAGTACGATGGCACGGTCCCCCCGACTGCGACGGAGGTAATGACGGTCATGAGAGCTGCGGCCCCGGCCGGCAGTCTCTTCACATACGCGGACGCCATACGATGAGCTGGAAAAGGAGTATGAAGTTGCGCAGATGCAAAAGGATTGTATTTAATGCTAGTTAAATAGCATTGTCAAACAGTAATTGTGAAATTCATTCAATTCATTGCAACATTTCGATATTTGCTTTACTGAAGCCAATTATTAACTTCATTTTGTAGAATTAGTATGGATTTGATGGCGAAACCGACTCCTACCCCCAGGGCGGCCACAAGAGACAGAAACAATGAGGGGAGGCGTGGGTCCAGACACACCGCCTCTCCGGACGAATGCCGTTTTGGCTTCCTCCCTTGCTCCGCCGCCCTCAGGCCCATACACTCTGCTGTAGCCTCCTATGTTTGCAGTTGTCGCCATCGCCGGTACTCAAGAACTGGTCACAGAGGGCCAGAAGCTCAAGGTTCCATTACACGATGCCAAAAGTGGCGATACCATCCGACTGGAAAACGTTCTTCTCGTGGCAGACGGTACGTCCATCTCCGTCGGTTCGCCGCTCGTCGCGGGCGCGTCGGTGGAAGCGAAGGTGCTGGGACACGGACAGGGCGACAAGATCCGCGTGGTGAAGGCGCACCGCCGCAAGCGGTACCGCCGGGTGAAAGGACACCGGCAGCAGTACACGGAGATCGAGGTGACAAGCGTCAGTGCGGCATGAGCTGCCCATCTCCGATTCCCTGGCGCAGCTGACGCAAGCACTGGAGAGTCATCCCCAGGTTCTGCATCGCAGCGATGGTTTCGCCGTACCGCTCGCCGATCCTCAGGAGGTGGCACAGATAGCTCTTGGAATGCTCCCGGCTGAGCGGAGAAGGGGAGAGCGCATCGATCGGCGAATGATCGTGCATGTACCGGCTCGACGAGATGCGGATGCGCGATCCGTCGGACAGGTAGAGTGTGCCGTGTCGACCTTCGCGCACGGGAAGGACGCAGTCGAACATATCGATACCTTTTGCGACCGCGACCTGCACCTGCCCCAGTCCGCCCACACCCATCAGGTAACGCGGCTTGTCCGAAGGAAGCAGCGGACACAGATCATCGATCACGCCGAACATTTCCTCTTCCGACTCGCCGACGGCCAACCCCCCCACTGCGTAGCCGTCAAATCCGATTGCGATCAATTCCTCAGCGCATTTTTTGCGCAAGCCGCGGTCGAGGCCGCCCTGGACTATGCCGAAGAGCAGCGGGGAGGATACCGACGATGCCGAGGAGTCCGAGGAGAAGTGACTTTTCTTTGGACTCCTCGGTATCGTCGGACTCCTCGGACTCTTTGTCGTGAGAAGCCGCTCATGCTCCTCTTTACAGGTACGCGCCCATCGGATCGTCCGGTCGACCGCCGCTTCGATCTCCTCGCGCGGGGCGGTGGAAGGCGGGCACTGGTCGAAACACATGATGATGTCGGCGCCGAGCGCGTGCTGGATGTGCATCGCTTCCATTGGCCCCAGAAAAAGAGGGGCGCCGCTCAAATGCGAGCGGAAGTGAACGCCTTCCTCCGTGATATCGCTGATGGTTCGCAGCGAGAACACCTGGAACCCGCCCGAGTCGGTGAGCATCGGCTTGTCCCAGCCGATGAAACGGTGCAGCCCGCCGGCATCGGCGACGACACTCTCGCCCGGCTGCAGGTGCAGGTGATACGTGTTACAGAGGAGAATATCCGCACCAAGGTCGAGGAGATCCCGGTGCGCGAGGCCCTTCATGGCACCCGTAGTCGCCACCGGCATGAACGCCGGCGTGGGGATGGGACCGTGCGAGGTATGGAGGAGGCCGCGCCGGCCGGCCGTCGACTGCGCGTGCAACTCGAACACCGCTACAGGATAGCGGTGACGCGCTCGGCTTGCACGGAGGAGCATCCGATGCGAAGTATGCTTGCGGGTTCCGTGGACCCGGGGAGAATAATCTACCATCGGCCCGGCCTCGCTCGGCGACACGCTGCCGGCGGCGTCGAATGCGTTCATCTGGCTGGTGGTGTACCTGCTCGTTGTACGGCAGGCGTGCGCCTGTCCCTTGAAAAATACTTCCAAGGCATAAGCGCATGCAGTGGGGAACTCGCCTGTCTGTCTTATATTTCAATATTGTTGTATAATATATTTATGGTAGAGAAGCCGCTTCATAGCGTGCCGGAGGAGCCGGGGATCACCGGGACAGAGGAGTTGCCTGAGGGCGCCGGTCAACCGGATGCGGAGCGCATCAGGGCACGACTGATCACGGCAGTGAGGGGATGTGGACCTGCGGAAGCCGGCGGAAGTGGAGAGCTCGAGCGGTTTCTGGACGATGTGCATGCCTTGGATCAATCTGACCCGCAGCGATCGCATGCGGGCGAATGTTACGAGCTGCTCCGGTCACGGCAGGAAGCCTTCATGGGAACATCAGTCGAGGCGCGCTACTGGTATGCCCGCAGCTTCGAGGCGTTCCACGTCGGGCAGAGTTCCGCATTGCGCGGAGAGGCAACTGCAGCGATTGCCCGGCTGCAGGTATCGCTCGAGGACGCGCTCGCATCACCGGAACCGGACGTCGACTGGACCGCCTACGTGCGTGGCACGTCGGCGTATCTGCAGTCGGATCGCAGCGCGCTGGAGAGGGCAATGGGGAAATGCCGCACGAATAAAGCGGTTCTCTGCGGTCTGCTCTTCGGTCTGGATGAACGCGCTGCACCGGAGTACGAACGCGATTACGGGCGCTTCCGGGTGACTGATATCAGCTCCCACTGTCGCAAGAGCCCGGAGGAGCTCGCGGACGGGGCGGTCCGGTCCCTGCTGCGGCTCGCCCGGGAAAAGCCTGACACTGAAATGTGGATCTGCGAGTGGGAGCATCTGCCGTCCGAACTGCCCCTCGAAACGGCGCTTCGAAAGAAGGCCGCGCGGTGCGTTGCGGCGTACCGGGAATCCATCGAAGAGAAGCGGGAGGCATTCACGGCACAGGCCGAGCATTGCGTCCGCTTGCTCAGAAAAAACGGCTGGAGCGATGCGCGGCAGCCGGTACAGATCGTGATCGTCGACCGCTTTCTGGCGCAGGGCGCGGCCGGGCAAGTTCCCGTGGATCAGTACGAGTACGAGAGCGGAACGGTGTTCATCGACCGGGACCGGCCGAACATTCTCCTGGCACACGAACTGGGGCACCTGTTCAGCCACTGGAAGGAAGGCAACCGGGATCATTGCGGCTTCATCTACCATGAGGAGAAGCCGGATGGAACCCGCGTCCAGCGCGGCAACCAGTGGTTCAACGAAGGCGCGACGGTGCTATGGGAGAACATCGCCGTGAACGACGGATCGACGCTGGCAGAGCGGAATGAAGGGATGGATTTCTACCCGTTCAGCCGTGACATGGTGCGGCTGCTGCTGCACGATCTTGATCTGCAGGAGGGTGCGTTGTTCAGAGCGTACTTCGGAGAGGCCGGGGCCACGGGTCTGCTGGAAAAGCGCATCCAGGAACGGTACGGCTGTCCGCTGGAGGACCTGTCCTGCCTTTCACTCAAACTCGACACCGGCTGGGCGGAGCGCGTACTCAGGGGGAAACCCGAAACCATCGAAACGTTCGGAACCGAGGACCAGGGGGTATTGGCCGAGAAGAGGAAGCTCACAGAGATCTTCCCGAATGTAACACTGACGAAAGCAGATGACGCAGGGAACGCATCTGACGCCCGGATTACTTCTGCTTCTGATCAATCCGCGTCACGATCCGGTCGATGAGACCGTAGGACAGCGCCTCCTCCGCGCTCATGAACTTGTCGCGATCGGTGTCCTGGCGGACCTGCTCCACCTTCTTCCCCGCATGAAGTGCGATGAGCTCGTTGAGGAGATTCTTGGTCTTGATGATGTGCTCCGCATGAATCGCGATGTCCGTGGCTTGCCCCTCGGTACCTCCGAGCGGCTGATGGATCATGATTTCGGAGTGGGGGAGCGCGAAGCGTTTGCCCTTGGCACCGCCCATGAGAATGATGGCGCCGCCGCTCGCCGCCATACCCAGGCAGACGGTGGAGATATCCGGCGTCACGTATTGCATCGTGTCGTACATGGCGAGTGTGGAGGTCACCTGCCCTCCCGGCGAGTTCACGTAGAGGATGATATCTTTCTTGGGATCCTCCTTTTCGAGGAAGAGGAGCTGGGCGATAACCGTATTCGCCACGTCATCGTTGATAGCGGTCCCCAGGAAGACGATACGTTCCTCGAGCAACCGCGAATATATGTCATACACGCGCTCGCCGAACTGCGTTTTCTCGATGACGGTCGGGACGATGAAGTTCTGGATGGACCCTGAACGCGCGAGCGTTGATGCTATGGACTGGATGAGGGGGTGCATGAAAGGAGAGGGGTGGGGCGAGGTGCTATCTCACCATACATCTCCATAGTACCGCATCCGCGCATTTTCAGATACTGGAAGCGACGATTTGATTATGGTCCCGTATGCTGATTTCGAATCGCATCGATCCAAAATGGAAACTCATCTTCACATTCTGCGGCTCGTCGGGGACCACATCAACCGCTCGTCCCGCCCGCTCGTCGTCATCGTCGGCCCGACAGCGAGTGGCAAAACCGATGTGTCGATCGCTGTCGCCGAGCATATCCGCGCGTCCGGAAGAGGGGACTGCGAGATCGTGAACGCGGATTCCCGACAACTCTACAAACACCTCGATATCGGCACGGCCAAGATCCGGCCGGAGGAGATGCGCGGCATCCCGCACCACTTGCTCGATGTACTGGATCCGAAGGAGGAGGTGACCATCGCATGGTACAAGGAACGGGGGATGAAGGTCATCGACGACATTCTCGCTCGCGGGAACGTTCCCATGCTCGTCGGCGGCTCCATGCTCTACGTGAGCGTCATCGTCGACGGGTTGGAACCATTGCCGTTCGACTCCGCGATCCGCCGCAGGCTCGAGGAAGACTATGATCGCGATGAGGGGCACACTCTCCATCGAAAGCTCGCGGACATCGACCCGGAAGCGGCAGGAGGCATTCCGCTCCAGAACAAAGTGTATCTCGTCCGCGCCATGGAACTCGTCGCACTGACCGGAACAAAACTTTCCGAGGCGAAGCGATCATCCGATTGTCCGTACGACCCGCTGATGATCGGTATCACCCGTCCCAAGGCGGAGCTCTATGAACGAATCAGGCAACGCGTCATGGCGATGTTCGACGCCGGATGGGTGGAGGAAGTGCGGTCGCTCCTCGCGCGCGGGTACACGGCCGATGATCCGGGCCTCAAGAGCCACGGGTACCGCGAGATCGTCTCGCATCTCCTCACCGGCTCGCCGACCCGTGAAGCATTGCCAGCCCTCATCGCATCGAAGACACAGCGGTACGCGAAACGACAGATGACCTGGTGGAGACACGACGAACGCATTCAGTGGGTCGCGCGATTCAGAGCGTCTCGCACTGCGTGATCGGGGAAAAACAAATCTTCTTCACCATCGGCGGAGAGGCCCGACACCGCGAAGGTGCCGGGGATCGTCTGCTCGATGGCGGCGGAGCGAACATTCTTCCGCCCCACCGAGAGACCCTCGGCCCATGTGCGCACCGTGCCATACCGGGCGAAGTAGCCGGCGGCGCGCACGTGGAAGAAACCGTCCCGCCCCGCCTGCGCTTCTCTGCCTGACAGAATGCGCTCCGCAGTGAATTCCGGCAGGAAACCGCAGAGTGCCTTTCGCGACTCCCTGATGCGATCTCCAAGTCTGACCGCCGACAGAACCGAGGCGCGCACACCACCGTCGCCGTTGCCTGACAAGTCGCGCAGCGCCTCCTCCGTCTTTCCCCCGAACGCAAGCAGGGATCGCATCATGCCCGCATCGTAGGGTCCATGCCTGGCGAGCAGGAGCGCATGGAACTCGTCCCGTCGCCGGAGCGACTCCAGTCCGACCAGCACGGTATCGTCCTCACTCCACTGATCGTCGGGGTTCGAGGCCTTGTCCAGGAGTTGCGCGTCGATGGCCTGCTGGAGCGCTTGTGCAGGGACGTGTTCCCGCAGGCTTCGGGCGAGTGTGTGCCGCGCACACTTGCCGGGCTTCGCCAGCAGCTGATCCTCCAGATCGAACAGTGTCCGGCGCTGCAGCGCTTCCGCCTGCCGGAGATGATCGAGTGGAGGAGGGATAGGAGACTGCACGTGGGCCACTCCCTCGGCAGTGGCATTCATTACAGGCAAACCGGCCATCCGCTCCGCGAGCCTCTGCAAGGCCACGGTCTCCACCTGTCGCACGCGTTCCCGCGTGATGCGCAGGCGTTCGCCGATGTCATTGAGAGTCATGGGCTCCTCCCCGGCGAGCCCGAAGCGCAGGCGGAGCACCGTCGCCTCGCGTGGCTCCAGCAGGTCGAGCAGGCCGAGCGCCGAGCGCACCTGCTGCTGGGTGAGGATGACATCCACGGGGAGCGCTGCCCTGTCCTCCAGTGGACCCACTGTCTGCACGTGCTCTCCAGTATCGTCGAACAAATCGATCCGCACGTGCTCGCCACCCAGCACCTCCGCGCGCCGGATGAGCTTTTTCTTTTTCTCCTTGTGAATACCGAGTGCATCCAGCACTTCCTGCTCAGATGGATCGCATCCGGACGCATCACGCAATTGCGCAGTCGTCCGGCGCACCTTATTCCTCAGCTCATGCATGTAGGCGGGAATGCGGATGGTTTTCGCGCTGTTGATGATCGCACGCTTCATCGACTGCTTGATCCAGTAGCTGGCGTACGTGCTGAACTTGGTGTTATGTTCGAGCTTGAATCCCTCCGCAGCCCGCATCAACCCCATGTTTCCCTCCTCGATCAGATCCTGCAGGCTCAATCCCTTGCCTGTGTACTTGCGGGCGATGTTCACGACGAGTCGTAAATTTGCGCGTATGAGGATCTCGCGCGGCGTGAACTCATCAATCTCCTCGAGAGTGCCGGAGGCGACCAGCGGCCCCAGATACGAACCCATGAGCGGATCCTGCAGGAGCATGGACCGGAAGCCGGAGACCTGCCGCTGGCGCCTGGCATGGAACGCGTGATCGTCCGGCAGCGCGCTCCGCAATGTCTTGTACACGTCCAGAAAAAAAGCCAGGAGCGCATGGATGGCCGGCTCCTCGCAGGTGGTGACTTTGTTTGCCAGATGCACGAAAGACATGCGCATCCCGAGGATGCTGAGGAGCAGCGAACGCTCCGGGCCGCCGCTGTACCGCATCGTCAGGCCGATCTTCTCCGCTTTTGCTCCTCCCCCCAGTGCCCGCTGCATCAGATCCTTGAGCGCGGCGATGCCAGTCCACGGCTCGGGTCCGGGAGAGGGATCGCCATTCTTGATGCTTTGCTGCAGCTGTTGAAGCTTGAAGATGCTGACAGCCACCTCCGCATCCGCTTCCGGGCCGAGTGTCTGGAATCTCTGACGCAGGCTGATGGACGCTTGTCTCAAGGCAAGGTGCATCGTGTTCTCCGGACTTGCATAGTGCTCCTCCCACCGGCCGATGACGCTCTTCTCCAGTTCTCCGACGTGCTGGCGGAGGAGCGGGGTGCCGCTTCCCGTCGCGTCCCAGACGTCCAGTGCCGCCTCTTCCAGCCACCCGGCGATGTTCGACACGAGCAGGTTGGACATGTCGCGGTAGCGCGTGACGCTCTTCTGCTCCTCCTGGGTGAGCAGCGGCATATCATTAATCGCTCTCAAGTACGCATCTATGTCAGATTTGATCCGGACCTGCTTGGGCCTTCTGCGCGGGCGCGGCGTCGGCGAGTGGGGCCGGTCATCCATCAGCCGGTGCTCAGGCGATCCGCGAGGCATCGTGTGGCGCGGATGGTACCAGCACCGGTCACAGCGACAAGAGGAACCGACATCTATCCTGCACGCAACCGGAGTGCATGCCCGAAGAGCTGGCGAGTGGAACGAATTCTTGACATCAACCGGCACGGCATCCATAGTTGCTCCCCCGGAACCCCTATGGGCTCCGGTATGCTCTTTGGCACATGGCAAGGTGAAATGGTGAGTGGCGTTCCTTGTTTCCATAGGAACCGATGAAAAACACCCCATGATCCCACGCTGATTCAAGCCGAAGTTGAGAGATGGAATGCTAGGATTTCAGCAATCCGTAGCCATTTCTCCATC
>VMEW01000014.1 GCA_007375735.1 Candidatus Peregrinibacteria bacterium Greene0416_19
GAAGCCCTTTTTTGAGAGTAGACATGTTAAAGAGGGAGAAAGTGGCTACCACATGCTACAGAGTTACATTTTCAGGAGCCCGAAACCGAACGCTCTCCTCTTCGCTCGCTCATGGTCGTCGCGCTGTGCGCTCCGGCCATTCTTCTGAGTTCGGAGAGTCGAATGACCCTGAGGGGAGCCGCAGTGGAGTCGAAGGGGGTCCTCCCCGTCTGCGTTCGAACGTCATCCGGTTTCATGCACCACGGAGCCAAAAGATGCATTTTTTGTCTAACAGAAGCTATCATTCAACGTTTTCATCCCTGATGGACTCTGCATCGTCCCTGCAGGTCGCCCGCTTTGCGTGGGTGTACGTGCGCCGGCATTTGCCTCTGTTGCTCGTGATGCTCGTCATCCTGGCGGCATCCACCGCCTGTGCCCTGGCGCAACCGTTCTTCTACAAGCGGGCGATCGATGCGATTGCCGGCGGGACGGTGGGGGATGCGGCCGTCGCGCGCGCAGCGTCGCTGGCGGTGCTGATCGGTCTCCTGCTCGGGGGTTCCAGCCTCTTTCTCGACCAGGTGGCGGCCATCATCCTCGGGTGGGTGGGTGGAGTCCCGCATGATGCGGCGGATGCACGCGGACGTGTTCGCGAAGGTGCAGCGGCTCTCCACCAATTTCCACGTGAACTCCTTCGCCGGCGCCAACGCGCGGAAGATCGGGCGGGGGGTGGAGCGGGTGGAGGACATTCTCGATCGCGTCTGGTTCAACTTCCTGCCCGCGGTCGCCCTCGCCATCGGCTTCACCGTCGTCCTCTTCCGCTTCGCGCCGCTGATCGGCGTCATCATGCTCGGGGGCATGGGGGTGTACGCGACGCTGTCCATCTCGCTGAACTTGTACCTCTCCAAGTACTACGCGTGGGTGGATGAGGCGGATACCCGGATGAATGCCAGTACCGTGGACACCCTCACCGCGAACACGCTCGTGAAGTCCTTCGGCGCCGAGGAGCGCGAGGACCGCCGGCACGACGGATTCCTGCGCGAGTGGCAGCGCCGCCAGTGGCGCACGTGGAACACGGCGACCGCCGTCTACGCCATTCAGCTCGCCTGCCTGCTCGCCATCGAATTGGCCGTCTTCCTCACCGCCATTCGTCTGTGGCAGCGCGGGGACTTCACTGCCGGCGGCTTCATCGTCATCGTCTTCTACGTCGGGCAGCTGTGGGGCCGCCTGCTGGATATCGGCCGGAACATCCGCGACTTCCTGCGCTCGCTGGCGCACTGTCAGGAGATGGTGGCGCTCTGGAATCGTCCGTTCCACGTGCAGGACAGACCGGGCGCCCATCCGCTGCGCGTGACCGGGGGCTTGATCGAGTTTGATCGGGTGAAATTTCGGTACGAACAGCAGGGCCGGGCCATCTTCGAGGACTTCTCGGTGACCATCCGGCCGGGCGAACGGGTGGCGCTCGTGGGCCACAGCGGCGGCGGCAAGAGCAGCTTCGTGAAGCTCCTCCTGCGCTTCTACGACATCGACAGCGGGGTCATCCGCATCGACGGCCAGGACATCGCCACAGTGACGCAGGAGAGCCTGCGCACCGCCATCGCGATGGTGCCGCAGGACCCCATTCTGTTCCACCGGACCATCGCGGAGAACATCGCCTACGGCCGCATCGACGCGACGGAAGAAGAAGTCCGCCGTGCCGCCGCGCTCGCCCACGCCGCCGAGTTCATCGAGCGGTTGCCGAAGACGTACGACACGCTCGTCGGAGAACGCGGGGTGAAGCTCAGCGGCGGCGAGCGCCAAAGAGTCGCCATCGCCCGCGCCATCCTGGCCGGCCGGCCCATCCTTGTTCTTGATGAAGCGACCAGCAGTCTCGATTCGGTCTCCGAAGGCTACATCCAGGACGGTCTCCATGTGCTCATGCAGGGCCGCACGAGCATCGTCATCGCGCACCGGCTCTCCACCATCAAGAGCGTCGACCGCATCCTCGTCATCGAGCATGGGAAGATCGTGGAGCAGGGGACGCATGCGGAGCTCGTGGCGCGGGAGGGCGGGATGTATCGGCAGTTGTATGAGTTGCAGGCGGGGGGGTTTATTGGGGAGTGAACGGGGGAATATGCCCCCTCCCTGCGGCCCTCCCCCTCGGCCTCAGCCTGCGGGCTGTCGGCTTGGGAGAGGGCGGGGTCAATCTTTCAATGCCGCACTGCGGAGCCGTGCTGCTGATTGCATTAATCAACAGTTGATCGCAGCAGCACGGCTCCGCCGTGCGGTGCCCTATCTGCATCTGACCTACTGATCCCGCCCTCCCCCAGCGAAGCGAGGGGGAGGGCCGCAGGGAGGGGGCATATTCCCCTGCAGCGCATAATGTCGACACAGATTTTCTTGACTCACCCGGTCCGTTTTGTAGCATCATTTCCTATGAACAAGGATCGACCGGAAGCACATCTTGTACAGCCAGCCATCCCCGAGTATCTCATTGCCTATGAGGATGTCCCTTCAGGTCTCCGCCAACCGGATGGCGGACGGGACACTGCGATTGTCGATTACTGTGCCCCCGAATCGGGCGCTGTTCTTGCCAGAGGCAATGTCGAAGGTCTGGAACAGACGGTGCGATTCAGTATCGGGCGTCTGTGGATCAATACATTTACCGGCGGAAGAAGGAAGAAAGGTGCCCCGACTGAATCTTCGTTGCGGAAAGCGCTGGATCAGTACGCCGAGGGTTATTCCGATGCATCGTAATTCAATCGAGAGTCTTATTACGAGAGCATTGTCTGGCCCATTACGTGATATTTGACAATAATTATTTTATATTCATAATTAATCTATGTAGCAGTCCCAATCGGGACCGTAGGATCACGGGACCTGCTGCGTATGCAGGATGCCGTTGATCTTTCTCTTTGAGGGCTGAGTCATGAATTGGCCGCAAATGTTCGGTTTGATTGTCTGTTGCGCCATCGCTGTGGCGACACTGGTCACTCTCTATCGCAAAATGCGGACACCCTGGTACCACACGGGCCTCCGCAAACTTGCCCATGATGTGGCTGACAAGCATGGCAATGGCGTTTTGGATGCTGCTTTCTTCGAGCAGGTGGCCCAGATGTGGTCGGAGTCCGATTTCGGACGCGGCCGATCGCCGGCCAGGGCCCTGAATGTGATGTTCACAGCTGGCTCACTCATTCCGCCCATCGATTTTCCCGATGATTACCGGAAAGGAGAGTTGTACGGAGTCCAGATGGCCTATATCGGTCTTCTTAATAACCGGGGCCAACAGGCGCACACCTTTGGTCCCCGCTAAACGGCATCCCAAAAGAGCCCCTCGTAGAGGGGCTCTGTTTTTGTTCGCGATGGAAAGCTCAATCCCGCCGCCGCACGAATTTTGAAGTATCCTCCAGCGGCTTCGTATACTCCACCCCCGCCTGCGGCAATCGTCCCATCACCTTCACATCCGTCGTCGTCGTGACCGGCAGCCCGCCACCGCGGAGGGTGACGATGTTCAGGATGGTGTCGTTTTCCAGATCTTTCCCCACCTCGGCCTCCACGCGGATCACCCGCGTCTCGCCTGCGTCCAGTTCATCGATCATCCATGTGACCCGGTCCTCCGCCACTGTCCCGCCGCGCGATTCCAGGATCACGAGCTTGCCGGCTGGGAAGGCATCTTCCAGGTCGAGATTGTACGCAGGAACAGTGCCGGGGTTTCGGAGAGTGAGCGTGTACCCGATCCGATCGCCTGGATACACTTCCTGCTTGTCTGCTTCCTGCAGGAGCGTCAGCCCGCTCTGGGTCTCCGGCGCAACGGGCGGAGTTGCCTCCTCCGGCAGCATAATGTCCTGGTCGGGTGGGATCGTGGTATCAATATCATTGATGGTTGTGGCACCTGTTCCGTTTGCAGTCGGACCGCCGCGGTTGCGGCAGCCGCCCAGGAGGAGAAGGGAGGAGGTGCAGAGGAGAATGAGAGCGTTGGTGGTGCGCATAAGGGGGTGAAAATACTACCTTTCGGAGCTTGGTGCAAGCCCGACCCGGGATTGCCCTCCGTGACTACGAAGACCCAGAAGACCCAAAAGACCCAGAGGATCTGCAAGCACAAAAGGATCCTCTCTTTTTAGTCCTCTGGGTCTTTTGGGTCTTCTGGGTCTTCTGGATCCTTCTTCAAAGGTGTAATTCAGCGCGGATCTTACTCACGAGTTCATTCATCGACGTATGTGCCTTCACGAAGCAGCCATGGGCGCCCAGTTTGTGGCAACGGGAGATGTTCTCCTCCTGTCCGTAGTTGGTCAGCATGAAGACAGGCGTCTTGCTGTTCATCGTCTGTTCCATGTCCGTGAGGACGCTGAAGCCGTCTTTGCCAGGCATCAGAATATCGAGCAGCACCACGTCCATTTTCTGTTTCGCCATCAGATCGATCGCCTCGGTACCGTTGAGCGCTCGTATCGTTTGGAAGCCGTTCTTCTCGAATTTATGACACAGCACCTTGGCCATGGCCTCCTCGTCGTCCACGATGAGGATCATCGGCAGGAATGCCCCTGCCTGTGACGACGCCGTCGCTGCCGTGTCTGCAGGCATCACCGCGTCCTCTCTTTGCGACGAACCCTTCCGGCGATGTTTCTTCGGCGGCATCGTGATATTATAGCATCTTTGCATTTATTATGCAACAGCCCGTTTGCTCTTTGACAGCAGCTGCACCACCGCTTGTTCCTCCTGTCGCAGTGCGCGGGGGGAGTGCAGGCGCGAACCTGTGTAGCAGGCGTTGAATGCGTCGGACAGGCACCGGCTCTCGTAGGCGCGGATGACGCGCGGGTCGATGTAGTACTTGCGGCAGGTGGCCGGCCGGTTGCCGAGCACACGCGCCACTTCCTTCACGGCGCCGACGATGTTGTGCCTGGTCAGGTGCCGGCTCAGCTCCCCGCAGCAGCGCTTGAGCGCGAGGGCGGCGCACACGGTGCCGCCCCACGTGCGAAAGTCTTTGGCGGTGAAGTCGGCTCCGGCGGCCCCTTTCAGATACGTGTTCACATCCTCCGATGCAATGCGGTGACGGCGTCCCCTGTCGTCGACGTACTGAAAGAGCTCCTGTCCCGGCAGTTCCTGGCACCGATGGACGATGCGCGCGACGCGCCTGTCCGTGATTTTCACGTGCTGCAACTGCCCGCTCTTGCCGCGGAAGCGGAGACAAAGGGTGGATCCCCGGACGTCCGCGTGCCGGTCACGCAGGGTCGTGAGGCCGTAGGAATGATTCTCCCGCGCGTACTCATCATTCCCGATCCGCAGGTGGGTTTCATCGAGGAGCCGGATGACCACCCCAAGCACCTTCTGACGTGGCAGCCCGGGTCGACGCAGGTCCGCGCTCACGTGCCGGCGGATGCGCGGCAGCACTCTGGAGAAGGCGATCAAGCGGTCGTACTTCCCCTCATCCCGCATCGACCGGAAGCGGGGATGATACCGGTACTGCTTACGGTCCCGGCTGTCGCGGCCGGTCGCCTGCAGGTGGCCCCGTGCGTCGGGGCAGATCCACACGTCCGTCCAGGCGGGTGGAATCATGAGTGCATGGATGCGCGCGAGCGTGGCAGGGCCCGTGATCCGCCGCCCGTGGGCATCCGTGTACCGGAACGGATGACGGTGCTCCTGACGCCGGAGACCGAGATGCAGATCTGTGCAGTACCGAAGATGGGCCTTGCGGACGGTCCGAACGGCGGAGACGTGTGTGTTTCCTGTGCTTGATGGACGGGTGGGTGTACGCATTCGGTGATCGTGGATGGCTGTTCCCGCGTTCACAGCTGGAGTTCGAGCAGGACCGGTAGATGATCGGACAGATGGATGGAATCCATCACACGCACGCCCTTGATCTTGAGTCCGGGAGAACAGAGGAATAGGTCCAGGGCCTTGCGAGGCCGTACCGCAGGGAAGGTGGGAGCGTGCGGAGGATTGGCAATGCGCAGCCGGCAGGAGCGGAGGAGATCCCGAAGTTCGCGGTCCCCCTGCATCGTGTTGAAATCCCCGCAGACGATCACCCGGCGTCGTTGCCTGAGTATCTCCGCCAGGTCCCTGCACTGCTTGCGGCGGGTGCGGGCTCGCAGCGCGAAGTGCACCAGGAAGAGTGATACGTGATGCGGGAGCTCGAGCTCGTAGATGAGTTTCTTGGTTCCATGCCGGCAGTAGTGCTTGCGGAACTCCATCGGCTTCCTCGCGAGGAAGCCGTTGCAGTTGTGGCGGAACAGCGGGAGACGACGCAAGAGACTGCGGATGCCGTACTTGTTCTCCACGTCTCCATACGCGTACGCCTGCAGGTGGGGGAGGTACTGGCTCTGCTCGTGGATCTCCACGAAGCAGCACAGATCGGGTTTCTGCCCTTCCAGCAGGCCGGAGAGCGACCGCAGAGCCCGCCGCACGATGCGGCGGGGGGTATGGAGGTAGCGGTAGAACCGCAGGAAGTAATCCCGAAGGCTGCCGTCCAATTCCGTGCAGTAGCCGGCATTCAGCAGAAGAATGCGGAAGGGTTCCCCATGAGCGACAGCTGCTGTAGCTATAAGTTGCATTATATCAAAATTGTGATAAAATATCAATAAAGTCGGCACCACGATTTGATTGGCCGGTCCTGATTTTCAACCCTTCCTCCCGAATATGCCCGCCCCATTTGCCCTCTCCGCCGATCCCGCCGGTCAGCGTCGCAGTCTGCCAACCCTCGAAGCTCTGGATGCAGGGCGCAGGAGCATGGCAGCGGACATCGCACGACGTTTGCCGGAGGGAGGGGTCGCATCCAGGGAAACGATGCCCCCAGGTTTGTGCGAGTTTGTCGAACGGTACCGCCTCCTCTTTGGCTCTATTCCGGACGTCGATGGATTACCCTGTGACCAGTGTTCCCGGAGGATCGAAAAATGACACTGCTACACTTGCGGTATGTCCATCCACCCCAGTCGCATCCTCTTTCAGGACGCACACTTCCTCGCGGTGCATAAGCTCCCGGGGGAATTGGTGGTGAAGGGGAAGGGCGAAGTGGGCAAGTTGCCGCTCCTCGATTTCTTGAAGAAGGAATTCCCCGGCATCCATCCACTCAACCGTCTCGACTTCGATACGTCTGGCATCGTGCTGTTCGCGCGGAACCGGGCCGTGCTCCAGCGGATGCTCGAGGAGAAGCCGCCCATGCGGAAGGTCTACCGGACGCTCGTTATCAAAGACCTGCCGAAGGATCGCGGCGAGATCCTTTTCCGGCTGCCGTCACGGGCGGGGAAGGGCGATACCGATGCCCTCACCCGTTACCGCGTGCTCGCGCGTTTCGGTTCCTGCTCCTCCGTCGAAGTCGAGATCCAGACCGGACGCCACCACCAGATCCGCCGGCACTTCCAGATGCTGGGCCACCCGCTCGTGAATGATCCGCTCTACGGGGACAAAAAATGGAACCGCCGGTTCATCGAATCCACCGGGTTTCGGAAGATGTTCCTCCATGCGGCGGAGCTCTCATTCAATGATCCGTTCAGCGGAAAGAGCATTAAGATAGCAGATCCGTTACCGGAGGTGTTTGGGGAGGCGTTGAAAAAAATACAACACACACATCGCAGCCGGGATTCGTAATCCCGGCGCGGGCGGAGCCCGCACGGTATTGCATGGTTCCACATGTTTCCGGGATTACGAATCCCGGCTGCAGGTGGTACGATACGCCCATGCGCGTCCTCTCCGGCATGCAACCCTCCGGCGCCCTCCACCTGGGCAACTACTTCGGCTCGATGAAGCCGAACCTTGAAATGAGCGCCAAGGCCGATGAGAGCTTCTACTTCGTTGCCGACCTCCATGCGCTGACCAGCCTTCAGAACGCGGAAACGCTGCGGCAGTATCGCCGGGACATCGTCCTCGACTACCTCGCCGCCGGCTTCGATCCCGATCGCTCGATCATCTTCTACCAGTCCGATGTCCCGGCGCATGCGGAGCTCATGTGGATTCTCTCGACCGTCACGCCCGTCGGACTCCTGGAGCGGGCGGTGAGTTACAAGGAGAAGGTGGAGAAGGGGATCGCCGCGTCCGCAGGGCTCTTCACGTACCCCGTGCTGATGGCGGCGGACATCCTGCTCTACGATGCGAACGCGGTGCCGGTGGGGAAGGACCAGAAGCAGCACCTGGAAATGACCCGCGACATCGCCATCAAATTCAACAATGCCTACGGCGACACGTTCGTCGTCCCCGAACCGATGATCCGCGAGGAAGTCGCCGTGGTGCCGGGTACTGATGGGCAGAAGATGAGCAAGAGCTACGGCAACACCATCCCGCTCTTCGGGGACGAGAAGGCGATCAAGAAGGCGATCATGGGGATCGTGACGGATTCCAGGGGTCCGACAGAGCCGAAGAATCCGGAGTCGAACACCATCTTCCAGATCCACCGGCTGTTCCTCAGTCAATCAGAGCAGAAAGCGCTCGCTGACGAGTACCGTCATGGCATCAGCTACGGCGATGCCAAGAAGAAGCTCATGGAGGCCTACCTGTACACCTTTGGGGCGATGCGGCTGAAGCGGGCGGAGCTGGAGAAGAAGAAAGGGTACGTGGAGGAGGTGATGGCAGACGGGGCCGCGAAAGCCCGTGCGGTTGCCGGGAAGACGATGGATCGAGTGCGAAAGGCTGTCGGACTCTCATGAAGGAGCGGTTGATCCTCGCGTCGGCCAGTTCTCAACGCAAGATCCTGCTCGAGGGTCTCGGTTTTCAATTTCAGGTGGTTCCGAGCGACATCGCGGAGCAATCCTGCGGCGAAACGCACCCTCGTCGTCGCGCACAAGTGCTGGCGGAGATGAAGGCTCAGGATGTCGCCGGCAAGCATCCCGGCACGTGGGTGATCGGTTGCGACACGCTGGTCGTTGCAGAGGACGGAACATTGCTCGAGAAACCAGAAGATGAACATCACGCGCGCCACATGCTGGAGCTCCAGAGCGGGCGGGTGTCCGTCGTCCATTCCGGACTAGCACTCATCGCACCGGACAGCCGGCAGTGCTCCGACGTGTCATCGAGCTCCGTCAGCTTCAAAGAACTGACGTCTCGAGAAATGGATTGGTGGATCGGAACCGGTCAGTGGCGGGACCGCAGCGGCGGGTTCCAAATCGACGGACGGGGACAGCTGATGATCGCCAAGGTGGAAGGGGATTGGACGGGAGTGGTGGGCTTGCCGTTGTTTCTGTTGGGGGAGCTCATGAGAAGGGCGCGGGCCCCGTTTATTGCAGTGTAGTGGTTGTGTTGTGATAACAGTCGTCCGTCTTGGTTCTGTTCCCTTGCGTTCAAAGCACCTGATCCTCCACTTCATCGTGTCCTTCACCGATCTTTTCGCCGATCTCGTCGCCCAGATTGTTCGTATCCTGGGGTGCATCCGGCGGTTTGTCGCCGTTTCCGTTGCCATTATCATCATCCCCGCCGCCGAACCAGTGAATATGGGTCATGATCATGGGGAAGAAGTGCTCCCATTCTACCTGTGCAGTTGTGCCTCACAATGAACAAATGCGAAAACCTCTTAGCGTGCGGATAGCCGCCCGGTAATCGGGAAAGGCGCGTTCCACCGTTTGCCAGTAGGTCTTGGAATGATTCGGATGACGGATGTGCGCCAGCTCGTGGCAGATGACGTAGTGGAGCAACGGTTCCGGCACCAGCAGGAGCGCCGCGTTGAGCATGATGTCGCCCCGGCGCGAGCAGCTGCCCCACTGGGTGGCTGCGTAGCCGAGCCGCACCGAGCGCGTGCGCTCGCCGAATGCTGCGTCATTGATGTGGAGAACGAGTGTTTCCAGATGGGGCAGTTCACGCTCGGCGAGCAGCTTCCACAGCAGCCGATGCAGCTGCTGTCGACGGAGGTGGGGACTCACCCGTACGTCCCATCCATCTTTTTTCCATCTGGCTTTGGTGCTGGATCCGGGCACGAGCCGGAACCGCACCAATCGGTCATTGGTGATGGTCAACGCGAGCTCGTCCCCTCCGTCGAGCAGCGGCGCGAAGGGATCGATGGGCGCGCGGGCTCGCTCGCGGATCACGACTCTTCCCATCCGGCGCAGGAGGCTCTCGATGTGCCTCCGTTCTTCACTGGCTGTCAGGCTCCGCGCCAGCCGGATGACGATGACGTCTCCCTTCAGCACCGCGCGGGAAGTGCGGTTGCGGGTGCGCTCGATGCGGTGCGGGATGGTGGACATTGAGTGGAAGTTACATATGCAACCCCCATCCCCCTGCTCCTTCCCCCGATGGGGGAAGGGGAGCCGACATCAAAATCTGCTTGAGGGGTTCTCCCCCTCCCCCGTCGGGGGAGGGGGTCGGGGGGTGGGGGCTGGACTATCAAAAAAGAACAAATTTTTACAGAGAAGAAGCAGATGATGTACTGCTGCTTCCAGCTTCAGGCAATGGTTCGATAGCTTGGAGCTGCTGCACGCACGGTTCCAGTTCGGTGAGGATCGCCGGAAGAGCTACCGAGTGCTTGTCGGGGGGTTCCTGGATGAAGGTCTGCAGCTTCTGCTCCGCGGTGCGCAGGCAGGTGCGGACCGGTTGCCACTCAGGACGTTCAGATCCGACGGATGTCGTTTCACTTTCCCGTGCGGTATCGACATCCAGCAGCAGGAGACTTACCCACGTGAGCGCGCGGTCGGCACGGACGAGGGTGATCATGTCCCAGGCTTTCATCTGATAACGTTCGAGAAGATTCTTCCGCGCTTCCAGCACTTGGTCCTGGGTTTCGAATACTCCGCCATCCACGCCGCTCATGATGGCGGTCAAAGCCTCTGTGAGCGATTGCAGCCGCTCAATGGCATACCGACGGATGAGTTCCGTGACGCCAGGTATTTGTTCAATGTACTGGATCTGCTTGCGGATCAATTCGCGCTTGTCCGATGCGGTGCCGCGGAAGCACCGCAGCAGGATGGCCATCCGTACGTCCCGGTTCGCCTTGCGGAGGTTGCTACGGCATTCGCGGCGGTAGGTGGTCTGCCGATCCAGGTACCGGCGCAGCGTGGCCTGCCAGTTACGGTCGAACTTTTCTGCGGCGGCGAGTTTCTCACGGAAGCCCTCGGTGCGCTTCTCGCGGAAGGAGCGGAGGAGGGGATCCTCGACGGAGGAGGACGAAGAAGACGAGGAACTCGAAGAAGGCGAGGAGTCCTGGGCCAGAGCAAAGCCGGTCCAGAGTGTTGTGAGCATAGCGGCGGCGGCGAGCGCGGTCCGGGGGGGCATGGCATGTACCTTAATTTGAGAATGGAGAATTGAGAATGGAGAATTCGCCGAATTCCATCAATCTCCATTCTTTCCCAACACTTCGATTTCCTTCGCAAGGAACTTCAGCACCGTTTCGACATACGTTGCCTGACTCCAGATGAGCGGGGCGACGGAGAGCGGAGCGCCGGTTTCGGGGTGGAGTTGTTCGGGCAGGATGCCGGTGGGGGTCGCATGGCGGTGGACCCAGTCGAGAATCTCTTTGGCAGGACGCAGCTCGGAGGCCGTGCGGGCCTGGATGATGTGCCACTGGGCCTTCCACAGCGTCGTGATAATCCAGGGGTTCCCGGGAATGTGATCGGACTCCGGGGTCGTGAGCTGGTACACATCCTTCGGGTACCGCGCGATCCCTCCGGTGGGAGAATGCACTTCGAGGAGGGTCAGGAGTTGTTTCATGGTCGAGATCACCCGCGGGTCATCCGCGGGCAGCACCCCCAGCATCCAGATGAACATGATGCTCGCGTCAGGGGTCAGGTCTTTCTCAATCGTCTGTCCGTTCCGGCGCTTGATCTTCTTCATGAACCGGCCGGTCTCCTCGTCGTACAGGTGGAAGAACATGGCCTGTCGCATCTGGTCGGCGGCAGTCTGGTAGATCTCCGAGTGCAGGTAGTGCCCCAGGATGTGGCAGATCTCAGCGGCGGCGTGGAGCCCGGCGATGGTGCAGGCCGTAGTGTACGTGAAGACGCCGCGGTGCTCCTCCCAGGGGTCGTAGCTGGGGAGGGGCAGGCCGGTGCCTTCCTCCCGGAAGTCGCACAGGAACTGCGCGGCACGCTTGACGAAGGTTTCGTACATCTCCTGTAGGAACTCGAAGTCATTCATCCGTTGGAAGTGCCGCCAGATGGCGACGAGCACCAGCGCCGTTTCATCTTCCTGGATCGGTAATTGTGCCTCACCGTCGCGGAACCAGGGGTGCCAGGAGGAACCCACCGAGCCGTCGGGGTTGTACTTGTGCAGCAGGTAGCCGTCCGGCAGCTGCACCTGCGCGCAGAAGCGGTAGAACTTGCGGGTCACCTCCTCATAGCCGGCCTGATCGAGCGCCATGGAAACCAGCGCGCCGTCGCGCGGCCACACGTAGGTGTAGGTGTCGCGGTTGAAGGCCATGATGTCGCTGTCGGCGGCGGCGATGATGCCGCCGTGGGCGTCCACGTGAGTGCGGATGAGGAGGAGGCTGCGCTTGTACAGGTCGATGAGCTGCGGGCTCAGGCTGCCGAAGTCGCGCGGCGTCTTATTCACCCAGCTCTTCCAGTAGTTGTGGCAGTGGCGGTGGAGCCGCTCGGCGGTTTCGGTGATGGCGAACTGCTGCAGGTGGAGCACTTCCTCCAGCGTCTTTCCCAGGCATACCCACAGCACCGCCTCGGTCTCCTTGTCCGGCGTCACCGCGCAGTGGAGGCTGACCGTGGAATCCACCGAGCCCTGCTCGATGGGATTGCGGCTGAGCTCCCCGTCCTCGGCGTCACGCCAGGTTCCCTCGAGCCCCCTGAATTCCGATTTGCCCACCGTGTAGGAGCAGATGCCGCAGGTTTTGAGTTGCTCCATGCTCCGGAGCACGGAAGCGTATTTTCCGCCCCGCACGCCCGTCGAACAGTCCGTGGCTGATTCCGCTTGGCCGCCGATCAGGAAGTAGCGAGTTTGCCGGTAGTGGATGACGCTGTTGGTGTAGGGCTCGTAGAAGGCGGTGTCCTTCTGCTTGTCGCCGTAGATGTGGAAGTCGTGGTTGAAAAAGAGTTTCACTGTCTTGGGTTTGCCATCCAGACTCTTCAGGAAGAAGTGCCGTACGAGGATGTTGCGGACCGGGTGCACGTAGTCGCGCGCGGTGATGGTGATCCCGAGGTGTTCATTCAGCAGGATCGAATTCCCCACGAGTGTTTCGGGTGTGTAGCGCGGTTCGATTTTCCAGGATCCGTCGCTGATCCACGAAAATCCCTTGCCGTCGACGAAGACCCCGATGCGATGCACGTGTCCGTACGTCGTCTGGTCTTCCATCCCCACGAACGGGTAGTAGAGATCGCGCAGCTGGAGATGATCGTCGAAGGTCGCGAGCACCGTTGAATTGCCGAGGATGAGGGATCTTGGCATAGCTACGAATTCCGAATTGCGAATGGAGTATTGAGAATGCTGAGAAACCGCCTGAGACCTTCGAAGATGGATGCTTGGTTCCTCCCTGGTACTTGGGTCTTTGGCGCGTCGGCTGCCCGCTGACGAAGATCGCATAGCGCATGGCTGTACCTCCGGTACGCCTCATACGGTGATTCGTACGGACTGAAGTACTTGTGTACGTCCCCATCACTCCAGTACTTGGTCGACATGTGGTAGAAGTGGTCGCTGGTCTGGAGCTTGCGCCAGGAGCGGAGGAGCTCCGGGTCGCCGGTCTCCTTCACCGCTTGTTCCAGGCCGTAGATGCCGTCCACGGCCGCATGCTGAATGCGGTTGCCCAGCCAGGCAGAGAGGTCGCGCTCTATGTCGGCCCAGGAGATCACCGCATGGGCGTCGTACACGTGCGTCTGGCGGCTAGCCCAGGCGTCCACGATTTGCGATGGAGTCGCGGTGCCCACGCCGCGTTCGCGCCAGATGCGGGGGAGCGCATGGATGAACTCGAAGATGCCGGTGTCCGCCCACTGGTGCTCGCCGAAGGTCTCGTAGTCCATGAACAGGTTCACACAGAAGCCGCCGCCGGCGATCAGCCAGTCGGTGAACGTATCTGCGGTCAGCGGGAAGCCGATCCATGACCGGTCCGAGAAGCGGAAGGCGACGTCGTCACTCAGGCGGTAGTTCTTGAGCAAAATGAGCATGTCATTGCTCTGCTTCGTGAGCGGACGATGGTCGGCGATTAGGCGGCTCACATCGCGCGGCAGATCGAACCGCGGCGGCCGGAAGGGTTCATTGGGGCTGCGCCCGGCCAGCAGGTGATCGGCGCCCTCGGCCAATATACCCTCGAAGCCCATCTCCCGGGCCATCTGCGCGATCTCGTTCTTGTAGATGAGCTCGGTGTTCCGGAACACCCGCGGCGTCTTCCCGAAGAGTTCTTGGATGCGGCTGACGTGCATGCTCACCTGATCGCAGAACTCCGGCAGCGACCGGATGGACGCGAGCGAGTGGTAGTACGTCTCCGCTAGGAATTCGACCTGTCCCGTGGCCGCGAGCGCCTGGAACGACGCCAGTACATCGGTGCCATACTCTTCGCACTGATCGAGGAATACGCCGGACAGCGAATAACTGATGCGGAATGCAGGATACTGTCTCAGTAGCTCGAGCATGAGCGCGTTCGCGGGCAGGTAGCACTTCTCCGCCACTTTCCGGAAGATGGCTCCGTTCTTGGCATGGTCGAAGTAATCGACACCATCGCGCCCGATCTCCGTGATGCGCAGGTCGCGCAGGCGGTACGGTTGATGGACTTGGAAGTAGAAGCAAATATTGGGCGTCATACCGTGAAGGGGGAACGGATGGTTCGTTGCTCGTTGCTCGTTGGCTCGTTCCTCGATTTATTGCCAATATCGAGCAACGAGCAACCAGCCAACGAGCAACGTAGGTGCGTGATCATTGGATGAGTTGGTGGTAAATGGATCGGACATGCGCAGCCTGGTTCTGCCAGCTCAAGCGGCGGAGGATGCCCGGCGCTTCGGAGACCAGTTGATCCGCCAGGGGCTTCTCGCGGAGGATGGTGAGGATGCAGTCCGCCATTTTGTCGGCATCCCAGTAATCCACTTTGAAGGCGTGATCCAGCACCTCCGCCACGCCGGACTGGCGGCTGATGATGACAGGCGTGTTGTGTGCGATCGCTTCCAGCGCCACCAGGCCGAAGGGTTCGGAGAGCGACGGCATCACGAAACAGTTGGCGCGCGTGAAGAGGGAACGTACCTCCGGCTGTGACAGCTTTCCGGTGAAGATGACGGTGTCCTGCAGCCCCAGATCGCAGGTGCGTTCGATGAGCGTCCCCAGCATGGGCCCGTCGCCGGCCAGGACGAACTGCACGTGAGGGTCGATCGCGTGAATGCGGTGCGCGATCTCCAGGAACTGCCAGGGGTTCTTCTGCACGGTCAGACGGCCTAAGAAGAGCACCAACGGCCGCTCGGTTCCGCCGTACTGTGACTGCAGAATATCTGTGGCTTCGATGCGCTCCGCATCATGGCCGTTATGGACCACGGCGATCTTGTCTTCCGGAATGCCGTAATGCTGTACCAGCATGTTCCTGGTGTAGCCGCTCACCGCGATGATCCGGTCGGCGGCCAGCAGGCCATGCCGCTCGCGACCCGCGATCCACTCATTGGGATGAAAGTCGGTCCGGTCGAACTCCGTGGCATGCACGTGGGCCACGAGCGGCCGCTCGTGGTGCCGCGCCGCCCGGATGCCGGCGTCGTACGTCATCCAGTCGTGGCAGTGGACCACGTCGGGATCGGTATTCTTCGTCAGTTCCACGCTCAGAGCAGTGAACCGCTCCACGGCTTCCCCCAGGTCCTGACCGTATAACTCTCCGACTTCCTGCGGAACGCAGGCCGCCGATAAACGGTTCCGGTACGAGGCACTGCCATCATACGGTTGCAGCAGGCTTGGCACGTTGACGGTCGCACACTGCTCGTCAGTCGGGAAACGGATGTCCAATCCCGGTTCCGCCTGTCCGCTCGCGTGCGGAAGCACGAGCGTCACCTGCACGCCGTTGCGCATCAGTCCCCGTACCAGTCCCTGGCACGCCACCCCGAGCCCGCCGGAATGGAGGGGCGGATACTCCCAGCCGAACATGAGGGTGTGGAAGGCCACGGGTGGATGTATGTTTTTTGGCTGCGAGAAGTTGCAGGAAATCTCATGATTATACCAGATTTCTTGCGACTTGAGGACAATGAGGTTCCCGTAGAAATTTGATACGTGATGCAAAAATATAGATTTGTTTCAAAGTAGTTGATTAGCCGGTGAATACAGCGCAGCGATTCACTACGCTTGCGCGGCATGGCTCTCCATCCGCTCGCTCAGGCACTCCATGGGACGCTCGACACCCATCCATCACTCCCGTATTTCTTCTCGCATCGGGGGCGCGGGATCTATTTTCCCAAACAAGGAATTTTGGGCCAGACCGCCGAAGCGAAGGGCAAGGCGATCAATGCAACCATCGGCATCGCACTCGATGACGATGGCGTGCCCCTGCATCTTCCGTCGATCCAATCGCACATCGATCTGCCGCCCGCGGAGGTCTATCCGTACGCGCCCGGTTACGGGGTCCCGGAACTCCGGGCAGCGTGGCAGGACCGGATCCGATGCAACAATCCGTCTCTGAAGGCTGCCATCAGTCTGCCCGTCGTGACCTCAGGTCTCACCCATGCCCTGAGCGTCGCAGGGTATCTGTTCATCGACGAAGGAGACGATCTCATCATCCCTCAGCCGATGTGGGACAATTACGATCTGCTTTTCCAGCATACGTACGGTGCGCGGATTCGCAGTTTCCCTCTCTTCCACAATGATGAGTTCAATATCGCGGCCTTTCGTGTAGCGCTCTCGGAATCCTCAAGAAAGAAAATCGTGCTGCTCAATTTCCCCAATAATCCGACCGGCTACACCCCCCTTCGTGAGGAAGCGGCTGCGATGGTTGATGCCATCCGTCGGAGCGCGGAGGAGGGGAATCGCATCATCGTTCTCATCGATGACGCTTACTTCGGGCTGAACTACGACGAGCGGGCGTTCAGCGAATCGTTCTTCGCCCCGCTCGCGGATTTGCATGAGAACGTTCTCGCGGTGAAGATCGACGGTGCCTCCAAGGAAGAGTTCGCCTGGGGATTTCGCGTCGCGTTCCTCACCTACGGCATTCGCGGGCTCACGCCGGAGCAGGCGGAAGCGCTCGCCGACAAGACCGCTGGAGCGATCCGCGCCACCGTGTCGAATGCGCCTCTGCTGCAGCAGCATCTGATGCTGCGCGCATTCAATTCACCGACGTACGATGAAGAAAAACGGAAGAATGCCGCGATGCTCCGCGAACGGTATGAAGCTGCCATGCGCGCGCTCCGCGAACCTGCCCACGAGGATTTTTTCCGGATGCTTCCGTGCAATTCTGGCTATTTTTTCTGCGTGGAACTCCGGGAGGGTATCGATGCCGAGCAGGTGCGGCAGATGCTCCTGGCGGATTTTGATACGGGGGTGATTGCACTTGGGAGTCGGTTGCTGCGCATTGCGTTCTCGTCGGTGCCGGTGGCGGACATTCCCAGGCTCGTGGCGAATATGATTGAAGTATGCAAAAAAACAACACACACACAACCCCGCAGCCGGGGTTCGTTACCCCGGACTGAGGGGTAAACATGCACCCGACCGTTCATCGCATCGCCGTCGGCGATGCGTGAATAGGAACGTCATCCGTTTGTGATGTTTGCATGATGGTGTGGATTCATACCCGTGCCAGCGGGCCTGCGGCCCGCGCCGGGGTAACGAACCCCGGCTGCGATGTGTTTGTTGTTATGTGGATTTACGCCTCCGCCAGCCCCGGTACATTCTTCTTGACCATCTCAATGACCACATCCAGGTCCTCGTTCACGAGAAAATGATCGAACAGGTCCTTCCTCTCGTCGAAGAAGGCGAGATCTCTCTCGGCGTTCTTCAGCCGGTCGGCGATGTGTTCCTCGGTCTCGCGCCCGCGGGTGCGCAGCCGCCGGAGCAGGTGGCTGAGCATGGCGCGCCTGCTCTTGCCGGGCGGGAGCAGGCCGAAACTCAGGATCGAGCGGCGGCCGTAGCTGTGGGCCAGCCCCTGTAGCAGGTGCATCTCCGTGATCACCACCGGAATCCGGCCCTGCCTCCAGATTCTCTCGATGTCGGCCCGCCGGTAGCCGTACCAGCGGTCATCAGTATGCGACGGGATCTTCGCCGTTGCCACGAGTGCATCTTTCCCCATCAGTTCCTGGAACTTTTCCTTGGAGACGTACCGGTACTCGCCGTCATCGCCGGACTTGCGGCCGCGGGTGGTCAGAATAGGAACTTTGACGACGTACGGAGCGGATACCTGCATGAGCAAATTGCTGATCGTCGATTTGCCTACCCCGGAGGGGCCGGTGAGTGCCAGGACGTAGCCGGGAAAGGGCTGTGTCCGAAGGGCAGGCTTCGCCGCCAACGGTTCGTAGGCGACATCGTAGAGACGCAGCCCTTCTCCGGTGACGCAAGAGAGTTGCAGGCGGGGTCGGACGCGCTGGCCGATCATCGAGGAACCTAGGATGTGTCCCATGACCTTGGATCCGTCTGTGAGTTGAATGAGGCCGATCGTGCGGGGGCGGGGTCCGAAGCGGCCCGGGGGGTGCGTGAGAGTGGTGACAGCCAACACGATTCCGCTCTGCAATTTCGACGGCCACTGGGACTGTGACCGGGCGTAGATGGGCGATGAGTCAGGCATCGATCGGAATTGAGAATTGCTTGCCCGGCGGAGTCCAGAGGCGGAGCGGGCGCAGGGAAAAGGACGGGCTCACAAAATCGAACGCGCATCAAGGTTCTCGAGGATATGTATAGCACAGGTGGCGCAGGCACCGCCGAAATTATGGGCCATTCCGAATCGATCTCCCGTAGTCGTCAACTGCTTCCCCACATCGATCAGTTGTTTGATGCCGGTGGCGGACACCGGGTGACCACAGGCTTTGAGTCCGCCGCTCCGGTTGACCGAGAGCGGGCCCGTCTCCCCCTCATACAGTCGACGGTACACGCGGATACTATCGCCCGGATCGGCGAATCCCAGGTCTTCCAGGTTGATGAGGGCGGCGATGGAGAAGCAGTCGTGCGTTTCCAACGCGGAGATGTCGGCCAGATGCAACTCTGATTCCTGCAATGCACGCTCGCAGGCGTCCTGCGTGGCGGGAAAGGATGTGAGAGAGAGACGATCGACGACGCTCAGGTGGTCCGTGCTTGTTTGCGAAGCGGCCAGGCGGAGGGGGCTCACGAACTTGGTCGAGAGCACCACGGCCGCCGCACCGTCACTCACAGGGGAGCAATCGAGCAGGCGGAGGGGATGGGCGATGAGGGGACTCCGGCTGACGGTTTCGGGTGTGATGGAGGAACGGAATTGTGCAAAGGGATTTTCCATAGCCTGGCGGTGATGCACGGCGCTCACGAGGCTCAGGTCTTCCCGCGTCAGGCCGTACTCATGCATGTAGCGGCTGGCGATGAGGCCGAAGATGCCGGGGAAGGTGAGGCCGGAGGGGCGGTCTTTTTCGCTGTCGGCGGCGCCCATCAAGGCCGACGATACGTCGTCCGCCGATACGTCCGTCATCTTCTCCACGCCGATCACCAGCACCGTCTGTGCCCGGCCGCTTTCCAGGAATGCACAGGCCGTGTGCAGGGCGAAGGCGCCCGATCCGCACGCGGACTCCACCCGGAGGGCCGGTGGGTGGTGCGGAAGGATCGATGAAGCCATGGATCCCAGATGGGCCTGCTCATTCGTCACCTCGGCGAGCATGTTCGCCACCACGATCATGTCGATATCGAGCGCCGTGCAGGGAGTTCCCGTCAGCGCCGCATTGGCCGCTTCGTCCATCAGATCCTTCAGACTTTTCCCCCACCACTCGCCGAAGCGGGTCTGACCGGAGCCGATGAGGTGGATGGGTTGGTTCATTCTTCATGCAGGACAATGTTCGCAGTATTCTGTGTACGATAAGTAGGATACTGCACGATCATCGGGCGGTAACCGCATGCCATCTCTCAGCATCGTCAAAAGGAAAGCGTCGCAGCCCGACCCCGAGCCGTAGGAGATGAGTAGGAGCCGTTGCCCTTTCCTTGCTTGTTCCAAGACGTAGGTGAGACCGAGGGGCGAGCAGGCGCTGTACGTGTTTCCGATGTGCGGCACGATGAAGCCACTTGCCATCTGTTCTGAAGTGATTCCAAACTCCTTTGCAATCTGTGATGGAAACTTTGCATTTGGCATATGAAAAATGACATGATCTATCTCCGTCGCCTTCAAGCCGGTTACAGCCAGGATGCCTTTCACCATCTCCCGAACGTGACGGAAGTACCCCGGCTCTCCCGTGTAGCGGCCGGCATGGTGCGGGTAGAGCTCACCGTTCGGTCGCCAGAAATCGGGCGTGTCGGTCGTGAAGGAGAGGGTGACATCGATGCGGCAGAGTGCATGCTTCGTTTTTTCGGATCCCAGGATGAATGCTGCCGCTCCCGCAGCGGCCGTGAATTCAAGAGCATCACCTGGTCGTGCCTGCGCCGTGTCGGTGCCAATTGCCATCCCATAGTGGATCTGTCCGGCCCGCACCATCGAGTCGACGATCTGCATGCCCGCCGTGCCGGCCTTGCAGGCGAACTCCAGATCCGCACAGTGGGAGAATGGATGGATCTGCAGCGCGGCGGCGAGCATGGAGCTCGTCGGCTTCACTGCATAGGGGTGACTCTCGGAGCCGACGAACATGGCAGAGATTTCGGAGGATGCGATGTCGGCCATTTCGATCGCTTGCCGCCCGGCTTCAAAAGCCATTGTGAAGCTGTCCTCCTGCGGGCCGGGAACCGTCTTTTCGGTGACACCAAGGGCGCTGATGGCAGAGCCATCCTGTTCCCAATGCGCGGCGATTTCCGCAGTCTTGATCCGGTACACGGGCAAATACCTGCCAAAACCAATGATTGCCGAGCGGGACATCGCGTGCAGTATAACAGATCCGGCCCGCGCGCCCTCCGGAACTACAGGTTGTCGAGGCCGTAGTAGCGCGCGAGTTCCCATGAAAGGCTTTCGTCAAACTCGTCCAATCGGGACTGGAACGATTCCAGCGCCTCTTCGTTGTCATGCGTCACCGCAAGCAGTATCTCCAGGAAGCCAAGCTCCGCGCCGTGCAACTGCGTTGCCGCGTCGTCGCGCGGACCTTGCGCGACCTCGTGGTTCGCATGCCCGGCTCCCGCGGATGCTTTCTGCGCGGCGCGGAAGGCCTTCTCAGCGTTCCTGAAGGACACCGTTCCGCTCCGGTCCCGTTTCTCAAGGAACGTGCCGATGAAGCGACGGCAGGCTTCCGCATCTTCCGGATCCCGGCGAACCTCTTCATCCACCGCACCTGCGTCATCGTCGCCCCCGATGCCCAGCTGTTCGTCGGTGACTTTCCGGATGAGGAGCGCGGGGTCGAAACGGGCGTTGCGCAACACGCGCAGTACTTTCTCGCAAAATCTGTTCCATCGGGCCTTTTCCCGACGGGCGTCTTGCAAGCTCTTCGCATATTCGGTCTCCGATTGGATCGCAAGTTTCTCCAGCAATCCCCGGCTCTCTTCCGCGAGCCGATCCAGGATCACTCCGAGTTCCGCCCCCTTCTTTGGGTTCGCGCGGGTGAGCGCCCCGACATCGCTCCTTGCACTTTCAATCAGGAGCCCGAGGATGGGAGAACCGCTCTCGATGCCGTCACGGACCGCATTGATGGAAACCAGGGCTTCGGCTTCGGTGGCTTGCTCGGGGCGCATAGGGACGGGATGAGGGAGTTGAAGGTAGTCGATTATGCTCTTGGTCCAATAATAGTCAAGGGTCGTATCGTCCAAGAGTGCTGTGTGCCTTCGCAAGCTCGTGTTCCGCCTGCGCCGCCAGCAGCGACAGTTCCCCGGCCAGCACTGCCGCTCCGATGCTCTCAGCGAGTTGTGTGTTCCGGTGGAGGTTCGTACGGCTACCGAGGAGCATGGCAAGGCATTGGCTCTGCGCCGGGAGCTCCGTTCCGCCTCCCCTGATCCCAACGAGAATCGCCGGCAGTCGCACCCGGATCCGGATTCCATCACCATCCGTTTCAACGAACGTGTCGGCGAGCGAGCCCTCCACCACGTGCGCGGCATCCTGGCCGGTCGCGAGGTACAGTGCTGCGATGATATTCGCAGCGTGGAGGTTCCTGCCGACCGCCCCGGCGAGACGAGAGCCGATCTCGAGCTTCGCCCGTGAGACATCGAGCAGCGCCTCGGGCGTCGATTTGAGCACGCCCTCAATCACCCCTTTTGGGATGGTCGCCTGGGCGTTGACCTCGTACCCTCGGCCGCGGTCATGCGTGCGCTTGCTCGGCTTCTTGTCGCTGTCGACGTTCGCTGCGACGGTGATGAAGCGCAGACCATGGATGTTCTGCTCGATCCACTCGCCGACCGCCTGGGCCGCGATCGTCACCATGTTCATCCCCATCGCCTCGTCGGTGTCGCAGGCGATGGTCAGGAACAGATGGTCGTCGACCTCATCGAGGTCATAGCGCATGATTTTCAAGTGACTGCTCGTAGCTTCGGCTGCCGCTTTCCACTCAGATGCACGTTCGTGAATGTCTGCTGACGACTGACGACAGACGGCTGATCGCTTGAAAGCCATCGACCGCGTCATCCCATGATGAATCGATGTTGTTCTTGCACCTCCGCTCAGAGTCAACGCCTTGCACCCCCGGTTCACGCTCGCCACAAGCGCGCCTTCGGTGGTGACGAGTGGAAGGTGAATCGATTGGTTCTCTCCGCTCGAAAAGGTGACGGCCAGCGGGCCGGCGTAGCCGACGGGGAGGGGGACCTGGCCGAACATCTGCTCGCAGTTCTTCTCATCGGCGTGGCCTACTGTAAGAGGATTGACTGCAAGTGGGGACAGGTCCAGTCCGAGTGCCGCTTCCACGCGCCGGCGGCGCTCCTCGCAACGCTGCGCGGGTTCTAGGCCGTCAGACAGGGAGCGGAGATCCATGGTTTCAGAACAGATGTTCCTCCAGGAGATGCGCCCCTCTGCCCGGTCTCCCGATCATTATATCTCGCACACCCTCCAATTGTTCCAGCTTGCGACGGACTGCATTTGCATCTTCTTCGTGACAGAGTACGTGCACATCCTGTCCGGTGTTGATGGTGTAATAGGCTTCCAATCCTTCCCGCCGCCACCGTTCCACGTTCTCCATGACGCGCAAGGTTTCCGAACGAATGTAGCGGATACCGGAACTGATGAAGAGGAGATGGAGATCCCAGGCTTCCGCTTCCATGAGTCTGCCGAGCGACGGGAAATTACGTTCGTAAATGAAACGCTTACAATCCTCGATTTTCCGCGGCATAGCCGCGAGCCTGGCAGCGCGATACGGGCTCTGCTGGACACGCCCATGCGCTTCTGTGGTCGACACTTCCTTCGAGGGCACTTCGGTAATGGCGACGACGTCGGCGATAGCCCAATGATCGGAAGGTAGGAAGGATTCCGCGTAGGAATCGTGCACGAGATTCCCGGCTTCATCAAAAATGGGCTGCTTCCATTCCACCCAACCTGGTGGCACGGAGCGGCTTCCTGATCCGGAAAATTTGCGTGCCAGAACGCTCAATTCGCGTTCCGATAGCCGCAAGCCCGCGGCTGTAGATGCAGCGAATGCGAGCGCAGCCGCACCGGAGGCAGAGGAGGACAGGCCCCGGCTCTTGCCAAAGTTGTTCGTGCTCACGATTTTGGCGCGCAGCGTCAGGTCAGCGAGTGATCGGACGATGTCCATCGCCTCGATGACGCGTTCGGCTTCTTTCGCATGCCGTTCTCCGTCGAGGGTGAATGAATCTTCCGAATAGTCAGTGGAGAAATGGACAGTCGTCGTGGAGTAGAGTGAGTCGAGGGTCAGAGAGATGCTTCCGTTCTCCGGAAAGTTTTTGCCTTGTCCATTGGGCAACGCATTACCCCGTTCATCTTTTCCCATGTACTTGATGAATGCGATGTTTGTCGGCGCGCGGCCAGTGGCCTTCATTTCGCTTTCCATATGCCAAGAGTACGCCTATGTGCGATGGATTGCACCTGCTCCGAATGGGCGTGGATCGCTATAACCATGCCGCCCCCACCCGTTTTTCCGCCCGCTCCGATCACTTTCGCCGCCCCGCCCGCATGCTCGATCTCTAAGATCAGTTCATGCACATGGTCAGGCACCACCCCGAGCGCCAGCTGGGCACGGTGGTGATCGGGGAACACCGTCATCGGGTGTTCGCCGACGAGCAGAGCTTCTGTACACTGGCCGATCAGAACGAAGGCGTCCTTCAGATCGCGTTCACGCTCCTTCACCCACGTGACGAGTTCCGGGGTCGTCTGGTCTGGTTTTCCCGTGTCGATGAGCGTCGCATGGTTGAGGAATGAGAGATCAATCGCAGCCGGCTGCGGCGGCAGACCCTTCCGAAACGCGAGCGGTTGGTTCTCACAAATGACAGCGAAATCGAGCCCGCTGTGGCCAGGGTTCACCTCATCCTCGATGGCGAGCGCCCGCTCACGCGCGTCATCGCCCAGAATGGCCCGCGTGACGGCCACGACGAGTGCAGTGGAGGAGCCCATACCGCGTTGCAGGGGGATTGAGTTATCGATGGTGAGCCGCCCGGTCGGGTTCCCGCAGAGCAAAACGATCTGTCGAAGGTACGACTCCCACTCAGGATTCGCTGACAGTTCGTCCCACTCGATCGTCAGCGGCCCCGTTCCGGGCTCCCACATGGCGGTCAGCTGATGCTGTGAGGGGATGGCAATCCCCGGATAGCCGAAGACGACGGCATATTCGCCGGAGAGGATGATTTTGCCGCATGCGGATGCCTGTCGGGTGCTCATCGGTTCGTTTAGGATAGCGCCATGCCCGATGCATTCGCTACGTTCGCAAGCCGCTGGCTGCCGGACATAGAATCAGCGCTCGATCGCCTCAGTGCATCGAATGACACGCTGCGCCAGGCGATGCGTTACAGCCTCCTCCTGCCCGGCAAGCGCATCCGGCCGCTGCTCGTGCTCGCAGCGTGCGAGGTCTGTGGAGGTCGTCCTGAAGCCGCTCTGCCGGCAGCAGCTTCGGTTGAGATGGTCCATTGCTTCTCGCTTATTCACGATGATCTTCCGGCCATGGACGATGACGATCTACGGCGGGGGAAACCGACAAACCACAAAGTCTACGGCGATGCGCAGGCGATTCTGGCCGGGGATGCGCTGCTGGCGCTCGCATTCGATGTACTGGCAAAGAATCTTCCAACTGATGTTGCTGCCCGGTGTTGTGGGGAGCTTGCTTCGGCGTCGGTCCAGATGGCGGAGGGACAGTCGATCGACATTCGCGGGTTCGATCACCCGGCATCGCAGGTGGAGCTGGAGCATCTCCACCGGCTGAAGACGGGGGTGCTGATCGTCTGTGCGCTCAGGATGGGCGGGATCGTGGCGGGAGCAGGGGATTCGCAGCTGGAGGCTCTCATGGAGTACGGCTGGCGGGTTGGGTTGGCGTTTCAGATTATGGATGACCTGCTCGACGTGACGGGAGATGAGGCGAAGGCGGGGAAGAAGCTCGGGAAAGATGCGGGGAAGGGGAAGCAGACGTTTCCAGCGCTGCTTGGGGTCGAGGGGAGTAGGGGGTATGCGGAGCGATTGATCGAAGAGGCGCGCGGCTATTGCAAGGCATTGGAGCAATCGGATGTGCTTATGGGTTTGGCGGGGTCGGTGGTGGGGCGGGAGTGGTGATTACATTTCTTCATACACCGCACCCCGGAAGGGTGCTGCTGAGGTGAACATCATTCTAGAATCTCGATTTGCACACCAGCAGCACGGCTCCGCCGTGCGGTAATCGATCATAGATCGTCTCAGACACTAGCAAACCGCCGATCAGGTGATCGGCGGCTGCGAGCTATGGGCGATGGGACTTCATGATTGGCGCAGGACGTACCGGAATCCTTCATAGCTGAAGCTGATCCGGCCACTCGGCTGCACGGTGACGACACCGTGGGCCGTTTCATCCGCGTCAATTTTCTTCGTGTGGCCGTCGGCATCCCACCTCCGGCCCTTCGCGTCGATTAGGTGCCCATCCTTCACCACGCGTACCTGCATGTTGAATTCAAACTGCACCGGGCGACGAAAGACCAGATCGTAGTGGGCGCACCGGACGGTCGTCACGCCGTCCTTGATGTCGTAGTCCTGGGCAATTTCGCGGATGTTGTGCACTCGCTCCATCTCGGCGTAGCTGCCGATCGTGGGCCAGTCATGGACCAACCCGTTCGTCACCAGAAACGCCAGAATGATCGCGCCTAGGACCATACCGAGCATTGCAAATCTGGACATGTTGTCCTCCTCCCACAGCTCATCCTCTTTCGAAGGAATGATGTGGGCACCAAGCGACTCCGCGTTGTTGCCAGGGACCATCCCTGAACGCGAAAGAGGGTATCTGGGGAGGAATTATGTTGTAAATGAGCAATATTGAATTATATAACAAATTTTGTGATATGTCAAAAAATTCATGCACCAAATCTGCGCTTCCGCCCCTCAAAATCATCAATCGCCGCCTTTAAATCCTCCGGCCCGAAATCCGGGAAATACTTCGGTGGAAACACCCACTCGGCGTAGGCACTCTGCCAGAGGAAGAAGTTCGACGTGCGCTGCTCGCCGGAGGTGCGGATGATGAGATCGATGGGTGGGAGTTCCGGATGATCGAGATGTGCGGCGATATCGTCTTCGGTTGCGGTCGTCGGATCCCTCAATTTCCAGATGGCGCGCGTCACCTCGTCTTTGCCGCCGTAGTCGAGCGCCAAGTGGAGCGTCATCGCTGGGTCGGTCGCGGTCGCACGATCGAGCTCGTTCAAACCCTCCAGCAGTGACGGGGAGATGCGGTCGGTGCGGCCGCTGCGGATCAGGTGGATGCGGTTCTTGATAAGCTTCTCGCGCTTCGAACGGATCGATTGTTCGAGGAGCTCCATGAGCTTGGCTACCTCCTTGGGATCACGCTTCCAGTTCTCGGTCGAAAAGCACCAGAAGGTGAGCACGCCGATACGTCCGTCGGCGCGGCACCACTCGACCAGCCGGTCGAACGTTTCGCCGGATTTTTCGTGGCCCTTCCAGGGCAGGAGCGTCCGCTCGCGCGCCCACCGGCGGTTACCGTCGGGGATGATGGCGAGGTGGAGGGCGCGGGCTGGTGTCATGGAGAAAGCGTGCTGCAGACAGGGCACATCTGTCATTGACAAAAATAAATAAAATAAGATGATAGGTCTTGATGACAAGATGGTAGGGGATCGAATTCTTGTTATCGTGAACGAGAATGTCCGGTCTTTCTTTTCCAAAGGAGGTACGTTGATGGGTACTGCTGATGTCCTCGCAATTCTGGTCATCGCCGGTATGAACATCTGGTTGTTCCTGCTCCTTCGCCAGAGGCTACGAGTGAAACACCGGATGGTCGGTGAGCAGGGATGCACGGCGGAAGGTCGGACTCCTCTTGAACAGGAAGCCCGATTACAGGGTCTGTGCATGGAATTATCGCGGTACTGGGCGGATCGCGAGCGGGAAACGGGACTCACCCATGCACAGCTCCGGGCTCAGGATCGGGCGAACCTGCGCCGGACGGCCGAGGAGCTTGCGGATTGTCTGGATCCTTCGGAGCTCCAGGCGGTCTTCGAGGGGCGGGAAAAGGATCTGCCTCCTGATCGCATGGCCCACTTTGAGTCTTGCGGCCACTGTCAATCCACCATCCGTGCCTGCAAGGAAGGATAGAAGGCACTCTCGAAAGGGTTCTCTATGGAGAACCCTTTCGTCGTGCGGTCATGATGGGTCGATGATGTGTCTGAGCCCACGGTGAAACCACGGCGCGTACTGGTCGGGATTCTGCTCCATATCCATCGCGAGCTCCGACAGACTGATCCACTTCCACGCGGCGACCTCGGCGGGATCGGGCCGGATGTCCGCTCCGTCGGTCTCGCCGGTGAGGATCGTGACGTGCTCGTGCTCCACCCCACGACCCGGGTCCTCCGCGCGGTAGACGAAGGTGCCTTGTTCGGTGAGGGGGGTGGTGAAGCCGAGTTCCTCCTGGAGCCGCCGCTCGCCCGCTTGTGACGGGGTTTCACCCTCGAATGGATGGCTGCAGCAGGTGTTGGCCCAGATGAGCGGCCAGAGCATCTTCTGCGCACTCCGTTGCTGGATGAGGATTTCGCTGCCGGCCTTGCGGAAGACGTAGACGGAAAATGCCTTGTGGAGCTTCCCCTGGCCGGTGTGGGCCTCAAGCAGGTCGGCGGTGCCGTACGGGCTGCCGGCTTCGTTGCTGAGGATGACGATTTGCGGCATGGCCGGAGCGTACCACACGACGATCAGCGGCGGGCTTTCTTCCGGCCGGACTTCCTGGCCCGTGTCTTGGGTGTCGCTCCCCGCTTCGCTGCCTTCTTCTTGGCGCCGGAAGAGCGGGCGGGTTTGCGTGCTTTCTTGGGAGGGGCCTTCTTCGGCTTACGGGCAGGCTTGGAGGCTTTCGCCGGTTTCTTCACTGCCTTCTTCGGCGCTGGTTTTTTGAGATTCACTTTGGTCGGAGTCTCGGTAGCCGCTTTCTTGATCGGCTTCTTCGCCTTCGCTATCGCTACCGGTGCTGCCTTTGGAAGGGGCGCCGCCGGCTTCATCAGCTCCGATGTCTTTGCAGGTGCAGGTGTCGTCTTCGCGACGGGTGCCGGGACGGGCTTCTCCCACGGCGCAGGCTGCTCTTTGCCGGCGACGGGAGGAGACGGCGGCTGTGCGGGGGCGTTGCCGAAGGCGGCGAACCAGTTGTGGCCGTCCATGCCTTCGAAGCGGCCGCTGCCGCCGTGGTCGTTGGGTGTGGGGGTGTGATGCATAGGCGCTGAAGGATACAACCATGCTTGTTGCAGTTTCAAGGGACGATGAGTGCCACGATGAGTGCCACCCACAGGCTCACAGTGGTTTCCAGCACTTGCCGCACACCAGGCGGGCTGCAAAGACCCCTGAGGGAAATTGGTCATTCCTCGTGAGTTCCAATACCGCCGTTCCTCTGCAGGTCTTGCACCGGATGTTCTTCGTGGAACCGGCGGCAGCCTTCCGGAACGCAGACACGTCTGTTCCCGTCGCGGGCAGGCGGATGCGGAACACTGCCGCCGCGCCGGTTGCTCCGGTCGACGGCGGAGGGAGGAGCGCCCGGATCTTCGCGAGCATCTGCTTGGGGGTCACCATGCCTTTCGATACGTAGTCGCTCGCGCCGCACGCATGGACCTCCGCCCGCTGTTTGGCATTGTGGGCCAGGGAGAAGATGATGACGGGAATGGCGGCAGTGGAAGCGTCCTGCCGCATGGCCGTGAGCAACTCGATGCCGGTCATGCCCGGCATCATCTGGTCCGCGATGACGATGTCTGGCCGCTCGTCTCTGGCAAGAGAAAATCCTTCTTTCCCATCTGTGGCCTCCAGGATCTCGAAGCCATGACTCTGCAGGAAGCCGCTGTACATGGTCCGGAACGTCTGATCGTGCTGCACGAGGAGGATGCGGTGGCCGGGCGATTCTGAGGCCGAAGACATGGTGAGACTATAGAACGAACAGCGCCACGGCAGCCAGGGCCATGAGCAGCGTGATGAGGCTCCCGAGAACGTTGGACAGGGAATTGTTCACCTGCCGTCCCATGATTCGTCGGTCATTCGCGATGAGGAGGATGATCAGCAGCAGGGGAGGGGCGATGATCCCGTTCAGGATGGCCGCAGCGTAGAGCATGCGGAACGGCGGTACGCCGATGAAGTTCACGAGCAGGCCGGCGACGGTCGCGAGCGTGATGATGCCGTAGAAGCCGTGGGCGTCGCGGAATTTCCGGTAGAGTCCCTCTTTCCAGTCGAGCGCTTCCGCCAGCGCGTACGAGGCGGACCCGGCCAGGACCGGCACGGCCAGGAGCCCGGTGCCGATGATGCCGAGGGCGAACAGGAGCGCGGCGTAGCTGCCCGCCACAGGCTCGAGCGCGCGGGCCGCATCCACCGCGGTGTTGATCTGCGTGATGCCATGACGGTGCAGCGTCGACGCTGCGGTGACAATGATGAAGAACGTGACGAGGTTGCTGAAGGTCATCCCTAGCACGGTGTCGATGCGCATATTCCTCATGTCCGTCTCGTCGATGTGCGGCTTTCCCATGCCCATTGTCCTGAGTTTCCCCTCCGCCACTTCTTCCTCCACCTCCTCGCTCGCCTGCCAAAAGAACAAGTACGGTGAAATGGTCGTTCCGAGGAAGGCCACGAGGTTCATGATGGAGTCCTTTGAGAAGGTGAACGTGGGGATCAGGGTGGCGGCGAACGCAGCCGGCCAGTCCTGTGCGATCGCCAAGGCGGTCACGACATAGGCGAGGAGCGATAGCGTAAGGTACTTCAGGTACCGGGCATAGACCCGATAGGAGACGAACACCTCCAGCACTAGCGTGACGACCGTCATCCCCAGGAGCCAGGTAACGAAGGGCAATCCCGTCACGAGTTCCGCGGCCGACGCCATGGCCCCCAGGTCGGCGCCGATATTCACGGTGTTCGCGACGAGCAGCAGGACAGCGGCGGTGTAGAGCAGAGGACGGGAGTAATGCTTGCGGATCACCCCCGCGAGCCCTTTGCCCGTCACGAGCCCGATCCGCCCGCACATCTCCTGCACCGCGATCATGAAGGGCAGCGTGTACAGGCTGGCCCACAGCTGCCGGTAGCCGAATTGGGCGCCCGTCTGCGCATACGTGGCGATGCCCGATGGGTCATCATCCGATGCGCCGGTGATGAAGCCGGGGCCGAGGCGCTGGAGGAAGGATTTTCTCCGTGACATGGACCAAAGCGTAGCGCCATTCCGTCCCTTTCGCAGCCGAGGTTCGGTACCTCGGATGCCAATATAGTGTCTGATGGTCAGGCGCGGGAGCACGCTCGCTTTTCCCAGCGGAATGGTTCCCGATCAATCGTCGTCTGTCCCGTCATCGCCAGCTCCGCGATCATCTCCCCGATCGCCGTCGAATGCTTGAACCCATGCCCGGAGCAGGGCGAGGCGACGATGACCTGCGGGTGATCGGGGAGATGATCAATCACGAAGCCGAAGTCCGGCGTGCAGGTGTACTTGCAGGCGGCGGCCTTCTTGCAGGGGCCGGTCAGGCCGGGCAGGTACTGCCGGGTGTGGCGTTGCATGGTGGCGATCTCCTCATCGGTCACCTGTTCTTGGAACGTCTCCGGTGTCGTGCTGGTCGTGAACTGCTCGGTCGCCACCTTCACACCTTGTCCGTCGACATCCGGAAAGCCGTAGAGCAGGTCCATGTCGCGGTCCGATACCCAGATGAAGATGGGGAACTTCCCCGGCTCAAATTCTTCCATCTTCCCCGGGGCATCGAACCAGTACAGCACCTCGCGGTGCACGGTGAAGAGTTGCGCCAGATCCGGGCGTACGAATTGCCGTATCCATGCGCCGACCGTCAGGACAGCAGTCGCCGCCTCGTATGAGCCGCGATCGGTTCGGACAGTGACGCGGTCGTTCGATCCACTTGGTATGACTTCCAGGACTGTTTCGTTCGCGCGGACCTCCGCTCCGTTTTGCCGGGCCAGATCCAATTGCGCCCGGATGCACGCTTCCGGCCGCACAAAGCCGGCCTGCTCCTCGTAGTACCCAACTTCATCGTCCCGTAGGGCGAACGGCGGGAAGCGTTTGCGGATTTCCTTTGCCGTCATCATCTGGTGAGTGATCCCGAATGCTTGGGCTGCTTCGCGGGTTCGCTGCACGAAGTTGCTCACGCCGTGGGAGGGGGCCGCACGATCGTTCCCGATGATGAGCCCGCCGGTGACCGTCAGGAGTTCGTCATGGGTTGCCGCTTCTATCTCCCGCCAGATCTCGTGGGAGCGGAGCGCGAGCGGCACGTACTCCCGCCCCTCGCCGATGGCGAGTCTGGTGATACGTGTGTCTCCGTGGGAGGAACCTTTGGCGTGGGGAGGGGAGAATTGATCGATCCCCAGCACCCGCTCCCCGCGTTTGCTCAGCTGGTACGCAGCGGCGCTACCCATGGCGCCGAGGCCGATGACGATGGTGTCGAGGGATTTTTTCATGGTAGGGCGTGATGATAGCTGAAATTGTGAGCTTTAACTGTCTGGTTACCCGGGACCGCGGGCATCCTTCGACAAGCTCAGGATGACAATGCCCGCTCCCGTGTTAGAAATTATTTGTAGCTCCAGCCTGTTCCCGAAGGAACAGGCTGGAGTACTGCGATCAGTGTTTCCCGTACACCTCCTTTGGATCGAAAACGCGTTCATCGGCCACCTCGTATTCGCCATCGGGACGGAGCCGCCGGTGGAAGCAGCTCAGGTACCCCTCATGGCAGGCTGCGTCGCCGATCTGTTCGACGATGAGGAGGAGCGAATCGCCGTAGCAGTTGATGCGGATTTCCCGCACGCGCTGCACGTGCCCGCTCTCCTCGCCCTTCCGCCACAGCTTTTTCCTGCTGCGGGAGTAGTACACAGCGCATCCGGTGCGCAGCGTCTCCAGCCAGGCCTCCTCGTTCATGAACGCGTCCATCAGGACGTCGTGAGGCGGATCGATGTCCTGCGCGATCGCCCGGATGAGGCCGCTGCCCTTCTCGAAGTCCGGTCGGAACATGGTTATTCTCCTTCATGCCTGAACTGATCATCCCCGCCACGCCGTGTGGCAGGAATGCCTGCTTCCTTTTTCATGAACCACGGGAGCGGGCATCCCTGCCAGCGGTCGGCAGGGGTCAAATGGGCAATTGCTCCGCTTCCTTCAGATTCAGCATTTTTCTGATGACATTCACTTGTTCAGGGTATCTCTCCATCATCACCTGCGGCACCACCGCCTGTGCCTTCACCCGGAACACCTCCCGCCAGGCCAGTCCGCGCTTTTCCGCCGATTTTCCACTCTCCACGACACCGATGAGGATGGTCGGTTCGCCTTTCCGGCAGAGTTCTTCCAGCCGCTCCTCCTCCTTCCCGTCGATCATCTCCGACAGCTGCGCCCGCGCGGCGATGTCTTCCGAGATGGCGCCGATCCGCTCTGTGCAGAAGTATTGGGCGAGCACCATGTTCTCGGTAATCACTCTCACGTTCTCTTCATTCCGGTACAGCGGCTCTTCCTCGAAGGCTCCCTGCGGCGCCACGAGCGCCCAGCGGGAATCCCCTCCATTCCTCCCCGACGACATCGGGAGATCGAATGCCTGCAGCGTCTCCGGCGAGCACAGGCTCACCGGGTTCCGCCAGTCCTCCAGCGTGTTCGCGAGCAGCAGGTCGCTGTTCGTGAGGCCGATCGTCGGTTCACCGCGCAGGAGAGCGCGTGCAGATGCCCGCTTGGGGATCTCATTCCGCTCCTGCACGAGCACGCGGATGAGGGCATTGACGTTCTGCGCGTTGCGCCAGATGCCGAGATAGAGCTCCTGGTAGCGTTCCTCTTTGGTCTCCGACCGCCACTGCTCCGGCCCGGTCAGGTCCGGCGGGAGGAAGCCGCAGCTGAGTACGTACTCGAGCATTTTGTTCCGCATGGAACCGGTGGGGACCATGACGGTCAGTAGGCTATCATCCGCAGTAGATGTTTGTGGGCGTGATTGTTCATAAGGTGCGTTCATAGTGAAGAAGGAAAAGGAAGTAAAATGCTTTCATTGAATGTGCCCCGATCCCGTGCCCACTTCTCAAAGGAAGCAAGCAACAGGATCGGGGCTGAACCGTGATCGGCGACTACTTCTTCGCCAGCATTTCCGCTTCCTTCCTGACGAAGTAGTCCAGAAGTGTCTTCTTGCCATCGTCAGTCAATGGCAAGGGGATGGTCTCGCGTCCTATTGCCAAGCAATAGAGAAGCAGTACGTCTTGATCGCGAGTGTGGTGCTCGATTTTGTGCCGCCCGGAATATTCGCTGAACGTGTCACCAGCGATTTCGATCGCGAGCTCGATGCCATTCAGGTATACGAGGGGGCTCCCACCTTTCGGACCATTGACTCGACCGAACTCGGATGGAGCTGGAATTCCTAAATCGGCGAGCAACTGCTCGAGTACCCTCGAGCGTTTTCGGAAATACTCGCGCTCCAGTCTCTCATTGGTTTCTTGCTGCCCGCGCCTTCTCTCCAGCTCATCGCTTCTCTGCTGTTCAACCATTCCCCTCGCCTGCTTGACCATCTCATTGTACGTCACCATACGTTTCTCCTTTGCCGACGCTTTCAAAAACCGATCACATCACTTTTACGTCTGGCAACACGCCAAACAACCTCCGCGAGGAGGGGATGGAGCGGTTCTTCTTCGACAGCTACCGACTTGCGGTGAGCCCGTCGAACCGCGCCGTCCTCTCCCCGCGGGGAGAAGCGGCATGGTGGTGCCGGCGGGCGGCGGGCTGTATTACCAAGATGTCACAATTGTACCGGGCATCTTTTCTCTGTCAAGCGACGCCGATCAGTTTCTTGAAGGCGGCAATCCGCTCCGCATCTTCCTGCCCCTCCAACAGCTGCAGGTACAGGGCATTCATGTTCGTCCGGCCCTGCGGCCCGATTTCATATTTCGCGAACCGGTCGAGGAATGCCAGTCCCTCCGCATAACGGCCCAAGCCGAAAAACCACCAGCCCACGGACTCACAAGCCACCCCGCACGCCTTCCGGAGGGACCAGTTGCCGGCGGCTGATGGGAGGGGATGTTGCTCGAGGAACGCCACGATATCCTCCAGACGGTTCAGCCCGGTCAGGCTTCGGAGATACTTCTCCGCGCAGCCGGGCAGTGCAGCGACGGTGGGGAGTCCGATCTCGTTGCACAGCGCGACGGTGTTCTCGTGGTTCCCGAGTTCGAAGACCGATTGCACGTACGTCTCTGCAAGGAGGGGATTCGCTTCAAAGAGAAGGAAGAGGGTAACACCGCGCATCGTCGCAGCTAGCCTGATCAACTCCAGGGCCTCCTGGTATTTTCCTTGTCTCATCACATGCGTCGTAATGGCGTGCAGATGTCGGTCATGGTAGGCGAAGAGTTCTGTCAATTTGGAGAAGAATTCCATCATCCCTGTATGCCCATCGATGCGGTAGAAGCGACTTTTGAGTTGGGTGAACAGGGAGGATGCAAGGAACATATTCGGGAGAGCCGAAGGGATACCGTACGATTGGCAATGTTCTTCGAGTTCGTTGACGAGGTCTGTGTAGGATTCGATGGGGTTGCTCACAGCATCATGCGGATCATCGAGCGGCCGTTCCGCGATGCTCAGCCTGATCGCCAGCACATGCGCGAGCAGCGATCTGATCGCTGCAGTTCTCTGCGCTGGTTCCAGCGACCGTCGCTTGCCGGCTTCCACGCGGAGCTGATCCACACCGATGCTGAAGTACTCTTGTGACACGGATGGGTCAGCGCTGTCACGCCTCCGATCACACACGATCCCGTTTTCCGCGAAGATACGTTCACGGGTTGCTTGGGTGAGCAGTCCCAGGTCTTTGGCTTGCTTCCGTGCGGCGAGGATCTGCTCCTTGTGAGAGGCGTAGGCGGGTGATGCGTAGGGAAGGATGTCGGCGGGAGCGCCAGTGGGCACGGCCATCGATACGCTGGGGAAAGCGCTCTATTTGAATCTTTTACTCATGGTGAGTCAATGTTTTTTGTCAATGAGCTTCATAGGGCTTCCAGATCCTTGCTTGTGAGGATCCCCTTGCTGAGGAGGAGGGCCAGGAATGCCACTTGAAAGGTATAGCCGAGTGTCTGCCTGTTCCCCAGTGCACCGCGCACGATCGTCAATTTCTCCGGCGTCGTCTGAGCTTGTGTGAGGGCCTCCAGTGCGGCCGTGACGACAGGTTCACATTCCCCAAGGTGGATCCGGCTTTTCAAATTTCGTAGCAGGTGTTGCGCCATCCGGAGCGTCTGTGCGGGGAGAGCCGCTGTCTGTTCCAGTGGTTGGTCATTCGTTGTCGGACGGTCTTCAGTCCTCCCGGAAGGTATGTGCTCACCTTCATCATGACCGGACATGCAGATGCCTCCCCGCCGCTTCTTTTTTTCTCGATCGCGCTGATTCTCGTGACGGCGGGTCCCTCCGTGCCTGCGGACGCGCTGTTCCATGTCCCCGGCAGCCTGGCTCACGCTGAGGCTGCGTTTCCAGTCATGCTCGTCATCACTATCCTCCTCCTTCGTTGTGGCACGTTCGAGCAGTGCACGCGCCTCTGCTTCCTGTGGTGGCAGAAGGAGGTCCGCACGCCTCAGCAGAATCTCCGTCAGATAGTCCAACGCTCTCTCCGGCTGCGCGGTAGAGACATAATGACGCGCGAGCGTCAGCAATTCCCCGACTGCCCCTTTCCGCGGATCGCCGCCAATGCTCGCGATGATATTCTCGATGCCGACGGCCGGGATCGGCGGGGGAGGGGCGGCCGCGTGCGGTCCGTGGTTCTGACGGGCCATCTGTCCGGGCTCATTTTTCGGAGACAATCGCGGGCCTGGAACGGGCGGCGTTCTCTGTGGAGGACGCACATGCTGAACGGAACGGACTATCGCGCATTCCGCGCTCGTCTGCCTGAGAACGGTGAGCGGGCGTTCCGAATGCCGAGCGCAGCCGCAGGATGTTCCCGTGTGCGTCGCGAGTAAGCCCTCCACCGTCTTCGCAAGCGCGTCGTGTGGAGCGGATGCATCCAGTTTCTCCAGCAGCGTGCGGATTTTTCCGGTGTCATCCAGCGATTGCAAGTGCGCCGGATAGGGAAGGGCATGCCCGGGCGGGTGAACGGGAGCGTCGCCGCGCTTGCCGTCGTCCGATGGAGTGTGCGCCGTCTGTGGCCTGCGCCGTGACCACTGGGTTTCGGATATTTTGAGGCGCCTCTGTGCCGGCGATGGCGGCCGCTCCCGCGAGATCAGCCATGCCGCAGCCGTCTCCAGACGTTCCTCCACGCTGGCGCCCAGGCCGACGAGGATGCGATCGATGCTCTCCCAGGGCTCAGGCTGACCGTGACGGACAGCGGAGAGCAGTTGCAGGAGTTTGTGCTTGTTGAGGTGTGCGAGGGAGGCCGGCGGGTTCCCGTTTTCCACCCATTCTGTCCGCGAGGCGGTGGGATGCCTGGCAAAGAGCGTCTGGACGGATGCCGCAAGGGGATTGAGCCCGCACCGCATCAGGTAGGCGCAGTATTCCTTCCTCCACAGCTCCATCGCCTCCCGGCTGTCCATCCCTATCCACTCCGCGATCGGCATCCAGATGTTGTGGGTGGGTGCCTTGCCATTGAGAGCATCGATCAATGACATCTGATTGATTCCTATCCTGGCGGAAAACTCGCGCACCCCTCCGGCGATGATGATCGCCCGTCGCATGTGCTCATAGACCGAGTCGGCCGGCCGGCCGAAGTACCGCGCCCACAGCGACTTCTGCTCCATTTCGGACAGGCGGAGACAGCGCATCAGTCCCCATACCAGGTCGCGGGTCACGCGCCGCCGACCATCGATCACCTGCTGCCGGTGAAGCTTCGTCATCGGCGGTTCAATATTCTTCGCCTCGCACTCGGCGATCATGGTGCCGATCATCATCCGGTTCCTCTCCTCCGTTCCCTCCTGCCGGTCATGTGCGGGATAGAGCATGGGGGCGCACGACGGTCAGAGCAGTATTCTATCAGATGCGTCATGCGCTCACTTTCTCGCCCCGGCCTCCCGTACCACCCGTCCGGTCTTGGCGTCGATCACCCGGCCATCAGAGGGGTGCTGGACGTAGTGCATTTCGTGGAAGGGGTACCCCACCTCCGTCCGTCCGATCTGGAAGTCCCTGCAGGTGGCGTCCGAGACGGCAAAGGTCCCTTCGCCGATGCGAAATTCGAGCCCATTCTCTTTCGGAAATGCGCCTGTGACCAGCAGCGCCAGGTGTCCGGCCCGGACCGGCCCCGCAAGCACGTAGATCATCCGGTAGTCCAGGCCGGCTTGCTCGTACAATGAAGCGAGGAGGATGGTTTTGGAGGCGCAATCGCCTTCGCCGGTCATGATGACTTCGTTCGGGCGCTTCACGAGCTCCATGTTGTTCGCCCGCTCGAATGCGACATCCGCGTGCGAGTAGGCGATGTGGTTCGTGACGAAATCGGAGATCTTCTGCGTCTTCGTTTCCGGGGGGTCTTCCGGGCGCACGAGACGGCGCACCAGCCGCGTGAGCGAGGGCTCGCCGGGCCGGGCGACCATCGAGCCGAAGTTGAAGGTATGGCCGTCGTCGTCGATGATGAATTGGAATCCCCGGTAGATCGTTTCGTTGGCCATGAATCCCTTCAGTTCCCTGGGGGTGGCATCGTAGATCGCCGGCCCGCGACGCCATGTGATGGGTCGGTCCGGATCGATGCGAAGCTGATTGCTCTTCATGCCGAACAGGTAGCGGCCGGTTTCCCGGTAGTGCAGCCGCGATTTCCCCGGCACGATATCGATCGTGATCTCCTGCCCCTTCCGCTCGTTGAGGAACCGATGCACGCCTTCCTCCTCCGCATGCGCGAAGTCCACGCGCTCCGCATCCAGGGCAATCGGGGCCAGGAGTTCCCCGGCATCCCGGAAATCACCGGCATCGACACTCAGGAAGAGCATACCCACGTCACGGTAGTAGCGCTCCGGCCGCACGGGCCTGCCGGTGAACCGTTGCGTAAAATCCGCCCCGCCGAAGCGGGACCCGGATAGGTAGCCCAGCACGGCGCTGCGGATGAGGATCGCCTGCTCCCGTTCCCGGGCTTCCTCCAGGGACCGCCTCCCCTCCTGCTCTCCGTCAGCGGCGACCGGGACCATCGTCCGCCGGCAGCCTGTCGCGACTGCGGCGAGAGCACCGACGAGAAAGGTGCGTCTGCTGATGGCTGAATCACGATTCTCCGCGATGGCGGTCCTGCCTGCTTCGATGGTTGACATTGCTGTATTTATACTTTTTATATAGATGCCGTCAACCTGAATCTACACCATCCAGGAGGGCAAGAATGTACGGGAGAAGAGTCATTGCCTGTGCCGCGGAGAGAGGGTCCTCATGCACGGCTCACCGTTTCGTCGTTTGTAATTGCGGCGTGCCCCCACACGATAGCACGTTTCGTGAGGGCGCGGAGATCGTTGAGTAGGTATACTGGCTGTATGGTACCTATGCAGGTTATCACCGCACCGATTGATCGCAGTGTTTTGAAAGTTCTCGCAAGTGAGCGTTTCGGAGACATGGTGAAAGCCGTGGTGGATATAGAGCGACAGGTTATGGCCATCGGCGGCGAATTGCATGCCGATGAAGAACAATTGCTGTTGGAACAGGGATCGAAGCAAGAAGATTTGTGGGGAATCAATCTCTATCCCGACACGGGAACTGCAGATTGGTTGGAATTTGACTCGATGATAAATCTACGACCATCGCAGGGAAATCGTTCACGTGGAGTCGATGATCCTGTTCTTCAGGAACGGATCCGCTCCGTCGTTTCCGCCCTCATATTATGACTCCTCTTTTACATACGGAATTGTCTACCGGACGGTGGCAAAGCTTCCCACTCGCACTACAACTTTCCCATGTGGGGAGTGAAGTATCGCGGGCATGCAAAGCAAAGAAAACGGGCAACGATGTTCGCATGCATTCCGCACTATTCAGGATGCTCGAACTCTTTGATTTGACTATTGCAGACCCAAAAAACAGATATCGCCTCCGTGAGCTCTGCCGTGCGCGCGAAGTCCTCTGCGATTTTCTTGTCGGCGACAACGCCTATCATTCGACCGACGTGTCGCTGGACCATTACTTCTTGCAATTTGTTGCCGCCTCGAAACATGAGTCGATCTTGAGATGAGGACGAGTGGAGCGGGTTACTGGAAATTATTACAACCGCGATGCGTCCTGCTAGGAGTCTATGTCCATGAGCCAAGATTTGATAGACTTCCCCTCTATGGATAGCAAACCCAATCTCGCATTCATCGACGGACAGAACCTTCACCTGGGTACGACCCAGAACGGCTGGAAGATCAATTACGGACGATTTCGCACGTACCTGCGGGATAAGTATCACGTCGAGGAAGCCTCATACTTCCTCGGATATACCGACGAAGCGCAGCAAGACCTCTACAGTAATCTTCAGCGAGCGGGGTTCATCGTCTGTTTTCGAGAGCACCACTCCGCGCTCAAGGCGACCAAGAAGGGAAATGTAGACACGGATATCGTTTTTGAAGCGATGAAGGTGCTGATCGAGCGGGATGACTTCGGGAAAATCCTTCTCGTTTCAGGTGACGGCGACTACAAGAAGCTCGTCGATTATCTGATCAAAAAGGAGCGATTTGAGAAAATCCTGTTTCCAAATAGGCAGTTCGCCTCGTCGCTGTATAGGCGTTTGGCTCCGCAGTACTACGACTATCTTGAGGCTCCGGCGATTAAGGCGAAAATCGCTCACGGATACTAAAAGAAAGGTCTCCTTAGGCACGAGGCCGTTCGGATCCCTTTCGTCTTGATACGGATATATTGTAGAACACTGCCTAGTGGCATGCAAGGGATATAAGAGAGGGGACTACACCAGAACTGTGTTGATTTTTCGAGAGAGAAGGGCAGAAAGAACGGAGACTCTGGTCTGGTAGACGGGAAGATTGTAGCGGAACATGAC
>VMEW01000030.1 GCA_007375735.1 Candidatus Peregrinibacteria bacterium Greene0416_19
CAACCGGCGCAGACACCGCCAAGAACTCTTCGACAGGTTGCTTTTGGCGTGCCTGGAGATGCCTGAAACACCTTTTTCTGCGCTAACTCAGTAGTCATTATATAGGAAAGACCCCGGAAGCTCTTAATCAGCTTCTCCCCGACCGTGACCTTCTGCAGCAGGTCCTCCAGACTTTCATTGACGATGATGCCGGTGTCGAAGGTGCCCCGCGCGAAGAACACGCAGGCATCCTCGTCATCGTGCGCCCGCTGCAGGAGCTTCTCCTGCGCCTTCATGAGTGTCGGGGAATTCTGAAACGCGTACTGCACGATGTTCGACCGCACCGTCAGGCTCTGCACCGTCTGCGACACCCGCAGCCGCGCGCGTTTGGTGGGCAGTCCCGCCTGCACCCGCTTGAGCGCCATGATGACAGCCCCGTCGGTGAAGGATCGCAGGTGCTGCTTCTCCAGTGACGGCTTCAGTATCCGTGCGAGCGCCGACAGATTGACGATGCCTTCGCCAAGAGCCTCGGTGAGCCAAGGTGATTCCCGGAGCAGCTGTTCGACGGATGCAGTGATCGTTTGCATGTGTTTAGTATACATTACTTTGTTAAATTTTATCAGTTGCTACTCTTAAATTTTAAAAAATACGATAAATTTAACAATCGGCGGTCGGCTGCGTAGATTGCCCCTGTCGCTCACCGCGATCGGCTCCGCCTCCGGCGTTCGGAGGCGGCGCCTGACGGCTCATCAAACAGGGGAACGTATGTCGACTGATCTTTTCTACGACAAGCTGCGCCGGACCTGCCCGAGCAACGGCACGTACGTCCGCATGGACCTCCAGTGCACCGAGGACGAATGGCTCGCCATCTACCGCGCGCTCAAGGCGGACCAGTTTCCCGGGCCCTTCCCCCTGCTCTTCCGTGGACGGGAATGGCTGGCGATTCACGGGGATATCCCGGCCCTGCAGCAGCGTCTGGAAACGGCTCTGGAGCCGGCGTACCAGGAATCACTCCGTCACCCCCGTCCTTCCCTTGGACGGTGAGCCGTCCCCGGAGCGTCACGCTGGAGGCGATTCATTCGCCTCCAGCATTACCAACAACGATCCGACTTTTTTCTTTTTTCTCCCGTCACATGGCACCCCACATCACCGAAATCATCCAGCAGGTCTGGCAGATCGATTCCGGAGAGAGCGGGCCGGTTGTCACTATTCTCGGCGGCGTGCACGGCAGCGAGAAAGCAGGCGTGCACGTTGTGCGGAATCTCCTGCGGTCCGATCTGGCCGCACTCGTCCGGAAAGGAAGATTGAATCTTGGCATCGGCAATCCATGTGCAGTCGAGCTGTGTGAGCGCTTCGTCAAGGGCGATTACGACCTCAACCGGGTCTTCGGGCTGCTGCCGCCGGGCGTCGAGCAGACGATAGCGGCTGCGAGGGGGCAGCTACTGAAGCCGATCATCGCCGCATCCGATCTTCTGATCGACATCCATGCGACCATTAAACCATCGGAACCGATGCTCCTGAGCCCGAATCTATTGGATGATCCATTGATGCAAAAAATTGTGCCGGTTCTTGGCATTCAGAAGGTCATCACGGGCAAAGGCATGTACGCGGAAAACGGCAACGGGGCGACGACTGACTGCTACGCGCACTCGCAGGGCAGAGTGGGCATCACGCTGGAGACCGGATGGCAGGAAGACATGACGCTCGTACCCCGGGTGCAACAATCGATTCTGAGAGCGCTATCCGTGATCGGCCTCGGCCCGCCGATGAACGAAGCCATAGAACCGATGGAGATCGAGGCATACGACGCGTACTGGAGTGTGACCGCATCATCGTCATTCTCCTTCACGCAGGAATGGGCTAACTTCGCGACGCTCCCCGCCGGTACGCACTTTGCGACGCGGGATGGGGTGGAACTCGTGACACCGTGCGACTCCCTCATGATTTTTCAGAAATCGAAGGAGAGGATCGTGCCGGGGACGGAGGCGTGCCTGTTGCTCAGGGACCCACAGGCAGAAAGCGATAGAAGCCGCTCACGCCCCCGGCGCTGAGTTGGTCAATATCTGCATGTCGCGGACAAACGCGGGAGGAAGGTCTCGCTTCATCATCGTCTCCTGATCATATTCGTCTTCCTGGACAAGGCGGCCTCCGCGCACATCGGACAGCGGAATGGCGGTGATGCTCCCGTCTCGAAGAGCAACCATGCGGCCGTACATCCGCTCGTGTGCCAGCCATCCGGCGGCCGCACCCAGCTCGGCGGCGAAATTGCCGTCATGAGCGAGAGGGGGTCCGTTCCGGACGTGATAGCCAGCGATTTGCTCCTGCGTCGGCAGCCCCGTTTTCTCCCGAATAATTCTGAGGAGGGACTTGGCTGCTCCCTCTTTCCGCACATTGCCGAACGCATCGACCTCTTCCTGGTGATCGAGAACGGGCGGCTGCAAATGTTCATACCCCTCCGCGATGGCAATAATGACATGGCGTCGGGCGGCATAAATTTCCTGTATGCGTGGTAAGAGTCTTGACACGTCGATGGGATACTCGGGAATGAGCGTGATATGGGCTCCTCCGGCATAGGCCGCCTGGATGGTGACGTGCCCCGCGTCCCTCCCCATCAACTCCACTGCTGCGACGCGTCGCATGGATTCGGCGTCCGTGCTCATGCGGTCAATGAATTTTGCAGCTTCCTCTACTGCCGAATGGAACCCGAACGTCATGTCAGTGCCGCCGACATCGTTATCGATCGTTTTGGGAACGCCGATGATGTTGAGGATTTTTTTCTCGTAGAGCCTTGCCGCTTGTCCCAGCGTGTCATCGCCACCGACGGCGATGACCCCGTCGAGTCCGTATTCCCTGGATGCCGCTCTCACCGTTTCGTACTGCGATTCGTCGATCTTCGTGCGGGAGCTGCCAAGTTTCGTTCCTCCGCCACGGAAGAGTTTGGAAAGTTCCCACCTGTTCAATGTCGACAGTTGCATGATGTCACGGCGGACTTCCAGCATCCCCGCCCACCCGTCGGGTATGCCGATGACATCATGACCTTTCTTCTTCAGTTCGGCCGCCGCTCCGAAAATAACCCTGTTGATTCCAGGGGCAATCCCTCCGCCGGTGAAAATGCCAATGCGCTGGGTGTCTGATCGATTTGCCATAGTATCGCACTATGCCTTTGGGATCAGTGACGGACAAGCGCAGGCCTGCTACGGCAAGTTTCTCTACCGGAAGAGGAAAGCGGGGCTAGACCGGCTCGCTGACGTGATGAAATGCATTGTTTCTCGATTTCTATCAACTTTAGGAGTAATGACATTACACATTAAACGTGGTAAAATACTAAAAAGTAACATAAATACCACTTCCACTCCGTGCTCCGTCTCCGTCTCTGATCGGACTTGCTCTCGGACTTCTGGTTCTCACCGTTTCGGTGCACCGTTCCAGTCCGCGCCATCCCCTCGCCGCCGACCTCACAGGTCAGACGGCGGTCACGCAGTGGAGCAAGGAACCGGAGACACTCGCGGCGGCGCGGCGGCCAGACCCGGAAAAGCACTCAAGCGTGCTGGCAGCGTCGACGGGGATCGGCGATGGGGATGATCTTGCGTCTGACCGCGACGCAGAGCGCGGGGCCCTTCGGAGCACGGAGGCCTCGCGCTCTGCGTCGCGACTCCGCCGTCAGGCGCTGGAACGGGGCAGATCGCGCGTCGAAGGCTCTCGGCCCGCCGTCGCCGACTGGGTGGCATCACTCCCGCAGGGCAAGGATGGTCAGGTCCTCATGCTCCGGGACGGCAAGGCCGTTTGGGTGAATCTCCTGTCCCCGTCGACCGTTCGCACGTCACCCACCGTACGCGAAACCGACTACACCTCGCGCACCTACGCTCCCGAGGACCGCCTGCTCATCCGCAACTACGGAGGAGGCGGCGGCTCGCAGCCCCAGAATCTCGTGAGGCTCGACGGAGGTGTCGACGGCGTCCTCCCCGTCCAGCTCGGCGGCACGAGCATCACCGGCTACGCGCAGGGCGACCTTCTTCTCGGCACCACTGCCGGCAAGCTCGGCAAGCTCGGGATCGGGACGCGAGGGTCGGTCCTGTACTCCTCCGGCGGCAACGTCCTCTGGGCGGGCTCCGGGGTCGTCGCCCAGGCGGCCGGCTGGATCGACGACGGCGCTGTCACCCGGCTCGTGAACGCATCCGACAACGTCGGCATCGGCACGACAACGCCGGGCGCCAAGCTCTCGGTCGCGGGGACGATGAGCGGGCGCTCGCTCCAGATCACCGGTACGGGTGCTACCCCGCTCCTCTACACCGACATCACGACCGGACGGGTGGGGATCGGGCGAACGGCGCCCCGCACGATGCTCGAAGTGCAGGGCACGATCTCCGGCGCCGTCATCACCGCCTCGACCTTCAACGTGACAAACCTCGTCGTGTCCTCCTCCCAGAGCGGGAACATTCTGCCGTCCGTCAACAACAAGTTCACGATCGGGAACACGGGCAGCCGGTGGCAGCAGCTCTTCCTCAGCGGCGCCGGCATCCGGCTCGGCGGGACCGGGAACGAATCGGCGATCACCTACGACCCCTCCGCGGGTCGCTTCGGGATCGACGCCAACGCGGACGGAACGGCGGAGTTCGCACTGCTCTCCGGCGGGAATCTCGGCGTGAATACCGTGAGCCCCACAGTCAGGTTCCAGGTGACCGGCTCGGGAGCCTTCAGCGGCAATGTCGCCATCGGGAAGGTGGTGGCGGCGGCGAAGCTCGATGTCGTGGGGACAGTGTCAGGATCAGTACTCTCTGCGGGGATCGGATCGGCGACACTCCCCTCTCTCACCTTCAACGGCGATACGGACACGGGCCTCTACTGGATCTCCGCGAACGTGCTCGGGTTCTCCACGGGAGGATCGGAGCGCGTGCGCATCGATGGATCCGGAAACGTGGGGATCGGGACGAACAATACGGGGACGGCGAAACTGAGTATCGCGGGGACGATGAGCGGACGCTCGCTCTACGTGAGCGGCTCGGGCGCGAGTCCGATCCTCATGACGCAGCAGACGACGGGAAACATCGGCGTGGGGACGGCGACACCACTGGTCCCTTTCCATTTCATCCGCGACCTGGGCGTTGCAACCGGCGAGCGCCAACTCGCCATCTTCCAGCGGGGTACGGGCGACCAGAGCGTGAATCTCAGCTACTACACGGACGCGAGCGGCGGCAGCGGAGCCCTCATCCGGCAGGGAGGAAAGGCCGGCAACCTCTACCTGGGCACGTATGGAAGCAACAGGGCGGTCACGATCATCAACGAAGGCTACCTAGGGATCAATAGCACGACGCCGAAGGCACGGCTGCACGTCGTCGGCTCCGGCGCCTTCACCTCGTTCCTCAGCGGCGCGTACCTGACGGTCCAGGGAGGGAACACCTCGATCCTCGGGAACACGAGCATCGGGAAGACGGGGGCGGGATTGGCGAAGCTGGATGTGGTGGGGACGATCTCGGGGTCGGCGCTGACGATCAACGGCGGCTCGACGGGGCTGAGCTACGTGATGGGGAACCTCGCCATTGGGAGGAGCGCGAGTGCACGGACGAAGCTGGAAGTGCAGGGGACGGTCTCGGGGAATTTGCTCACGATGAGCGCGACCTCGGGCAATAACTACTTCATGACGAACGTGGGGATCGGGACGACGGCGCCCAAC
>VMEW01000031.1 GCA_007375735.1 Candidatus Peregrinibacteria bacterium Greene0416_19
CTTCAGTATTTCATTCAGTCCCCCCTCCCCCCACGGGGGAGGGGGTTAGGGGGTCGGGGCTGCTTTTTTAAATACAGGGGGTCGGGGCTGCTTTTTTAAATAGAGGATGCAGACGATGCAGTGCTGTTCACCGACGATGCGCTGCCCGTGACCGAACTCACGCTACTCGAGGAACTTGATACATCCGGCAGCGGCACCAGGATGAACTCCGTCGCAGGACCGATGAGGGGCTGGGAGGAAGAAGAGGACTCAGAAGACCCAAAGGACCCAAAGGATGATGTGGAGGATGCGCTTGCGCTGCTGCCTGCCGGAGGTTCGCTGCTCACCGAGCTCGATGAGCTACCGGTTCCTGTCGAGGTTGCAGGTGCACTCGAAGAACTTCCGCTTCCAGTCGCTGTTCCAGGCGCGCTCGGGGAACTCTGAACGGTGCTTCCCGTTCCGCTCTCCTCCCCTCTCCCAGGCGTAGCCGAGGGGGAGGGGCTGGGGGTGGGGGCATAGTCCACGATCGTCGTCACCCATCCCTCCGGCAGCACGAGCAGCGGCGGCGTCAGGTCGGTGCGATAGGCGAAGGTGATGTCGAGCTCCGGGTGCCGCCACTCGAATCCGGTTCCGAACTCGCTGCAGCTGACGGGTTTACCATCCTCGCGGAACGTCGCGATGTTCCGGATGCAGTTGTTCCACGTCTGATCGCTGCTCACCGGCACCCCCTTCCCATCCACCGGAAACTCTTTCAATTCCCCGAAGTCCGAAGTCCGCTGTCCGAAGTCCGAACCCGTCTGCGTCAGCGGATTCTCCGCCCCCAGCGACAGCCACGAGAACGTCACGCGCTCGGCGGCAGGCGCTCCGAGCTTGATCGTGAAGCCGGTCGCGGATGCTTTGGTGACGGCGTAGAGGACCGGCACGTCCGGCGAGGCCGTGACGATCGGCTGGCGCATCATGACGCCGGTGCCGAAGGAGACCCGCACGTCGTTCTGACCCACATCAATGACCGCGTAGCCGGCTTGCTTGTTAGAGACCGTGAGCTGTCCCTTCACCTCCACGTCTCCCAGGAAGGCGGCGAGCCCCTCGATGGTGACCGGCCCGTGAACGAAGAGCGCGCTCCTTATAATAAGCTCCTTCGCCTCGATGGCGGACCCCGTCCCGTTCAGGATCAGTCTCCCGCCCAGTGTCAGGTCGCCGGCGAGGGTCGCGGCGCCATGGAGAGTCGCGCCGGAAGAGACTTCGAGTTGCTCAGACTTCAAGAGTCCGCTGATTTCCGCCTCGCCGCCCCGCAGGACTGAGGCCTGCAGGGCACCGTCGATCTTGAGCGCCCCCGGCACGAAGAGGTCCTGCACCTTCAGCGTTCCCTCCAAGTACAGGTTCCCGCCGATGCGCGCGTCGGAGGCGACCGTGAGCGTCCCCTCGGAGACAATGGACTGCGCGTTGAGCGTATTCGCCGTGATCTTCCCTCCCGCCTTCAGATCGCCGCCGAGCGTGACGAGGCCGCCGACCTTCAGGTCATTCTCCAGTACGAGCATATCCATGGTGGTGATGGCGGGAGCTGGCTTTGCCGCGAGAGCGCCGGAGAGGGTCGTCAGCCGCGATGCAAGATCCACGATGCGATCATCCACCTTCAGGGAACCGATCTGCTTCTGCACCTCGTCCACGATCGGTTTCTGGAACGTGTCGCTGGCCGTGAGCGTCTGCAGGCTGCGCGCGAGGGAACCGCGGATTTCATCCTCGATCTTCAGCGCCGCCACGCTCTCGCGGACCCTGTCCTCCACCGCCTCCACCGTGAGGGACTTGTTGCTGCGCGCGATGAGGACGCGGATCGTGCCGTCGCCGTTCTCGAGCGACGTCATCGCGACGCCGACCGTGGCTTCTCCCGCGCGCGCTCTCCGCAGGTACCCCGGGATGGCGGCGGACGTAAGTGAGTCGCCCGCGCGAATGATGTCCTCGCCTCCCGTCACCACGGCCCTGGCGTCGAGCTGTCCGATGAGGCCCACCATCTCGAAGCCTGCTTTCGCCACTGTTTCGGCGGGCAAGCCTGCCAGCGCGGGAATCGAGTTGCCGACGATCGATGGCTTGCGCGAGCGGATGCCGATGATATTCGGGTCGGCCTCCTTGTCGCAGCGCTTCACCTTGTTGTTCGTGGTGACATCCATACAGACCGCCTCACCGGCTGCGATGGGACTGCTGGCCATGAAGAACTCGGCGTAGTCCGCCCCGCCGCTGTGGAACGCGCCGTCGGCGTACACCTCGCCGTTGCCGTCCACGCGGAAGACGGTGTTTGCCCCGTTCTTGACCGAGAGAAGGGTGCCGGTTCCGTTGCCGCCCACCGTCAGCTGCTGCCGGATGAGCGCCCCCTGCTGCACGATGAGCGCGCCGCTGAGCGACGCGCTATGCAGCGTCAGCGTCGATCCCGTCATCGCGATCTCCCCCGGCGCCACCGCGCCCGTCTTCACGAATACCTGCACCTGGCCGACGGTCGAGCCCGTGAATGCCTGGAGCGCGTAGCCGACGGTCTGCTCGCCCAGCCGCGCCTTGCGCGCCACGCCGATCGTCGAGCCCACGGTGAGCGGATCGCCGATCGCGATCGTCCCGCCCTCCGTCGTCACCTTCACCGGCACGCGGCCGGAGAGGGCGACTGCCACCTGGCGCTCATCCACAAATTGGCTCCCGTTGAATCCTCCCAGCAGCACGGCCGGTTCCGCGCTCACGACGCCGAGCAGCCGCCGGTCGCCCGCCGACGCGTGCTTCACGAAGACGCCGGTGCCCGTATCCAACGCGACGACGACCGCGCCCGTGGAGAAGAGCGCGGCGTCTCTGGTCGGGTACATTTCCGCCACGTCGTAGATGGTCATCGACGTGGAGGACGAGTACACGACGCCCTCGGTGTTGTTGTCGGTGTTGCAGTTGGCATCGCTTCCCACGCAGAGTCCGCCGCCGGCGACCTGCAGTCTGGCTTCCGGCCCCGTGGTGCCGACGCCGACGTGCCCCGTGGTTCTATTGAAGACGGCGATGTCCCCGACACCGCTGTAGCCGTACACACCCAAGGTGTTGGTATCCACTGGGTAGAATGCGAAACGGGAACTCGCGCCCTCATAGAATCGAATCAGACGGCTTAACTCAATAATACCGGTATCCATAACACGGACATAGTCGCTGTTAGCGCTACTTTCGATACGAAACACAGTGTTCTCATTGTTTGTGGAAGCCTTAACATGAAGCGGAAATGATGGACTCGACGTTCCGATCCCCGCGTTGCCGTTAATCGCGAGCGCCGACCCCGAGATCGTCCCCACCACGTCGAGCTTGCTCAACCCCGCCCCCGTCTTCCCGATGCTCAGGTTCCCCAGTATGTAGCTGTTATTCGCCGGCCCGCTCAAGGTCAGTGCCGATCCCGAGATGGTCCCCGCCACGTCCAGCTTGGCTTTTGCATTTGTTTTTCCCATGCCCGTGTTCCCCGAGACGAGCAAACCCCCGGTCGGGGCGGCGTCGGTGATGGCACCGCCGACATTCACGCCGCCATTGACGAATAACTTGCTCCCCGGTGCGCCAGAAGTCATTGTGCCGATTACAACATCCCCATCCGTAGAACTGAAGTACATGGTATCAATGCCCGATACATCGAAAGACATGCCGTTCTCGCTGAATCCGTTATTCGGATACAGGTGGGCGTAAATAGTGGTGTTGTCCGTGCGAGTGACTTTCAATCCGTTCCCCGTGGAATCCTGGCCGCCGGCGTCCGCGTACACTTCCAGTCTCTTCCCGGGGCTCGCGACGCCGATGCCGGCGTTCGTAGCGATGTAGAGGTTGCTGCCCGAGATGGTCCCCACCACGTCGAGCTTGGCGAGGTTCGTGGTTGTCTTGCCGATGCCGACATTGCCTGAGATGCTTCCAGAGCCTGTGACTGTGAGTTTTGCCGCTGGGCTACTGCTCCCGATGCCGACGGGTCCACCGAAGTAGTTGCGAATCCCCGTGTCCGACACGTAGATGCCGTAGGGGTTAATCGTCTGCGTCCCGTGCGTGAGATCTCCGATGTACACGCCGTAGGTGTTCGTGATCGTCCCCGCGTTGTTCGACATGTTGTTGACCAGGAGCCCATAGTAGTTCGTGAGCGTTCCCGTGTGATCTTTGCTGAAGTAGGTCATGACGCCGGCCAGGTCCGTGGCGGTGAGGGCCGAACTCGTCTCCGCGAAGGCGTAGACCGATGCTGGAGCGGTGCTCCCCGCGCCCGTCTGCGTCCCCCCCACCCGGAAGATGCTGCGCACGTTCTGGTTGCTGGTACCGTCCGTCGTCAGGATGCCGTCCACGATGAGTGCTCCCCCTGCCGCCCCGCTGTTGTCGTCTACCTCCACCTTTCCGAGGAACGAGCTGTAGTTGGGGCCGCTGTGAATGGTGAGCTTGGACCCACTGATCGTCCCGACCACGTCGAGCTGCGCCTTGGCCGCCCTGTTGAGCCCGTTCCCAATCAGCGTAGAACCCGACACCACAAGCGCCGAAGACGCGAACTCGGCAGCCGACCGCCCGATGCCGACGTTCCCGACCGCGCTCACGGTCATCATGTTCAGGCCCGTGCTGGAATTCCTCACGATGAATCCATTACCGCTGGCGTCTCTCGTTAGATTTAGACCCGCCCCGCCAGCGGTGTTAGAAATGCTTATCACTGGAGTGGTGGAGTGGGAGAGTGTCAGGTTTCCGTTCATCGTTGCATTGCCACTGACTTGCAAAGCACTCCCCGAGATCGTCCCCACCACGTCCAATGCCGTCGTCGGTGCACTCGTCCCCACCCCCAGCCTCGCAGAGAGAATGTTGATCTCATCGGTGCCCTGATCATCGAACACGATCCTCCCCGCGCTGGAACTGAGTCCGAGGAAGCTGTCATCCGCAACGATCAGATCACCCGTCACCGTGACATCCCCCGCAGTACTCTCACCGAGATCCAATGCCGCCCCCCCCGCCCCCGTGATGTCCCCTCCGCTCACCGTGATGTCGGTCAGGAACGTCCCCGCCCCGTTGATCTGCAGCGTCGTTCCACTGATCGTCCCCACCACGTCCAGCTTTGCCAGCCCGTTGCTCTTGCCGATGCCCACATTCCCCGTCGGAAGGAAGTTAAAGTCACCGGTGCCAGAGAATTCCAAGTCATTGCGCAGTGCCGTCGTGGCGTGCGCGGAGTTGTAGCGCTGGATGTAGGCCGGGGTGGAGCTGTTGGAATCCGATCCCTCCATAAATGTGAAGAAAGTGACGCCGGCAGTATTCTGATTACTGAGGGCCAGCGACCGGTTGGTTCCGGTGCCGCCGATCCATGCCGTGTACGTAGTGACGGCGCTGCCCGAAACCGTGAGGAAACTGTTTGGCGACGGGGCCGTGGAGCCGATGCCCACATTCCCGTTGGCGTCGATGACCATGCGGCTGTTGCTGCCGGTGGCAAATCCAAGCTTGTCTGCGGAGACCCAGTAGAGTCCTGTGTTGGAATCGTTGCTGAATGACAGCGACGGCGCGGATACGGATCCGACACCCACCGAGAGAAGCGACCCCGAGATCGTCCCCACCACTTCCAGCTTCGTGATCGGTGCGGACTTCCCGACGCCCACGTTGCCCGTCGCGAAGCTGTACACTTTCGTCGACGGCACGGTGAAGCGCATGTTCT
>VMEW01000015.1 GCA_007375735.1 Candidatus Peregrinibacteria bacterium Greene0416_19
CTCATCCGACACACTCGTCGAATCCGGCGACTCGATGTCCAAAAGCGCCCCCGGTGTCGCTGTATGAATCCCCACCCCCCCCGTCACGAGCTGCGTTGCCAGGAGGGGACTCGCCCCCGTCCCCGTGATCGAGAGCGACCGGCCGCTCATCGTCCCGGAAACGGAGAGCCGTGCGCCCCCCGTGTAGGTCGTCCCGATCCCCACGTTCCCAGAGGCATCGATCCTCACCCTCTCCGCCCCTCCCGTCGCCACCCCGAGCACATTCGCACTGATCCAGAAGAGCCCGCTGTCACTATCACCATTGAACGTGATCCCCGGTGCTGTAGCCGACCCAATCCCCGCACTCAGCACTGACCCCGACACCGTCCCCACCACATCCAACGCCGCCGTCGGCGCACTCGTCCCCACCCCCAGCCTCGCAGAGAGAATATTGATCTCATCGGTGGCCTGATCGTCGAACACGATCCTCCCCGCAGAGCTGCTCAGTCCCAGGAACGAATCATCCGCCACGATCAGATCACCCGTCACCGTCACATCCCCCGCAGTCGATTCCCCCAGATCCAACGCCGCACCTCCCGCACCCGTGATGTCCCCTCCGCTCACGGTGATGTCGGTGAGGAACGTCCCCGCTCCGTTGATCTGCAGCGTCGTTCCTGAGATGGTTCCCACCACGTCCAACTTCGTGACCGGCGACGCCTTCCCGAGACCCAGGTTTCCCGTGATGTACGTGTTGTGCGCGACGATGCCGTTGCCGACGAAGTTGTGCGTGCCTTCCACCTCGATGTCCCACACCTGCTCCTCGCCTGCATACTCGATACTGACGATGCGCTCGAAGGCGAGGGTATTCGTTGACTCTCCAATGGTGGCAGGGATATGCTGTTGCCCACTATGAGTGTCAGCGATTATATCAGCGTCCATCCGGAGATCTGCCATGGGAAGCCCTGCTTCAAGGGCACCCGCATCATGGTCTACCTCGTCCTCGACATGCTGGAGGCCGGCTCGAACTTTGAAGAGATCCACGACGCCTACCCGTCGCTCAAGCCCGCGCACATCAAGGCCGCCCTCGAGCTCGCCGCCCGCGCCGTCGAGACGGGCCGCTACGACGCCGCCCTCATGACCGGCCCCGCACATGCGCTTCCTGCTTGACGAGAACATCCACCGCAAGATCGACGCGTTCCTGCGGTCGCTTGGGCACGAAACGCTCCGGGCGCCCGACGGTTCCTGGGACCCGGCTGTGTTTCGCATCGCCATGGAAGAACGGTGCGTGATCGTCACCCATGATGCGGATTTCGAGGACGGAGAGCGGTACCCGCCGGGCGACTGTTGCGGTATCATCGTCGTCCGCATTAATCCCAAGGAGCTTGCGATCATGGAAAGGACGCTCGAGAAGCTGTTGCGGGAAATGCCCGAGAAAGAGATCCAGGGGAGAGCATTCTTGCTCTTGCCGGACACGTTCGTGCCGTTTCCCCCATCCGAGGATTTTTCCCTGTCGTAAGGTTTCTCAGCCGCCGCCGGCACGTCATCCGTGAACGACCGTGCCACCCCGATCCGGTCCCCAACTCGGAGTCCCGCCACCTTCACCCACGTAGTCCCGGGCATCCCGCCCTCTCCTTCGACGAGGCTCCCCACCGGCGCGAAGCCGAGTTCCATGACGGCGGTCACAGTGTGCGGCGCGTAGCCCTGTACTAGGTACGGGTGGTTCCCCGTCGTGCGGATTCGCTTCCCGCTCTCGGTCGTGATCCGGAAGACCGGCTTCGTTCCCATGTCTAGGAGCCCGTTCACCCGCGCAACCACGAATGCGCCGGTTTCTTCATCCAGCGTCTGGATCTCGTCGCCCGGCTCGATGTCCTCGATGGGCACGTCCTCCCATTCATCTTCCTCGCCCTCGCCATTCTTCCGCTTCTTCCGGCGCCGCCGCAGCACCGTGTCCCCCGTCACGCAGTGCCCCGCTACATGGAGCGGCTGCACCGGGCTCGTTGTCCCGACGCCGATGTTGTTCGAGATGATAAGGTCGGTGCCCGACATCGTCCCTTGCACCTCCAGCTTCGTCCTCGCCGATGCCGTTCGCCCGATCGCGACGTTCCCCGTGAAGTAACTCAATCCCGTCGAACCGGAGTTGATCGTCAGCGCACTCCCCGAGATCGTCCCCACCACATCCAATGCGGTGGTCGGTGCACTCGTCCCCACTCCCAATCGTGCACTGAGTATATTGATCTCATCGGTGCCCTGATCATCGAACACGATCCTCCCGGCACTGCTCGATATTCCGAGGAACGAATCATCCGCAACAATCAGATCACCGGTCACGGTCACATCCCCCGCCGTACTCTCCCCGAGATCCAAGGCCGCCCCCCCCGCACCCGTGATGTCCCCCCCGCTCACCGTGATGTCGGTGAGGAACGTCCCTGCTCCATTGATCTGCAGCGTCGTTCCTGAAATGGTTCCCACCACATCGAGCTTCGCCAACCCCGCCCCCGTCTTCCCTATCGACAGGTTCCCGAGAATGTAGCTGTTGTTCGCAGGTCCATTCAGTGTCAGAGCCGATCCACTGATCGTCCCCACTACATCCAAGGCCGTCGTCGGCGCGCTCGTCCCCACCCCCAGCCTCGCACTGAGTATATTGATCTCATCGGTCCCCTGATCATCGAACACGATCCTCCCCGCGGAACTTGAAATTCCGAGGAACGAATCATCCGCCACGATCAGATCACCCGTCACCGTCACGTCTCCCGCCGTACTCTCCCCCAGATCCAATGCCGCACCACCCGCACCCGTGATGTCTCCTCCACTCACGGTGATATCCGTCAGGAACGTCCCCGCTCCATTGATCTGCAGTGTCGTTCCTGAAATGGTCCCCACCACATCCAGTTTCGCCAACCCCGCCCCTGTCTTCCCGATGCTCAGGTTCCCCAGTATGTAACTGTTATTCGCCGGCCCGCTGAGCGTGAGCGCGCTTCCACTGATCGTCCCCACCACATCCAATGCCGTGGTCGGCGCACTCGTCCCCACTCCCAATCGTGCACTGAGAATATTGATCTCATCAGTGCCCTGATCATCGAACACGATCCTTCCCGCGCTCGAAGAGAGCCCGAGGAACGAATCATCCGCAACGATCAGATCACCCGTCACCGTCACATCTCCCGCCGTACTCTCCCCCAGATCCAATGCCGCCCCCCCCGCCCCCGTGTGCTCCGTTGATCTGCAGTGTTGTTCCCGAGATGGTTCCCACCACATCGAGCGCAGCCTTGGGAGCCGATGTCCCGATCCCGAGGTTCGCGGAGAGAATGTTTATTTCATCCGTCGCCTGATCATCGAACACAAGCCGGCCCGCACTGCTCGATATCCCGAGGAACGAATCATCCGCCACGATCAGATCACCGGTCACCGTCACGTCTCCCGCGGTGCTCTCCCCGAGATCCAATGCCGCCCCCCCCGCACCCGTAATATCTCCTCCGCTCACCGTGATGTCGGTCAGGAATGTTCCCGCTCCGTTGATCTGCAGCGTCGTTCCACTGATCGTCCCCACCACGTCCAGCTTCGCCAACCCCGCCCCCGTCTTCCCTATCGACAGGTTCCCGAGAATGTAGCTGTTATTCGCCGGCCCGTTCAACGTCAACGCCGATCCCGAGATCGTCCCCACCACATCCAGCGCTGTGGTCGGTGCACTCGTCCCCACCCCCAATCTCGCGCTCATGATATTGATCTCATCGGTCGCCTGATCATCGAACACGATCCTCCCCGCGCTTGAACTGAGTCCGAGGAACGAATCATCCGCAACGATCAGGTCACCCGTCACCGTCACGTCTCCCGCCGTACTCTCCCCAAGATCAATCGCCGCACCTCCCGCCCCCGTGATGTCCCCTCCGCTCACGGTGATGTCGGTCAGGAATGTTCCCGCTCCGTTGATCTGCAGCGTCGTTCCCGAGATGGTGCCCACCACATCGAGCTTGCTCAACCCCGCCCCCGTCTTCCCAATCGAGAGGTTCCCGAGAATGTAGCTGTTGTTCGCCGGCCCACTCAACGTCAACGCCGATCCCGAGATCGTCCCCACCACATCCAAGGCGGTCGTCGGTGCACTCGTCCCCACCCCCAGCCTCGCACTGAGTATATTGATCTCATCGGTGCCCTGGTCGTCGAACACGATCCTCCCCGCACTGGAACTGAGTCCGAGGAACGAATCATCCGCAACGATCAGATCACCCGTCACCGTCACATCTCCCGCCGTACTCTCCCCCAGATCCAATGCCGCCCCCCCCGCCCCCGTGCTCTCCCCCAGATCCAATGCCGCCCCCCCCGCCCCCGTGATGTCACCCCCGCTCACGGTGATGTCGGTGAGGAATGTTCCCGCCCCGTTGATCTGCAGCGTCGTTCCCGAGATGGTTCCCACCACATCCAGCTTCGCCAGCCCCGCCCCCGTCTTCCCGATGCTCAGGTTCCCCAGTATGTAACTGTTATTCGCCGGCCCGTTCAACGTCAGCGCGCTTCCACTGATCGTCCCCACCACATCGAGCGCGGTGGTCGGTGCACTCGTCCCCACTCCCAATCGTGCACTGAGAATATTGATCTCATCGGTGCCCTGATCATCGAAGACGATCCTCCCCGCAGCACTCCCAATTCCCAGGAAGCTATCATCCGCAACAATCAGATCACCGGTCACCGTCACATCCCCCGCGGTGCTCTCCCCCAGATCCAGCGCCGCCCCTCCCGCCCCCGTGATGTCCCCTCCACTGACCGTGATGTCGGTCAGGAACGTCCCCGCTCCATTTATTTGCAGCGTCGTCCCGCTGATCGTCCCCACCACCTCCAGCTTCGTCACCGGGCTCGACTTCCCGAGACCCAGGTTTCCCGTGATGTACGTATTGTGCGCGACGATGCCGTTGCCGACGAAGTTATGGGTGCCTTCCACCTCGATGTCCCACACCTGCTCGTCCTCCATCAATTCGATCGCGACGATCTCGTCCCACGTCGCGGTTGTTCCCTCGTCGCCGGCAACCGCGATCCGCGCGCCTACTTTCAGGCGCTTCACCTGGGTCCAGCGGGCGCGGGAAAAGCTGGACGACCCGTCCGACATATCGCTATGCTTACCGACATGACCATCCGCCTCCACAAGCACATCATCGCTGACCCGGAGATCTGCCACGGCAAGCCCACCTTCAAGGGTACCCGCATCATGGTATGGCAGGTGCTCGAGATGCTCGCCACCGGAGACAGTCCGGCAGATATCCGCAAAGCATTCCCGACCCTGAGCGACGCGGACATCCGGGCCGCCCTCGAGTACGCCAGTTCCATCACCCGCCAGGATTATGTCGTCGTCAACACCCGCAATCCGGTTCCTGCTTGACGAGAATGTGCGATCCGATCTCGACGCGTTCTTGCGGTCGAGGAATTTCGACGTGAAGCGGTTGCCCAAAGGTTCTTCAGACGCGTCCATCGCGTCCCTGTCGAAGCGGGAGAAGCGCGTGGTTGTCACCAACGACGAGGATTTCTGTCTGCTCCCCGCGAGAACGTCGTTCGCCGTCGTCTGGCTCCGCATCCCCCAGAGCGATGCCGCGGGATTGCTGTCGGCATTCGCCAAACTGTTGGAGGAGTGCGATGCCTGGAAGGGTCTTTTGATCGTGCTGACGCCGGCGAAGTGGGTTGCATCGCCTCTCGGATCCGCGGATGGCGATTGAACCAGATACGGATGTTCTCCGGCTTGCCGGCCGTAGCTGCGACCGGCAGGAGCAGCGGAGGCGGATGGGTGCACCAAATAAGGATGCTCCCCGGTCGTCCGGATCGTCTTCCCGCCCGCGGTCGTGATCTTGAAGATCGGCTGGATACCCATGTCCAGGAGTCCGTTGACGCGCGATGTCACGAGTTCCCCAGTCTCCTGATCCAGCGTCTGGATCTCGTCGCCCGCCTCGATGTCCTCGATGGGCACGTCCTCGAATGCATCTTCTTCGCCTTCGCCGTTCTTCCGTTTCTTCCTGCGCCGCCGCAGCAGCGTGTCGCCCGTCACGCAGTGGCCCTGCACGTGGAGCGCCTGCGATGGCGCTGTCGTCCCCACTCCGATGTTGTTGGAGACGATCAGATCCGTCCCCGACATCTCCACTGATCGTCCCCACCACGTCCAGCTTCGCCAGCCCCGCCCCCGTCTTCCCTATCGACAGGTTCCCCAGTATGTAACTGTTATTCGCCGGCCCGTTCAACGTCAACGCCGATCCTGAAATCGTCCCCACCACATCCAGCGCGGTCGTCGGTGCACTCGTCCCCACTCCCAATCGTGCACTGAGAATATTGATCTCATCGGTGCCCTGATCATCGAACACGATCCTTCCCGCGCTTGAGGAAATTCCCAGGAAGCTATCATCCGCAACGATCAGATCACCCGTCACCGTCACGTCTCCCGCCGTACTCTCCCCCAGATCGAGAGCCGCCCCTCCCGCCCCGGTGATGTCCCCTCCGCTCACGGTGATGTCGGTGAGGAACGTTCCCGCCCCGTTGATCTGCAAGGTCGAACCTGAAATAGTTCCGACCACGTCGAGCTTGGCGTTCGGAGCGGTCTTCCCGATCCCCACATTGCCCGTGGTTGCCTTGAAGCGCAGGTGCTCGGCGACACCGCTCTCGACGACGATGTAATCGCCGCCCGAGACCCCCGTGTGCCAAGTGGTCGCGGATCCGCCGCCGTTCGTGTACTGCAGGATATCGCTAATGACGAGTCTGTTGCCGTCGGTGAGGGTGGTCCCGATGGAAGCCCCGCCGTGGTTGATCTGGAGCCGGGATCCCGAAACCGTTCCCACCACATCCAATGCCGCGAGCGGCGCCGTCTTCGTCGGCCCGATCCCGAGCCTCCCCCGGATGTACCCTCCGCTCTGCACCAAAATCGTGTTCCCTGACATCGAGCCGGTGAACGCCCCGGAGCCGATGACATGAAGCGCCGCCTTCGCCGCTCCCGCCTGCTTGATCGCGAGCTTGCCGTCGAAGCCGACGCTCGAGAGCACCGTGCCAGCGCTGTTCTGCCATTCCTGGAGATTGGCGGACTGGGAGGCCGCGCCTCTCACGCGGAATGCCGTGTTGGTCGCCGTGGTCGTGAGCGCCGTGACGCCGTTGTAGCTTTGCAACTGCAGGAACCCGGCATTGGACGATGCGATGATCTGGTCGCTGTTCCCGCCCATCGTGATGGCTGCATTGCCGCCGGGCATATTGAGCGCGGAGCCGCCGTTGATGGTCACCGTTCCATTGAGAGTGGATGTGCCGTTGATGACGAGCGCCGAGCCACTGATCGTCCCCACCACGTCCAGCTTCGCCAGCCCCGCCCCCGTCTTCCCGATGCTCGTGTTCCCGAGGATCGTCGTGTCCCCCCCCTGGATCGTCAGGTACGCCCCGCTGAGGAAGCTCGTGAACGCTCCCGATCCCACCACGTGCAGCTTCGCCTTCGGCGTCGCCGTTCCGAGCCCCAGCTGAGCCGTCGCAGTGTTCCAGAAGAACTGCGCGTTACTCTGGTTGAGCGCTCCATTGCTTCCGATGAACACCACCGATCCCTGTGTGAGGCCGGTGACGTTCAGGGCGGTCGCCGTCACCACCGATCCACTGATCGTCCCCACGACGTCCAGCGCCGAGAGGGGAGTCGTCTTCCCGATCGCGAGTCTTCCCCGGATGTACCCACCGCTCTGCACCAAAATCGTGTTGCCCGACATTGATGCCGTGAACGCTCCGCTCCCGTACACCGTCAGCCGTCCCTTGCTTACCGCGCTCAGGGTTGTGCCGCCCAAGACCATGTTGCCGAGGATGCTATTCATGCTTCCCGGGTTCAGGATGGCGAGCGCGGAGCCCGACAGCGTCCCCGCGACGGAGAACTTCGCCGTTCCGGTATTTGTCGTCCCAATCCCCACGTTCCCGCTCCCGTCAATCCGCACCCGTTCCGCTCCTCCCGTGGAGAATCCGAGCACATTCGCAGAGATCCAGTAGAGCCCGCTGTCGGTATCATTGTTGAACGCGAGCGCGGGGCTCGTGGCGCCGCCGGCGCCCAGAAACAGTGTCGAGCCGCTGATTACTCCCGCCACTTCCAGTTTTTGGACCGGCGCCTTGCTTGTTCCGATCCCCACGTTCCCCAGGAAGGTGCCGGTGCTCTGGATCGCCAGGCTCGCTCCCGAGAGCGACCCCGTGAACGCGCCCGATCCGATCACATGCAACGACGCCTTCGGGCTCGCGGTGCCGATGCCCACGCGCCCGGTCTGCACGCTCGTGATCAGGAGCGGACTGGAGCCGGTGCCGCTCACGAAGAGACTGCGGCCGCTCATCGTCCCCGCCACGCTCAGCTTGGCCTGCGGGTTCGATGATCCGATGCCGACATTGCCCTCGATAATCAGGCCGTTGAGCGGCGCAGTCAGGCTCACGTAGTTCTGGCCAATCGCGACCGCGCCGGAAACGGTCAGTTTGCTCGTGCCTGAGGTACTCCCGACCGACACCCGGTCGGCCTGCTGCACCAGCCGCACGATCGCCCCGTCATCCGCCCAGCCAGCCGCCTGTGCTACCGTGCCGGAACTTGCCCACTGCACCGTGGAGCCGGAGGCCATGAGCACGTACCCTTGGGTGCCCAGGCTCACGCGCCCCAGCGCGTTGCCCGTCGCGCCCACGAGCAGGTCACCCGGGTTGAACTGCCTTAGCCCCAGTCCGCCACGGTCGGACGGGAGGACTCCCGTTGTCGCGCGGCTGATATCTAGTACGCCACCACCACCGTCGTTCTGGTGATCGTGGCCGCTCGGCGGGGCCGGCGGCGGGGGCGGCTGTGCCCCGCCGCCGAAGCTGCGGTACTCCCGCGGATTGTCTGCGACGTCAGGGTTGCGCCCTCCGGTGGTGTTCAGGTTCCCGCCGCCCGCCCCGTGCAGGTACGGCATGCTCCGCCACACCGCCTTTCCGTTGTGCATCATCATCACCTGTCCCTCGCTCCCCATGCGCAGCAATTGCTGCAGACTCTGCAGCGCCGTCACCAGTTCCCGGTCCGAACCGACAAGCTTCACTGTCTGCGTCCGCACCCGTACTGCCGTCCGCCCGGATCCTCCTCCCGCAACGCCCGCTCCGGGCTCATCGGCCGTCCCATGCATTTGCACGCCAATACCTTCCGTCCCGATCCCCTCTGCTTGTCCGTCGGAGCTCGGAGAGCGAAGTCGGGTCCGACCTGTGCTGAGCCCCGTCGAAGCATTCCCGAACTCCGATACGGGGATCGCCCCGTCGCGGATCAACCGCCGCATGAGCCTCTGCTCCCGCGCCTCGAATAGATCCCGCGGCGCGCGCGACCGGAGCACCCGCTCGCCGTCGGTGATGTACGTGTCCTGTTCGCGGTACAGCGGCTGCCCACCCTCGGTCGTCACGGTGCGTGTCACCGCAATCGCTCCGATGCCATGCAGCGCAGGCGCCTTGAGTCTGCGTTCGGCCGGATCGAACACCAGCCCGCCCTGCGTCTGCAGTACTGCGCTCGCTTCATCACTCGCTGCCGGGAGCACCGCTACCTGATCGCCGCTCAGGAAGCGCAGCGTGGCGGTGAGCCTGGGCTCACTGCTCCCGATACCGGCAACCCCCGCGACGAAGAGCAGCGTGAGCCCGAGCCTGAGGTGCTGCTTCCCGCTCAGCGCGCCGAGTGATCGTACTGCTTTTCCCGCCTGCGCGCGCGCGTACGCGCGCGTGGCACGCAGGCCCGCGCGCGGGTCCGCGGCGCACAGGCGCGCGTGCGCAACGCACGCGCGCGCACAGGCGCGCACGTCCACGGGCGCGCCCGCGGGTCCGTGGGCGGGTACGCCCGCGCCCGTGCGCGTATTGTATGCCGTGATGTAGCGCGCGATCTGGGCTCGCGAGTACCCCGTCGCCTTCTGCAGCCACAGGCGCACCGCGCCTTTCTCCTCGCGGCTCATGCCGCCGTACTGCAGCCTGCCGAGCGCCTCGCCGATCCACGCCGCGCGCGTCTCCGCAGGCTCACCGACGACCGAGCCGAGCTTCTTCAGCTCCGCTTGGAGTTTTCTGGGTGCACTTTTGGCGCCGGCTTTTGGTTTTTTGTCTGGAGGCATCCGGTGTGTTTGTGTGCGGTGCGATGTCCCGTCATTCCAGGCTCATCACACTATTGCTCTTATTATAGCAGCAAAACGCCTATATCGGAAGAGGCTCATGAGCCTGGGGCCGGGGCTCATGAGCCCGGGTTTTTTCGGTGAGCCCTGGGGGGTCGGACAAGCATCGGGTGCCGGTTTTTTCCGGCCGGATCGCTCCAGGCTCATGAAATATCATCGTGCTATGCCATCCTGCGACGTCAAACCGGCGGTCATCACCTGGCGGGGATGTCTTATGTTGGCTTTTGGTTGCGATTCACTTCAGAACAGTGAGCCCAGGCGCTCCGCTCAGGCTGCCATCAGTCCGACGTGGTTTTCCACGCGGGTCAGGCGCCGGCTGTGATCCTGGAGCTTGTCGTCGTGGAGGGAGAGCTTGTCCTTCTCGGCGCCGCGAAAGTCGCTGACGAGCTGTTCGTTGAGGACCTTGATTTCGTCGACGATACCCTTTCTGAGGCGCTTTTCGAGGCGTCTTTCGGAGGTTTGTATCTCTTTGTGCATCTTTTTCATCATCTCCCTCATCATCTCCTTTCGGAATTCCTGTAGTTCTGCCTTGAGTATTGATTGGGTGACGACCGGATCGTTTGTTGTATTCGCCATAGATCCGCGATCCTAGACTGTCTTCTATGCCCATGCAAGCTTCCCCGCGCAGGGCGTTTCCTGTACGCTCCTGGCCGATGCTCCAGGCGCTTTCTCCCCTCGACGGACGCTACGCCGCACAGGTAGGGGAGTTACGGGCCTTCTTCAGCGAGGAGGCTCTCATCCGGGCCCGGGTGGAGGTGGAACTGCGGTACTTGCTGGCGTTGCTGGACTTCCTGGGGAAGAAGGCCCCTGCCACCCCCAGGCTCACGGCCGCCCAGGGGAAGCGGATAATGGGCATTATAGATGATTTTTCCACTACCGATGCGGAGGACGTCAAGGCACGGGAGGCGGAGACCCGTCACGACGTGAAGGCGGTGGAGTACCACCTCCGCGCCAGGCTCATGCGGGGGGGAGCGGGCATCAAGCCGGCCCTGGAGTTCATTCACTTCGGGCTCACGAGCGAGGATGTGAATAACCTGGCGTATGGGATCCTCGTCCATCGCGCCCTGGCGGCTGTCATCCGTCCCGCTCTGACCGGCCTCGGCAAAGACCTGGAGAAGCTGGCTCGTGCGGGGGATCGGCTCCGGCTCCTGAGCCTCACCCATGGCCAGCCGGCCACCCCCACCACCCTCGGCAAGGAAATGCGGGTGTTCCAGGCTCGTCTGGACCGGCAATTGGCCCAGCTGAAAGCCTTCCGGATGCAGGGGAAGCTCGGGGGGGCCACGGGGGGGTTGAGCGCCCACAAGGCGGCATACCCGGGGGTCCGTTGGGAGGCGTTCCGGGACCGGTTCGTGAAGGGGCTCGGGCTCATCCCCCTCCAGGAAACCACGCAAATCAACCCCCACGACGATATCGCCGAGCTCAGCCACCTGCTCAGCCGTGTGAATGCCATCCTCCTGGACCTGAGCCAGGACGTGTGGCTGTACATCTCCCGGGGGGTGTTCCGCCTCAGGCTCGTCAAAGGCGAGGTGGGATCCTCCACCATGCCCCACAAGGTGAACCCCATCGATTTCGAGAACGCCGAGGGGAACCTAGGGCTCAGTACCGCCCTCTTGTCCCACTTCGCGGGAAAGCTCCCGGTCAGTCGCCTGCAGCGGGATCTGTCGGACAGTACCGTCCAGCGAAGCCTGGGGGTGGCGTTCGGCTATCACCTGCTCGCGATCAAATCCCTCCGCCGGGGGCTCGCCAAGCTCAGACCCGACCAGGCCCGCATCCGGGCGGAACTTCAGGCTCATCCGGAGGTCCATGCCGAGGCCATTCAAACAATACTCCGTAAAAACGGGGTCGCGGGTGCCTATGAGAGCCTGAAGAATCTTACCCGAGGGCGGCAGGTCACCCTCGAGGATCTCCGGCGGTTCACCGAACGCTTGAGCCTGCCTGAAAGTGAAAAGTTGCGTATTATTGAGATACTGTCAATTTCCTGACACCTTATTAATAGGCCTGTTGAAGTTGTGGAGAGGTTGGTGAGGTCGCTCCGGGCTCATGAGCCTGGAGAGCTCAGGCTCATGGAGGCTTGCAGGACAACATATATTATGTTATAATGTGTCTATCGGTGGTTCGTCGACAACCCACCGTCATCAACACCCACTTTTATATCGGCCTCGCGGTATCGCAGATTCCGGACTTCCCAGCCCACGCGCTCCACGTCCGGTCCATCCCCGCACAGCCAGTCACCCCCTCTTCTATGAGACAACGTCTCCTCCAGTACTGTCGCTCACAAGCGACGTGCCTCCGTCTCACGCTGTACGGCGTCAGCGCGGCCACGAGCTTCCTCTTCACCTTGGTACCACATGCCTTCTAGGCATCCCAAGGAAAGGTCTTCTCTCCCAACACACATCCCTATGCGTATCGTCTTCTTCACTGTCCATCCCACCCCCCGGTCCATCCACATCGCGGGCATCCTTTTCGCCCTTCCAGGGATCATGACTTGACAAAGGGCTGACTGATAACTTGCAATAAAAGTCAAATTATAATATAATATTGATACAGTTCCTCACACCCACACCCATGACACGCATGCATCCCTGCGGTACTGGCGCGCTGAACGGTCTGCGCTCCCCGTTCCTGGCCGCCATCGTCGGCGGCGTCACCGCTGCCTTTTCCATTTCGGTCCTCACGGCCGGCGGGGTCGCCCTGGAGGGCAGTCTGTTTGATCTGGGGGGTGGTGAGTCCCCGCAGATGGAAGAGAACGGCGGGGGGGGCGGCGAGGATGAGGTTGACGGCTCCGGTGACGGGGAACAGCAACAGCGGAGGGATGCGGAGCAGCAGATCGGCAACTTGCGGCGGGACCACGACGGACGGGCGCGCGAAGTGAAGCAGAACTTCCGCGGCAGCAAGGTCGACCTCACGGACCTCAAGCGCGTGATGGGCGAATGGAAAGCCGTCATCGACACGCTCGCGGCCACCCTCCAGGGCGGTGATGTCCAGGGCTTCTGGGACGGCAATGGCGCGGAGCAGGAGGAGGCGCGGGAGCGCGTGAACGAGGCGTTCACGGCTGCGTACGCCCGGCAGAATCTGGAGAACGTCGCGCGGCAGTTCAAGGACAACGCGCGCCAGCTCAAGAGCATGAAGTCCGACCTCAAGCGGCTCGGCAAGAGCCTGAAGGGACACCCGGGCATCGCGGAGCTCGAGTCGTTCGTCCAGACCTACGAACGCGATCTGGCTTCCCTCCAGAGCCAGTACCAGTCGCTCGACCGCAGCTCTGCGGATGCGGTGGCGGACTTCCAGTCGGAGGTGAACGAACGGCTCTCCACGCAGGATTTCTACGACCGGATGCAGGAACTCAACGACCTCTCGAACGCGCAGGAAGCCCGGAAGCAGGCGCAACGGCGGGTGAAGGAGATGGCACGGTCACTCAAGGACCAGGATCGCAGTGCGAAGAAGCTGAAAGATCCCGAGCTGAACGCCATGATCGCATCGCGGAAATCCCTCCTCTCGCGAATCGAGCAACTCCTCAACAAGGAGGCGTTCGACGCCGAGGCGTACCGGGAGGCGGAGGAGGAGGACGGAGAACTGGAAGCACCGATTTGGGAACGCATCACCGCGGCGCAAGATGCACAGAATCGCGCGCGGCAGCAGAAGGACGCAGAGCGGACCCTCAAGGACAAGACCAGGATGCTCAAGGATCTGGAGAAGGATTGCCCCAAGACGTGCAGGGGCGGGCCGCTCGGGAAGACGGTCGAGGAATTCCGCACCCTCCTGCGGGAGCTGGAGTCGGCGGTCGGGACGGAGGACTACGAGACGGTCTGGGAACTGAACGGCCGGCTGGATGAGCTCGGGAGGACGTTCTGGAGTGACGAGGGCGGAGGCGGAGAGGGCGGCATCGGAGAGGAGGAGCTCACGCGGGTTCTGAAGGAAATCGACGAGGCGGACAAGCAGGTAGGCTCCGCGCTCGCGAAAAAGAACATCACGCAGGAGAAAGCGTCGCACTGCCGGGGTCTCCTGTCACAGGCCCGCTCGCTCGTGGACCAGGTACGATCGGCTGCTGGAAAAAAAGACGAGGATGCCATCGGCGCACTCGGCGACCGCCTCCAGGCCGTCGGCGATCAAGTGGACGGGGATTGCGGGGAATTTGTGGAGTGAGATTGCTCCTTCCCGGCCCTCTCCATCTTCCAGATGGACTGCTGCGTCCGATAGACCGTGAGGCAGAGCCCGATGCCGGAAAGCGCGAGGACGTAGGGCAGCAGGGCGCTCATGTGCGTCTTCCCCAGGAGGATGTGCAGCGTGTTCACCAGGATGAAGACGATGCGGATTTCCGTCGGGCCGATGCCGAAGTAACTGATCTGGAATTTGTTCGTGACTGCGAAGGCTAGGAAGGAATTCACCATGAAGGAGCCGACGACGGCCAGCAGGAAGAAGTGGTAGTAGACAAATTCTGGTGGCACGATGAAGAGGTAACTGATGAGGTAAGAGCAGAGGAAGACGTAATCCAGGAAGTGATCCATGTAGTACCCCCACTTGATCAGGCCGGTGCCGCGCTGCCGTCCCACCTCCCCGTCCACCAAATCGGTGAGGTACTGCAGGAGGATGGCGATGGAGGAGAGCCATAACCATGCGACATGTCCCGTGCTCATGAAGCCCGCAAGGATCACGACCGCGCTCCACACGACGGTCAAGAGCGTCAGATGGTACGTCTCGATGCCCCGCGGCACCCTGCGTGCCAGCCATCGCTGGAGTTTCTTTTCCGGAATCGAGAGGAGCGAAGTCCCTATTTTCTTGTCTCCGTCAAAGGAAGAAAGGAGGGGCACGACTTCATTGTATGTTGATGTTGATGGAGGTGTCACGCGGTGTGTGCTGCCTTTTTACGCTGAGTTTTTCGAGTCTTTTGAGTCTCTGCAAAGCACGCGGATCGCTACGGGCCACGAAGCACATGCTTTTCCGTTTGCGGTGGCGGTGCCATGAAGTCATCGAGACGCAGCGAGATGTACTTCATGGTGCACTGTGTTGGACGAAGTTAGAACTATGATAGCAGCTAATGCCATTAGGAGTTTGTGTCCATTGCAGGATCCCTGAGTATTTTTGCGGCAGCGTTTCGTATGGGAGCTGCAAGCTCATTTACTGGTACATCTTGTTGTATCGGCAAGTGAAGCTTGTAGTTCCCTTTGAAGTGGACAAAATCTGGATCGTACCAATCGTTCTGTTGAGGGTCTTTTCCAATCTGCTTTTGCATCTGTATATATTGATACTTCATGCTCGCATCGCCTTGTGCGTAATACAACAAATCAGTAATGCGCCGATTATAGCGGAGCGTACGCTTCTCTCCCAATACTGCATAAGGTTGCAAATGCTCATACAGCTTTGCAAGAACAAACTGTGCCGCATCTTTTCCTGCCTGAGGATAGATGACGATCGTTGGCCAATCCGCTTCAGTTTCGCTGAACTCTTCAGTAGGAAATCTGTGTTCCATCGTCGCGAGCCCGCGAATTTTTATGAGCTGTATCCTACCGAGCAGTTTTTTATCACGCTGAAGTATTTCCAGGACTTCATTTAGTATAGACAGAACATATTCGCCCTGAGGCATAAGATGTATTTTGTATTCTTGGGCAAGAACTTCTTTAGCAGCCTGCAGTTGTTCAGGGCAGATGGCTTTTTCAAGAACCTTGTATTTCATTTCTTTCTTTTTGGGATCGAATGTCTTCTCCGAATTCTTGAGAAGTGCATTATTCACGGGCAGGAAAATGTATCCCCCGGAGTACTCAAAGCCCGATCGAGGATCGGGGAAATTTCTCATAAAGGTTTCCTGGACGCGATCGTAGACTTCATCTCCCCAGAGGTTAGAAAACCCCTTCTTGGCCTTTGGTAAGAGATTTGCCCGAATGTGGAATCGATCCATATTTTTAATATAAACCAATTTTAGTTTTCTGCAACTATGGTGCCGTGGAGAGGACTCGAACCTCCATATCCTTGCGGATACACGCCCCTCAAGCGTGCGCGTCTACCAATTTCGCCACCACGGCACGGCGCTCGCGAGCGCCGTGCCAGGGCATCGCTCGCAAACCTGTTGCATCATGAAAAAGAACTGAGAGCCCACAGAGTGTACCAACCTCTCTTGTAAGAGCAACCCGCACGGAGACGTTTTTCGTCTCCGGAAGCGTTTTCCTTCCGTCCACGCTTGAGGTCAGTGTACCATCCCCCCGTGGCACACAGCCTATGGACGCGGGCCTCCTCCACCGGGTCGACGAGTTCCTCCGTACCCGGAGCGACCGCGCGCTGAGAGCGCTGCTGCTGACGCAGGATGCCCGGGAGATTGCCGACGTCATCGATGCTCTGGAATACGGGAAGCGGAAGGTGTTCGCGTTGCTCCCGCCGGAGACGCAGGCGGACATCGTCATGCTGCTTTCGGAGGGGAGCCGGGAATCCGTCATCACGCGCCTGCCGGACGACATCATCGCGCGGTTGCTCTACTTTCTGGATGAAGACGACGCCACCGACATCCTGCAGGAGCTGCCTCCGCGCCGGCACGCGCACGTTCTACAGGGACTCAAGGAGGACCGGCGGAAACGCATCGAGAAGCTCCTCACGTTCGACCCGGAGACCGCAGGCGGGCTCATGGATCTGCACTTCATCGAAGTCGATCCGCGGACATCCGTGTCGGCCGTCATCACGCACGTGCAGGAATATGCCAAGAGGCACAAGCAGGTGCCGGTCGTGTTCGCGCGGGATGCGCAGGGGATCAAGTGGATCTCGGCGCGCACGCTCGTCTCCTCCAGGGCGCAGGTGGAGGCGGGCGCGCTCAGCAAACCCATCCCGTCACTGGCGTCCTCGACCGATCGTGAGCACGTGCTCGACACCATGAACAGGGGGGTGAGCGACGTCGCTTGCGTCGTGGACGAGCATCAGAAAGTCCTCGGGGTCATCCATTTGAACGATCTGCTCCGCGTGGCGGAGGCGGAGGCGAGCGAGGACGTGTACCGCATGGGCGCGGTCGGGCTCCTGGACAGCAGCTACTTGGAGAGCCGCTTTTCCACCATCTGGCGCAAGCGCGTGGGGTGGCTGCTCGTGCTCTTCGTCGCGGAGCTCTTCACCTTCACCGCGCTCGCGCGGTTCGAAGCGTCCATCGCCGCGGTGACGGTGCTGGCGCTCTTCGTCCCGCTCTGCATCTCCGCCGGCGGCAATAGCGGCTCCCAGGCAGCCACCCTCATCACCCGCGCCATGGCGTTGGGGCACGTGACCCCGCGTGACTGGTGGCGCGTGCTGCAGCGGGAGCTCCTGATGGGTCTCGCACTCGGTCTCGCGCTCGGCCTCGTCGGGTACGTCCGCGCCCTCCTGACGCCGCAGAATGTGCTGGGAGACGCGGACCGGTGGATGCTCGGGCTCGTGATCGGGCAGTCCGTCGCCATCATCTGCCTGTGGGGCACGCTCGTCGGGGCCATGCTGCCGCTCGCGTTCCGCAAGTTCGGCGTTGATCCGGGGTACGCCAGCAGCCCATTCGTCGCCACGTTTGTGGATGTGACGGGGATCGTCATCTACTTCACCATCGCGAATGCGGTGATCCTCGGGTAGCGTTGACGCTTGGAATTCGACGCGCGTCGCAGTCCCCGAAGCCGGAGCCGGCATCCGTCGGGTGCGACGGTAGACCCGCTGTCAGATTTTGCACATCGTCAAAAACTCCGCCTCATCGATCATCCTCGTTCCAAGTTTCTTCGCGTCATCCAATTTGCTCCCCGGATCCGTTCCCAACAGGAGGTAGTCCGTCTGCTTGCTGACGGATCCGCTCATGTTCCCGCCGCGGTCCTTGATCATCGCCCGGGCCTGCTCGCGGCTCAGTGTCGGGAGGGTGCCGGTGATCACGAAGGTTTTGTCGGCGAAGGTCTGGGACGCGCCGTCGCCTTCTGGCCGGAGGCACACCACGCCGGCATCCTCGATTTTCTGCAGCAGTTTGCGGTTCCTGGCATCCCCGAACCAGTCGGCGAGTGACTGTGCCACGATATCTCCAATACCATTGAGCGCCGACAAGTCTACCAGTGAACACTCTCCGATCGTCTTGAGGATGTCCGTGACCCGGATGCCTTCGATCTTCACTTGTTTCTCCTCGTCACCGAAGACGGATGTCTGCCGCCTCATCCCGGCCTTCTCTTTCACGGTGAGGTTTCTCGTCGGCCAACCGATCCGTCGGGCCAGCAGGTCGGCGTTCTCGCGGCCGATGTGGCGGATGCCGAGCGCGAAGAGGAAGCGTTCGATGGGGATGCGCTTCGCCTGTTCGACGTTCCGCAGCACATTCTCCGTCTTCTTCTCCCTGAAGAGCGGCAATTGAAGAAGGTCTTCTGCTCTGAGTGTGAAGAGGTCGCTCGGATCGTCCACGAATCCGCCGTCGATGAGGTCTGCGATCGTCTCCTTCCCCAATCCTTCGATGTTGAAGGCGTAGCGCGACACGAAGTGCTCGAGGCGTTCCTGCTGCTGCGCGCCGCAATGGGGGTTGGGACACCGATGGACCGCTTCGCCCTCCGGCCGCACAAGCGCCGTGCCGCAGCTGGGGCAGTTGTGCGGATAGCGGAACGGCTTCGTCCGCTCCGGTCGAAGATTCTCGAGCACGTGAACGACTTCGGGGATGATGTCTCCTGCCTTGCGAATCACGACGGTGTCCCCGATCCGCACATCCAGCCGCGATATCTCATCTTCATTGTGAAGCGTGGCGCGGGTGACGGTGGTCCCCGCGACATGGGTCGGGGTCAGGTGCGCCACCGGCGTGATCGCGCCGGTGCGTCCCACCTGCAGCACGATCCCCAGCACCTGCGCCGTCTTCTCCTCCGCGGGGAACTTGTACGCCCGCGCCCAGCGTGGAGCCTTGGCCGTCGACCCCAGCTCGCGGTGCAGCCGCCGGTCATTCATCTTGAGCACGAGCCCGTCAATGTCGAAGGGAAGCGACGCGCGCTTGGAGCCGACGTCTTCGAAGAACGAGTGTACTTCCTTGAGAGAATGTATCACGCGGCACGCCGTCGACACGGGGATGTCGATTGCTTGGAAAAACTCGAGCACGCCCGCCTGCGTCGCGATGTGCAGCGCGTCGGGCGCCGCCCCGTGCAGGCTGTAGCAGAAAATCCGGAGATCCCGCTCGGCCGCGATTTTGGGGTCCAATTGGCGGACGGAGCCGGCAGCGGCGTTGCGGGGATTCGCAAATTTCTCCGCATCGGGCAGCGTTGCGTTGATCTGTGCGAGCGCCGTCTTCGTCATGTATACCTCGCCGGAAATTTCCAGCGCGGAAGGCAAGCCTGCGGGATCAGCGGCGTACTTCTTCGGAATCTTGACGTGCAGCGGCACGCTCTCGATCGTCCGCACGGTGTGTGTCACATCTTCGCCCTCGATGCCGTTGCCGCGGGTCAGCGCGCGGGCGTAGTGATACATGAGAGGATCATGCGGATCCTGCTTGTACCAGAGCGTGATATTGAGTCCGTCGATCTTCAGCTCGCAGCAGATCTGCAGGTCGAGCGCGTCGCGTCCCAAAAACCGCCTCATCAGATCCACCCACTCCTCCAGATCTTCCTTCGAAAACGCATCCTGCAGCGATTCCTTCGTCGTCAGGTGGGGAACCTTCGGCAGCCGCCCGTCGAGCGGGGCGCCCACCCGCTGGGTGGGGGAGTCCGGGGTGACCAGTTCCGGGAACTCTTTCTCGATCGCGATCAATTCCTGCTTGAGCGCGTCACGAACGTCCTCGGAGACGTCCGTGCGGTCCTCGATGAAGTACGCGCGGTTGAGGCGCCAGATTTCTTCGCGGAGTTTTTTTGCGCGTTTCTCGGCGTCGGAACGGGTCATGGAGACATGATACCAGCCCCCACCCCCCGGCCCCTTTTTAAGTAATCCAACCCCCACCCCCCGGCCCCCTCCCCCGCCGGGGGAGGGGGAGCTGGGATCAATGTTTCAATGCCGCACGGCGGAGCCGTGCTGCTACGATCAATTGTTCATTATTGCAATGAGCAGCACGGCTCCGCCGTGCGGCATTCACCTACTTCAGTATTTCATTCAGTCCCCCCTCCCCCCACGGGGGAGGGGGTTAGGGGGTGGGGGTTGGATTATTGAAATAGGGGGTGGGGGTTGGATTATTGAAATAGGGGGAGAGGGTTCGTACAGCCACAGCCGCCGCCTCCGCCCTGTTCAGCGTGTCATCCGGACGGAACGTTCCCACAGCGGTCCCGTCCTTCGTGTCGCCGGTCACGATCCCCAGGTACGCCGCCGCAGCGATGTCGGTTTCGTAGGCGTGTCCCGCGGTGTCCGTGAACGGAGCGGCGTAGGATGGAAGCTGCCGCTGGAACACGTCGGTCAGGATGGCGACGGCTTCGGCCCGGGTGGCCGGGCGGTCCGGATCGGGCAGGGTGAGCGCCACCCGCACCTGCCATGCCTCCGCGCAAGCGAAATCGGTTTTGGCCCAATGCGTCGCTGCTCTGTTGTTTTTGAGCGTATCCGGACAAGGTTCGGTGATGATCCCGGTTGTGTACCAGGCGTTGTAGGCGATCCGCAGCATCTCCGCCACCGTCACCCGGTCCCCCGGGCGGAAGGTGCCCCGCAGCGCCCCGGTCTTCGCGTCCCGGTCCCCATGAATGAGCCCCTGCTTCGCAGCAGCGTTCACCGCCGCCGCGTACCATGCGTTCTGATCCACGTCGCGGAACACGGGGCCGGATCCGCGATCGAGCGTCTCGATGAGGTTCTGAACGGTCGTATCCCCGGCCGTCGATGCGCGTCCGCCTGTCACCCGTTCCTCCAGCGTATCGATCTCCTCGAAGAACGCTTGAGACGGCAGCGCCGTCAGCAGCAACCCGAGCGCGCAGAGGGCGAGGATGAATCGGTGCATCGGCCGGTATCGTAGCTCCCCCGCCACCGACGACCACTCGCCCGAGTTCCTCCGCTGTGCTATAATAATAAGGTAACGACACACACATCCCTTCCCTTTTTCCCGCGATGCCCCCTGCGCGGCACCACCACTCCCTTATGGTTCTGGCGGCGGCCGTTGCCGGTATGGTTGCCGGGACGGTGGCCGTATCGGTGCTGCGGGGAGTGATGTTGACGGCACAAATTCTTTCCGATTCCCAGGCCGGGGCGACCGTCATGCAGGATCAGCTTCAGATCATCAGCATCCCCGAGGATGGCACGCTGTTCCCCTCCGATTGGTCGATTGGAAGCGCCGCCTCGTCCGACGCGGGAGCGGCCGCGCCGGATCCGATTCTTCCGGTGGGCGCGCAGACGGACGCTCCGCTGCCGTCCATCGAGCAATTTCTCTCCTCCGCCGTTGGCGGGGATCCTTTTATCGTGGACCCCGCTTCCGTCGATTCTTCTGCGGAGTCCTTCACGCTCCCCACTGACCGCGGTTCCATGCAGGTCAAGAGACCGGTGCAGGCAGCGATTCCCGTGCAGAGCCGGCCGCCCGGCCCGGTCGATCCGGTCACGGTCCCGCCCACTCCATCGTCAACGGTGGGAGTGGCGCCCACCTGTATCGGTCATGACGGCATCACGATCGCGCGTCCCGCTGATCCGTTCCGGCAGTGCAGCGTGGAGCTCACCCGCGCGCTGTTCCTGCAGGAAACCGGCGGTCATGTCATTGCCACGGACGGGTCCTCCGTTATCCTGGAACAGCAGTCAACGGACGATCAGGTGATCGAGCGCGCCCGCGGCGCCGTCGCGGATGTGCTCCGCGGTGTCGGCCTCCTCCTCTCCCGCACCGATAGCGCCGATGTGCGGACACAGCTGAACGCCGTGATCGTCACCATCAGTGCGTTCCTGGAACAGCGGTATCCGACGAAGGAGGAGATCGCCGAAGCCGTCGGCAGGATCCGTCTCCAATTGCAGCAGGCCGCGGCCCCGTCTCACGCCGCCGCGCCGGCTGTGACGACTGCATCGTTGCAGGCGGTGAGCCGGCTGGTGCGCTCCCTCACCGCCGCCGTCAACGCCGGCATCCGGGCGCAGGTGGACGGCAAGGTGACGGTCTTCGACGCCGACAAGGCACGCAGTGCGCTCGTGCGAGTCCAGGACCTGTGGGGCACCGCCCAGGGGGAATGCGTCGACTCGAACGCAGAGCGCTGCCAGACGGCGCAGCGCGATGTCTTCGCCGCGATGCGCGCTCTGCGCGCTGCCTTGGCGACGGCGGAGGACAACGCGGCAGTCATGACCGTGATGCAGCAGGCGTTCCGGCAGGAGGCGGGGGCGGAGTCGGAGGGGGGTGTGTCTGTGGAAGCACCCGTCGCACCGTCTCCCCCTCATCGCGTTCCCGTCTACGACTTCCCCTCCGCCGCGCGTCCGAACACTCCTCTGCAGTAGTTTCCCTCTTTCTTTATGAAGCAGACGCATACGACCCATCTCCGGACCTGGCTGGTTCCCGCGCTCGCGTTCACCGGGATGTTCCTGGTCGGCGTCACGCTGTTCTCCCGCTCATCCGATGGAACGCTGGTGCTGACGGGCAAATCCACCGCAGAAAGAAAGCAGGTGCCGACGGACTGCACGAGCACCGGATGGCCGAATGTGAACGAGTGGATCGATTTCTGCTACGCCTTTCGCGGCGGAGCGGGCGGTACCACGAACAGCGGCTTTACCTGTCAGGAATATTGCAATTGCCCGGGCGCAACCAATCCAAGGTGCACTCCGAGCCCGGGCGGCACCGGCGCCGGTACCTCCACCCCTCCGGACCGCTGCTCGAATGCCCAAGATCCGTTCTGTTGCAGGAACCCCTATGCCCGCGAATGTCGCTGCAAGCCATTCATCGGGAGAACATGTGAATTGAGCAAGTGCATGGGAGCTAGTGACGCGTGGTACCGGGAATGCAATCGGGTGGCATCTTGCATTTACTATTACGATCCTGGCTCGACAGCTGCACAGTGCTGCGAAGCGTATCCCGTTGGTTCGAAAGAAAATTTCTGCTGCAATAATCCCGCTAATACTCAGTGCAAGCCAAAGTCCGATCCCAAGAAGCAGTGTATGGATCGGGCGACGTCCGATGGCGTGCTTGCAAAGAACCCGGCGCTCGCAGCTTGCTATAAGGCTTACTGTGCCAACGTCACCGAGTGGCCGAGTGCCGGATATCAGGAACATAAGGAGAAGTGTCGTGTGGATGATGAGAAAGACCGTTGTAACAAGCGGGTGGACAGCGATAGCGGCAATTCAACCCCTGAACTGAAGAAGTGCATGCATGACTACTGTAATAACGGAGGAAGCATGATTGGATATTTTGCAGCGCAGAATAACTGCAAGAGGCCCCCGCCCCCCGATCCCTGCAAGCAATTCGCCACCAATTTCAGCGGAAATCCGCAGCAACAGGCTTGTGCTCTTGATGTCTGTAACAGGAACGGAGCCGACGATCCCGATTTGCACAGGAAGGCAATGAACAGGTGCGTTGAACGCTCGTTCGGCGGTGGCGGCGGTGATCCGCTCGGCGGCGGTTTCGGCTGGCCCAACGGCGGCGGTATCGGAGGGAACATCCAAGGTGGGATCGGTGGAGGCATTGGGGGCGTCATCGGAGGGGGCATCAGTGGAGGTTTCAATGGCGGCATGAACGGCGGATTCTCCGGAAATAACGGGGGATTTGGCGGCATCCCCGGCGGCGGTGGCGGGACTGTGGGTGGCAGCGGAGGGCAGGGTGGGCAGGGCGGCCAGGGCGGCACGACCGGAGGCGGATCGCAGGGTGGTGCCGGTGGTACGTCGGGCGGCCAGAGCGGCGGCCAGCAGGGGGGTGATTCGGGAGGGGACGTCGGCGGATCCGGTGGAGATCAAGGTGGCGGCGATCAGGGCGGCGGTCAGGGGGGGGACTCAGGCGGAGATGAAGGCGGCGCCTCGGGCGGAGGCGATGGCGGAGAGTCTGCTGGTGATCAAGGAGGAGATGCCGGCGGCTCGGGTGGCGGACAGAGCAGCGGCGCCAGCTCCGGTGGAGCCTCGAGCGGCGGTCAATCCTCCGGTGGCGGCGGCGGGCTCTGGCTCAATCCGGGTATCACGGGCGGTGGAGGCGAGATCGGCGGACGGGGTCGCGGAGCGACTATCGGCGGAGGCGGACTCGGCCGCGGCGCAGCCATCGGCGGAGACGGGGAGCAGGGTGGCGATCCCGGATCGATGACGATGATGCTGCAGGGGCCGGCACCCTTCGACGAGTTCCTCGGGCCGCTTCTCCTGGAGGAGAGCGGGATCGCGATGGATGTGCCGCAGTACAGGAGTTGGTCGCAGCCGTTCTACAGTGAAGATATGTGGGCTGGCGCCGCTCAGGGTGATGATCCGGCTGGCGACGATCCGCTCCACGCAGCGCCATCCGCTCCGCTCGGCGGGGCGCGGATCGACATGCCGGATCCTCTGGCACTGCCGACGGCCCCCGCGGCCGGCGCCGACGATCCGCTCCACGGTAATTTTTTCGCGCCTGCCGGTGAGGCGGGGCAAGCGCCGGACGGTTGGGCCGAGTTGCGCTCCGCGTTCGACGGGCAGAAAATCCCCGCCGATCTGTCGACCCTCCTGCAGGAACTGGAGCGCGACAGCGAGCCGCCGTCTGGCGATCTGCCCCTCTGGATGCAGGGTCAGCCGGAGTCCGGGCTCACGGAGACTTCCCCCGTTGCGGCGGCTCCGGCGGATAGAACCCCTTCCCTATTCATTCCAGATGTCCCCGGCCCTGCCCCGAACCTCTCGTCGACAGTGGTTGCCGCTCCATCCGCACTGCCGCGGGTCTCCGTGCCTCGTGCCGCCGCGCCCCTTCCTGCTCCAGCGACAGGCGGCGCGACGGGTGCCGCCTCCCCGCTCAGCGGGGCGTCCGCTTCCCCGGCCGGTGCCGAGGGTGCGGTCCAGGCGGCCACCCGTCGCTCCGTCCAGAGCCTCCGGAGCCTGCACGCGACGGCCGTTTCTCCCGAGCAGAAGCGCGTCGCGGATGCCATGACGCAGAAGTTTTTGAAAATTGCGGGGAACGTGATCCGAGGGACCGTCACCGCGGAGGAAGCGACGCGCCAACTCAACGCCGTGGAGCGTGATGCAGGAAAGGTGTTGAAGACCATGCCGCCGCGGTAGGACAGCGGGAGGCGGACCCGTTCGAAAAGCTCAGGGCAGGCAGAGGCAATTCCTCCATCCTACCATGCTAGACTTCCAATGTGGGTTCCCGGCATATCGCAGGCAACATCATCATCGCTTGCTACGGGGTGATCACTCTCACCGCTTTCATCTACACACTCACCCGCATCCGGTTGCTGCCTGCTTCCGTCTGGCCGCTCGTGGACCACAGTTACAGCATGATGGCGCCCTACCAGGGGGACGATGAGTGGAATGCCGATCTGCTCGCAGAAGGCTTGCGTTCAGATGGACGGTGGGAGTCTATCAACCTGGGCCCGTACTTCCCGCAGGGCCGTGGCGAGGCCAACGTACGCGCATTCCTGAAGGGATTCTGGCGGCGGGAGAAAGGCCGGTGGTTCGCCAGGTACAGCGAACTCGCCAGGCAGCTCCTTCTCCATGAGCGCGGGCGGGGAAGATCCATCGTCTCCGTGCGCCTCACGCTCGAGCGCTGGCCGCGCGCGCCGGAGAGCTTCGGTCACCTGCGGGCGGGACCGCTGGTGCTTCGGCATGTGCTGGCGGAAGTATCTTTGTGAGAGAACGCGAAACTCGAAAGCGCGAGGGCAGGCACCATCCTTACCATTCACACCCGCACCCCGGAGGGGGTGCTGCTGTGCATGGACGTATTTGATCATCGAATATTGATTTCCGCTACAGCAGCACGGCTCCGCCGTGCGGGCGTTTTGGGGTGGTGGGGACGCCTGTACCTGGATGACCATCGTTCATCTTGCCATTCCTTCCACCGTTTCTCATCATTGCCCCATGAAACAGATCGTTGTATCCCACTGGAATCACTTCTGGTTCCGGCAGGTCCCTCCCCACGCCCTCGCGCTGGCGCGGATAGGGTTCGGGTTCTTTCTGCTGCTGTACTTCAGCCTCCAGTTTCCGACTGTCGCCATGCGGTACTCGAGTGCCGGCATCATTCTTCCGCTGTTCCGTCCCACGACACCGCTGACAGTCATCCTCACGCCCCCGCCGCCGCCGATCGCACTACTCGTCTTCCTCGTCCTCCTCGTCTTCCTCCTCCTCTTCACCCTCGGCTGGCACATGCGTATCGTCGGCACGGTCGCAGTCATTCTCTATCTCTACTACTGGTTCCTCTCGCTGCATCTCTTCGACACGTCCTTCGACCGGATCTTCCTCCTCGCACTCGCGGTGCTTACCTTCAGCGGCGCGGATCGTGTTCTTTCCGTGCGGTCGTATCTTGAAGGATACCGAGGAGTCCGAGGAAACCGACGATACCGAGGAATAGTTTTCAATCCTCGGACTCGTCGGACTCTTCAGTATCGCCCGCCCGGGCGCGGTCGGACGGGTCGGATTCCTCCGCTCGTCAGCGTCTTTCCGCAACGCCTCCTCGCCATCCAGCTCACCGTCACGTACCTGGGCGTCGGACTGCAGAAGCTGGTCTTGCCGGGGTGGGACGGAGGGGAGGTGTTGACGGTCGGCTTTGCCGGACGATGGGCCACGCCTCTTGCCCGTTGGCTCCTGCTAGAGAACATTCCTCTGTCGGCGTACGATCTGCTTATCTTCCTCATCATCGCGCTCGAACTCACGCTGCCATTCGGCCTGTGGAGCCGGCGGATGCAACGGTGGTTCTTCGCGCTCGGATTCCTCTTTCACCTCGGCATTGCGCTCCTTCTTGGGATTTGGTGGTTCCTCGCGCTGCCGGTTCTCTACATTCTGTTCGTTGATCCGGAAGAGGTGAAGAGCGGGTTATCCGTCCTCATATCCTTCTTTGTCAATTGCAATCGTTTCCGCATGCGGTAACAGTCGGCCACATGCCCATCTCCCATCACTTGCTGGATCAGATACAGAAAATCGACCAGCAGATCATCAACCTCCTCGAGCAGCGCGTGAAGTATTGTCAGGAGGCGGCAGAAGAGGATGAGCGGGCGCTGTCGCCGGAATACTTGATGGAATTTATGGAGGAGTGGAACGCCGCCGCCGAGGAAAAAGGCTGGAACATCGGGATCATGAACCGGATCGGGAAGGGGGTGAATGAGTTGTGCCGGAGTGCGGGGGAGTAGACCTCACCTCCCGGCCCCCTCTCCCCCTCACTGTCGTCGGGAAAGGGGAGGTTTGTAGGTGAATGCCGCACGGCGGAACCGTGCTGCTGATTGCAATAATCAACAATTGATCGTAGCAGCACGGTTCCGCCGTGCGGCATTGAAAGATTGAACCCGCCCTCTCCCAGGCAGCAGGCCAAGAGGATGAGGCCAAAGTGGTGGGGGTGAGGCGGGAGCGAGGTCACACCGCCAGCATCACCGCCTCGAACGTCTCCTTCGTGATCTGCTCCTCCTTCAGCAGCTTCTTTAAGGCCTTCTCGAATGTCATCATCCCCACATCCTCGTTTGTCTGCAGCACGCTCTTGAGCTCCTGCGCGCGCGCGTCGCGGATGATGTTGGCGACGGCCGGCGTATTCACCAGCACTTCGCGCACGGCCACGCGACCGTCGTTGGTCTTCGGAATGAGTTTTTGAGCCACCACCGCTTTCAACGACATGCTCAGCTGCGCGCGCACCTGGTTCTGCTGGTGTGGCGGGAACACGTCGATGATGCGGTCGACCGTCTGAATGGCGTTCGGCGTGTGGAGGGTCGCGAAGATCAGGTGGCCCGTCTCCGCCAGGGTCAGGGCCGCGGCGATCGTCTCCGGGTCGCGCATCTCCCCCACCATCACCACGTTCGGGTCCTGCCGCAGCACGTGCTTGAGTCCCTCGGCGAAGGACAGGAAGTCCTGTCCGTACTGCCGCTGGCGCACGATGCCCTGCGGGATGGGGAACACGTACTCGATCGGGTCTTCCAGCGTGATCAGGTTGATGGGCCGGTCGAGCTGGATGGCATGGATGAGCGACGCGAGCGAGGTCGACTTCCCCGAACCGGTCGGTCCCGTGAAGAGCACGAGTCCGTCGCGCAGCGGGCAGATGAACCGCGCGAGGTCGCTGAGACCCAGATCCTCGAGCGTGGGGATCTCCGTCGAAATCAGGCGGGCCACGAGTGTGGGGTTGCCACGCTCGTAGGCGCAGTTGACGCGCAGGCGCGTACCGTCCTTCAGGGCGTAACTCACATCCATCTCGCGCTCCTTCTCGAACCGCTTCCATGTCACGTCGCCGAGCACGATCTCGACGATCTGCTTCGCCTGGTTCTCCGTCACCAGCTGCTCCGTCTGCGGCGTCAGCGTTCCATGAATCCTGAACAGCACCGGCGCTCCCACCGCGATGTGCACGTCGGAGGCGCCCAGCTCCCTGGCCTTGCTGAAGAGCGCTTCGATGGGGTTGGTGGGCATTCCTGTTATTATAGCAGATTTTTGGCTTTTACTCCATAGTTGATGATGAGGACGAAAAGAACCCAAAAGACCCAGATGACCCAAAGGATCCAAAAGAAGCATGGTTCATTCTTTTGGTCCTTTTCGTCCTTTGAGTCTTCTGGGTCCTCGAGCGTAGATAAGTTTACTTTACATCACGGCAACCTCTGGTAGAGTACAGGATTGCCATGACTCTTCCCTCCAGCATCGAGTCGGCTTTGGTCGGTGCCGGTTTCTCGGCCACCGAGATCGTCATCCTCAAGCGCCTGCTGGAGGAGGATGCCCTCACCCTCCGCGAGATCGCCGCCCGCACAGGCAAGAGCACCGGCGTCCTCGATCAGGCGATGAAGAAGCTGCTCCGGAAGGGAATCGTGAGCAAGGAGGACATCAACGACACGACCAAGTTCGCCATCCACTCGTTGCAGTCGATCGTGAAGTGGATGGAGAACCACACGCGCAGTCAGCGCGAGGAACTGCTGCGTCGCCACCAGAACTTCGAAACCTTCATCGCGTCCCTGGAGAAGGGCAAGCACCGCCCGGACATGGAGTTCTTCGATGGCAAGGAGGGGATGCAGCAGGCGTACACCAAGCTGCTCGATCGCGGGAAGGAACTCCTCATCTACGATCCGGTCTTCTGCTCCATCGAGGACCACCCGCTCCGCGACTTCTTCGTCCAGTACTTCCGCGACCGCCGCCGCCGCGGGATTTTCTCCCGCATCATCGCCCACGCCACCCCGCTCGGCCGCCGCTTCCAGAGCCGCGATCCCTTCGAGTACCGCAAGTCCCTCCTCATCCCCGAGCAGGATCTCCCCATCACGTTCGAGAAGATCATCGCCGGCGACACCGTCGCCTGCTTCAACCACGCCGAACAGCGCGCCTGCTTCATCCACTACCCCGAGCTCGCGGCCACGGAGCGCGGGATGTTCGAGGCGATATGGAGGAAGGGGAGTGTGCCGGAGGGGGAGATGTCGGGGGCGCCGGGGCCGGAGAGGGAGGAAGTGAAGGTGCCGTTCTCGGTGAAGTTTTTGTCGGGACTACGGGAGTTTTTCCTCAGCAGGAAGAGCATTGCAACCTTCATTGCTTTCGCTCTTGTCGCTGCAGGAATAACGTATGGCCTGCAGAGGTATACGGCAAACCTAAATCTTCAGCGTATTCGTGATCAGGCAAAATCCATCGCTGCAACGGCTGCTCTACAATTTGATGTGAAAGATCTGGAGACTCTGCGAACCTTCCAAGATGTCGCACGACCGGAATATGCCAAAGTGATCGGCCAACTCAACAAGATCCGCGATCAGAATCCGCTTGTGAAATTTGCCTACATCATGCGGCCGGTTCCCGGCCAGGAGTACTTCGCATTTGTTGCAGATGCGGATTCCCTGGCTCTTAAGGCTAGGAAAGATTTGAATAGAGACGGATTCATAGATGATCGTGATCATCTTTCTCCTCCAGGAGAGAAGTACAATGAGTCAACAGACAAACTAAAAGACGCACTGTCTTTTCCACAGGCGGATGAAGCACCAGTGACGGATCAATGGGCGACAATCATCGCCGGCCTGGCGCCCATACAGGACCAAAGTGGAAAAACGGCGGCAGTCATCGGCGTGGATGTTCTCGTTGAGAATTGGGATGCGCTGAACAAAGTCTCATTTAATGCAATCTATTCATTCGTTGGCCTTTTCCTGCTGTTTGTTTTTATTCGTCTCGCTGCATTTAATAAATCACTTTTTGAAGAAATCTGGATGGTATTTAAGCTTCGGAAAGTTTTGGTGACGGTGGGCATCTGTGCAGAAATTGCTTTCTTTATAACGCTCTTTCTTTACTTACATACATTGAAGATTATGAAGGAGGAAATTGGTACTCGGCTTATGTCGATTGCAGCAACGGCGGCATCGGAGTTTGATCCGAAGGATTTGGAGCAACTACATATTGCTGGAGATATGAAAAAAGAGGCTTATCAGAGGGTATTCACAAAACTTAATGCTATCAGGGATGGTAATCCATCTATTAGTTATGCCTATATCATGAGACAAACCGCTGACCCGTTTGTTTGGGAATTTGTTGCAGATGCTGATTCAAATTATTATATTCCTCAGGTAGGATCTGACATTAATCAAGATCTTGTATTGGATGAAGCTGATGAGAATGTTGCTCCTGGCGTGCAGTATTTCTTAAAAGAAAATGCAAATGAAAAATTTTTTTCAGGGAAGCCAGCCTACAGCGAGGATTTTCTGATAGATCAGTGGGGAAGATTTTTAGATGGTACTGCTCCAATCTTTGATCAGGATCACAGATTAATTTCTGTACTTGGTATTTCTCAATATGTTTCTGATGAATTTGAACTTATTAGGAAACATTTTACTCCTATTTTATGGTTTTTAGTTTTGTTCACGGCATTCCTTATGATAAGAATATTATCTTTTAGGTAGATTTTATTATTAATCTCGATAATTGTTTGAATTTAAGGATTTAGATTTTAATGCACATAAACACAACTCATATAAGGCCCGCGCTCCGATACTCTCATCTAACTGGTTTACAGGGTTTGGAGATACTTCAACTAAATCAAATCCGATAATTTTTTTAACTGTTGCAACTGATTCAACGAAATATAGAAATTCATTATAATCTAATCCTCCCGGAACAGGAGTACCTGTGTTAGGACAAAGCTTAATGTCGAAAAAGTCTATATCTAAGGAAATGTACAGATATTCTGGCAGATTGTTGATGATTTCAGCAGAAATAGTTCTCCATGATTCCCCCTCTGATTTTCGATTGAATAATTCTCTATCAAAGTAGGTTTTAATTTTATTATTAGATTTGATGAAATCAAATTCTTCTTGACAGAACTCACGTACACCAATTTGAGTCAAATTGATAATTTTTGATTCATTAATTACATTGAACATAATTGATGCGTGAGAGTGCTTTATTCCATCAAAGCTTTTTCTCAAATCTGCGTGTGCATCGAATTGTAAAACTCCAATTTCCTTTTCATCGCTACAAGCCTTAATTGCCCCCAATGAGACTGAGTGATCACCCCCAATGATACCTGGAATTTTCCCTTCTTTCAAAATTTTCTTTACGTCCAAATAAATAATTTTTTCTAATTTTGTTGTTAGTTGGTTTAGCTGTGTACGATTCTTTGCTGAAACTTTGGAAGTCTTGTTTTTAATTTTCTTAATTTCTGAATTAATTGATTCCAAATAAATGCCTCTGCTGTATAGATTCCCAAATTTATAATGAAATAGGTCTACTTGTTTACTTGCTGAAAGTATTGCTGCTGGCGCAAGAGCTGTTTTGGTTTTGTGCGACGCAGTAGCATCCCAAGGCACTTGAATGAGAATTACCTCTGATTCATTGCTATTATATGGTAGTCCAAATATGCCTGAATTTGGATTTGCGGGAGCGTTTGGATTAAAATCTTTCATAAATTATTAACCTTACAAAGAATATACCATGATAAATACTCTTTGTTCGCTCTAATAAAGTTCGGATCTAGCCAAGCGTCTCCGTTAATCATCTCCCTACATTTATTTGATTTACAATTGCATTTAAATCCAAGTGCATTGGAAGTATTTTCAGTTGTTTCATAATCAAAGCATATTTCTTCGCCAGCAGGGATATCTCTACGAGCAATTAGAACAATTTGTCCCTTTATACCAGCGTTAGGTAGGCATGAGTGATTAAAAAATTCAGCGTCATCAGGTGGATCGTCTGGCTTTACAGGGCCCATGTAAAAACCATCGAAAACTCCAAAAGGGTGAGTAGATATTGATGGGTACTTTTTTGAGAGAGAATCTATTTCTTCCGCCGAATATATCTTGCCCCCCCATATTGCAATAGTTTCGCCCATAATAATTTTTTCTTTAGCAAATACACCCCTATCGCAAATCATGGATTCGGCGATGTGGCACTTACTTGATAAATGAGAGTGGATTCTCATATTTACAGGCTTGATGATTTATGATATCATTATTTGATGCAAACAATAAAGTCAATCGAAGTAATAGACCACCCGGGGAGTACAAGCCGGCTGAGGGGCGTAACGATGCTAATTCTATTTTTCTCAGCAGCCGCAGTAGTGACGATAACAATTTCAATGTATAGCTTTACAGCGAATCTATTAAAGCAAAGATTGAATCAAAGGGTCCTAGCAATAATTTCAACAGCCTCACTACTTTTCTCACCGGAAGAAATAAAGGAACTTCGAGAGCTTGGACCCGAAGCAAGTTTGAAAACTCCTACCTATCGTTCAGTTGTAGAAAAATTACAGCAATTAAAGAGAGCAAATGATCGCATGACATTTGCCTATATTTGGGCTCCAAGTGAAAAACCAAACATAATGACATTTATAGCAGATGCAGATGTAATAGCTCTGAGGCCTAGTCTTAATTATGATATAGATGAGGTAACAGAGGACGGATTTCCTGGCTCGGAGTATGATATTACAGGTATTCGTGTGTTTGAGGATGGTTCGGTAAATAAAGGTCCAACAGTGAATCAAGAAATTTACAAAGACCGATGGGGGCTTCTCTACTCTGGTTTCGCTCCCATAAAAGACGAGTACAACAATACGATTGCATATTTAGGTGTAGATATCGATGTCACTGACTATAATCATTTGGTCAAGGCGACATATCTACCCTTTGGAATTATCACAATTATATTAATGCTAATATTAATAGGACTCACTATAGCTTTTTTGAGACTATGGGGAGGAAGAATTGAACTTCTTCGTGAGCTTGATCGTCAAAAAGATGAATTGCTCGGCATTGTGAGTCACCAACTTGCATCACCAATTACAGCTCTCAGATGGGACCTAGAGAGCCTTTTTGACGATTACCTTACAAAAATCGGAAATGACGGCAGAAAGACGTTAGAGGAAATGAAGCAGAGCACAGTCAATCTTGCTGATTTGGTCAGCATGATTCTTGATGTATCTAGAATACAATTGGGTAAAGTTAAGATTGATAAAAAGCCCCTTGAGCTAACTGCCTTCTTCGAAGAAATGATTCATGTTATAGAACCGGGAGCTAAAGAGAAAAAAATTATATTCACTTCAAAACTGCCCGCCGCATTTCCGACTGCAAATTTGGATAGGCGCTATACAAGAATGACTATTGAAAATTTACTTACAAATGCAGTGAAATACACTCCAGAGGGAGGTAAAGTAAACTTTGTTGTTTCGATTCGCGATGGTCATGTGCTTTGTGAAGTACGGGATACAGGATGTGGGATCCCGAAAAAGGATCAGGAAAAGATTTTTGGCAAACTGTTCCGTGCGAGCAATATTCAAAATTCCGTTGATGGAAATGGATTCGGACTTTATGTAGCGAAAGGAGCTGTTGAAAGCCAGGGGGGGAAAATATGGTTTGAAAGTGAGGAGGGCAAAGGAACAACCTTCTTTGTTGATTTGCCGTTGAAGGACGACATTAATCATTCTGCAGATGAAGGACATGGTGGATGGGTTACTCAATTGAAAGCAGCCATACACCTGTAACCATTACTCCAACATTTCCCAATTTTAGCCAATAGAATTTTCGTGTATGAGGATTCTTAAACCGCTTCGAAGCAAACAAAAGAACAAGTGAGACAACAAATGTAAAGCCAGGAGTGGCGGAGTCAATAGCAGAGACAAGAGGAGCATTTTTCAAGCTCACAGCAAGTTCAATGCATGCGTAAGCAATCAGGTTACAAATCTCAATCGCAAGAAAAAAATATTTTAATGATATTAAAGTATGAAAATTTTTCTTCAAAGTAATGCGTGCTTTTGGAATTATTAATGGCGCAAAACCAGCAATCACGAATCCAAAAGTGATGAGAAAAAAACCAGACAGGTACTCAGATTCTCTAAAAATTTTTTCCATCAATATTAATGCAACGGCTTGTAGTATTGTTCCAATAAGAATGAGATTAAAAGAATGCCATTTTCCTTTTATATTTGAATCTAAAAGACACATGAAGACAGAAGAAGTAACGAGAACGGCTATTCCAATATAATGAGGAAGTAGAAGAATGTGGCCAAAAATAAAAAAACTGAGCAAGGTCACCATGATGGGGGTCATATTCCAATATGCCGCGATAATTCCCGCTTCGCTGTGTGACAATGCTTGGAAATATAGTGTTTGGTTTATTTGGATGATTACACCGGTTAACAGGGCAATGATTATTATTTCTTGAGTTGGCCAACTCAGATCTAATAAAGGCAAAATGAAAGGCAGGGGCACAAAAACAATCAACGATGCAAATGCACTGGTGACAATTCCCATCCATGGCTTCTCAAAAATATTACCAACACAATGAGAGTCCAAAACATGCACAATTGCAAAAAAGAGTGGAGCTAGTAATGCAAAAATGAGCCAGACTTCCATAAACCTAGTTTTAGGCGGTTACCGAACTGAGTGCCTTCTTCTGGATTCTTTTTTTGGGACTTGCTACAGCTCGAAGATATACCGACTCAAATTTTCTATTTAAAGACTCTTTTCTTCGTGCTTGCCATTCGCCCTTACTATACACATAACTCACCACCAACGGCATCGCCACAGTCGCCTCGCAAAACACCATCTGCTCCGCCCCTTGTTCCACCTTCCCCCATGAATGTGCCTCTTTCAGCGTTGAACCCGAGAGTGCCCCATCGCGCTCATCTGCCACCGTGATCTGCACTGCGTACTTGTGCATGGGGACCGGATGACCCAATACGTCTGCCATCACCACCGTGTCCTGCATGAAGTTCTTCGGAACGCCACCACCGATGATAAAAAGGCCGGTGGACTTCGCGTCCAGGATCAATTCAGTGAGTTCCGTGAAGTCCTTCACCGAATCATGGGACACGTGCGCACCCGGGTTCTGCTTCTGGTGAAGCCCCAGGCCGAAGCCGGCGGAGCAGTCGGAGAGGGAGGGGACGAAGACCGGGACGTTCTTCTCGTAGCAGGCGCGGAGGATGGAGTCGCGGCCCTTGTCCTGCTCCACCAGGTACGCGCCCAGCGCGGCCATGAGCTCGCGGGAGCTGGTGGGGCGCGGGGGCATGCGGTTGGCCACCTCCGTCACCGTGGCGTCGCAGACGCGCAGGTCATACTCGGAGATGTAGGTGTCGTAGATGCGGTCGATGGCGCGTTTGTGGAGCTCGTCGTCGTCGGCCTTGGAGTCGCCCAGGTAATGCTTGAACCCGAGCGCCTCCAGAAAATCCATGTCCACCATGTTGGCGCCGGTCGAGACGATGCAGTCGATCATGTTGCAGTCAATGAGCGTCCGGATGGTCTTCTTGAGCCCGGCGCTCACGAGCGAACCGGCCAGGCAGAGGAAATTGCGGCAGCCCTCCTCTTTCACCATTTGATTGAAAATGATGCTGGCCCGCGCCAGGTTCCGCGACTGGAACGACATCTTCGACATCCCCTCGATGAGAGGCACGGCATCGAATGCCGTGGGATCCAGGTGCTCCACGGTGTCCTGCAGATAATCGGCTTGCGACGGATGCATGGCAAGGGGGGGGATGCAGCTAGGCGCCTACGACGTTCATGCGGTCTGCGGAAGTCCTGAGCGGCGGCACGGCAAGTGCTGGATTCAGCAAGAGTACTTCAGTCACATCCTGCCCCCGGCCCGTCACTTCCCATACTTCTCTCTTATCACTCTTCATGTTCCGTCTGATGAAATTTCCTTTCCAGGCACCCAATCGGCGATGACGGCTCAGCACCTCCATGACTTTCCGCCAGTCGAAGGATTTGCAGCTGTAGATGTCCATGTGGAAGTGCGGGTGCTTCCCCGGCCGCTCGAAGTAGTGCGACGCAATGTGGCTGGTGGTGATCGGCTGCACGAATGACCAGCCGGGTGCCCGCTGGTCGGTGGCGGGGTAGATTTGCAGCGCACCGAGCTCAAACATGCCCAGCGTCCGCAGCAGATCGTTCACGAGCGTGCGAATCTGCAGCTCGGGCGCGGTGGCGTCCAAAGGGTGCTCGAGATCCGCATCGACGAGGAAGATCTCGTGCTGGAGGTGGACAACGCGAGTGAATGGCATACGGTGGGAAAACTTACTTCAAAAGGAGTTAAATGTAAAGTCAAGTTATCAAAAATGGCTTGTTTCAAGCTATTTTTTGAATTCTAGCCACTGTGGACGCTTGTCTTGCCCGGGTCATGGCATTTACCGGGCATCCGATGATTCAGCCCTTTCTTCAGCAGAATTCGTGTGAACGAGGTCTTCGACGAAGTACAGCACTCCGATCACCTCCTGAGAGGCTTTGTTTTCCTTCCGTGTCTTTTCGTTCCGGAGCCGGGGGAGAGGTCTTCGGTAGCCCATGTGTGTGAGGGGGAACGTTTGTGGGGTCACCTGTATAGACAGGAGGAATATGAAAAACCATAGTCCGTGCCGGCGAAAGCCGGTATGGATATTCAAAAGACACGATAGTTAACTTTGAGCTAAGCAAAGCCAACAAAGCCGTTCCAAAGCGGTTTGGAACGGCGGGGTTTTTGACCAGTTATCTCTATAGGTGCTTGAAAATCTCCGGATGCTGCTTCTTTGCTCTCACTAGGATGCCACAAGCAGATTTCCTAATTGTATTTTTTACAAGCTGACATCGTTGTTCATCTTGAATTTTTTGTGCCAATGCGAAAAAGCACGCATCGAGATGAGCTGATACAGGAGAGATCCCGCTACAATCATTAAAGTTTTGTTCCCACGTTACTCGAGCGATAATGCACCAATCTTTCATGTTAGGGTCCGATAATTTACTTTCGCAATCTCTCCAAAAAAATTCCTCCTGTTTTCCATTGATCCTGCAGAGGAGTTTTTTGTCCTTGAGCAAGTAGCATTCAGGATCCGGTTTGATGGTGCTCTGGGTCTCAGCGATGCAATAGATTCCATATTCGCTTGGCATTAGATATTCACAAACGGCGGGGTCACGACTCAGCTTTGCGTATTCGTAGAAGCATAGTGCTCGTTGCTCCGCAACAGTCGGGCTCGTTAATGTGTAGAGCCAGTGAATTTTTTTGCAGTGTGTAGGTGGCCTGCCTTTCTCAACAAGAATTTTTGCCACTTCCCATCCTGTCTTATGAACGTAATAACCAAGAGAGGTCGCGGTAGTCCAGTATAGAGCCCCCGTCGCAATCACTGCGAGGGGGGCTGCAAACAAAGCGTAGAGAAACCGGCGAAGGAAAATGGAAAGACGCATGCTCACCGATTAGTATTGCACACTTGGATTTCAATCTGTTCTTCATCTGTACCATCCTTGTAGTAGTTGAGCATGAGGGGAATCGCTTTGTGCCATTTTTGTCCATTCTCTTCAACGGTCTCGATGCCAACCGTGAGTATTGCTTCGTATTTTCCTTTATATGCATCGAGTTTGTACTGAACGATTCCATCTCGTCCAAGCATCTTCTCCATGGACAGATGTCGCGAGATTTCAGTGCTGCATACTTCATTGTTGGCTTCATGGCCAAGAATATTCGAGAATACGGTTACTGGCAATCCATGCTCTGTGGAGATGCGACTGGTGAGAGGCGAACTTATCTGTATTGCGATGTCAGCGGTTGATGCGAGCCGATTGCTGCCAGCTACGAAGCTCCCTTCAATCGCCCATGACCGCTCTGCCAGGTCTTTAAAGGCCATCTTTGCCGTTGATCGTCCAGAGATTGGTGAGAAGTTCCCGGCAGGATCGAGAGCAACAATTGCGCCAACTTTCTGTCCTGTTGTCTCAAGCAAGAATTTTGAGGCGTCATGCGTCACGAACGTCCCGTGGCTATGACTGGCAAAGTAAGTATCGACGGCAGATATCTCCAGCCGTTGCAACTGTTGACCAAGCCATTTTCCTACCTCGTCTGTCCATCGAGCATCACTGCCGAGGTTAAGTAGGCTTTTTGCTGCTTCTTGCCAATCCACAGCCACAACTTGATAGTGATATTTATTTGCCAATTGGGATAAGGACGCTAACAACTCCTTAATTCCGTTTGCGGATGGAGAACTATTCATTCCGTGAATGACCACCCAAGTGGGTACTGATGGCAGTATCTCTTTTTTGATGATCTGATTCTGATGATCAAGACCTCCAAATCCCATCATTTTTACCGGAAACCTCTTCCCATCCCTCTCCACCTGCCCCGCGACGAAGCTGAATGGCCCCTTCTTCAACTCGCCTTGAATCGAGAAGCTCAATCCTTCCTTTGCTATCGCCGCTCCATTCGTCGAATGCTTTACGACAGAGAGCCTGTAGTGCCCCGGCGTGAGGAATTGATCGATGATGACGGGCTTTCCAACTTCACCAGTGGCCATATGCACAATGGTCCCGCTCGTATCCCTGATCACAACAGATGCAGGGAAACTCGCTTGTCCTCCTATCGTTACTTTTATTCCTTGGAGCATCACAGGGTCATTCCTTACTTCAAAGCCGTAGGTGTAGCTCATTCCTCTCTCGAAGCTCAGTCCCTGCGCCGGAAATGTTCCCTGCTGAAGCTCACCGAGGTGTACATTCGCGGGGATGCCATTGCCATGGAGCATTTCCTGGCCTGCCCACGCCACCGCCTCGGGATACCGTTCCAGGAAGCTCTCGCTTGAACTCGCCTCTGCCACCCTCCCACTCTCCTCCAACCTCGCCACCATCGCCCTCCCATCCGCCTCCCCGTTCGCAATTGCCATTAATTCCCCCATGTGCCGCTCCTTGAACGACGCCATCTCAGGATCGTACGAGAATAGCAAATCAATGATTCTCTTCCGCGCTTCCTCATTCACCTGCGCCGGGTTGGCTGGCTGCACGACAGAGTAATCCCGCAGGATCCGGCTGTAGATCCCCATCATCTGCCCGAAGATGCCGCGGATGGCTGTCTTGTCGACGTCGCCGTAGACCTCCGGGGTATTGAGGATGCCGCGCCTTTCTCCTTCGAGCATTGCGCGGAAGCCCGGGGATTGCCGCCCGGAGATCCACTCGTACGCCTCGAAGAAGCGGTCGGAGAGAGCTTTTTCCATCTGTCCGTACGCCTCCTTCATCTGCCGATCCACCTCCGCCATCGCGTCGCGGCGCATCCCGTCCAGCATCGGGCGCGCGTTTCCGCCCCAGTTGCCCATCGTCGCGATCTTCGCGTCGTACACGCGATGGTCATCTTCCTCCGTTCCCCCGAACAGATCCGGGGCGATCCGGTGGGCCAGGCTCAGCCGGGAAGCCTTGATGGATGTGCCGCACACTTCCATCAGTTCCGCGCGAAAACGATCACGCGCGCCGTCGGAGGGGAATGCCGAAGGCGACGGGGCCGGGAGGCGCTCCAGAACGAAGCGCAGCAGCTCGTCGTGGACGATCGTTCCCTCATCCACCGTCCGGGGTACGCCTGCCATCGTGGTCCACGGCTTGGCTCCGTCGCCGAACTTCGCTGTTCCCTGGTCCAGGCCCATGCCCAGACCGGTCATGGTATCGCGCGCAGTCAGGAAGATGGAGCCGAGCCCGGAGACGTTCAGCTTTCCGCCTTCGGCGCTGAGCGGGTAGGTCGCGAGAGGGGAGGAGCTCCCTTCGTTCCACACTTCCAGCACCCAGCCGGGCATCCCGTTCTCGTAGGTGAAGACCATGCCGTCGCCCGCGCGGTCGATCCCGTACCGGAAGGGCCCCCGGATCTCGCGGTCCGGAACGGTCGTCAGGGCTTCCACGAGGTGCGCATCGGCAAGCAGGCGCGTGAGCGAACCATCGAGCCCCATCGCCTGGCGCTTCTGCGGATCGGTGACGCTGCGGTCAAGCTCAGCCAGGTGCGCAAGCGCCGAGAGCAGGGCGGCATGCTCCTTCGCCATCTGCTCCACCGTCGCGATCATCTGCCGCCGCAATCCATCCACGAACGGCAGATCCCGCTCTTCATTAGCAAGCATCGCGAGTTCCTTCTCCAGTGCCGTTTTCCGCTCCGCCCGGCCCGTCTGGGCTGTCATCCACTGCGTCCGCCAGGCCTCGAGTCCCTGCGCATCGCCCGCGTTCAGCGCGCGCTTGAGGACGCTCACTTCCAGGATGTTCCCGGGGATGGCCTGCTCCACCTCACCCTTCATGCCTTCTCCAATCTCCAACGGTTCGCCGGACCGGATGCTGTCGCCGCCGATGCCGTCCTCGCTGTACCGGAGCGGCAACGCCGCGCCGTCCACGTACAGCTGGATGCCGTCGCCGGGATGTCCGCTGTAACTGAAGGTGTAGGTATGTTCCTGGCGCATGTCGGCCCCGCTCATCGCGAAGCGGCGGAAGATGCGCCGCACGCTCCCGCCCGGTCCCTGCAGCCACAGGTCGATGACCCCCGCCCCCGGCCGCAGCGCCATGCCGTACGACTGGCGGTCGTCGGCTAAACGTCCCTTCTCGAAAAGCGTCAGGATGCTGTCGCTCCGGTATGCCGCCGGATCCTCCGTCACCTGTGCCCGCACAACGAAGGAGAACGGGGCCGTCGTCTCGAAGTCGATGTCCGCCCCGTGCGGCACCGTCACCCTGTCCGCCATCGTGCGGCGGACGAGCCCCCCGCCCCCGAGCAGCACCGTGGCGTCCGGCAGGGGATTGCCTTGCTCCGCACGGTCCATTCCCTCGAGTTCCGTCTCGATCTCCCCGACTCGGCGGCGGATCTCCTCCCTCCGCAGGTCTTCGGCCGACGGCAAGGCCGTCTCCGCAGAGGGGGTGCTGGCGGTGACAGGTGATGCCACCGGCGCCGTCGCCTCCTGGATCGCCGGGACCGCCGCAGGAGCCTGCACGCGGGCCTCCGCGATGTCCTTCAATGCCTCGGGGGTTACCTTCCCCGGCATCACCATGACGCCCCTGATCTGACAGGGGATGAAGGCGTGCGGGCCGCCGAACCCATCTGCCGTCTGTGCCGGGGCCGGCGACCGGATCGACCGTTCCCCGAGCGCATCCTCCTGATGACGCAGGTCTTGCAGCTCGATGCCGTCGACGAAGACGCGCACCTCGCCCGCCCCGCCGCTCGCGCCGTTCGTCATCGCGTAGGTGTGCTCCGCGGTCAGATCAATGCCCGTGAGCGCAAAACGCCGGTAGATCCGGTGACTATTGCCCTGCGCCCCCTGCATCCATACGTCCACAACGCCCGCCCCCGGCCGCAGAGCCATCCCCCAAGAGGCGCCGTTCTGGTCAAATGTTCCTTTCTCGATGAGCGTCACGGCCGATTCCGGATAGTTGGCGGGATCGTCCAGCACCTGCGCCCGGGCGATGACGGTGAAAGGAGTATTCCAGTCGATCGCGGGCATCTGGCTGTCGGGGACCTCGATGACGTCGCCTGGATCGTCCCGCACGATGCCCTGGCCGTTCTCGGGCGTGAGGAAGTGCGCCTGAGCGGCGGTATCGAGCAGCGTCTGGCGCACCGCATCGTGGAGCGGCAGCAGGTCGCCGGCCGTGGAGAGGAGCTGCCGGTCTTCCAGACGCTCGACGGTCAGCTGCGGACGGAGTGAGGAACGGGAACGGTTCATGGAGGGAGGGGGAAGGAAACAGAATCGCGATCATTCCAGCGCCGCTCGCGCCTGAACGTGAGAGCTTCCCGCGCAACTCATGACCGTCGCTCGATGATCTGCTCTTCCGTACCGGAAACATGGCGTTCCATGCGCGTCTGGAACAGGCTGAGAGGCCGATGCGCACCCGCTCCGCATCATCGACGCGCATCTGATTGCCTCCGGCAGGGCTCCACTCGATTCATCGGTTGTCACATCGCGCCCGATGGAGCGGATGAATGATGATGCGAATCCATCTATCATCTATGCCGTCAATGGCCCTTTCGAAGGATCATCTTCGCATTGTGTTTCCCCCCCCATCTTTGACAAAATACCTACCGCTTCCCCATCTTCTCCCATGACGAACAAGCTTCTGCGCGTCACGAGTGCACTCACACTGCCGTTCATCGCCGGTATCGTCGTCGGCACGGCCGTCACGTCCGGGGTCGGGGCCGCTATGAAGGGCTCTGGAATCTTCAAGGATATTCCACCGGGTGCGTACTACGATGATGCGGTCGGGCGATTGTACGGCGCCGGCATCGTCCGCGGTACCGATGCGACGCACTTCGGTCCGGCGGAAACAATCAACCGGGCACAGATTGCGGTCATGCTGGACCGGTTGCGTCAGGAACTCCGGGGTGAATCGTCGGATGATATCCCCCCCCCGCCTCCCCCCCCGCCCCCCGCTCCTTCCGCCGAAGCCGTCAGTAGCGAGCGCCCCGTCCGCCCGGCCCGTTCCAAGAAG
>VMEW01000016.1 GCA_007375735.1 Candidatus Peregrinibacteria bacterium Greene0416_19
GGACGCCCAGGGCCGAGAGCGCGAGGAACGCATCGCCGGCGCCGATATTGTCCACCACGCTCGTCGACAATGCGGGGATGGACGTGATGCCGGACTTGTCCCGCACCAGCACTCCCAGCGCGCCGAGCGTGACGGCGACGGTCTTCGCATGCACCGCTTTCGCGATTTTTTCCGCAAGATGTTCCACGTCGGAGTGCTTGTCGTGGAGGGCGAGCCGCATCTCCGGCTGCGAGATGCTCACGTAGTCGGCCCGGGGGTACTTGGTGATCAGATTGAAGCCGTAGTTCATGCTGTTCGTCTGCGTGTTGACGGCCAGGAATGTGGGGAAGCGGGCGATGGTCTTGATGAGCGTGTCGGTGAGCATGCCCAGGCCGTAATCGGTCACGATGACCACGTCGTATCCGGAAGCGATCTTTTTCAGGCGCTTGGCCCACGTTACTTCCAGATCCTTCGATATGGGGGTCTCATTGATGTGGTAGAGCCCGAAGTACTTCCGCATGTTCACCTTCGTCGTCTTGTCGACGATGGTGGGCTCGTTATTCACGAACCGTTCGTTGATGATGGTGGGGGCGTCATCGCGGAAGAAGAACTTGGGGGTGACGTTCCTCTTCAGGTGGTCGCGGATGAACCGCTCATGCTGTTTTTCCCTCGCAGGATTCTGCCTGCCGAGCACGGCGGCCACCCCGACCGCAGAGCAGAAGCCGGCCAGAGTGTTGGCGACCGCGAGTGAGCCGCCGAGGAACATTTCCGAACCCAGCACTCTCACCCGCGGGATTTCCTCCTTCACCGAGCGCCCCAGGAATGTGGAATAGTGATAGACGTCCAGGATGGCGTCGCCGATGACAAGCACGCGCAGTTTCTGGATTTTCTCGAACAGAGCGGCAAAGTCATCCCCTGAGTACCGAGCTCGTATCCCATCCAGAAAGGCGCGCACGGACTCGGGCAGTGAGGAAAAGTGATCATTGAGCAGCGCCGTGGAACTGAAGGTGACGGGGTCGTGCGTGAAGTGCATCCGCCCGCCATGCGTCTCCACCAGCGTCTTCTCGCGTGCGGTGGGGTGGCCCTGCTCGTTCTCCTTTCCCTCGTAGTCGCCGCCTTTGGCGTACACGTCGGGCTTGATGATGCCGATGACTTCTTCCGAGGTCTCGTGCGGGTCGACGCACACGTAATCCACGCAAGTGAGAGCGGCGATGGACTCCGCGCGCAGCTGTTCGCGGAAGACCGGGTGCCCGATGCCCTTCTTCACAAATCTGTCGGCGGTGACGGTCACGACGAGCGCGTCTCCGAGAGCCTTGGCGGCCTCGAAGTGCCGGATGTGCCCGGGGTGCATCAAGTCGAACGTACCGTGGCAGTGCACCACGATCTTCCCTTTGGCCTTGAGTTTCCTGGACAGTTTCCCGAGCGTCTCCAGGGACTGAATCTTTGACATCATGAAAGGCGGATGTGGCTGCGGAAATTCTAACACAAGACCGATACGGCAGGATAGCAAATATACGGTATCAGATCCGATCATGCGCAATTTCCCCCCTCACCCAGGGGATCACCTCGTCGAGCACTTTCTCGAGCGATGTCGTCGCTTCAAAGCCCAGCAACTCGCGGGCTTTCCGCGTGTCGGGGATACGATTGCGGACATCGTGGGGATAGGGCTCGTCATGGACGACGGCGAAGGGCGGCGCGTCCGGTTCGTCGCCGTGGCACTTGCGCCAGATGAGTGCCGCGAGTTCCAGCACCGTGGTGCTCTGCGGCGTCGACAGGTTGAAGTCCTCGTTCTCCGCCGCTGGGTGGAACATGCACGTCGCGATGCCCTTCGCCAGATCGCCGCCGTAGGTGTAGCAGCGCACCTGCTCGCCGGAACCGAGGATGTGGAGCGGATTCTGCCCCTTCAGCACCTTCTGCACCAGGTCGGGCACCACGTGGCTCATCGCCAGCTTCACGTTCCCGCTCGGCACCTCGCGGCCGCCAAGCGCGCGGCCCTCGCCGATCCCCACACAGTTGAACGGTCGGCAGATGGTAAAGGGGAGCCGGTACTGTTCCCATGCGCCCTTGGCGAAGTACTCGCATGCGAGCTTCTGGAATCCGTAGGTGCTGAACGGAGGCGGGCACTCGCGTTGGTGCCCTTCGGGAGTCGGGAAAACCGTTGCGTTCTCGAAGACCATGCTGCTGCTGAGCACGGTGATTTTCTTCAGCTCCCCCTCCCGGTGCGCTGCGATGGCAGCGTCGAAGCTGGCGGCGATGATCCGCTCGTTCTCGGCCAGCAGGTCGTACGCGTACTCGTGAAAGTAACTGATGCCCCCGATCTTCGCGGCGCACGACACGAAGTGATCGCAGCCCGTCAGGTGCGTCTTCAGGAAGTCCGTGTCCTTGACGTCCCCTTCGACGAAGGCGTACCGCGGATGGTGGTCGTAACTCCGTACCACCCGTCCGTACTTGGAGAAATTATCGATCCCCACAACCTCGTGGCCCCGCCTGAGCAGTTCCTCCACCAGATACCCTGCGATGAAGCCCGCAGAGCCAGTGACGAGAACTTTGAGCGAAGTGCCGTCAGTCGGAGAGGGAGTGGAGGTCATAATGCCGCCGATTCCAGCAGCGGAGAGAGCTTGCCAGCGATGATCGAAGGTGTGAAGTGCGAATGGAAAGTCGTCATTCCCCCTGTGCGGATGGATTTCTGGCGCGCCGGATTCCGGAGGACCTCCGCGACATGCCGTGCGATAGACGGCCCATCCGCGCCGCCGATCACATTCACGCCGGGTTCCACCTCGGGCAGTGCGAGCTTGCTGCGGTCATGCACCGCCAGGCAGCCGCCGAGCGACCACGTGACCAGGTGCCGCGTGAAGGCCGCAAGCAGCGGGCCGGCGTTATTGAACAGACAGACGCAGTCCGCACCGACGATCTCGCTGTCCAGGTCCGGTACGAACCCGCGATGCACGACCCGCGGGTGCCGCATCAGTGGTCGGAGCGACGGCATGGGTTCCTCGCCGCCGATCACCTGTACGGTGAACGGATGATCGCCAAGCTCATGCTCGAGCGCCGGCAGAAATTCCCGGAGGAGGAATGCAAGGCCGTAGGTGGACGCGGTCCGGTTGAGCGCGCCCATGTGTCCGATGATAGTGAATGGTCGAGCGGGATCCGCTGTGGGGCGGGGCGGCATCGCCGCGGGCTCCACCCAGGTGTTCCCCACGTACACCGATCGCGGATGTCCCTCCGCTGCGTAGTGCGCGGCATTGCACGCGGTGATATGAGCGAGAACTTCCACTTCCTTCAGGAGCTTGAGCTCGCACGCGCGCCGGGCCATGAACCGCAGCCGATGAATGGCCGCATCCTGCAGACGCGGCCGCCGCCCGCTGAAGAGCCGCCAGTCCTTGAGCTGCAGCAGGCCAGGCTGGAATCCCAGATCGCCGTGGTACGCCACCGTTGGGACGCCGAGTCCGCGCGTGGCGGCCAGCGCATCCGTGTTCCAGATGGTGAGGAGCCGCTCGGCGCCCGCTTCCCGTATCCGCTCCCGCAGCAGCGGCTGCAGTTGCACGGCGGGGTAGAAGAACCGCCGTGCCGTGTCCGGATCAAAGAGCCTCGCGGTCCGGAAGCGGGAGGGGACCCCCGCCGGAGCGATGGATGACAGGAAGATCGGCGGCAACACAGTGATGCCTTGTGTTTCCCAATAGCGCAACTCTTCCTCTTCCTCTGGTCGCAGCCGTTCGTCTTTCCGCGACGGGTCGAACATGATCTGCAGACCCATCGCATACTCTCTGTCCCGGAGGCTCGCCATCAGCGCGCCCGACACGATGTTCGCCGCGATGACGCCGGGGACACCGTGGCGGCGGAAGGGGACGGGGCCGGCGAGCAGGAGCACCCGCATGCGTCAGGACCGGAACGTGTTCCACAGGTCCACCACCACTTTCCCTTCCGGCAGAACGAGCGATCGATATGTCGAGTGCGGAACACCAACGACAATCACCTCCGCACGTTTGATCAGATCTTCCTTGGACACGAACGTCGGGTCGCGGATGTATTCGTCGCTGCACAGAACTTCCGCGCCTTCGAAACGCAGCAGTTTGACGAGCTTGTAGGAGAGCGCCTCCCGCGGATCATCGATATCCGCCTTGAACGCCATCCCCAGCACGCCCACTGTGGTTCCCGCGAACATCGTGCCGCGCTGCTTGAGGAGGGTGACGAGGAACGCCGGCAGCCCCTCGTTCACCATCATCGCCGCGTGGCCGAGCAGAAACTGGTTCCGGTTCGCCGCAGCCAGCTGCATGGTGTCTTTGAACAGGCACGGCCCGGCGGCGAAGCCCGGGCGCGGCAGGTCCTTCGCGCGCTTGTAGTTATGAGTCATCGCCCGGTACACCCGGTCGTAATCCAGCCCTCGCTCCGCGGCGATCATGTAGAACTGATTGGCTGCCGCGAACTGCATGTACCGCCAGGCGTTGAGGAAGAGCTTGGTGAGTTCGGCTTCCTCCACCTCCACCTCGATCGTCTCCACGCCCAGCTTCCCGAAGAGCCCGCGCGCGCAGGCAGTCGCCTCCGGCGAAAAACCGGCAATCACCTGCGGCAGTTCGCGTAACTCGCGAATCGCAAATCCCTGCACGATACGTTCGGGACAATTTGCGATGTGTGGTTGTTTGCCGCGTTGTTGCAGATATCGTTTGAGCGCAAGCGTCGTGCCCGGATAGACGGTGCTGCGCAGGATCAGGCAGTGATCGTCGCGAAGATGCGGGAGCATGGCGTCCGCCAATGCGAAGAGAGGGCGCGTCTTGGGACTCAGGTACTCGTCCACCGGCGTGCCGATGGTGATGACGATCGTCTTGGCGCGGGCGATGTCGGCGATGTCCGTGCTGCAGCGCAGGTTCTTCCCGATCACCTTCTTCAGTAACGGCTCCGCGTCATGCTCCATGAACGGCATCTGTCCCGCCTCGATCATGGGGCGGATCTTCTGATTGATGTCCTGGAGCGCTACGGTGAAACCCGCATCCGCCAGCACGATGCCGAGCGGCAGGCCCACGTGGCCGAAGCCGCCGATGATGAGGACGTCGAAGTCGTGAGGCATGGGGTGACTAGAGTACTGGATCATGCAAATTTCTGCTGCTCCCAGAATCGATGGAACGCTCCCTTCAATCCGATGAGCTCCTCCAGCGTTCCCTGTTCGATGACCCGCCCTTCCTCGATGACGACGATGTGGTCGGCATTCCGGATGGTGGAGAGCCGGTGCGCGATGACGATGGCCGTGCGGTCGCGGATCGCGTCGTCAATCGCCTCCTGGATCAGCTGCTCGGTCGTGGAGTCGAGGGCGCTCGTGGCCTCATCCAAGATGAGGATCTCCGCGCCCTTCAGGAGCGCCCGCGCGATGCTGACCCGCTGCTTCTCGCCGCCGGAGAGCTGTACGCCGCGGTCGCCGATGAGGGTATCCAGACCCTTCGGCAGCCCGCGGATGAAATCCGCCAGCCGCGCGCGTCGCGCCGCTTCCATGATTTGCTCATCGGTGGCGTCCGGCAGCCCGTAGGCGATGTTGGACCGCAGGGACTCGTGCAGCAGGAGCGTCTCCTGGCTCACGAGCGCCATGTGCCGGCGCAGATCCGCTGTGCGATACTCCCGCACGTCGATGTCATCGACGAAGAGCGACCCGGATGGACAGTCGTAGAAGCGCAGCAGCAGATTGATGAGCGTGGACTTGCCGGCCCCGGTGGAGCCGACGATGGCGGTCACGCTCCCGTGCGGGACGGTGAAGGATACTCCGCGAAGCACCTCCTTGCCCGGCGCGTAGGAGAAGCGGAGGTCGCGGAACTCGATGCATCGCTTCAGTCCCGTGAAAGGCCGGGTACCGTCGGGAATGAGGTTTTTGTCGGCGTCATCGAACACACGCAGCACTTCTTCCAGCGGCCCTACGCTCACTGCCAGGGCCGTCCGCAACCCCGTGAATGTCCCAAATTTGGAGGCGGCATTCAGTACCAGGTAGAAGTACACGATGAATGCCGGCGCCGTGACAGTCTGCTCGTGCACCATCAGGTAGAGCATGCCGGAGAAGAGGATGAGGACCGCAATGAGCGTGATGAGTTCCTGCAGGGGTGGGACGAGATGCTGCAGGTTGTTGGAGCGGAATTCCAGCCGCGCTCGCTCGTCGCTGATGATGCCGAAGTGTCGCTGTTCGCTGTCTTCGGTGTTGCTCGCCTTCACGAGGGGAATGGTGGACAGGATCTCAATCACCTTTTTATTGAGCGCCGTTGCCTTCTCCGAGAGCGCGCGCGAGTAGCGGCGGATGCGGTCGATGAAAAGCTGAACGCAGAAGTGGAGGATGGCGAAGAGCGGCAGGGCGAAGAGCGTCAGCTTCCAGGAAATCATCGACATGATCACCAGGTACGAGATGATGGAGAAGAGGAGGTTCACGTACTTGTCCATCGCGAAGACGGGCCGCAGGCTCCCGTTTGCGAAGTCGGTGATGGTGATGCTGTGGCGCCCGATCGGCGTGCGGTCGAAGAAGAGCTTCCCGAAACTGAGGTAACGGGCGAAGAGCGTCTTGCGCAGATGGTGCAGCGAGCGCATGGCGACGTAATCCATCCCCGTGAATGCCGCGAAACGCAGGAGGTTCTTCAGGACTACCGCCCCGACGAAGATGCCCAAGAGCAGCCCGAAGAGGGATTTGTCCGCCACACCCGTGTACGTGCTCAGGTAGCGGATGACGGGGCCGAGCACAGGAGCCTGTTGTACGAAACTGAAGTCCTTGGTGAGAAATCCCTGCAGCAGCGGAATGAGCAGGCCCACACTGACGCCCTCGCAGGCGGCCGCAGCCAGGGAGAGGACGACGGGGACGAGCAGGTAGGCGGGACTGATGTGGATCCGCCGCATCAGCCGGAACATGTTCCATGCGGCCGATAGCTCATTTTGCTGTGCCATGCGGGAAACCCATCGTACGGGACTTGCGGTGCGGTCACAAGCGCCGCACCCGCATCGCCTCATTCGGCTTCGCGTTATAAACGCTACGAACGTGACTGCCGTTTTCGCTTGGGGAAGACGAGGCTACGCCGCTATTCATAACGTTTATATCGCAATCTGGTATCACATGCGACGCAGGAGCCCGCGGGCATATGCCCGGGCATTCATGGCCTTGTGTGCTACCGCGATCGCCGCCCGGCGGAGCGGCGGCAGCGGGCGGGCGGCGCAGACGAGCTGCCCCACGCACTTCCCCATCACGGTCTCGCGCTGGAGCGTGCGATGCAGGTGCACGTCGTAGATGAACGGGTAGATGTCGTAGAGCAGGTTCACGATGCTCTCGATTTGCGGTTTCGAGAGATACACCCAGTGGAGCGACACGAAGAACGTCGGCCTCTCAGCGCGCAGAAATTTTTCCATCGCCGGCACCGCGATTGCCTCGCCGCCCTCAATATCCATCTTCACAAAGGAGCAATCCGCAATCCGGTTCTCGCGCAGGAACGTCTCGATGGTCACCGTGCGGACGGTGGTGCGCGCGCCGTCCCGCCAGGCGCGGTCTTGTTCGGCCGATCCCATGCGCGGTCGCTCAGCTTGGTCCGAGATGTAAGACGGATCCCGAATGAGAAGCGTCGACTCGCTGTTGCCGAGTTCCCCGTTGCCGCCGAAGATGCTCTCGCCGTCACTGTCGCCGAGCGCCGCCTCGACGGCCGTGATCTTCCTGGCAAACTGCGGATTCATTACGATGTTGCGGTGGAGCGCCGCATATGCCACCGGATCGGGCTCAAGCGCATACACGTGCTTGGCCTTTGACGCTCCATAGAGGACCGTCGGTCCGATCCACGCACCCACGTCGATGTACGAGTGGTGACGGTCAAGGAACGCATCGAAGACCCGGAACGTCTCGGGCTCCCACTCCTTGTAGCTCTCCGTCCACCAGCGCACGTACCAGTCCGTCGCGTGATTCGGCAGCGCATATCCCGCATCGGCATCCACAAAGAATCGGGCGCGTCGTTTGCGGATGAGGAGCGGGGAAGACATAGACGGACGGTAACAGTGTCGCCGGGCTCTCTCAAGATACCCTTTGTCGCTGGGGTAGTCTCCTGCTTGAATGCTCATCGTGCGTTCTCTCCTTTCTATTATGCGTGCGTGGCACTGGCCGGAGTGGACGATGCTCGCGTTCGTGGTTGCGGGCATCGTGCTGCGGCTGCAGGCCGCCCGCTGGAACTCCTTCACGCACGGCGACGTACAGATGGATACCACTGCGGGTGCCACACTCCTCGGCTACGGCGGGTTCCTGATGACCAATGAGGACTTGTGTGTCCTGCCCGATCGGTTGGCGGGCCTCCCGCCGCTCAGAGATACATTTCCCATGGCGCTCCACGGGCCGGGATGGGCGCTCCTTGGCGCAGGCATGAATGTGCTGCGTGGCGCACCGGTCTCGCGGCTCGCGGTCTTCTTCTCGCTGCGTCTGCTATCGCTCATCGCCGGCATCGCCGTGCTCTGGTTTGCGCACCGCCTCACGCGTCAGGTGGCCGGGCGAAGTGCGGCGTGGGCGGTGACGGGCGTCCTCAGTCTCTCGTACCTGCTCGCCGACTTCGCGGGGAACGGCGCACTGTATTCACTGCAAACGCTCCTCTATCTGCTGTGGATCTCCGTCGCCCGTCGTGAGGACGCACCGTATCGTGCCGTGTTGCTCGGTACGGTCGGCGGCGTCGCGTACCTCCTCAACTTCCAGTCCATCATCCTGTTGCCCGCCGCGTTCTTCCTCTTCGCTCTCCACGACACAGGCCCGTTGAAAAAGCGAGTCGTGAATTTCTGCATCGTCGTCGGCGTCACCGCGCTCATCATGCTCCCGTGGCTCCTGCGCAATGCGGAACTCTTCGGCAATCCGTTCCAGAGCCATTACCTGCAGCAGACGTACATCTACAACAAGGCGGGGCTCGTGCCGAATGCGGGCGGCACCGGCCCGGAGTACACGCCCTCCGTCGCCGACTGGCTCTCCATCATCGCGGGGATGTTCCGCGTGTGGTTGCCGAACAATCTCTACTACGCCGCGCGCAAGCTCTTCATTTTGGCCCCGGTGCTCTTCATTTTCTTCTCCTTCGGCCTCATTGATTACGTATTCGATCCCGTCCGCCGGCGCAAGCTCCTGCCCATTCTCCTGGTGCTGGGGTTCCACCTGCTCCTGAGCTCCGTCTGGCCGGTGATGAAGTTCCGCCACCTCGTCCCCATCCTGCCGATCGTGGCGTTGCTCGGCGTCGAACATCTGTACTCGCTGCGCTTGGGCACTGTTGCCCGCCGTATCTGCGTCGGGACCTCCGTCGCGTGCACGGCCATTGTCACCGTCATCGCGCATGTGCAGATTCCCACCCACACCTTCTATTATGACGGCGCCGTCACCCAGGATGCCTACCACGGCTCGCAGGAACTCCAAGTCCTGCGCGAATGCGGCCTCCTCCCCGCTGCATGATCGCGCTCTCCCCACATCTCCGGCTGCTGCGCAGGGTGATGCAGATCGTTCTGGTCGCCATTCTTCTGTTCGTGTTCGTCGAGGGGGTGATGGTGCGATTGATATGAAGTGATGGTATAATGTCTTCATGCCAACGAGCGAGAACCAGCCGATCGCCCTCGCGCCGGATCGGAAAGAAGAGTTGCTCCGCCAAGTCAACGACACGCTTGCGGGAATGCAGAGCACCATGAAGTACAAACGCCTGATCGATCCCATTCCCGGGTGTGAAGCGCTGCGTGGCAAGCGGATCGTGATGGTCGATGACAATAGTGGTGTTCTGCAGAACTTTGTCGAACACCTCACGGTAGTAACGGACGGAAGCGTTTCTTTCATCCGTCATGGGGATCAGGAACTGGAGAATCTCATCCGGGAGATCATGAGTACGCACCCCGACATCGTGCTGATGGATTACCATCTGTCCGAAACACTGAAGGGCGATGCGGTGGTTCGTGCGCTCCTCGAGCGGCAGCCGGGGGCAATGTGCATTGGATTTTCGTCAGACAATAATGCAAGAGAGCCTTTTGTGAGAGCGGGCGCGAAGGGGGTAGCCCGCAAAGAAGCGTACGATGCGGAAGCTTCCCTGAGAGCGGTCGCAGAAATCGTTTCCTCCACTTAATGCCCACCATAGAGTTGCACGTGGGCTGCCACCTGCTTCAGCAACGAGAATTCTTCGCGTGACCGCTTCTGCCCTGTCTCGCCCATGCGCCGACGGAGCGGTTCATTCCGCAAGAGCGTCAGAATCGAATGCGCATACGCATCCGTGTCCCGCGGATCGACGATGAATCCCGATGTTCCGTCTTCGATGATTTCCGTTGCTGCCCCGAAGCAGCTCGCGACCACCGGCCTGCTTGCTTCCATCGCTTCCACGTTCATCAGGTTGAAGGCGTCCAGGTAGAGCGACGGCGTTGTCACCACATCCGCCGCGCCGTAGGCGATTGACATCTGCTCCGGCGCGATCCATCCCGTCACTCGAGTCGCTGCTTGAACTTCTGGTCGAGCCCGTTCAAGGAATGGCCGTGCCCGTTCATGATCACCGATGATGATGAGCTGTGCTGATGGAATTGTCTGCAGCACCTTTTCCATTACATGGAGGAGTGCGTCGAATCCCTTTTCAACACTCAATCGACCGCCGAACAAGATGGTGGGTCCGCTAAGGGTATGGCGGGTGCGGAATGCTGCGATGTCCTCTGCCGAGGCCGGAGCATTTCCGCTCCCGGCATTGTGAATCGTGACGGTGCGTTCGATAGCGTTGGCCTGGAGGAATGACTCGAGAGCGTGACTGACCGCGATCACCGTTGTGCCGCTCTGATGAAGAATTCGGCGGATCGCGCGGTTTCGGAATGGGTTGAATCGGCGGCCGACCACCCGCACATGATCGAGCCAGGACATCCGGTGCAGTCGTCCCGCGAGTGTGTCGCCCAGATACCCTTCGCTTCCCAAGCGATGGAATGACACGAGGAATGTATCGTGCGCTGTCAGGAACACGCTCGATGTCACTCGCGATGCGTGTAGCAGACTCTCGTAGCTCAGGTATGTGTGAATGTTATGAGCGTGGACGACATCGGGTTTTATTTCCTGCAGGATCTGATCGAGTGGCGAGAGCGTGTCCGGGTTCCGGATGCAGCGCCAGTGGCGGCGGCGCAGATCGTACGCGGTTCGGATGCTCGCGATTTCCCCGACAGTATCGTGTCGCCGGTCGATCGGATTTCCTTCACGATGTGTTGTCACGAGCATCACCTCATGCCCCGAACTCGCGAGCCCGCGCCGCAGCCGGTCCATTGCTACCGCCGCGCCGCCGTGAGCGCCGGTCGGCGGATCATCATGAAGAAAGAGGATACGCATGGTTAGTTCGATGGTTTTTCGAGGAGCAACGACCACCCGATCGCGTGCTTGGCGCTCGCGGCTGAGTGATCATGCTTGTCCCGCCACAGTGCGTACTTTGTATACAAGAGCGTCACGGGACCCAGCAGCAGCATCGCCCACGCCCGCTCGTACGGCCGCAGATGGTCGATCCAGCGGCGGATGCGGTTCTGAGCCATAACACCGTGGTACTTGCCCCGCTGCTTCAGTTCCACGATGCGGAAGCCGGCTTCCTCACAGAGCGTTTTAAGTCCGTGCTTGGTATAGCGGTAGTAGTCGTGAGGTTCCTCATGCAGCTCGTTGAGCTGCGGAACGGTGAGGATCGCTTTCCCGCCCGGCTTGAGCACACGGTACATCTCCGCGAGCGCCCTCGACGGGTGGGGCACATGCTCGAGCATCTGGGAGCACACGACTCCATCAATGCTCGCATCTGGAATCGGCATCGCTTCTGCGTCTCCGACGATGTCCGGCTTCAGATCGGGGTTGATATCGAGTGCACGGATGCTCGTTGCATGTGGGAAGAACCCCCGGTACCGCTTCCCCGTCCCGCCGCCGATGTCGAGGATCACGCCCGAGAGATGCGGCGCGAATGCCTCCAGTTCACGGCGCAGCAGGACCCGGTCGGGCTGGGAGACGATCATGACGTGAGAATAACAGAGTACCGGTGTACCAGACTATCAGGACTCATGAAGGGGCGGCGGCATCGGCTCGTTCGTAGATTCTGGGGAACGGACGGGCGTCGCTCCCTCCATCGTAGACCGGCGCCCACACGTCTTTCTCGCACTCCCGCTCATACCACTCCGCCTGCTCCCGGCGCGGTATCACCAGATAGCGGATGTCGAATACCTCGAACGAGGCGGTTGCGCAGGACTGCTCGATCATCCGCAGGTTCCGTTCGATGTCCGGAGCCAGACGGTTGATGTTCGCGTAGCCGATGACGTAGCGCCCGGTCTCGCCGGAAAAGAGCATCCGGTATTTGTACACCCAGTCGCGGAAGACCAGGTCTTTTTCGAAATAGTCTTCGCGGATGTAGAACCGGTCATCCAGAGTGGAGTGTTCTTTCGCCCACCCGTGCATCGTCCGCAGATCGGGGTCCAGTGGGGGCATCGGCGGCCACAGCGCCGCCGCTTCTAGGCGGAGGGTGGGGAACGCGAGGCGGACGACGGCGTTCAGGGTTCCGGCCATGAGCATGGCGGCGATGATCAATGCGATGGCAATCCTTACGGAGGCCGGTCGTCTACTCTCCTTTACGAAGATATGCTGCCACGCCATGATCGCGATGAGGAACGACGTAACACTGAAGGCCGTCTGGAAGAGGCGCAGCATGTTGTGCGGTTGCGGTCTATAGGAGATGAGCAACGGAGCGGCAAAGTGCACGATGCCGATCGTCAGCAACAACAAGAGGAACGGGTCCCCCCTCTTTCGCCGGATGATCCAGATGAGGAGGAGCGGCAGAGCGATCAGATGCAGACTGAAGTCACGGAGGTACGGCCACTCCCACACGCCGATCGTTTCCGGTCCCCGCTCATCGATCGTGATCTCCAGTCGCCCGGTCAAGTTGGGGGAGAACGATGCCGGGGAAACACTGCCGTGCAGGGCCGTGAGTGGGCCGCCCTGGACCAGGCTGATCATCGTGACGGTCGCAGCGATGACGGCCGAGAGGGCGATGATTCTGATCACTCTTTCCCGTGCGGAAGGTTTCCCTATCGCCTGGATGAGCAGAGCAGCGCAGAGGAGTACGAGTGAGCCGAGCGTGAGGACGAGGCTCGCTTCGAACGTGAGCGCGACCCCCGCTCCAACAATGATGGCCAGGAACATCCATGCGATCAATGATGATTTGGACAGCCGATCTGTCCATATCGTTTGCACACAGAGAAGGAAAGACCACAGGAACGCACCTCCCAGCGCAAGCGCGCGGTGGCCGAGCATAGGGAGGAATGATTGCGATGGGATATTGCGGATGGTCGGCGTCAACCACCGGAACGCCGTATCCGTCATGTCCGGGATAGGCGGCAGAGGTGTATGAAGAATGAATTGGTAGACGAGGTCCCGGATCAGCCAGATGCCCTGCAGCCAGAAGAGGCCGGAGGCAGCGAGAGCCATCGCTGCGGCGAGCCACGTTGCTGTCCACGATTTGCTCAACCGCCACGCGAGCGCCGCCGCACACAGCACAATCCCCGCGCAGCTCAGGAGAGGGAGTGTCGCGTGTGCGCTCGCGAGGCTGATGTCGGTGAGCCACACGGCTGCCGCGACGTACAGCTGCGGTGCGTAGTGGTAGTTGGTCCGCTCCCAAGGGTTGGCCGGTTCCATGACCGGGAAGTTCCGCTCGATGATCGTCGCCGGCATCGGATAGGTGGTCCACACCCACTCGTCGCTCCCGCGGTCCCGTGCGTAGGCGTAGCCGGCGATGAGGATGATGCTAGCGAGGATCAGCACGACACGCCGGGGAGGACGATCGGTGAGTGACGGGAACAGCGGATGACCGGCGTTGCGTTCACGAAGGAAAGCCAGCAGTGCAAGTCCGGCTATGATCGTGAGAGACAGCCCGAAGCTCGCGCGGATGGGGATGAGGTACCCGAGTGCGTTGACGAGGAACAGGTAGACCGCGAGTCCGATGGTCGAAGTCAGAGCGGCGACGCTGAGCGTGTCTCTGACCCGTAGCATGTGCGTTGCAATGGCATATCCGCTGAGGAAGAACGTGCCGATAAGCCCGAGCGCGAGGATGAACGGGAGGAGCATTGCGTGTAGGATAGTACTCCATGACCTCACCCATTGCCCTCTCCGTGGTCGTCCCGCTCTTCAATGAGCAGGAGGTGGTGGATGAACTCGTTTCCCGCATCGCAAAGAGTTGCCACGATGCCGGCGTCACGTGGGAGGCAGTGCTCGTCAATGACGGGAGCACGGATGCGACGCTCGAGCGGCTTGTCAGAATCTCGGGCAGTATGCCCGAGCTACGTGTGCTTGATCTGTTGCGGAACTTCGGGCACATGCCGGCGCTGAGCGCGGGACTGGCGTCCGCCCGCGGTGAAGCCGTCATCGTCATGGATGGCGACCTGCAGGATCCGCCCGAACTCATTCCGCTGTTCATCGACGAATGGCGAAGGGGGGCGGAGGTGGTGTACGGGCTCCGCACGCGCAACCATGACGCCTTCCTGAAGCGGCACCTCACATCTCTCTTCTACTGGTTCCTCTCGCGCAACGCCGAGGCCAGGATTCCGCGGCATGCGGGCACCTTCTGCCTGCTCGACCGGCGGGTGGTGCAGGCGCTCAATGCCATGCCCGAGCGGCAACGGTTCTTCGCGGGGCTCCGCGCGTGGGTGGGTGGCAAGCAGGCTTTCGTGGAATACGAGCGCGCGGGCCGAGCGCGGGGCAAGAGTCGGGTGGGGATCGCGGGGCTCTTCCGCCTTGCGCGCATGGCGCTCGTCTCGTTCACGAAGGTTCCGCTGCGCTATGCCAGCATGATCGGGATGCTCGCGGGATTCATTCTCTTCTGCGTCGGCATGGGCGCCATCATCGAGAAACTCTTCACAAACCTGGCCATCCCCGGTTGGGCCACCTCCACTACCATGATCGGCTTTCTGGGGTTCCTTCAGTCCTTCCTCTTGGCTGTGCTCGCCGAATACATCGCGGTCATCTTTGATGAGGTGAAGCAGCGGCCGCTGTACCTGGTGCGGGAGGAGATACGTAACGGTGCCCCCACCCCCGACCCCTCCCCCTCGTTGTACTGGGAGAGGGAAGGTTTGTAGGTGAATGCCGCACGGCGGAGCCGTGCTGCTGCGATCAATTGTTGATTATTGCAATCAGCAGCACGGCTCCGCCGTGCGGCACTGAAAGATTGAAACCGCCCCTCTCCCGACGATAGGAGGGGGAGGGGTCGGGGGTGGGGGCATGATTCATTCTTTCTTCCTAAACAACACCGTCGTCTCCGCCAGCGGCAGAAATTCCTTCGCACACGGCGGGGGATCGGCAGTGAAGAGTGGGGCGAGTTTGTCCGGGGAAATATCCTTGAACCAGCTACCCTTGTAGACGATGACGATCTTCGCATCGTTCACCAGGCGGTCGAATGTTTGCTTGTAGAGGAGGTGATCCAGACCCAGGTACTCGAAAAACTGGGGCTGGAAGAGTGGGCCCAGGGGTGAGTGCCGCGCGAAGGCCAGGCGCTGGAAGGTGCCGAAGCTGGCGTAGCGGTCGATCCGGCAATTGTCGAGCAGCGCGTCGACGCGATGGGCGTACGCGCGATTCTCCGCAGCGGTATATCCCATCCGTTCCCGGAGCAGTTGCAGGTGCCGCTCGCTCGGGCGGTAGAAGAGGGCAGTGACTAGAATGAAGACGACGATACCCGTCGTGACGATCGTGGGTCTGGGAAAGGAGACTGCGTAGCGGATGAAGATCAACGCCAGCGCAAGGTACGCGGGGACCCCGAACGCGAAGTGATTGATGGCGTAGATGGAGATGCCGATGGCGAGCGATGTGAGGAGGAGCGCAATGATCGCAGTCAGCGTGTCGGGCAGCAGTTGTCGTCTCCATTGCAGGTAGAAGAGTCCGCCTAACATGAGCAAGAGCAGGACGTACACCACTCCATTGACGGGCACGAAGCCCGGTTGGAGTTGCAGGTTCAGGAGTCCCGCGTTCCGGCGCATCAGGAAAAGTGCGCCGAGGAGGACGACGTGATAGGAAGCGAACAGTGTCAATGCCGTCACCCCCAGATCCCGCAGCGACGTGCGCATTCGCTTGAAGGCGGGCAGCAGGAGCCAGAGAAGGATCAGCACATAGCCCAGGATGGGCGCCGTCGCGTAGACGGTGATGTTCCCCCGCACCCGCCCGATCATCATGCTCTTGATCCACAGCGGCTCTAGTGGGTTGTGATCCACCCGTCCGTGCAGCATCGATGGCACGTATATCTCCAAGTACGGTCGGACGAAGCCGAGCAGCAGGAGCAGCACGAGGCCGATGGCGCCGGCGAACAGCAGGGGGAGCACGAACCCGCGCAGGAACTGCCGCGGCGTACTGATGACGAGCATCGCGGCTGCGAGCGCGGAGAGGAGGAACGGTTCCTTGAGTCCAATTGCGCTCAGGAGCGGCAGCGCCAGCAGCGCGATGCGATTCCAAGGGAGCTCCTCGCCGAACCGGAGCAGAAACAGCAGGTACACGAACAGCGCGAACACAGCGAAGGACTCCGTCTGGACTCCCCCTGCGCGCTCCTCCAGAAAGAGAGTGAGGAGGATGCCGAGGAGCGCTGCGACGCTCGTGGCGATCATGCGGAACGGCATCATCAGATTCTTGCCCTGCTGCCAGCCGTACCAGCCGAGCAGCATGGGGATGGCCAGGAAGACGAGCAGTTGCAGGGCGAGGGCGAGCCATTCGCCGTTGGTCAGGAGCAGGGACAGCATCGCGAGCAGGAACATCCCCGGCGGTTTGCTTTCAAACAGATCCACGTACGGTGTGAGGCCGTTCAGCATCCCGCGTCCTACGGTGAAGTAGAGGTGCGCGTCGCTCTCGATCGCCCCCTGCGCTTCCAGGAGCAGCACCCGCCCGAGTTCGTAGCCAGCTTTGAGCAAGGCGGCGGCACACACTGCGAGCAGCAATCCCTCGAGGATGCGGGTCCGGGTGAGGTGCATCCGGGCGAGTCTACCTGTATTCTTCCATGCCATGCGAGTGCTCGTGACTGGTGGTAACGGCTTCCTTGGTTCGCACGTGGTGCGGAAGCTTCAGGCACGCCCCAGTATCATGGAAGTGCTGGCGCCTCACAGCGCCGACTACGACCTCCGCGATCCGGAGCAGGTGAAGGCGATGTACGCCGATCTCCAACCTGATACCGTCATCCATCTGGCCGGTGTCGTCGGCGGCATCGGCGCCAATCGCGAACACCCGGCGCGCTTCTTCCACGAGAATCTGATGATGGGGGTACAAACCATGCACGAGGCGTGGAAGACAGGCGTGAAGAAGTTCGTCGCGGTCGGCACTATCTGCGCGTATCCAAAATTCACGCCGGCGCCCTTTAAAGAGGAGAACCTGTGGGACGGCTACCCGGAAGAGACGAACGCGCCGTACGGGCTCGCGAAGAAAATGCTCCTCGTGCAGGCGCAAACGTACCGGCAGGAGTACGGATTCAACGCAGTCTACCTGCTCCCCGTGAACCTCTACGGCCCGGGCGACAATTTTGACCTCGAAAGTTCACATGTCATCCCGGCGCTCATCCGCAAGTTTTCGGAAGCGACAGAACAAGGTCGCGATGAGGTGGTGCTGTGGGGGGACGGCTCACCCACGCGCGAATTCCTCTACGTCGAAGATGCGGCCGCAGGAATCTGTCTCGCGCTCGAACGGTACGACGGTCCCGAGCCCGTCAATCTTGGCAGCGGCCGTGAGATTTCAATCAAAGACCTCGCAACGCTCATTGCCGGAAAGATCGGATATCAGGGGAAGATCATCTGGGATACGACGAAGCCGAACGGCCAGCCGCGGCGGTGTTTGGATGTGTCGCGGGCGAAGGAATTTTTCGGTTTTGAAGCAACCACCAGTTTCGAGGAAGGTGTGCAGAAGACGATTGAATCGTATCGAGGAACCAAGGAGCAGTTGCGAGAAATCCGGTTTTAGGAGCAATCTGCCTTGAAAAATATTGACAAATAAATGTGGAAGTGAAATAAATATATAGTTTATAGTTCGCCCAATTCTAAGGAAGGAGGCCCCTATGAACACACTGGCTCCCTAGCGGGGCCGGGAAGAGAAGAGCCACGGTCCGCCACGCCGGAACGTGGATCGGACCTGTCCGGGGTGGCGCCAAGCTGCCCCGGACTTTTTGCTTTCAATGAGGGCTGAATTCGTATTACAAATGACTGCCGGCCATCTCATTTTCCTGGACCCGTAGCGCTCGGGAATTCCGGTCGCTATGCTCCTTGCTGTGCCGCTCGTCCTGTACAACACCTTTTCCAAGCGCGAGGAGGAATTTCACCCGCTCCAGGCCGGGAGGGTGACCATGTATACCTGCGGACCGACGGTGTACGGCCGTCCGCACATCGGGAACTACTCCTCGTTTCTCATGGCCGACCTGCTCCGGCGGTGGCTGACCGTCGGTCACGATGTCACTGTTACACAGGTGAAGAACATCACCGACGTCGGTCACGTAGTGGCTGATCGGGACATCGGTGAAGACAAGATCGAGAAGCAGGCGCGGGAGGAATTCGGTGAGGTGACGATGGACTCGGTGCTCGGCATCGCGCGGAAGTATGAAGAGCAGTATTTGGTGGATGAGAAATCACTCAATATGCTCGAGCCAGAGTACCGCCCGCGTGCGACAGAATTCATCCCGCAAATGCGTGAGATGGTCGAAGAGCTTCTCCGAAAAGGAATCGCCTACGTCACCGATGACGCGATCTACTTCGACGTCCGGAAGTTCGAAGGATACGGGAAGCTTTCCGGCAACACGCTCGATAAGCTTGCCGCCGGTGTGCGCGTGGAAGTGAACGAGGCCAAGCGTCATCCTGCCGACTTCGCTCTCTGGAAATTCTGCGTTGGCGTCCATGAGCATCACGTCCTGCGCTGGGAGTCCCCTCTGGGACCGAAGGGTGAGACGTACCCGGAAGGTTTCCCGGGTTGGCACATCGAGTGCTCGGCCATGAGCCGCTCCCTCCTCGGTGATCAAATGGATATTCACACCGGCGGCGAGGACAACATCTTCCCACATCACGAGTGTGAGATCGCGCAGAGCGAGAGCACGGGACCGTCGCCATTTGTGCGCTTGTGGATGCATAAAAGGAGGATAGACCTCGAAGGCGAAAAAATGAGCAAGAGTTTGGGCAATGTTCTCACGCTGCCCGATATTGTTGCGAAGGGATTCGATCCGCTCGACGTACGCTACTATCTCCTCTCGGTTCACTACCGGACGAATCTGAAGTTCAGTTGGAAGGGGTTGGAAGATGCGAGGAAAGAACGCCAGAAGATTATCGAGTGGATGCGGGCAGTTAATTCGGATGCCGATGCGTCAGGCCATGATGACGGGATGGCTAAAAAAACTCTGAATTCCTTTCATGAAGTGATGGATGAGGATCTGAATACTCCCGCAGCCCGCGCTGAGATTTTTTCTCTCATGAATTATTACTACGCACATCGACCTTTCGGAGGCAGGGAACTTCGTGACTACAAACAATTCGCGCAGCTCGCTCGTGACACCTTCGGCTGCTTTGAATGGACGGAAGAAAAAATTCCTGCCGACATCCAATCACTCCTCAACGAGCGTGAGCGCGCGCGCGAGGTGAAAAATTTTTCGGAATCGGATCGGCTTCGCGGTGAGATCGAACGTCGCGGTTACGCGGTGAAAGACACTCCGCAGGGGCAGAAAATTGCTCGACGGTGAGCAAAGGTAGCTATGTCAGGAAGAGGGGGGGGTCGCAATCGTTTTTTCGGGACGACGGGGACGTGCCGCAAGGGCACACCGGAAGGCAATCGAGCCGGAATTTATTATCAGATTGACGATTCAAGATGAAATATACATTCGATGCCCATGGGGAGGGCGTAACAGCTCGCCACATCCGGCGTTATCAGGGGTGCCATGCCTGCCAATGGGCTCTTGCTTCCGAGGGAAGCCATTCGCTAGGATCTGCCAGATCCGCCCGTGAGAAGGAGGCGTGGTCGCGTACGTATGATCTTTGAAAATCCGGCACTTGCCCCGTATCGGGACAAGCTTTCACATCTCGCTGCAGGGTTGTCATCCTGCGCTGGCGGGATCGTGCAACACCCGCTTCCTTTCTTCGCTCAGACGATCACCGTCGTTATATATAAGGTGTGTGTGTCTTGTGTATTCTCTTTATATTTAAGGAGACGAGCGCCATCTGTCGTCCGCCAAAGGCGGACGGACTGACGCTCATTCCAATGATGCAAGACTCTCGCACATGGCGAAAGGGGAGCCTCCCACATGTTTCAGATACATCTTCTTCTTTATTTCTTCATCATTTCCTTACTTCCTATGGACTCTTCTCGTTTGAAGAAAGTCCTTGCAGGTCTCTCGGCGACCGCGATTACGCTCACCCAAATCGGGAGCGTCTTCGCCGCGTACACCGATGTGCCTGAAGGCGTCTGGTACGAGGAGGCTGTCGCGTCGTTCACCGATGCCGGCTACCTCGATGCCACACAAACGAAATTCCGCGGTCAGGACAAGGCCAACCGCGCGGAGTTCGTGAAGCTCCTTGTGGAGCTCAATGGCGGGATCCTCTCCACCCCGCCGGCTGTCGCCAGCTTCGACGACGTCAAGGCGTCGGCTTGGTACTACGGTTACATGGAGGAAGCCGCGAAAGAGGGCTGGGTCAAGGGTGACAAGGACTGCTACGGCACACACCCCTGCAATGCCCGCCCCGGCGCCAACATCAACCGTGCGGAGGCCGCTGCCCTCATCGCCCGCGCGTTCGCGCTCGAGGCGACAGGTGACGCCCCGCAATTCGTCGATAACCCATCCGGTCAGTGGTACACGGATGCCATCCAGACGGGAGCCGACTTCTGCGTTCTGCAGGGTGACGACTCCACAGGCCGCGTCCGTCCGGCAGACAACATGAATCGCGCCGAGATGGTCGTCATGCTCTTCCGCGTCGATCAGAACCTGACCTACGGTGTCGATTGTGGCACAGAGGATGATGGTGATGATGGTGACGACGGCGGACCCACCGGTTCCGCATCGGCCAAGAGCGCGACCGCGACGTCCACCAAAATGGTGACCGTGGATTTTAACGCCGACCTCGACCAGGCGTCCGCCGAGACCGCCGCCAACTACAAGGTGACGGCCGGCACCGCGCAGGTCACGGTATCATCCGCAAAGATGATCGGAGACAAGTCCGTCGAGCTCACGCTCGCCGATGACACCGATGCGAACGAGACCTACACCCTCGAGATGAGCGGTCTCAAAACCAAGGACGGCGATGCGTTTTCCGATTCCGTTACCTTCAAAGGCTATCAGACGATTGCCAAGGGGAACGGCGTTCTGGAAATCTCCGTCTCCTCCAAGAACCACGCCGGCGACTCCGTCGCCAAGGGCGCGGTCGGTGTCTCCATGCTCACGCTTGATCTCACAGCTTCCTGTGATGACAAGGTGGTCGTCGAGGACTTCACCATCCTTCACGAAGGCTTCGGTGCGTCCACTGACATCGATGGCGTCTACGCAGCGGTGAACGGTTCCCGTATTTCCCGCAAGCGCACCATTGACAGCAAGGACCAGTCTGCAACGGTCCACCTCACGACTCCGCTCGCGGTCGCGGCCTGCAAGACCGTGACGGTCGATCTCATGGCGGACATCTCCACAACGGCGACCACCGCTGCGGAGCACAACCTCGTCATCGAGCTTCCGTCCGATATCATCGGCAACGCGAAGCAAGTGACCGGCAGTTTCCCGCTGAAGGGGAACTCTTTCCGCATCGCGTCCGTGACGGCTGGCGCGCTCTCCATCACCTACAAGACGGTGTCTCCGAACACGGTGAAGGTGGGCGACAAGCAGGCGCTCCTCGGAAAGTTCGAGGTCGCTGCTGACAACATTGAGGACCAGACCCTCTACTCCATGACCATGGAGCAGAACGGGACGGCTCATGACGGCGACGTCATCAATCTCTCCATTAAGCGCAGCGACGGTACCGTGCTGAGCAACGTCATTCCGCAGACCACGGGTGACTTCGTCACCTTCGTGTTCGACACGCCGTTCATCGTCAAGCAAGGTGACCGCATCACGTTCTCCGTCGTCGGTGACGTGGTGGCCGGTGCCACCAATAACGTGATCATGCACTTCGAAGAGAGCTCCGACGTCTTTGCCGTCGGTTCTCTGTACGGCTACGGCGTTAACGGCCAGCTCTACGGCTCTCAGATCACCCTTCCAGGCACGGACAACTCCGCGACCACCGGTACGGTGACCATCGATGCCGGGCAGCTCACGGTCGAAATCAACGGTCCCGCGCAGCAGACCTTCACGCGCGACCAGAACGATGCCGTGCTCGCCAACATCATCTTCACGACAGGTGGCGACCGGGTCGATCTGCGCAAACTGTACATCGCTCTCGAAGGTGAGACGGTGACGGGCGCCACGCTGGTGACGCGCAACACCTCTTCCTATGACGAGATCAATGAAGTGCTGAAGAACGTGACCATGAAGAACGCCAAGACGGGCCGCGGCTTCGATGCCACCCGCCTCACGGCTAGCGCCGATAAGGGCGCTACTGCCGGCGTGGGTACCTACCAGGTGTACCGCTTCGATGACATGACCCTCCAGGGCCAGGAAACGTACAAGCTCATGGTGGACTTCATCGACAACGGCACGAACAATTCGCCGAAGAACGGCGATCAGTTCAAGGTCCACATCTGCGGCGAGCCCACGCAGGTCTCCACCGGCACCAACACCGCCGGATGTTCCTTCGGCGGCCTCATCACTTCCACGACCGCTTACAACATGTCGGTGGAAGGACAGTCCACGGGTGACAAGGTGACGGACGTCCGCCCGCGCGGCGTCATCACCGGCAACGCCCAGCGCATCGCCAACGCCAACCTCACGGTTGCGGTCAAGGCGATCGGTACGCTCGACACGGCTGTCAAGAACTCCAAGAACGTCAACTTCTTCCGCTTCGAGGCACGCGCCGGCGAAGCCAAGGATCTTCTCCTCACGAAGGGAATCTTCAAGGCCGGTTCCGGCTCACTCCAGAACGCGCAGAACTACACGCTCTGGGTGGACACGGACTACAACGGCGTTGTGGACACCATCGCCGAGAAGGGCAAGTCGGAACAGAGCAGCCAGGTGGTCTTCGATAAGCTCACCGGCGGCGGCTTCGTCATCCCGAAGGAGAAGACAGTCGTCTTCGAAGTCCACGCCGACCTCGCCGGCTCCTTCGTGAGCGGCGCGAACGGCGGCTGGTTGCAACTCGCATTCGACACCGCTGTCACCTATCTGGAATCAGAGGACGTCGTCCGCGGTTCGAGCCTCTCCGGCATCCAGACCAACGGCACATGTTCCGGTACTTGTGACATGGTCGTCACGACCGTTGCGTCCCAGCCGTACAAGCTCGTGAGCCAGGGTGACCTGTACGTCACCAGGGACACCGTCACCAACCGCGCGCACCAGCTGCTCGCCGGTGCGGTCGGTGACTCGATACTCCGCCTGCAGTTCCACGCCGAGAACGAAGGCATCGATGTCACGGATCTCCAGTTCACTTCTTCCGGTTCGTCCGCAGGATCCGTTGACCGCCTCGAACTTTGGAAGGACGGAGCAACTGCGTCGTTCGCGACAGCCACCGTCGGTGGATGCGGCAGCGACAAAGCTCGCTCCAACTACAACGGCGGAGGCACCACGACCATGACGGGTTCCGCGGCCTTCTGTGCCAAGATGCAGAGCCAGCAGCTCGTGATCCCGAAGGGTCAGGATGTGAAGGTGCTCATCAAGCCGCGCCTGAAGACCGACGTCGAAGGTGCGACGAGCAACCAGGTCATCCAGATCTTCGTCGACAACACGCCGGTCTCCAACAATGCGACCGGTTCCGGCGCAGTCCGCGCCCGCGGCGCCTCATCGAGCAACAACCTCGATGCGAACAACCAGAACACGGCCGCCGCCGGTGAAATCTTCATTGGTACCGCCACCGCGACGTCGAACACTCTCATCAAGGGTGAGAACAACGTCACCGTGCTGTCGAGGATCACCTCGGTCACGGACGCCAACCCCGATTCCAGCAAGCCGAGCGCGGGAATCCCGAACGGCATCGCTGCCATCGGCCAGTTCAAGATCGCCGCCGCGCCGAACAGCAACTCGAAGAATGGTCTGAACAAGGTCATCCTCTCGGGTGTGGTGTTCAACATCAACGCGACGAACGTGGTGTTGTCTACGACGTTCAGCCTCTACAACAAGGCGAACACGAACGCGAAGCTCTCCTGCTCGCCGTTCAAGACGAACGGCACGTCAACCGTCGTCGGTGTGGCTTCCGGAAGCTTCGTTGTGAAGTGTGACAACGTCCCGGCCAGCACCGTGAACTCGACGATCGACCAGGGTACGGATTCGACGTTCGTCCTGGAGGCCACAATCAATAATGTCCAGGTCTCCTCGTCGGCGACATCCACGCTCCAGGTCTCCATCCAGAACTTCAACGATCCGACCCTCGTCACCTACGGTGGTTCCACAACGGGCAGCCACATGCAGTGGGCGGATTCGGACAACAGCACGACCACGAAGTTCACATGGGTTGAGTACTCGGACACCGCGGTCAAGTCCACGAACTACCAGAGCTAATTGTTCTAGGACGAGTTGTAGGCCCGTATGGGCAGCAAAGGCCCTCCCCGAAAGGGGAGGGCCTTTTGCGTTGTATCGCATCAGCCCAGGGCCGCTCGTTTCAGTTGGAGCAACCGATGCGCCATCGGTCGCAGGATGATCTGCTGCTCGGGCGGGCAGGTGATGATTGATCCACCGAACTTCCGCTTGAAGTCGGAGATGCCCGTCCATGGGTGGTCCGGGGAGGCGTCGGACGGGGCGATGCCGAGGAGGTCATAGGAGGCGCAACCGCGGGATTTGCAGAGCTTCATGGCTTCCCACTGGAGCAGGTACGGAGCCATGAGCGCGCGTTGTTCGTAGCTGAAGGCGCCGTAGTAGTAGATTCCTGTCTCTTTCCAGATGACTCCCAGCAGCCCGGCGATGGGCTTCTTTTCGTTGTCTCTGGCGATCAGGAGAAAACTGCCTGGAAGCTTCTCCACGAACAGCCGGTAGTGATGCTCCGGATGGATGCGGAACGCGTCGCGGGCGCCGGTCTGCCGCAGTAGCCGGTGGAAGACGGCGGTGTCCCGCGACTGCTCGACAACGATGCCGTTCCGCTCTGCCACGCGGATGTTGTAGCGTCCCTTCTCGCGCATCTGCGCCAGGATGTCCTCTTCCGAGAGGGCCAGATCGATCATGCGCGTCACCTGCGCGTACACGAGGCGGCCAGCAGGATGCCATTGCAATGACGGGGAGAGGAGTGGCTCTGAGGGCGAACAGCGAACTGTCATGGCTCGCTCCCCCCTCGCCCGGTCGACGATGGATGCCAAGAATGCGCGCGCAGTCTCTCCGTCATGCCAGAGCGGTCCGTGCGGGATGTCCCACGCGCTCAGCCCGAAGCTCGTTCGGTCGATGACGACGATGGCCGAGGAAACGATCTTCCCCCCCTCTTCCACCGCGTAGATCCGCACCTCCCGACCGAGGGCTTCCTGGAACGCTTTCCACTCAAGCGATTGCCACAGCGAGCCGCCGACATGGCCTTTGACCCACGTGTCGTATCGTGCCAGGTCTTCCGGTGCGGTGAGCATTCGCGGCTGCATTCGTGGTAATTATGCCTGAAGCGGTTTACAATGGCTGGCAACCTTCCCATCCATGCCATGGCTCACACCCTCCCAACACTCCCCTACGCCTACGACGCGCTCGAACCGCACATCGATGCCAAGACAATGGAGATCCACCACACGAAGCACCACCAGACGTACATCGACAAAGTGAATGCGGCCATTGCCGGTACCGAGTGGGAGAAGCTTCCGGTGGAGGAGCTGGTGGCCAGAGTCAACGAGGTGCCGGAAGACAAACGGGCGGCCGTCCGCAACCACGGCGGTGGACATGCCAATCACAGCTTCTTCTGGACCATTCTTGGCCCGAATGCCGGTGGGAAGCCGTCGGGCGCGATCGCGAAGGCCATCGACGAGACCTTCGGCGGCTTCGACAGCTTCGCGGAAAAGTTCACGAGCGCAGCCGTCGGCCAGTTCGGTTCCGGATGGGCGTGGCTGACCACGGAGAGCGGAAAGCTGACAGTGGAAAGCACAGCGAATCAGGATTCACCCCTGACCGCCGGCAGGACGCCGCTGCTCGGTATCGACGTGTGGGAGCACGCCTACTACCTGAAGTACCAGAACAAGCGCCCGGACTACGTGAAGGCCTTCTGGCAGGTCGTGAATTGGGCACAGGTGGAAAAGCGATTCGCGGCATCGAAATGAAAGCCACCCTGAGTGCGTCGAAGGGTGGCAGGTGGTGCGATCGGTGGAGGTGGAAATAGATTCGCCTCCGTTTCTGATCGATCACGACAGCATCTTTTCCGCTGAGGGGAAACAAATTCTCTTGCATTCACTGCAGGAAGGGCTACCGTTTCGGCGTTTTGTTTTTCCCCCGGTTTTCCATGTCCACTCTCGCGCCAGACATACCCGTCGATGGTGACGTCTCCATCCCTTCCGCCGAAGCCGGTAGTCCGGCATCGAACACAGACATTCAATCATCTGTACCCACGTCATCCGTCTCGGCAGCTGTCGTGTTCTTGATGCGTGATGCCATGGCGTTAAAGAGTCTCCTGCCTGACACATTTGCACTCCGGCGGATTGGATCCCAAGCCGAAAGGTTCTTCGTGCAGATAGAGCGTTCCCACGTGGATGAGTTGCAGTTACACGGGGTCCACGAAGACAGGCGCGGCCAGGAGACGGCCCGGACCAGCATGTCGGTCAACGGCTCGGTCCTGGTCTCCAGCTCACGGCTGGAGACAGCCGCGGCCGCCCACGAGGCTGTGCTGGCAAAGGGAAACGGGCCGTATCAGGTGGAAGAACTGGATCGAATGGCCGGGTCAGCCGGCATCGGTCCGGTGTGCCGGAGTGTAGTCGCGGATTGTCAGAAGATCATGAACCGGGCGTTTGAAGCGGCTCATCGGGGGAAGAGAGCCGCTGCCGGACAACGCTCGGTTGACGGGCGCTGTTGCTAAAACCGTCGAAAAAAACCGGTTGACCGTCCTTTTTTCTGCCGTACAATAAGCCCGTTTTCGCAGCGGACCCCCGATTGTGTAGCGAATGCTGCGGCCCGGCCTCGTCGAAGGCTCCTCTCATCATTGTCGGTGATGGCTGCACGGACTGTGACGGTCCGCTCAGTCACAGCCGGCAAGCCGCTTCTCCCCTTTTCTATGGCCACGAAGAAAAAGGCGAAGGCTTCGCACTCCCGGTCGAAGCCTGCAGCCAGGAAGTCCGCCCCTCCATCCAAGAAAACGCCGGCTTCTGCTCATCATGGAAAGTCGACGGTCGAGAGGGCTCTGTCCGGCAAGACCGCCAGGCCACTCCCCGACAAGAAAGGAAAAGCGACCGTGCGTCACAGTTACCAGATGCAGGTGGATGCGTCTGTGCTCCCCCCGCTCAACGCGCACATCATTCCGCTGGCGGGGCGCATCCCGTCGGTGGCCCAAGGTTTCCCCGCATCCATCCAGCTCCGCCGGCTGGAGGATGGAAGAGCCTACCTGGTGGGCGAGGAGGGCGTGCCGAACGTGCCATCGCTCATCGAGATGCAGATCCAGAGCTATCACTGGTTCCTGACCGAAGGTCTCAAGGAACTCCTGGAGGAAATCAGTCCGATCACGGACTTCTCAGGCAAGAAGATGGAGCTCCGCATCCTGGGGCACACCTTCGATTCGCCCAAGTACGATCCCGAAACCTGCAAGCGTCGCAATCTGAGTTTCGAGGCGGCCATGAAGGGGCATGTGCGGCTCATCAACAAAGAGACCGGTGAAATCAAAGAACAGGACGTCTTCCTCGGCAGCATCCCGCTCATGACGGAGTTCGGTACCTTCGTTGTCGACGGGATCGAGCGCGTGGTGGTCCACCAGCTCGTCCGGTCTCCGGGTGTCTTTTTCAGCAAGATGCCCGAATACCCCCGCTACCACGCCGCCAAGATCATCCCGAAGCGCGGCGTCTGGCTGGAGATCGAGACCGACCGTCGCGGCATCATCACCTGTAAGATCGACCGCAAGCGCAAGATCCACATCACCCAACTGCTCCGCGTGTTCGGCTACCCATCCGACAGCCAGATTCTGGATGTATTTAAGGATGTCACCAAAGAGCACGACTACATCGGTATCACGCTCGACAAGGATCCGGTCCGCACGGTGGAGGAGGCGTACCAGAGCGTCTACCGCAAGATCCGTCCGGGAGATCTGGCGACGCCCGAGAACGCCAAGCAACTGATCGACTCCCTCTTCTTCGATTTCAAGAAGTATGACATGGGCAATATCGCCCGCTACAAGCTCAACCGCCGCTTTCATCAGACCACCCCCAGTGACGAGGAGCACCGCGTCTTCCAGGTGCGGGACTTCGTGGAGATCCTCCGCGAGCTCGTACGGCTCAATAACGGCGAAGGCATCGCCGATGACATCGATCACCTCAGTAACCGCCGCGTTCGATCGGTGGGGGAGCTGGTGCAGAACAAGTACCGCGTGGGGCTCGTCCGCACCGAACGCATCGTCAAGGACCGCATGACGGTGATGGATCTGGAGACCGTGACCCCCACCCAGCTCATCAACTGCCGGCCGATCACGGCGGCGATGCGCGAATTCTTCGCGAGTTCACAGCTTTCACAATTCATGGACCAGACGAACCCCCTCAGTGAGCTGGCCCACAAGCGCCGCCTCTCGGCCATGGGGCCGGGGGGGCTCTCCCGCGAGCGAGCCAGCTTTGACGTCCGCGACGTGCACACCAGCCACTACGGCCGCATCTGCCCGATTGCAACGCCGGAGGGTCCCAATATCGGTCTCGTGGTCCACCTGTCCGGATTTGCCCGCGTGAATGAGTACGGCTTCCTGGAGACGCCATACAAGGAGGTGAAGCACGAGGTACCGCTGGATCCGGACCGCCTGTTCGGCCGCGTGATCGATGTGACCGTCAAGGAGAGCCGCAAGATCGTCATCAAGGAAGGCGAGATGGTGGATCGCAAGGATACCGCGCGCAAGGTGGTGGCCCTCCTGAAGAAGGAAGGCAAGACCGCGGTCCCCGTCCGGGCGTACGTGACCAGCAAGGTGCTCTATGTGGATGCGGAAGCCGAACGTCATCTCGCCATCTCCCAGGCGCAGACCCATCTGAGTGAGTACGGAGAATTCCTCACCACCCGCGTCTCCGCCCGCAAGGCGGGTGAGCCGCTCCTTGCCCACGTTCGCGACGTGACGCACGTGGACGTGTCGCCGCGCCAGATTCTCTCCATCTCCACCTCGCTCATCCCGTTCCTGGAGCACGACGACAACACCCGCGCCTCCATGGGAACGAACATGCAACGCCAGGCGGTGCCGCTCATCCGACCGCATGCCCCGCTCGTGGGGACGGGCATAGAAGGTCTCGCCGCCCGCGCGTCCGGTCATGCTCTCCTCGCCGAAGAAGACGGGGAAGTGACGGCGGCGGATGCTCAGGAAGTGTCAGTGGTCTACCGCTCCGGTCGCAAGCGTACCTACAAGCTCCACACCTACGTGCGCTCGAACCAGGGGACCTGTTTCCACATGCGGCCGAAGGTCGCGCGCGGTGACACCGTCCGTCGCGGGGAACCGCTCGCCGACGGGGCGTCGGTGGAGAACGGTGAGTTAGCGCTCGGTCAGAACTTGCTCGTCGCCTACATGTCCTGGCAGGGCTACAACTTCGAGGATGCGGTTATCATCTCCGATCGCGTGGTTCAGGACGGCTACTTCGACTCCATCCACATCGAGTCCTACATCACCGACGTCCGCGATACCAAGCTGGGGCCGGAAATCGTGACACGCGACATCCCGAATGTGGGCGAAGCCAAGCTCAAGGATCTCGGCTCCGACGGCGTCGTCCGCATCGGTGCCACGGTGCACGAAGGCGATATTCTCGTCGGCAAAATCACTCCCAAAGGCGAGACGGAACTCACCCCGGAGGAAAGGCTTCTGCAAGCCATATTCGGAGACAAGGCCAAGGATGTGAAGGACTCCTCGCTCCGGCTTCCCGGCGGCGCCGGCGGCAAAGTGGTGGACGTGCACATCTTCGACCGCGCCGAGGGCGACGAGCTCCCCACCGGCGTCATCAAGCAGATCAAGGTATTCGTCGCGCAGACGCGCAAGATCCAGGTGGGTGATAAGATGGCCGGCCGTCACGGGAACAAGGGTGTGGTCGCCCGTGTCGTCCCGCGGGAGGATATGCCGTTCCTGGCTGACGGCACGCATGTCGACATCATCCTGAACCCGCTCGGCGTTACGTCACGTATGAACATCGGTCAGATTCTGGAGACCCACCTCGGCTGGGCCTGTCAGATACTCGGCATCAAGATCGCCACACCGCCATTGAACGGCGTGACGACCGATCAAATCACGGAATTCCTCCGCGTCGCGGGCCTGCCCGAGACCGGCAAGTTGCAGCTCTTCGACGGCCGCACCGGTGAGAAGTTCGCCCACGAAACCACCGTTGGCATGGTGTACATGCTCAAACTGCTTCACCTGGTCGAAGACAAGATCCACGCCCGTTCCGTCGGTCCGTACTCGCTCGTCACCCAGCAGCCGCTTGGCGGTAAGGCGCAGCACGGCGGACAGCGCTTCGGCGAAATGGAGGTGTGGGCGCTGGAGGCCTACGGCGCCGCCTACACGCTGCAGGAAATGCTCACCATCAAGTCCGACGACGTCATCGGGCGCTCCAAGGCCTACGAGGCGATCGTGAAGGGCGAGCAGATCCGCCGTCCGTCCATCCCGGAATCCTTCAACGTGCTCGTGAAGGAGCTCCAGGCGCTCGGTCTCAAGGTCGAGCTGCTGAAGTTCAAAGACGAGGTCGCGCCGGAGGAGAGAGTGATGATCGAGGAGGGTGAGGTGGAGCCGGTCGAGATGAGCTCGCGTGCGGACGCGGAAGAAGCAGTGCAGGAACTCGTTCCGCCCACCGACAGGATCGCCGAACTCGAGGATACCGCGGTCGAGGAAGAGGATGAGATCGTCGGGGGGATCGAAGAGGGGAAGGAAGTGACGGCATCCGGGGAGACGGCGAAGGAGGAAATGGCGGATGCGGTGAGCGAGGAGGCGATGGATGATGCGTGACGGGACCGAGGGGACCGAGGTGGCCGACGTGACCGACGTCCCACCTCATTCCCTTCACCTCGGTCACCTCGGAAACGTCGGTCACTACCGAGACCGTAGTCGAGAACTTGATCTTGGTCGGGGCGAAGGACGGGACGGAGGGCGGTGCGCCGGTGGCCGCGACGGATGGAGGCGTGTATCATCCGGCCGAACCCTCGCGCGGCGATGAGGACGGTGCGGGGGAGCTGTCTTCCATTGATCATCAGTCATAAGCCATGCAAATACATCGTTTCATCATTCTCACCTTCCTCTGCATCGCACCAGTCGGTTGCAATGTGCGGGAGTCAGCTGTTCAGGATGACCTGAGTGCTCATCCAAATCTTCAGACGGGCATTTCCTCCTCTTCGTCCAACGTCTCCGCGTCGTCGATCTCTTCGTCCTCGTCCGTACCCGGGGCAACAGGTTTTTCCTCTCGGGCAGCCTGGACAGCGGATTACTCCCATTGCGACCAAAACACGATGCCGTTCTATGATGACGAGCATGGGGGGATGGGCCACGGCTCCTTCACATTTCGCGGCCGGATCGTATCGTACGAATCAGTGGAGTCCTTCACCGCCGACGAGCGGATCGTCGTCATTGCAATGGTGCCCGACGATGACAGGAACACAGCATACGTCTACTACCGGAAGCTCGCTCAGAACGGTAACACGATCAATGAGATCCGGAACGGCAAGCTGCATTTCAAGCTCGGTACTCTCGTAGATGGGAAGATTTCCTCAATCTCTCCTGGACATCTCCCCACAGACATTGCTCCGGAAACGGAGAGGAAAATTCTTACGGCCATGAACACCCCCGCTGGTGTCGAGCTACAATTGATTGCGAACACGACACCCGGAAGCGGTGCCCCTGGCAATTTGACATACGCCTGTAGAATTCGCTGATGTTGTCTGCTTGGCCGCTCCCGGTTCCGTTCCACGGTGAAAGGAGATCGCTCTCACGATTGGACGGACTTCAGCCATCCTCCCGGCATCCGGCCGACCTCCTCGAGTGCGGACTGCGCCTGGAAGATTTTCGTCCCGTTGGCGATCACTTTCCACTTTCGATTTCCACTTTTTCATCATGTCCGTTCCATGCGTTGCGCATGGTTGTGCGAATGCGACCGATCACTCTACCGATCCACGCTGCCCATGTTTGTTCACGAGATGTATCGTACGCTGCCAGCAAATTCGTGAGCGCCGCATCGAGTGCCATCCATTTTTCCTCCGCGATGGTGCCCGCGCGGAGACCTGATTGGAAGAACGTCAAGCTGTGTGCCAGGCGCCGGCTCCGTGTTGATTCTTCGGACCGGATGCCGCATGTTTCGAAGACGTGTCCTGCATCTATCAGTGCAAGATCCACTTCTTCCGGACAGTTCTGATCATCCATTGCTTTGCGAAATTTGTTGTCCATCCAGACTTTGCCATAGACCCAAAGCATTCGTTCCTCGGTCCCGCGCCACGCTTCGTTTCCGGCTTCTGCCGGGGCTCCGTTTTGTATTCCCATTGCCGTAGTATATCGGCATCAGGCGTATAGAAGTAATCACGCTCAAAACAGCAAACTGAAGGCTTTATGTATGTTCCGTTCCGGTTGCAAATTCCACCTCTTTCCCTTGACCCCCCCCACCCGCCTCTTTACAATCCCAATCACTTCTATGCACTTTCGCGATCACCCGTAGGATTAGTTGGGTTCAACACCCAAACCACTAATTCTGCGGGTGCGCGTGAGCCACCCGCTTTTTTTAAGGCCACTGGTTCAGTCTAGTTTTATCCAGGGGCCTCAGAGAAATCATCCTCCCACGACGCCGAGTCGTGATGATGACGGACGGGTCGGCGCCCTCACTCCGGGCTCCTTTGAAGCATCGGCTCGTAAAGATCATGTAATTCGTCATTTAAACCGTGAACCAGAGCGAAGTAGCGCGAACGGTTCATGGATGAATCGCGACGACTTGTATTCAGGTCGTAGCACAGAACTTGTCCTGCAGTGACGCTCTGCGTCTACTGCGGGACGGCCCCAGCAGTAGACGCTTCGCGTCACTGCGGGGCTAAAGAAAAATGTTACTCATCGCATCACATGGATGCCTCGACTCTGCATTCCGATGAAGGACGTAGCCAGCTGCGATAAGCTGCGGTCAGCCGCTAGGCGGGCGTTATCAGCCGCAGATCTCCGAATGGGGAAACCCCCGCGCCGTTATGGGCGCGGACGCGCTCCGCTTTGCGAAGCGAAGCTGTTAGCTCTTAACACTTAACAGTTAACTGTTAAAGGTTAATAGTTAATAGTTCGCTCCGCGGAGCGGAGCGCGAGGCCACCCTGGGAACTGAAACATCTCACGTACCAGGGGAAGAGAAATCAACACCGAGATTCCCTGAGTAGTGGCGAGCGAAAAGGGAACAGCCTAAACCCCGCACTTGTGCGGGGGGTTGTAGGACCCCGACATCCGACTTCCTCTCTCTAAGAGAACGACCCTGGAAAGGGCGGCCATAGAGGGTGATAGCCCCGTATTTGAAAGGGTGAGGAGCGGTAGGGAGTTCCTGAGTAAGGTCGGACACGTGAAATCCGGCCCGAATCCGGGTGGACCACCATCCAAGGCTAAACAGGTGCAGAGATCAATAGCGGATAGTACCGTGAGGGAAAGGTGAAAAGCACCCCGAAAGGGGGATGAAATAGTCTCTGAAATGTGATGCGTTCAAGGAATTGGAGCCGCGCTTCGCGAACAGTTAACAATTAACCCTTCACAATTAACTTCTACAGGTTAACGGTTAATAGTTAATAGTTAATTGTCCGCGAAGCGTGGTGACAGTGTTCCTTTTGCATAATGAGCCAACGAGTTACTTGTCAGTGGCAAGGCTAAGGCAGTCACTAGCCGGAGCCGGAGCGAAAGCGAGTCCGAATAGGGCGCAGCCCCGTAGTATAGGATACCTTCTGCCAACTCTGAGTAGATCAGAGTTGGCAGCCGGATATCGTATACTACGGGGCGCAGTCGCTGGCAGTAGACCCGAAACCGGGTGAGCTACCCATGGGCAGGGTGAAGCCCCGCGAAAGCGGGGTGGAGGCCCGAACCATAACGTATCGCAAGACGTTGGGATGACCTGTGGGTGGGAGTGAAAAGCTTACCGAACCCGGAGATAGCTGGTTCTCCTCGAAATGCCTTTAGGGGCAGCCTCGTCTTATACGATGGGGGGTAGAGATACTGTTTGGATGCGGGGGTCACCTCGACCTGCCAAATCCTGACAAACTCCGAATACCCATCTTTAGAGAGACGGGAGTGAGACGGTGACAGCGAACTGCCATCGTCGAAAGGAGAAGAATCCTAATCATTCGCTAAGGTCCCAAAGTACCGTTCAGTGGAAAAGGTAGTGTTGATGCTTCAACAACCAGGAGGTTGGCTTAGAAGCAGCCATCCTTTAAAGAAAGCGTAACAGCTCACTGGTCGATGCATTGATGCGCCGAAAACTCAACGGGGCTAAACGGTACACCGAAGCGGTGAATGTCCTGCCTCCACTTTTGAATTCTGGAACCCTTTCAGTCATTTTCCTCTTCGGGTGGCGAGCTTATTAGCTTGTTAGCTTCTTAGCTTTTTAGCTTCAACGCTAACAAGCTAACTAGCTAAGAAGCTAACAAGCTTCTCACGAATAAGAGAGACGACAGAGGGGGTCCCGAAGTCAGAAGCGGAGGCAGGGCGTGGTAGAGGAGCGTTCCCTTCAGCTGCGAAGCCCTTCCGTGAGGTCAGGGTGGAGCGGAGGGAAGCGAGAATGTTGGCATGAGTAACTACTAGGCAGGTGAAAACCCTGCCCGCCGAATCCCCAAGGTTTCCCACGCAACGGCAATCGGCGTGGGGTTAGTCGGTCCTAAGAACCTGTACGGGATCGCCAATGATGCCTGTTCAAGAGTCTCGGGAGCCTCTATCCCTGCCACTCTATTCTTCCAGCTGGTTAGCTTCTTAGCTTTTTAGCTTCAGCGCTAACAAGCTAACTAGCTAAGAAGCTAATAAGCTTTGTAGAGACTAGGGTGGCAGGGACATGTTCCGGAGAAAGGAGAATTTGCACCAAGGAGCGGTGTGACGGAGTGGGAAGATCGAAGCGTGCGCATTGACTGCACGTTGAACGCGTAAGGCGTTGAGGCTCGAAGGCAAATCCTCGAGCTGAGCCGAGCGCTGATCACGAATGTCCCCCTCGTGGGGTCGAGTTCGTCCCTTTCTGTTTCCAAGAAAACCATCGCTCACAGAGTCCGTACAGACCGTACCGCAGACCAACACCGGTGGGGTGGTCGAGTAGACCTAGGTGAACGGGAAAACTCGCGTTAAGGAACTCGGCAATGAAGCGTCCGTAACTTCGGGATAAGGACTCCCTCCTCCGCTTTTTGTTCACTATCGTTCGCAAAAAGCTACGGCGGGCAAGCCCCCTTATGTACTCACGATGTGAGTGACAAGGGAGGGGCCTGCCCCCCGTAGCTCCATGCGAGCGGAGCGAGCAGGGAGCGGAGGGGGGCGCAGCGAAAGAGGCCAGGCGACTGTTTATCAAAAGCACAGGTTCCTGCTAAGCCGCAAGGCAACGTATAGGAGCTGATGCCTGCCCAGTGTCAGAAGGTCACGTGAGAGGGTTTACGCCTTCGAACTAAGCCCTGATGAACGGCGGCGATAACTATGAACCGACGATTGTAGTTATAAAATTCGGCTATTTGCTGGAACAGCTGAGCATCTGGCGGTACTTGTGCGTGAGGTGTACGAGTGTACACTCCATTCATGAGTGACAATCCGTCCAGTGCAGCCAATCAGCAGGAAAGGCCGAGAGTCGAAACAATTTCTCCGGATATCGGTTGGTATCTGGCGGGATTCACTGATGGAGAAGGCAGCTTTAATGTTTCCACCGTGAACAGGAACAAAGATTTTACGACAGGTTGGAAGATCGTGCCCACGTTCAATATCTCACAGCGCGATCATACGATTCTGCATCTGTTCCAGGAGACATTACGTTGCGGTCGCATCCATGACCGCGGCGACGGAGTCGGCTATTACGACGTTCGACGGATCGATGATCTGATCGGCATCGTGATTCCCTTCTTCCAACGCTTCCCACTTCGTTCAGTATCAAAGAGGAAACAGTTCGATGCATTCAGTACGATGACTCGTCTCATCTTCGAGAAAGAGCATCACACCTTCGATGGTTTGAAGCGCATTCTCGACCTTCGAGACACCATCAAAGTGGCGCGCAAGCGCAAGTACAGCACCGAACAAATCCTCACATCGTTTCGATCTCGGAATCCTCAGAGACTATACGCCGAACTCCGATCTCCATCGGGGATGATATAGTCCGATCTGCATGGCGACATGCAGCTAACAGGTATGAATCGTCCTAAGGTTAATCACATAGATTACGCTTATCTTCGCTAGCCTTAGTAAAATCAGGCCATATGCTGGAATCTCCCATGTATCCCCTATGCCGAAAGGTACGGGGTGGGGACAATCAGCAGGAAAGACCCTGAGAGCAATCGAAGGGAATCCTCAGAGACTACACGCCTGACACCCTGAGCAACGTCGAAGGGTGAAGATATAGTCCGGACTGCATGGCGACATGCAGAGTGCAAGAGAAATCTTGCAACGCATACGAAAGTATGTTGTAACACTACGAGCGAAATTCCTTGTCGGGTGGTCGGTCACCGTGAACCATTCGCGCCTCATGGCGCTCAGGTACACGGCAAGCTTGCCCGAATGCATCGCAAGGTGCAGCACTGAGGAATATTCATTAGCTTTTGATAATTGGTCTCATCTACAGAGACACCCATGAAGCAGGACTTCGTCCGCTTCATGGTAAAGATGATGCTCGAAGCGAAAGCAACGAGCGGTCTCACATTCGCAGAAAAACGAGTTCTCAAAATTTTTATGACAGACTAGTACCAATAAACACCCGGCTACGCCTTCGGGCTACGCCGAGGTTACAGTGTAAAACGTGGCTATATGCTGGAACATCCGAGCATGGAGCGGTACGTTGTTGACAACTTAGTTCAACGGCGTGACAATCCGCCTCCTGCGGACAATCAGCAGGAAACTTTCCCCCGATTCATGTCAGACCAGCTCGCACCCTCTGTCGAATCCAAGATCCGTGCAGCGGAGGCCGCAGCGGATACTGAGAGAGATCCTCTCAAACGGAAGAAGGCAAGGGATCTTGCAATGAGCTACCTGGTCGAAGTGAACACACTTCTGGCCAGTCCGGGGGTGGTACATCCGAGCTTGCTCGCTTGCAAACGTAGATTATTGCAGTGCCTGCAACGATTCGAATGACAAAGGCTCCTCAGAGACTACACGCCACGCTCCGCACGTTCATAAGAACGATGCGGAGATGATATAGTCCGATCCCTGCGGCGACGCAGGGGGCGATGCAATCGAATCGCCGGTAAAAAACACTCGTGGAAACAGCCAGCCTTCGCCTTCGGGCTACGGCCGGCGAGCTTTCCGGTTCTGTGCGCTCTGCCTTTCGCAGAGTCCTGATTTACCATCAGGGGAACATCAGCTCGAAGTTCCGACCCGCACGAATGGTATAACGGTCTGGTCACTGTCTCTACGCGAGGTCCGGTGAAATTTCAATCCTGGCGCAAATGCCAGGTAGACTACGGAAGGACGAAAAGACCCTATGAAGCTTTACTATACGCTGACATTGATGCATTGGTTTGCGTGCGCAGGATAGGTGGGAGGCTACGATGCCGGGACTTCGGTTTCGGTGGAGCCACCCTTGAGATACCACCCTCGCGTTCCGCTGTATCTCACCCCGTTCGTGAAACGCGTCGGGGGACAGTGTTTGCCGGGTAGTTTAACTGGGGCGGTTGCCTTAACGCTCCCCTGCGCCGGGGAGCAACGGGGCCATGGACCGGCGACGGCCCATGCCAACCTCACTGATATGCTGGAACATCCCATGTATCCCCCATGCCGCAAGGTACGGGGTGGGGACGATCAGCAGGGAATTCGCTCACGAGCGATGCCCTCAACGACTGCACGTGAGGCTCACGTAAAGGACGCTTGGCGTCCTATGTGATGATGATACAGTCTGACCTTGCAGGCGACTGCAAGACCCGCGCGGAAAACAGTAACGACGCGGGACCGAAGAAATTCTTATGCGATCCAGAATCCTCGAATCCTACAAGGCCACGCTCGCGCTGACACCCCATCAACGGGAGGTGCTCGTGGGATTGATCTTGGGAGACGGTCATATCGAACAGTCACCCTGTACTTCGCGCGCCCGTCTCAAAGTCGAACAGCGAGCGAGTGTCCGAGAGTACGTCCAGTGGCTGCACGACACGTTCCAAGAGTGGGTCCGTGGACCCCTCAGGCAGAAACGCACATTCCTGAAGGTGACGGGCAAGTTCTATGACAAGTACTGCTTCCATACGTTCACCCACGAAGCATTCCTCGAATACAGGAATCTCTTCTACCGGGACGGGAGGAAAACAGTACCGTCGACTATCGCGGATTATTTGACCGCACTGGGACTTGCCACATGGTTCATGGACGACGGTTCTGTGAAATCGCATCAGAGTCGAGGAAGAATCATCAATACGCACGCGTTCACGACGGAAGAAGTTCAGCTTCTTTGCATGGTGCTTCGGGAGAAATTCCAACTCGAAGCCCGGCCGAGGAAGCAACGAGATGGCATACAGATCTACATCTCGGGACGATCCGCGGAAACGCTGCAGCGACTGATCGAGCCGCATATGATATCGATCATGCGTTACAAACTTCCTCTCATTCGCGTTAACAACAGTGCCTAAAATGTAACGGAGGCGCGCAATGGTCCACTACTCCCGGATGGAAATCGGGAGCGTCGTGTAATCGCACAAGTGGGCCTGACTGTGAGGCTTACAGGCCGAGCAGGGACGAAAGTCGGTGATAGTGATCCGGCATCTTCAACGTTGCTCATACCACGTGGGTGGGGCATCGCTCAACGGATAAAAGTTACTCTAGGGATAACAGGCTGATCGCATCCAAGCGCCCACAGCGACGATGCGGTTTGGCACCTTAACAAATCGGGGTGCTATGGGAGTAATCCCATACCAAAAATTCGGCTTATAACGGTGGAGCTGTCAGTAGCAAATGTGGGTGTACGTATGTACACTATTACTTATGCTGCTCGGTAATACCGTGGGAAGTCTGAGTGCGCTGCAACGCGCGATTCTCATTGGCAGTCTTCTGGGCGATGGAACGCTCAGGAAGCAAGGAACAAGAACCAATGCGCTCTTCGAAGTGAATCATGCGTTTGCATTCAAAGAATATGTCGATTGGAAATACGAACAGTTTCGAGCGTTCGTGCGCACGCCCCCGAAGGCCCGCAAAGGCAGAGGGACGCGTGTCGCCTACCGGTTCACGACTCGCAGCCTCCCGGTGTTCACTCAATATCATGAGTGGTTCTATCGAGATGGCAGAAAGTGCATCCCAGCGGATCTCACACTCGATCCAATGACGCTCGCGGTGTGGTTCATGGATGATGGCACGAAGAGTCGGTCGGCAATGTATCTCAATACGCAGCAGTGCAGTATGTGTGAACAACGGAATCTGCAGCGTGCGTTGTTGGAACATTTTGGGATCAAGTCCGCTCTTAATCGCGATCGTACGTATCATCGATTACGGATCACGACGGAAAGTACGACGGTGTTAGAAAACATCATACGTCCGTACATTCTTCCGTGCTTCCAATACAAATTGCACTCATGACCCCGTAACGACTGACCCGAAAGGGGAGGCTCGGCACGACAGACATTGCCGGGCAACACGCCGACTCCTGCCGCGCACATCAGGCTATGGCTCTACGCCTACGGCCGATGGCAGGAAGAAGATATAGTCTGCACCACACGAAATTGTGGAATCATGTACGATGTCGGCTCATCGCATCCTGGGGGTGGAGAAGCTCCCAAGGGTTTGGCTGTTCGCCAATTAAAGCGGTACGCGAGCTGGGTTCAGAACGTCGTGAG
>VMEW01000017.1 GCA_007375735.1 Candidatus Peregrinibacteria bacterium Greene0416_19
CATGTTCCGCTACAATCTTCCCGTCTACCAGACCAGAGTCTCCGTTCTTTCTGCCCTTCTCTCTCGAAAAATCAACACAGTTCTGGTGTAGTCCCTGCCAGACAACGTATTGCTTTTGTCATACATTCGCTATACGCTATAGATGCCATGTCCAAGCAACCAACCACCATCCGACTCGAACCGGCGTTCTACAAGCAAGTTCTGCGTGAAGCGAAGAAAACAGGACTCAGCTTCAGCGATATTGTGCATCTTCTGCTCCGCGCATTCACGGAGGGAGCGGTGCAGATTGGCGTTACGCAGTATCCCAAAGGATATTTGGAGATGATCGGGCGAGAGGCGGAAGAGCTGCGCCGCTTCCATAGGAAAGGGAAGGTGAAAAAGTACGCCTCTGCGAAGGAGGCCTTCGATGATATTCTCGGACGGTGAGTTTCTCGGTTGCATTCTCAAGGCGCTTCCTCAAAACCGCGAAGAAGTACAGGCTCGGAGGCAAGAGAAAGATCCTCGAGGTGGCCGAGGAGGCACCCCATCTTCTTTCCGTTCACGATTCTCGCTCGCTGTTCGTTTTGAGCAAGCAATGGAAGGACCATGCCCTCAAGGGGAACAAGCAGGGAATCCGTGAACTTCATTTGAGCCAGGACGAATTACTTCTCTATGCCATTGACAATAAAACGTCGACCGTCGAATTAATCGACATCATCAGCCACGAGGAGCTTCGCAGCCAGTGACCACGCGGCTCGTCTCACACCCCCGTCTCCACCGCCCGCCTCGTCCCCCCCGGAATCAGATACTTCAGCCAACCGAAGAAGAAATCAGTCGTCCCCGTCAGGCCCGCCACGCCGAAGAAGAAGAGGAAGACGGCGACGAAAATGAGCAGGTTGTAGACGCCGCCCACCCGCCGCATCCAGTCGGCCTCGCCGATCATGTCCCCCGCCTGCTCGCGGTACTTGATGAGGAAGAACGAGCCGACGATGAAGATGACGCTGAGGAGCCACGGCATGGGAGGGAGTGTAGCAGAATCCTGCGAGAAGAGTCGGAGGACGCCGAAAAGGCCGACGATGCCGAAGAATGGTCACTTTCTCCTCGGACTCGTCGACCTTTGCCGACCGTAGTTACTCCGGGATAGCCGCAGAGACGATTGTTCTTTCGAGGGAAGGCTACAGCCGACGAAGGTCGGTATCGTCGGAGTCCTCGGTATCCTCATCAGGCAATTGCCGCATCGATCTCCCGCTTGAAGTCCTCCTTCGATTTGCTACCCACGAAACTCCGCGCCGCCTCGCCACCCTTGAAGATGATGAACGTGGGAATGCTCATCACCCCGAACTGGCCCGGCACGTCGCTGTTCTCGTCGACATTGATCTTCACGAACTTCACCCTGCCGCCGTACTCGCCTTCGGTCTCCTCCACGACCGGCAGCATCGCCTTGCACGGCCCGCACCACGGAGCCCAGAAGTCGACCACGACAGGGATATCGGATTCCAACACTTCCTTCTTGAAGTCGGCATCACTTACTGGCTGTGGCATATCTCTCTGGGAAAAGGAGGAGGGAGTATAGGATTTTCTGCGGTGGACGTCACATCATTTTTCCTTTCATGAGTAGCTCCTTCGTGATGTTCTTCCCGGTTTCAACGGCGGGCTGGCCGTACGGGTCGATGCGGTAGAGCTTGCCCAGGAAGACGACCTCGGCGAGCAGCAGGAAGAAGAGCTGGCCCAGGTGGTAGGCATCCAGGCGCGTGATCGAAATGGTCGCGCTTGGGCGCTTGACGGAGAGGAGCGCGCGGCTGGTGCCCTCGTAGCAGGCGTCGAAGAGCTCACCGAAGGACTTGCCGGCCATCCAGCCGAAGGGCTCCGGGATGTCGCGGGGAACGGCCAAGTGGGGTTTTTCGATATCGCGGATGAACAGGTGCCACTGGGCACGCGGCCCGGCCATCCACTGTTGTAGGAGTGAGTGCTGGTCCTGCGTGCCGATGGCGGCGGAGGGGATCGGGTTATGCGTCTCGTTCTTCCCCAGGCTCTCCGCGATGAGCTGCTGATTCCAGCGGGCGATGGAACGGAGCCGCTCGCTGTAGGGCATGATGACGCGGATCCGGTAGCCGCGCTTGCTTTCGAGCAGGAACTGGGTGGCCGCCAGGAGCGCCGCCGGATTATTCTCGATGTTCGTCTTTTGACACAGTGTATCCATCTCCTTCGCCCCGCGGATGAAGCGGTCCAGGTCGGCGTTCAGGAGGGCCATGGGGAGCAGGCCGATGGGGGTGAAGATGGAGTACCGGCCGCCCACCCCTGGCGGGATCGGCAACATCGGGATCCCTTCCTGCAGGCAGAAGGCGCGTAGGTGTCCTTTCTCCGGATCCGTGACCGCGATGACACGTTCCGCCGCTTTGCGGCCCATTGCCTCCTTCAGCCTCCGGTAACAGAGGAAGAAAATGCTCATGGGTTCCAGCGTGTCGCCGGACTTGCTCGCTACCACCACCATGGTCGTCTTCCAGTTGACCATCGCCAGGTAGGAGGCGAGCACCGCAGGGTCGAGCGAATCCATCACGATGAAGGCCGGCGTTTCGGGGCCCTCGAACACCTCCTGCAGCACTGTTGGTCCCAGTCCCGAGCCGCCGATACCGATCCAGAGGATGGTCTGGATGCCCTCGCCGCGCGCCCGCACCGCCGCCTCCCGCACTCGTTCGATGGCCTTCCGGTCATAGGGGTCCATGGACCAGGCGTGCTGGCCGCGGGACCGCTCTTTCAACCAGTCCTCGATGTACCGGCGCATGTTTGTCCGGAGGAGGGTGAACTCCTGCTCGGGTATCCCTGCCGTGCTGGTGATCAATTTGGCAGTGGCCGCGGAGATGTCGAGATGCAGCATAGAGCTTCTTAGCTTGTTAGCTTTTTAGCTTATTAGCTTCTCTTTTTCCAGTTCTGCGATAGATATCATCATGCATGATCGCTCAAAGAGATGTGTCATCAGAAGCTAAAAAGCTAACAAGCTAAGAAGCTGACAAGCTAGAGGCTGCGGAGGGCAGCTGCAACACGTTCCTCGGTCGATTTGAGATCGGGGGGCAGAGCTTTGAGCGTACGCAGGATGGTTGCGCTGTCGTAGCCCAGGGAGGAGAGCGTGGTGACGGCGTCGTGATCGAACTCGCTGCGCATCGCGCCGTCCGTCGAGGATGTTCCGAGCAGGCCCGGTTTCTTCTCGAGCAGAGATTTCAGTTCGAGCAGGAGCTTCTCCGCAGTCCTTTTCCCCACGCCTTTGATGCTCGAGAGCATGGAGACATCCTGCGTGTGGGTCGCGCGCAGCAGGAAGTCCCGGGGGACGGCGCAGAATTCCAGCGCCATTTTCGGCCCGATGCCGGGCAACTTCAGGAATTCCTCGAAGAGCGTCCGCCCGGCCCGGTCAGCGAAGCCGAACAGATCGAAACGATCCTCACGGATGTATGCGGAAACCCACAGCATGCGGGGCTGTCCTTCCTCCAAACTGTCCCACACGTCGAGGGGAACCTGCACACGGTACCCCACGCCGGCGACGTCCACGGTGGCCTCGCCGGTGTCCAGCTTATGAATGGGGCCGCGGAGGTGGGCGATCATGGTGGGAGTATAGCAGGTTCCCGGATGCCCCATTTTCAGCTATAATGAGGGGAAATGCACATCACCCGCCGTCTCACGATCGTGCTGTTCCTCGTGCTCGGTCTCGTGCCGCTCGGCCTGAGTCAGCTGCTGGCCGAGGTGGTGAATCGGGAGCAGGTGCAGGAAGCATTTGAGCAGACGCTCCAGGAGGCGGAGGACCGTTACCGTCACCGGGCGGCTGCCACCGCCACGCAGACGCGCAGCAATCGCGAGCTCACGCAGGCGGCGAAGGATCTGGCGACAGTCGGCAAAGAGAAGCGTGATCTACGTTTGCAACTGGCGCGGTTGGAGGAGGTGTTGCGCTTCACCACCCGCAGCGCCGACCAGCTGGGGAGGGACTACGTCCGTCTGCAGCTGCTCTCGGAGCGCGAGCGCGATCAATTTGTCACGTTCCTACGACATTCGAGTGTCAGGAGGGTGGATGTGAACGGCGTCCCCTCGCTCTCAGCCCTCCTCATCCGGCGGCTCTTTGGGGAATCACTGGGAGAGTCCGTCGCGCGGGACGATCGCGATGTGGTGGTGCTCCGCGCGCGCCAGGAGCTCCTGGAGCGCATGAACGCGACGGAGGCCGCCGCGCAGGTGACGCTCATGCAGCTGCAGTCCTCTGCGGGGGAATTCGCAGCGGAGTACCTGGTGCTGCAGGGACGACTGGCGGAACTGCAGGATCGTTACCTGAGTGATCAACAGACCATTGCCTCCGCGCGGCGCACGATGGATCTGACCCAGGACCAGCTCCTGGCCATCCGCCGCGAGACGGATGAGGTGCATGCGCAGGTGTTGCGGATCCAGGGCGAGCTTGCCCGTATCGATTCCCGTATCCGCAGCAAGGCGGAACGCACGCTCATCGACAAGGGCCTGATCGGCGCGAAGCCCGGCCGGACAGAGGAAGCGGCGTCCCGATCGAAGAACTTCCGTTGGCCGGTGTTGGGGCACCTGACAGCGCGCTTCCGTGATGCCTCATACGCCGCGCACTTTCACGTGCCTCACGAAGGTATCGACATCGCCGTGCCGCAGGGCACCGTGGTCACGAGTGCCGATGAGGGCATCATCTTCCTCGTGCGGGATGGGGGGGAGACCGGCTACACGTACGTTCTGATCGGCCACAGGGACGGCTTCGCGACCCTCTATGGACACCTGTCGGCTGTGGTCGTCAATGCCGGTCAGGAGGTGGCGCGCGGGCAGGCCATCGGCCATTCCGGCGGCGAGCCGGGGACGCCGGGCGCGGGGCTGATGACGACCGGGCAGCACCTGCATTTTGAAGTGATTGAGCGGGGTACGAACATCAATCCGTTGACGGTGCTGCCGTAAGTCATGCCCCCATCCCTACTTCCTATACCTCTCCACCACCGCCTTGATCCGCTCCATCTCCTCCTGCGGCGGCTTCGGGATGTTCTCGCCGACGTGCCAGTACTTGCCCTTGTGGTAGGCGGCTGGATCCTTGGACTCGTCCGTCTCCGCGCGTTGCACCTCACCCACGAACATGATGTGGTCACCGTATGTTCGGTGGTCGATCAGCCGGCATTCCGCCCGGAGGCGCGCGCCCTCGACGGTTGGCGGCTTGATCGTTGCACCCGGGAGGAATTGGTAGCCCAGCTCCTTCAGTGCGGCGACTTTGTCGTACTCCTTTCCGTGCTTGCTGCCCGCGATGCTCGCGATGACGTTCTGGTCCGTCGAGGCGATGCTGACGCCGAACTCCGCCGTCGCGAGGATGTTCTCCGCCGTCGCCTTGTTCGGACCCAGGCACACGGCGATCATCCCCGGCTCGTAGGAGATGTGGTGCGTCCACTCCGCCGCCATGACGTTCTCGCCGTGCGGGCCGGTCGATGTGATGAGTCCGACGTTCGTGATGAAGGAGTGGTGGGCGGGGGAGCCGTAGGGGAGCGCGGTCATGGTGTGATGATACAGGAATAATCATCACCACGAGAGAGCGGGTTTTCTATCCGCGGCCCCCGACGACGATAACGAATTCACCTTTCTTCACAAGGGGCATCGCCACACCGGACAGCTCGCCAATCGTCGTCCGGACGAACTCCTCATGCATTTTCGTCAGCTCCCGCCCGATGACGACCGGTCGGTCCGGTTGATCCTTCAGTGCATCTGCCACTTCGAGCAGCGTCCGTTCGATCCGGTGAACCGATTCGTACAACACGATGGTGCGTTCTTCGTTCCTCAACGATGCGAGCAACGTCTTTCGTCCCTTCTTCAGGGGCAGGAAGCCCAGGTAGACGAATGTATTGATCGGCAGACCGCTCCCGCTGAGGGCCGCGAGGAAGGCCGACGGGCCTGGAACGACTTCCATGGCGATGTCAGCATCCCGGGCCTTCGACACGAGCGTGAATCCGGGATCGCTGATGCCCGGCGTCCCGGCGTCGCTCACGAGCGCGAGGCGCTGCCCACGCTTCAGTCGCTCGATGACCGCTCCGACTTTCCCTGGGTTGCTGTAGCCATGCAGGCTGATCAGTTCCTTCTTTTCGATCTGAAGTTGCTTGAGCAGGTTCCCCGTCACCCGCGTGTCCTCGCACACGATCGCATCGCAATTCTTCAGCGTCTCGATGGCGCGCAGGGTGATGTCGCCTAGGTTGCCAATCGGCGTTGCAACAATGGAAAGCATAGGACGTTCGTGGAATGATTATCTGCCATTGGCCCCGAGCCGGATCGAGGGGCCGATGGGGGTGGAGACGATGGAGAGCATTATTCGATGCCGAGGACGTCGCGGTGGGTGCCGGTACGTACGAGCAAGAGGTACAATTGATTGTTGTTCTTCTCATACATCAGCAGCCAATCGGGTCCAATGTGGCACGTGCGCAGTCCTTGGAATTTTCCCTTCAAAGGATGATCATGATGCATTGGGCTTAGACTCTCATTGTTGCTCAGGGCCTCCACTACATTTTCCAGGGGGGACAAATCAAAGCCCGATTTTTCCAGTCGCCGCACACCTTTTTTGTATTGCCTCGAGAGGATGACCCTATACTGACGTTTCGTTTTCACTTGCGCAATATAGCTCTATGGGCTGCCCGTATAGAAGGGTAACTTTTCTTTTGCTTCTTCGCGTCTTTCCAAGCCCGCATGAGCTCTTCTTCCGCTTCCGGTGTCATTCCGTTCTCTGTCAGAATTTGGAAGGGAATGCCCTTTTGTACGATAATTTGCACCAAATAGATCTGGATGGCGGTGCTCAAATCCATCCCGAGATGTCGGAGGATTTTTTGGGCGGATTTCTTCGTTCGCTTGTCGATTCTGACTTGAATGGTTGTCATGCTTCCAGTCTAATCTGGTGAAATGACAATGTCAATACATCGTCAGTACAACTGTCAATGCGTACTTTTCATCCATTCCGCACCCGGAACATGCTCTGCGGCAGCTCATGCTTCTTGATCGTCTCCTGATTCGGGCCGTCGCGGCGAATCAGAATCAGTGTGTCGCCGTCCACGTACACCGGCGCCCAGGCAGGGTCGAACACGCGGGCGATCATGAAGCGCTGGCCCCACTCGGTCAGGTCCTGACGCTGGAAGAAGATGGTGTTGAATCGGTATTGTGCATCGATCTTTTTCCACGTTTCCTCATTCTCCTGCATCGGTACCAGGACGTCGGTGAAGAAGGATGTCGGGTAGGCCTCGGGCCGGGCATCCACGAACACCTTCTCCTGCGGGTAGAGCCCGTAGGTCAGGTAGCCGCCGATGTCGTAGTTGTTGAAGAGGGGACCCCGAAGACCTTCCCGGCGGAAAAATTCCAGGGAAGACAGAGCCCCCGGCCGCAGCCCCAGGCCGGTGACGGTCCACTGGCCGCGCCAGTAGTTCGGACGCAACGTGAAGAGTCCCCACAGCATGACGGCGGCGAGCAGGGGAGTCACGATGACCTCCAGGGGAAAGGTCGTGGGCACCAGGCGTTTCCAATCCGCCATGGCCAGATTGGCGGCGATGATCGGTATCGCGACCAGCCCGAAGAGCGTGAAATTGCGGATGGCGAGCCAGGCCAAGACGCTGAAGGTGACGGAGAGCAGGGCGAACGCGATCGATGGAACCTTCCGGATCTGCCATGCGCGGATGATGGCGATCATCCAGCTGCCGACGAGCGCCAGACACACGATCTTGAAGTAGAGATTGAGCGGGTAATCCATGTAGCCGTCGATGAACCAGACGGTCTGGTTCTCCGCCAACCGGTAGCCGTACTCGCGGAAGATCGTGAGGGGTTCGAGCGCTCCGCGGATGCCGGCGGGGTTCAAGATCGTTGCTCCGGAGGTGAGGGCAAAGGTCAGGAGCAGCGGGCGCGAATTGACAATTGACAATTGAAAATTGAAAATACTTCTCTTCTTCCTCGAATCGAGTATTTCCTCCAGGAGAAAGATAAAGATGAGGAACGGTCCGAGAAAGAAGTAGATGTGCAGGTTCACCCACAGGAGCTCCGCGGGTATGAGGATGAGCAGCAACATCTTGAGCGACATCGTTCCACGTCGATGCTCGAGGAGCAGCAGCAGGAACAGACCGGTCAGCAGGTAACTGAACGCTTCCGGGCGGATCTCCGTGCGGCTGGACAGGAGCGGGAGTGCGATGGCGGCACTCACGACTGCGAGGGGGAACGAGGATTCCCTCCAAGCGGCAAGGAAGAACAGAGCGAATGTGAGGATGCTCATCGCGGCGAAAAACGCCGACAGTCCGGTGAAACCCGCCACATGCCCGATCAGATAAAATATCACGCCTGATCCCCAGTGGTGATTGATCGTCGGAAAGTCCGGATAGGTGTAGGAGTACAGGTTCGTCTGCGGAATGGTATGGCTTTCGATGAAGATCCTTCCGTTCACGAGGTGCCGGCCGATGTCCGCATTGCTGAAGTTGATCTTCTTGGCCATGAGGAGAGCACTCAGCCCGAGCAGGGCAGCGAAGATCACGGCCGTCCAAGCCCAGCGCACCACAGCCGTCTGTTGCGGGGTTAGCATCGGTCGGAAGGGTAGCAGAAAAAGTGGTGCAAAACCCCTTCCTCACGCGGGCAGCTTTCGGTAGTCTTTGAATCTGAGCCCCATTCACCTTTCGTATGCCCGAGAAGGACGAACCGAAGAAGCAGCCTGTCCCCGCCGATCCCTCCTGGGATAGGGAATCTCTCTCCAATCTGGGACGCATCAAGCCGCGACCAATCGTGGTGGAAATGGAGGAGAGCTACCTGAGCTATGCGATGAGCGTCATCGTCTCGCGCGCTCTTCCGGATGCGCGTGACGGACTCAAGCCGGTGCACCGGCGCATTCTGCACGGCATGAACGATCTGGGGCTGCGGTCATCCGCCAAATTCCGCAAATCCGCACTGATCGTCGGTGATGTGATGGGTAAATACCATCCGCACGGTGACTCCGCCATCTACGAATCACTCGTGCGCATGGCGCAGCAATTTTCCATGCGATACCCGCTCGTACACGGACAGGGCAACTTCGGATCCATCGACGGGGACGGCGCCGCGGCCATGCGCTACACGGAGTCCAAACTGGCGCGGATTTCCGACGAGATGCTCGCCGACATCGAGAAGCAGACGGTGGAGTTCGTGCCCAACTACGACGCCAGCCGCAAAGAGCCATCCGTCTTGCCCGCCAAAATCCCGAACCTGCTCCTGAACGGAACCGTGGGCATCGCCGTCGGAATGGCGACCAATATCCCGCCCCATAACATCAACGAGCTCATCGACGCCACGCTCTATCTGCTCGATAACAAAGAGGCCACGGTGGAGGACCTGCTGCGGTTTGTCCAGGGGCCGGATTTCCCCACCGGCGGCATCGTCTACAGCAAAGAGGCCATCCGCCAGGCGTACCTGACTGGCCGGGGGTCGGTCATCATACGCGGCAAGGCGGAGATAGAGGAACAGGCCGGGCGCTACCGCATCCGCGTGAGCGAGATCCCGTACCAGGTGAACAAGTCCGCCATGATCGAACGCATGGCGCAGCTCGTGACCGACAAGATCATCCAGGGCATCAGCGACATCCGCGACGAGAGCGACCGCGACGGCATCCGCATCATCATCGAGCTCAAGAAGGACGCCTATCCCCAGAAGATTCTGAACCAGCTGTTCAAGCACACCGATCTCCAGAGCAGCTTCGGCTACAACATGATCGCGCTTGCCGATGGCATCCAGCCCCGGCTCCTCAATCTGCAGGAGCTGCTGCAAATCTTCATCGATCACCGCCGCGTCGTCATCACCCGCCGCATCACGTTCGACCGCGACCGGGCCAAGGAGCGGGCGCACATCCTCGAGGGTCTCAAGAAGGCACTCGATCACATTGACGAGGTCATCGCGACGATCAAGAAGAGCGAAACGAGGGATATCGCGAAAGAGAATCTTGTGAAGAAATTCAAGCTGACCGAGATCCAGGCTGAGGCCATCCTCCAGATGCGACTCCAGACCCTTGCCGGGCTGGAACGGAAGAAGATCGAGGACGAACTGAAGGAAAAGCTCGCGTTCATCGCCGAATGCGAGGCCATCCTCAAGGACAAGAAGAAGATCGACAAAATTCTGTATGGCGAACTTGAGGAACTGAAGAAGAGCTACGGCGATAAGCGCCGCACGGCTGTGGTGAGCTCCGAAGTAGGTCAGTTCTCCGCCAAGGACACCATCCCGAACGCCCCCATGATCATCACGCTCACCACGGGCGGGTACGTGAAGCGCCTGAGCCCCGTGCAATTCCGCTTGCAGCACCGCGGCGGCAAGGGGGTCAAGGGGATGACGGCCAAGGAGGATGACGAGGTGATGTCGCTGGTGCATGTGATGAACCACGACAACATGCTCTTCTTCACCAATACCGGTCGCATCTTCAAGCTGCCGGCCTACGAGATCCCGCAGGCGGGCCGGGTGGCCAAAGGCCAGGCGATCGTCAACCTGTTGCAGCTGCAGCCGGAGGAGCGCATCACCGCCATCCTCAAGGCGAATCTGGAGGGGAAGAAGCACCTGTTCATGACGACCAACAAAGGCACGGTCAAGCGCACGGACCTGACGGAGTTCGACAACATCCGCCGCTCCGGCCTCATCGCTCAGAAGCTGCCGCCGGGCGAGGAGCTCAAGTGGGTCATCGCCACCAGCGGCAAGGACGAGATTTTCATCCTCACCCGCAAGGGCAAGGCCATCCGCTTCCCAGAGGCCGACGTGCGGTCCATGGGCCGCGCCGCCGCCGGTGTCATCGGCGTGCGGCTGAATGACGGTGACGAGGTGGTGGAAGCGGCGCTCATCGCTGACCCCAAGACCAGCCGGCTGCTCGTGGTCATGGAGAACGGGCTCGGCAAGATGACACCCGTGACCGAGTACCGCTTCCAGGGCCGCGGAGGAACCGGTGTGAAGGCGGCCCAGCTGACTGCGAAGACCGGCGACATCGTCGGCGGCGCGGTGTTGGTGGAAGGCGAGGACGGCGATCTGCTCTGCATCAGCAAACAGGGTCAGATGATCCGCATGCGCCTGAGCGACATTCCGTCACGCGGCCGCGCCACGCAGGGCGTCATCGTCATGCGTCTGAATGCCAAGGACAAGGTCGCCACCATGAGCGTGGTGATGGAGGACAAGAACGCGGAGGAGGCGATCCTCGCCGCGGCGGAAGAGGAGCGTGCCGGCGAAGTCGAAGCGATAGAGGAGGAGGCGGAGACGGCCGAAGCCGCAGTGAAGAAGGCGGAGCGGCGGGCGAAGCGGGCGGCGAAGGAATTATTATGACCCAGCGCGGGTATTCCACCCGCGGTGTATCCATTGTTCCATTCATCGCCTTGCAATAATCTCACTAATCTGTACACTCCTGCCCGCGGGTGGAATACCCGCGCTGCCACCTCCATGAAAACAGGCATCCACCCCGCCGTGCACGACAAGGCCAAGACCACCTGCCAGAACTGCGGGGCGATATTCCTGATCCCGTCGACGGTCAGCGAACAGACGGTAGAGACTTGCAGGATGTGCCACCCCATCTATACGGGTAAGGCCCAGAAGGACCTCCGCGGCGGCCGCATCGACCGGTTTCGCAAGCGGATGGCGAAGGGGAAGGGGAAGAAGGCTTGACCATCACCCCGCCGGAAATCCGTTCAAAGCGTCGGGGCCGTGGAACGGTCCTGGCACTCACAAGTGAAGAGTGCTATGCTCCCCCGCATGAATACGCGCCAAGCCAAGCTCCTCGTGGCTGTGATTGATCAGTTCATCAAGACCGCCGAGCCGGTCGGGAGCAAGCACCTGCTGGAGTGTGCCGATTTCTGCCTGTCCGGGGCCACCGTCCGCAACGAGATGCGGGTGCTGGGCGATGAAGGCTACCTGGAGCAGCCGCATATCTCCGCCGGCCGCGTGCCGACGGCCAAGGGGTACCGGGTGTACGTGAAGGACTACATGGAGCCCTCGCAGGCGGAGAAGCAAGTGCGCAAGAAGTTTGAGACCCTCAAGGATCAGTATTTCCAGCGCAAGGATCAGGAACGAGCCTACGAGGCCGCCATGCTGCTTGCGCAGATGATCCCCAACATCGCGTTCATCACCGTGCCCCACAAGACTCGTGTCTACTACATGGGACTGGCAAACGCCCTCCGACAGCCGGACTTCCTCCTCAACCCCCGGCTTGCAACCGGGGTGGTGGAGATTCTGGAGGAGCGGTTGAGCCAGCTCTTGGACCGTATCGATATCGACGACAAGGTTCGTTACTACATCGGTGACGAGCACATCTTCCACCAGATCCAAAGCTGCAGCCTGGTAGTCACCGCATACAGCATCCGCGGCCACAGGGGTGTGATCGGCATCCTGGGGCCGATGAGGATGGATTATGCCTATAACACTATTGCACTGGAGCTGGCGGCGGATCTCCTTCGCAGCACGAACTAAACGACGTGTACAATACAGGTATGAGCCCCGCCACGGAGCAAGTGTTGGTGAGAATCCGGCCGCCCCTTCCCGATCCGGACGAGGTGAACGCGGGCCGCGGGCCGCTCATGATGGAGTCGGTCCTGTCAGCCCTCCATTCATTCAGAGGCAAGGGGCCGCTCTCGCTCGAGATCGGGTACAGCGGAGGGAAGATTGCGCTGTTCGCACGCGCAGCTCGTCGAGCTGCCCCCTTGGTGGAAAGTCAATTTTATGCACAGTACCCCGATTGCGAAATCGAACTCGATGATCCGGCGATCTTCACGGCCACACCAAGCGAAGTGGTGCACTCGTGCGATCTGGTTCTCAATGATCCGGAGGTGTTCCCCATCAAGCGGCACCCACAATTCATCGAGATGATGAGCCGTCAGAACATCGATCCGATTGCCGGCATCACGTCGGCGTTCGTCCGATACCCCGCCCCCGGCATGCGGGCACACGTGCAGATGATCCTCACGCCCGTCCACGGACCTCACTACCGCCGCCGCGTACTCAAGTTCCTGCCGCTCCTCACCAAGGGACTCCCCAAGCATTTCCCGGCCTACGCGAAGATCTTCGCGCGGGTGCACCTCGCACGGGGCTGGAAGCGGCTGGCCTCCCTGCCGTTCGATGGGCTCATGGGCGGGTTCCGCACCTGGTTCATCCGGGCTCCCCAGACCCGCACCTCGTTTTTGACGGGGGAAACGACGATGGTGGAGGAGGAGGATGAGGCGAGCAAAGTGGGCATGCGGAGCCACGACCGGGAGGATGCCGTCACGGCGGCGGTCGACAAGGTCAACCGCCTCCTCTTCTTCGCCAATGTGCGCGTGAGCGTGATCGCCCCCAAAGGCAGGGAGGCAGAGGCGGAGGCGAAGGTGGAGGAAATCGTGAGCAGCTTCCGCCAGTTCACGCTCCCCCACTGCAATGGTTTCACCGCGAGCGCCATCAGCCAGTTTTCCCAGATTCCCGCGGGCTTCCGCACCGACCCGTACGTGCTTTCGGTCGAGGAAGTGGCGACGGTGTGGCACCTGCCGAACATCCTCGTCAAAACCCCCAATCTCGATTGGGTGATGAGCAAGAAGCTGGAGCCGCCGGTGGATCTGCCTATTGTGAATGACCAAAAAGACCGAAAGGACCCAAAAGACCCAAAGGACTCAAAGGAACAGGAGGATCTGACGGTACTGGGTGAGGCTATTTTCCGCGGTGAGCGGCGAAAGTTCGGCATCCTTCCGGACGACCGGCGGCGACACACCTACATTATCGGGAAGACGGGGATGGGGAAGTCGACGCTGCTCGAAAACATGATCTTCGCCGACATTCACGCCGGCAGAGGGGTGGCGGTGGTCGACCCGCACGGGGACTTGGTGGAGAATGTCCTTCGCTTCATCCCGGCAGAACGGAGCAACGACGTCATCCTGTTCGATCCGTCGGACAAGGATTTTCCGGTTTCCTTCAACATGCTGTCCATTGATAGCGAGGACCAGCGATCGCTGGTCGTCTCCGGTCTGATGAGCGTGTTCAAGAAGCTGTGGCCGGAGACGTTCTCCGGGCGCATGGAGTACATCCTCCGGAACACCCTGCTGGCGCTCACCGAGGCGGGCGGCAACTCCATGCTCGGCATCATGCGCATGTTCAGCGACCCGCTCTACCGGATCAAAACACTCGAGCATGTGCAGGACCACATCGTGAAGAGCTTCTGGGAGGATGAGTTCACCAGCTGGTCGGAGAAGTACCAGACCGAGGCCCTGGCCGCCATCCAGAACAAGATCGGGCAGCTCCTCTCCACCCCGCTCATCCGCAACATCGTGGGTCAGGTAACGAGCAAGCTCGATATCCGTCACGCGATGGATACGGGGAAAATCATCCTCATGAATCTGAGCAAGGGGAAACTCGGCGAGGACAACAGCGCCTTCCTGGGTTCCATGTTCGTCACCAAGTTCCAGCTGGATGCCATGAGCCGGGCGGACGTGCCGGAAGCCGATCGCCGGGACTTCTACCTGTACGTGGACGAATTCCAGAACTTCGCCACGGAGTCCTTCGCGACGATCCTCAGCGAGGCGCGCAAGTACCATCTGAACCTCACCATCGCCAACCAGTACATCGGCCAGCTGCTGCTGGGTGACAACAGCACGGCGCTCAAAGATGCGGTCTTCGGGAACGTCGGATCTATCGTCTGCTTCCAGGTGGGCAGTGACGATGCCGAGCCGATGAGTCTCCAGTTTGAAGAAATGGTCCTCCCGAAGGACATCCTCAGCCTCCCCAAGTACCACGCCTACTTCCGCCTGATGATCAAGGGCATCCCCAGCAAACCATTCTCCGTCCAGACGCTCCCGCCGCCGGATTTCCGGCAGGATCAGGGAAGACTGGAGAAGATTAAAACGCTCTCCCGCGAGCGCTACAGCGAGGAGCGCAAGACCGTGGAGGGGAAGATCGCCAAGTGGGTGGCCGCCGGCCGCGAGTCACACGTTTCCGCCAAGGTGATGGAGAAGAAGAAGGAGAAGGAGGAAGAGGAGAAGAAGAAGGCCAAAGCTAAGGGCATGACGTTGGAGGAGTACAGGAAGTGGCGCGACAGGGAGACAGCGCTGAATGACTTCAACATGCTGCGGAAGAAGAAGTTCAAGGGCGAAGCGCTCACAGCGGAAGAGACGACGAAGATGGCTGACCTGGAGAAGAAACTGGAAGCCAGCGGCGGGATCCCGCCGCCGAGCAAGACCATGATGGAGGCGGTGACGGGGAAGCTGGAGAAGATGAAGGAGGGTGGGGCTGCGAATCCAGGGGTAGAACCGAAGAAGAACACCGTGCCCAAAGGGTCGCCGAAGAAGCCTCAGAAATAGCCAGAAATCCCATACCAGGTAGCGTCAACGGCATGACCACCTCAAGGTGATGGATATTCGCAGTCAGATCGAAAGAACATTGTATCCCCGCCGTGACGCGATCGCGGGTCATGACGATCGCGTCACGGCGGGGATTATGATCGTGACGAGCGTCGTTCCATGACACATTCTGTGACGGTGGTCGTGCCGTTGACGCTACCCGGGTGCTAGGCTGTTCCTGTGCTCAGACGTCAATCGCTTACGCTCGTCCTCGGTCTGCTGATCGCCGGTTGCGCAGCCGCACCTGTTCCTCATGAATCCGCCCCGCCACCCATGCAGCCCGTCACATACATGCCCATCGGTGATTCCTATACGATCGGGACGGGCGTGACGCCGGAGGAGTCGTGGCCGGTGCTGCTGACGAAGCGTCTGAGGGAAGAGGGGATTCCTATCGCCATGGGCTTCAACCCGGCCGTTGCGGGCTGGACCGTTGGCGCCGCGATCGAGGGGGAACTGCCGCATATGGAGCTCGAACATCCCACCTTCTCCACGCTCCTCATCGGTGCGAATGATATCGTGCGGGGGATCGGACCTGCGCTCTTCCAGAGTCGATTGGGAAAGTTGATGGACGAGATGCTCAAGACACTCCCGGGACCCGACCGATTGCTCGTGATCACGATCCCCGATTTTGCCCTCGCCCCCTCGATCAACCGGCCGGAGACCGAGGCCGTGATTGATCGGTATAACGGCATCATCCGCGAGGAGGCGCGGAAGAGGGGACTCACGATTGTGGACATCTTCGAGCCTACGAGGTACTTCAGGCCGGAAGACTATACCGACGACGGTCTGCACTTTTCGCCTGCAGGAAACAGGAAGATAGAGGAAGCCGTGTTCCCACTTGCAATGAAGCTGCTTCATGAATAACGGTTTTCCTTTCGAAAGAGGGCAATGTTGATGAATTTCAACTCCCTCGCCCTGCGCCCTGGATGGGGTCAGGAAGGTAATGGGGGTTGTTAGGGGGATCTAGGAAACCGGACAAGGTGTCCTGGTCCCCCTAACAAGAAAATCTGTGAAGGAGAGCACATGTGTGGAAACGAAGATGAATAAGGGTGCCCTCACTAACGCCAAAAAAAGGCCACCCCGGTGGCCTTTTATCTGTGTGTCTGGTTCGCGCGTAGCTCTGTGTTGGTGTGAACAGGCTGACGAATGACACGGTCCCGACTTCGCTCTACGAGCTCCGCTGGGCGCGGTGGGATGAGGAATCCCGTCTTTCTGCCTTGCTCCGGCCTCTTGTTTCTCCTCGCGGCCCGACGAGGTTCCCGGGACAGTCTCGCACCCTGAGCGGACTCGAAGGGGAGACAAGGGAAGCGTGCACGCGCAGCGTGCGATTGCGCAGGATCGGATCCTCGGATCGATCAAGCGACGTTGCAAAGCAGAGAGGAGCGTGGCCACTGTGGGTGCAAAGACGGTCGCTATACCCAGAGTGCGCAATGAAGCGGTGTGTGGCCGGGAGGAACGTTTGCTGGCTTTCCGAAGCCCTGTAGCGACACGAGTGTCTGCTACGGGGCCAGGGCTTAAGTGACCACGCTTCTCTCTACTTTTGGACCGGTGGTGTGAGGGATCAAATGCGTGTCCCCGGCCGGGGAGACTTTTTTGTGTGGAGATTTGTTCGATGAACAAATCGGATCATCGTAATCGTGGATGGTCGTTCAGGCAAATCACTCGTATATCGCGATGGATAGAATAAATGTTTGAGTATAAATTGTGCACAAAATTGAACATGGTATATGGCTCATGGATGTAGAGGAATAAGGGTGTGGATATCTTTTCACGGTATACCAATTCATAGTTTTGGCTATTCGCAGCCCTCAAAAAACGCTAGAATAGAACCAATAACACATTCACGTCCCATCATCTATGAAAAACACCCATACGGCCGGCGAGCATGCAGATCCGGCTGATTCCTCTGATCCCATCAACCCCTCTGATCGAGGAAAGTATGTGCTGTTACCGGATTACAGACCTGATGTAGAGGCAGCTGCGAACAGGGTTCGCCAGGATGCCGAAGAAGGGCGAAATGCCCCCCATGCTCGTGACCCGGCCCTGCAAAGCGTGTCGCAGGGGATCAGAAGGGATCTTCTGGGCTCTGTGAAAATGAACGTCTTCGCATCGCCAGATGCGAACGTCCGGGCAGTCATCGGCTCGGCCGCTCTCGACGAATACAAGTCCTTCCCGTCCCTCTTCCGGGCGTTGCGGAAAGTGCACGGGGATATCGATGCGCATTTTGACGGTGATGAACGGAACGTGCTCACGGTCATGCTGGAGGATTTGATGAAGAATTACATCAACGCGCATCAGTACCACAATGCCGAGCATGCCCTCAAGATGACACATGATGCCTTCGAGATGGCAAAACTCATGGGTCTGCAGAAGGGCATGGATCTGCCGCTGGCTCGTCGCATTCTCTTCACCGGCATGTATCACGATGTGGGAAACAGCAGCGCCCCGGACAAGCCAGGAGGGGATGAGCTGGCGGCAGTGAAGAAGTTCCTGGAGGATGTGGCTCTCGCCAATGTCGGTCGCAAATTTCCCAGCCTGGTGTTGCAAGAAGAGGACGTTCTGCAGGTTGCCGGCAGCATCCTGGGGACGGTATTCCCAGACCGCTTCGCGACGAAGGAGCAGCTGATGGATCTGACGAAGTACAAGAATGCGTTCGTGAAGAACGCCGTGATCCAGCATCCGGACTACGTGACGGAGGGGCTCAAGCTCCTCCATGATGCCGGTTACAAGGATCTGACCAAGGAGCAGCTGGTCAACGCCATGCTGAATGGTGAAGCGCTCGCAGTGAAAAACGCAGATATTCTCTCGTCGCTCAGGGTCGAGAGCCTCGTGAAGAACGGCATCGGAAACGCCCAGGAGGATCTCAAGCGCTTGAACTCGCCCTTCTTGGGTCAAGGAGCGCAACAGTACCGCAACGGCTTCCTGGCGTTCCTCGCCGGCAAGTTCCACGGCGCATGGTTCGCGCCCATCGATGGGAGCGCAACGACGATCAACGAGGAATTCCAGACGCAGGCCGATAAAGAGGGGAGCCCGCTCCTCGTGCCGGCCGGGACCGCGCCGGTTGTGAGGGAGCGGGTGCAGGCCGAAGCGTGGAGACTCATGGGAGAAGCGAAGAATGCCTACAACGCGTTCGTACAGCACGACGGGGCCCTGCTCAACGCGCTCCAGGCCTGCATGACGCGCATGGTGGACGTGCAGGGCCAACAGGCGCCTTCGTTCATGGGCTTGCGACTGAGGGACGTACCGCAGATGCTGCGGGACACGCTGAAGAACCGTGACGAGATCAAACAGGGACTGCGTGCGTGGAAGGACGGCAGTGACGCGGATATCGATGCCGTTGACGCACTGGTCAACCGCGACGGGCTGGACGCGTACTTCGCGCCGGAAGCGCTGGGCGATCTCGCGGATCGGACGATCTCATCCCTGGATGGGCCCGAAGCCACCCGGATTTTCTGTCGCAAGGCCCTGGCGCAGGATCCGGCACTCGCACAGACGCTTATGGCTTGATGGTGATCATCCCACGATCCGCGTCACCAGGTGCGGTCCCACCACCGCGACCGCGATGCAGAAGGCGGTCACCAGGCACACGAGCGATGCCGCCGCCGCAATATCCTTGGTGGCCTTGAGGCCGGCGTGGCGCTTGGACGATGCGTTGTGGATGGCGCAGTGGCACTCATCCACGGCATCCGTCAGACGCTCCAGTGCCGTATTCAGGAGTTCCACCGCCAGGAACATGCCGCCGGCCAGGAACAGGAGGGCGGTTTCGGTTCCTTTCAGCGGCAGCCAGACGAGGGCGATCGGGAGCAGAACGAGGAAGTAGGCCACGAAGAACGTCCGGAAGTTGCGCTCCCGGATGATGGCATGGACGAAGCCCTCCCACGCGTAGCCGAAGCTCTGCACTACCTTTTTCATCACCCACGTATCCTACCCTCCTTTTTCCACCTCAGAGAAGCGATGAGCGATAACAGGGAAGCGTTGAGGATCAAATCTCATCGCTCACCGCGATTCCGGGGACGGGGAACTGCCGGCAGAACTCTTTGACTTCCTGGTGCGTTCTCTCGAGCGATGCATCGTCCCCACGCTTGTCGACGGCCCTCAGCATGAAGCCGGTGAGTGTCTCCATCTCCGGTTCCTTCATGCCGCGAGTCGTAATGGCGGGGGTGCCGAGTCGGAGCCCGCTCGGGGAGTAAGGAGGGTTCGTGTCGTCCGGGATGGTGCTCTTGCTGGCCGTGATGCCGATCCGGTCGAACAGGTGCTCCACCTCCTTCCCGCTCAGCTCGAAAGATTTGACACAGTCCATGACCATCAGATGATTATCCGTCCCGTTCGTCACCAGCTTGCAGCCGCGCTCCATGAGACAACGTGCCATGTGCTTGGCGTTCGTCACCACCTGCTGCGCGTAGACTCTGTACTCCGGTTTCATGACCTCGCCGAGGGCGACGGCGATGGCGGCAATGTTGTTCATGTGCGGCCCTCCCTGGAAGCCGGGAAAGACGCTGCGATCGATGAGCGTGGGGAGGTTCTCGACGGTCTTCTCGGGCGCTTTCAGGGGATTGCTCACCTTCCCCCGTGAGAGGATCATCCCCCCCCGCGGGCCCCGGAGCGTCTTGTGGGTCGTCGTGGTCATGATGTGGAACCCGTCATCGAAGGGGTTCCTCAGCACGCCGGCCGCGATGAGTCCCGCGATGTGGGCCATATCCGCCATGGTGATCGCGCCGACCTCATCGGCGATCGATTTCATCGCGGCGTAATCGAGCTCGCGGGGATAGGCGGAAAATCCTGCGAGGATGATCTTCGGTCTCTCCTGCTTCGCCACCGCCCGCATCTCGTCGTAGTCGATGGCGCCCGTCTCCACATCCTTCATCTTGTACCGGACGAAGCGGAACAGTTTCGTCATGTACGTCACGGGGCTCCCGTGCGTCAGGTGTCCGCCGTGGGTCAAATCCATGCCCATCACGCAGTCGCCCGGCTCGAGCCACGCGAAGTAGACGGCGACGTTCGCGGGCGCGCCCGAGAGCGGCTGCACGTTGGCGTGGTCGCAGCGGAAGAGGGCCTTCGCGCGCTCGATGGCGAGCGATTCCACACGGTCCGTGAATTCCTGCCCTCCGTAGTAGCGCTTGCCGGGGAAGCCCTCGGAGTACTTGTTCGTGAAGGGCGTGCCGAGTGCTTCCAGGACGGCTGGAGAGACGTAGTTCTCCGATGCAATCAGCTCGACGCCATCCTTCTGCCTTCGCCGTTCGCCATCCAGAGCTTCGAAGACGTCGGGGTCCTCCTGTCGCAATGCACTGTAGGTGAGCATGCCAATATCGTATCGCAGCTCAGGGATGGCGGAAAGCTCGTTGGCCGGTGTGCGCTCCGCAAGGCTTGCTGCTGTCTCTGTGGATGCGGCTGGATGGTTTGTAGGCATCGATGGGAGGGAAAAGGGGCCCATTCTCCCCCCGGCACTCGCCGGGCGCAAGCGGCAGTGCCGATGGGATCAGACCTCATGATCTTCCCGCTGGAGAATCGCCCGCGCCGTCACCACCGCATCCACCACCTCGTCATGCGGCTCCATTGGCACGACGTTGAGAAGCTGGCATTCGTAGCAAACGCCCCAGAACTTCGTGCATGAATTCGCCAATCGCTGCTTCCGGATCCAGACATCGTACCCGCCATTCCCTCGTCCCATCCGGTTCATCTTCCGGTCGTAGGCTCGGGCGGGCACCAGCGCGATCTGGAGTGCCTCCGGCTTCAAGGGCGGCGCATCGAGCGGGGGCTCCTGGGTGCCGATTGGTCCCGGGATCAAGTTCGTGAATGGTGCTGCCCCGCGGAATGCGAGCTTGTTCGCCTCGAAGACCGGCAGGTAGACCGTCCAGCCCTCGGCGATCAATTCCTCGAGCAGCGGCTGGATATCCACTTCGCTCTGCCGCATGGGGACGTAGCCGGCGATCACGCCCGGTTCCAGAGGGAGCGCTTGCCGGATGCGCCGGCAGACGCTGCGGCTCTCGGCGGCCCGGTCTTTCTCGCTCATCCTTGCCAGGCGTTCATCAATCGATTCTCGCAGCCGCTGCTTTTCCTGTTTGATGTCCATGATGAGCTTCTTATGCTGGTTAGCTTTTTAGCTTATTAGCTTCTTTTTTACCAGGATGCGCGACCAATAGTTGAGTATGCAGATGAAACCTAAGAAGCTAACCAGCTAAGAAGCTAACAAGCTAACAAGCTAAAACACTTCCGCCACCGCATCCGCCAGATCCACCGCCGGGGCGTCCGGCAACCCGGCGTCCGCTTCCTCCACCCGGCATTCCAGCCGCAGCCTGCGCTTGAACATCTGTTCCAGAATGTGCTCGAGCGCGAACAGTGATTCTTTCTGGGCCACCCGGTCACGATGGAAGCGGGAGGTGAAGCTGAGGGTGACGGTGGTCCCTTCCACCAGCATGATGCGGCCATTCTTCAGCGACATGCGCAGTGCGGGGGGCTTTGCAGCCTCGAGCAGATCCAGCCAGCGGCGCTTGAGCTCGCCGGCCGACAGTTCCGGCGCCTGCAGGATGGCAGCCGGTTTGGGCTCGGTTCTCACGGTGGTGTCGGGAGGCGCTTCCACCCGCGCGGGGGCTGCCGCGGGAGGGGTGCTCTTTCTGCTCTCGCGCGCAGGGTTTGCCGGCGGTGACGCTGGGGTTGAGGATGGATCGCTGCCGCACAGTAGTGACAGGAGGGCGGCCTCCAGCGCGAGCGCGGGCACCGGCGCATTCCGCACGGCACGCAGCGTGTTCAGAAGGGCATCCATCGTGCGGAGGTGACGGGTGGGGTCCTCCTGCCGTTCCAGGGTGGTGTGGAGTGCGCTGCGTTCAGACACGAGCAGCTGCCGGGCCAGCACGTCCATGGCCATGCCGTTCTCCTCAGCGGTGCGGACAACGTCCACGATGGCTTGGCGGTCACCGCTCTCCAGTGCGGCCGCGATGCGTTCCACATGCCCATGCGCCGATTCACCCACCCGCTCGCGCACATCGGTTTCGGTGATCTTGGGGAGGGAACGGAGCTGATCGAGCAGCGCAATGGCGTCCCGCATCCCTCCTTGTGCATGGTGCGCCATCGCGCGCAGCGCTTCCCTATCCACGTCGATGTGTTCCTGCATGGCAATGTACTGCAGCCGGCGGATCAGATCGTCATCGCTGATCTGTCGGAAGGCGTAGCGCTGGCAGCGGGACTGGATGGTGGCGGGAATCTTCTGCAGCTCGGTGGTGGCCAGGATGAAGTAGGCGTAGGGAGGCGGTTCCTCGAGTGTCTTGAGCAGCGCGTTGAACGCCTCCCGCGTGAGCATGTGCACCTCGTCGATGATGTATACCTTGGCCGCGGCGGCCACGGGCGAGAACTGGATCTTCTCCACGAGATCGCGGATGTCGTCGATCCCGCGGTTCGAAGCCGCATCGATCTCGATCAAATCCACCAGACTCCCTTCCTCCACCCCGCGGATGATCTGCCGGCGGAGAGCATCGTCGGTGACGCCCCGCGTCAGCAGCGCCTTCGCCAGAATCCGCGCCACCGACGTCTTACCCGTCCCGCGCTGCCCGGCGAACAGGTACGCGTGGCTCAGCTTGTCCTGGGCCACCGCCGTCTCCAGCGTCGAGATGATATGCTCCTGGCCGACGACGTCGGCGAAGGATTGGGGGCGGTACGTACGGTAGAGGGACATGATCCGAGTATAGGGCTAGGGCAAGGGCAAGGGCTAGGACATCGGTGTGCTTCGCTGTATTCTTCTTCCACTATGCAACTCACTGATCGTCCTTCCACCCGGACCCTTGCCCTGACCCTTGCCCTGACCCTTGCCCTCGTCGCCTGCGTCGACACCACCGGTCTGTCCGCACTGTCGAGCAAACCGCCCAGGGGCAGTCCGCAGGGGATTGTCATCGTGACGGAGTTCGCCGATCTACAGTGCCCGGCGTGCAAGGCTGCGCATTCGATGCTCCACCAGCCGCTTGTGGAGACGTACGGTTCCCAGGTGCGGTTCGACTTCAGGCACTTCCCGCTCCGCTCCCTCCACCGGTACGCGATGGATCTGGCGGAGGCGGCCGAATGCGCGGCGGATCAGGGGAAATTCTGGGAATATGTGGATGCCGCCTACGAGAATCAGGACAGCATCAATACCAAGGCAGTCCGTGCGTGGGCGGACAGTCTCAAGCTGGATATGGACCTCTTCGACCGTTGCGCCAAGTCGCACATCAAGCGCGACATGATCCTGGCGGAGTACGAGGAAGGACGGAAGGCGGGTGTGGGGGGTACGCCGACGTTCTTCGTGAACGGCCGGAAGACCGAAGCGACGCTCCCGGCGCTCACCAAGGCGATGGACGAGCGGATTGCGGCGGCGATGAAAAATCTGTGAATGTTGCAGCCGGGCTCCCGGCTGCGTGTTTTATTATTTGCCTAATTGCGCGAACCCGTACATCCGCCGCAGCTTTCGGTCGTACAGCACCGCCGTGCGGTAAGGGGCATCGGCCTCCGCCGCGGGAGCCGTATAGCTCTGGGCTCCGTAGGGGGACTGGAGCAAGCCCAGGTCTCTGGCCGAGGGATCCGGGAACGACACATCGCGCGGATCGTTCGCGTTCGAGAGGTACAGGCGCAGTTCCGGCCCCGGATACGTGACGAATTCAGGGCTCAGGTGCAGCGTGTCCGCGAGCAGCAACGCCAGTCCGTCCGTCTCGTCGCTCACCATCACGAACCGCCCCAGCAGCCCCTCGCGCCGCTTGGCGGTTTGTGCCTGGCTGTTCTTCAATGCCTCTATCCGCAGGGAATCCACGAGTCGACGCCGGGCCTCATCCGCGGAGAGCGATTTGTCATTCACCTGGATGGAGACCAGGCGGTCGGTCAGCTCCGCCCAGTACCGTTCCGCAAAGAGGGGATTGTCCAGGCGCTGCCGGAGTTGCGGCGCCATATTCACGGTCTCGCCGCAGGCGGTCAGGGCAAGGGCAAGGGTCAGGGTGAGGACGAGGGTGCCGCGGGGGATGAATCGATGCATGGGAAAGTCGGGAAACGCGGGAAACGGGGAGGCGCGCCCAGTGTAGCACTGGTTGACGTGCTGGCGTTCCAGTTCAATTCGGAGGTGGATGCATGGCCTGCTGATACACACTGGTACCGGTGATGTTTCGCGGGCCTTTCCCGGTGAAGCGTAGCCCCATGTCGCGCAGTCTGCGTGCGCCCCACTTGAGCCGCGGGTGCACGTTGTAGATATTGAATTGGATTTTCTCGAAAGGGATATTCTTCTCCTTGAGGCTGGCGTAGTACCACACGGCGCGGTTGTGGCGGTTCAGGTGGATGTTGTGGAGCAGGCCCTCGTTGTCGGTCCGCTCGTCGATGTGGATCGTCTGGGGGGAGTCCGTATCGTCGTCCCACCGCGCCGCCGGGCTCTTGGATGTGTCGCCCGAATAGTCGTTGATGGCGAAATCACGCGGCTGCCCTTGTTTCATATGCACGTACGTGTTGCGCTTGGCCTGTTGCGCAGACTGCAGATCGATCGCATCGTCGCTGTAGCCGCGCTGGCGGCACCAGTCCCAGTTGTAGTACATCGTGCACAGCGCCCAGAGCGTGTCGTAGTCGTACTGTTCCAGGGCGATGCAGTAGCGCTCGCGGACGGAATCGTACGGGATGTCCCCCAGGGCATCCTGCATGCACCGCCATACTTGCCATGCGTCTGCGCTTGGATCGGCCTCGGGTGGTGACGGGTTCCGGTGTTCCCGCAGGTACTTCTTCATGGATGCGAGCTCCGCCTGCTCGTCCATTGCCCACGTCATCCGCTCCGCCTCGGCGATGCGCTCCTCCGCCGCCAGCCAGTCACCGGCATCCAGCTCGTGGCGGATGCGCAGGAAAGGATCCGGGGTTTCGTCCGGATTCTTCAACCGGTTCATCGCTTCCTGCACGTAGGCTTTGCGCTTCTCGAAGTGCCAATTGAGGAAGATATCCTCATGGACGAAATGGAAATTGCGGTGGATCCTCCCCTTCTTCCCGCGTTCGCTCTCGATCCAGTCGAAATCCGAACGGACGTTCGTCCAGTTCCGGATGAGGATCGACAGCGGGGTGGGGCCCTGGCTGGTGAGGAACTTGCGAATGTTCTCCGGCTTGGTGCCACTCTCGAAGATCCGGCGCAGCCATTCGCCTACTTTCCAGGACGCCAGTGCGCCCTTTGCGACGGCATCCTCCAGCTGATCGAGCGCGAGCTGGCGCAGCTCCTGCATGTCCTCAGCCCCCGGGCGCCCCGCTTTCTTCGCCGCAGTCACCACGCTCATCGCCCGGCTCACGACGTCGCGTTTGTAGTGGTAGTTCCGGTCGATGAATTCGGGTCGGATATCTTCCAAGTCAGAGGTGAAGATGGTTGCAAGTTCGGGGATATCGCGATTGCCCATCTGCAGTGCCCGCACGTCCTTTCGGACCATCTCCGTGTCATGACCCAGTTGCCGCCAGTTCTCCCAGTAGTCGGGAAAGAATGTCTCCTGAAGGAACGCTTTCTTCTTCCACTGTGGCACATTGCTGTTCTCCAGGCGGGAAACCCACTCCTTGGCACTCCGCCCGCTGATCCACTTCTGCTCTTCTGCATGGGCCACCTTCGTCCGGAAGCTGGCTTCGATTGTCTGCGCCTCCGATTCGACCCGCGGGATCAGGGTATCCAGGTTCTCCCGCACCGCCCGGATCTTCTCATCGTAGGTCCTCAGTCCCACCATCTCCAACTTGGCTTCATCGAAGCACTCGTTCTGGTACTCCTTATAATCCCGCTCCGTCAGCATGCTCGTGCTCCCCATTGCCTGGCGAACCCGGGAAAGCGCCAGGTCTTTCAGGTACGCGAACTCCAGCCGTTTCCTGCGGTCTTCCACAGATTCTTCACCGGTGGGGACGGCGCTTGTGACCTCGGCCTCATCGGACATCTGGTGGACCCTGAGGGATGGAGTGCTCATGGATTCTTCATTGTACGGACTGAACATTCCCCGATTCAATGCGTTTACTCCACATTTTCCTTTCCGGGACAGTCGGTGTTACTCTTCCGGTGATGATCAAGCTCCTCCCCACTGACACATGATTCTTTCTGATCGAGACATCAAGAAGGCCCTGGCGAGCGGACGTGTGAAGATCGAAACCGACCCGCCCGCACTCTTCGAGCCCTACATCCATGCGTCCAGCATGGACCTGCACTTGGGTGCCACCTTCAAGCTCTATGAACACAGTAAGTTCGCGGTCATCGATCCGCGCCGGCCGGAGACGTTCCATGGTCACATGCGACTCATCACCGTCGTCGACGGCGAACCGTACATCGTGCAGCCGGGGGAGTTCGTACTGGGGGTGACGCAGGAGAAGATCACCGTCCCCGATGATCTGGTGGTGCGGGTGGAGGGGCGCAGCAGCCTGGGGCGGTTGGGCATCATCATCCACTCCACCGCCGGGTTCGTGGACCCGGGCTTCTCCGGCACCATCACACTCGAAATTTCGAACCTGAACCGGATGCCCATCGCCCTCTACCCTGGCATGCGCATCTGCCAGATCGCCTTCGAGATGATGACGAGCCCCGCCGAGACGCCCTACCACATGAAGCCGAATTCCAAATACCAGGGCCAAATGTTGCCAGAGGAGAGCAGGCTTGCAGCGGACCCGGAATTCGCAGGTGTGTGAATGAGTGTCCGCTGCCCAATATTTCTGCTATACTGGGGAGAACATTCACACCCACTCCCATGCGATTCTTCGATCCGCAGCGCGCCGGACACACCGCTGTGCTCCTCTCTGTCTTCGTGCTGGCGGTCGCGGCCGGGCTGGAAGTCCACACCGGCGCGCTGCGGTCGGCCCTTGTGGTGAACACTAATCTTCAGAGTTTGAATGCTCACAATAAGCTGATGCAGACGAATAATGCCTTAGCTGCCACGTTCGCACGGATTTCTTCCGGTGTACGGATCAACAAGGCTGCTGACGATGCAGCGGGCCTGGGCGTCTCGCAATCGCTCGATGAGAGGACCCGAAGCCTGCGTCAGGCCATGAGGAATGTCACCGACGGCCTCTCCATTCTGCAGACCGCTGAAGGATCCACCAACGACGTTGCACACATCCTCAAGCGCATGCGCGAGCTGGCGGTACAGTCCGCGAGTGAGACGCTGGGAGATGACGAGCGGGGGTACATCGAGGATGAGTTCGAGCAGCTGAGCGCGGAGGTGGAGCGCATTGCGTCGGAGACGAGCCTCGACGATCTGGAGTTGAGCAATGCAGCGGCGGGAACCTCCCTCTCCCCGGCCATTGCGTCTGTCCGCAGCCGGCTGACGGACGGCCTGCAGGCGCTATCGGACGATCTGCCGGCCACACTCGGCGAGGACGATGACCCGATCGACGCGATCGATGGGGCGACCGAGCAGCTCATGGCCCTTCGCAAGGAGTTGGAACGGGATGTGGAGACGGTGCGGAAGGAAGCTGACGACGTGAACAAACAGGTGCAGAAGCTCCTCCAGAAACCTCAGAAGAAGACACGCAAACCCCTCCCGCCCCCTCCTCCGCACTCCTCAGCCCAGCAGCGCAGAAAGGGGACGATCTACGGTCCGCTGCCGCTGCCTGCGGTTGGGCGCTGAAGGACCTTCAGACCCCGAACGTCAGCCGGAGCTCGTCTGTGAGTTCCTCGAAGGTAGCGCCCTCACCCCGCGCCCGCCCGAATGCTGCGAGGTCGATGAACGAGATGGCGATGTTCTTCTCTGCGGATGTAGCGGCATCGGTGTAGCGGCAGACGAGCGTGAGCCCGCCGAAGTCGTCCTCATCAGCATGCTCATACTCTTCGTTCTCCGATGAGTGCTTCTGCAGGAGGAACTGCACCGGCTTGTCCATATCCATCCGCCCTTCACTCAGCTGCTGGGCCACGCAGGCGAGGACGAGCTCCGTGCAATGGTGGGAGCCGACTTCATTGTCGATGGGTACCGCCGCATGACCGAAGTGGAAGTGCAGACCGCGGCTCGCGAGGAGCGGGGATGCCGGGTGGTACATCATCAACTGCTCGGCGAGGAAACTATTCCAGTCCTCCATGTCTTCGGAATCCGTCACACAGATGAGGAAGCACAGTGAGCGAATCACCGGCGTCCACTGCACCTGGAGATCCGGCGCCTCGGCCAGTTCCTCGATCTGGGCTACCTCCATGTCCTGCCAGCCATGACGACGGTAGAGAATATCCGGAGCAATGGCCTCCATCTGTGCACCCGTCTGCTGCTGGAGAGACAGGATGCGCTGTTCAAGATCTTCAGCGATCTCGTCGTACTGGAATGCACGGGCGAGAGCTATGGCTCTTTCGAGCGTCCTGCAGCGTGATTCGCGGTTGTACTCACCAGTGGCCATACGATTGCGAATATAGAGGTCCTTCTTCGCTATGGCGAGACACTATAGACAGACCTTTGGGGACTGTCGTGGCGGGCGGGGTGCGACCGTCCGGCGCAGTCACCCTTCGACGAAGCGCGGCTGCTCGCGGCCGCGTCATCGAAAACAATTTCCTTCAGGGGCGGGCTCAGGGTGAAGCACGCGGGGGCAAGCCCCCGCGTGCTTCACGGAAACCGGCATGATGGCGGGCGATCCGCCGCAAACATTCTACGTGCTTCCGAAGCTCAGAGATCATATCGTCCGGGCTTTCCTCCGGGAAGAGGCCGGTGCATGAGGGGATGAGCCAGCTCTTCGGTGAGGGGGATCCTGCCGGAGCCTCCGTTCGACGTGCGCGCGGCGACGCTCGTTCACGGCGTCAAAGTGCACTTCCTTGTCTTCCTTCGACCGCATTTCAAAGTCCCTCTTGCGCTCATTGCTGATGTCTTCGAGTCTTTTCCAGCGTCGCTGGTGTTCCTCCTGAGAGACGGTTGCCGGTGCGCAGTCATCCAGGGAAACGGTGAACGGCTGGGTGTCGCTGGGTGTACGTATCAGATCCATGCCATTGGGAATGCCGTTCTGTTGCCGGAAGTCCCGATCCGCTTGCTTGCGGAGCTTCCCGGTGATCCAGCGGGCCACTCCCACCTCGTCCTGACCCTTGTCCGTGAAGCTGAAGTGAGGGTAATCCTGCTGCACCCGGTCCAGCACCTGGTAGATGTTTTGTTCCCCTTCCCGCACCTGGCCGATGTGCTGTCCCAGGGCGTAGAGCCGGTGAAGGAGCTCCGCCGCGTTCTTCTTCTTCCCGAACTTCCGTGCGATGACCAGCCAGTAGATGCCGAAATCAACCTGTTCGTTCAGCGGGAGGAAATCGAACGAACGGGCTTTTCCTTCGGCCACGAACTTCATGAGACGCATCATCCCCCGGTTCTTGACCAAGCGCACTTTGTCAAAGTAGACCAACTCGGATCCGTACAACGGGCGCGGCCCGTTCGAGGCGATGTTGCACCGGCCCGTCGTGGCTTCTTCCAGCGCGCGATCACAGAAGACGAGTCCGTCAGGTCCCACGAAGCATCCATTCAGGTACACATCCCGGGTGTGGCAGAGCGTCTGCATGTCCCGATCATTTCTGGAATCGAATGCAACAAATTCCGCGCCGTCGAGCGTCTCGGTCAACTGGATGCATTCTTCCGTGGACACCCCTGCACCGGCGATGACATCGACGTCATTGATGGGCAGTTCGACGGCAATGCGCCGGCGCAGATCCGCTTCTTCCTCGGCTGAGAGCGAGAAGTGCGCCATGCCGTCGGCGAGGGCAAAGAGTTTGAGGAGCAGCCGCGGCAGTCCGCCTTTGTGCAGGATGTTGGGGTTCGTGGGCATGGGGATGGCATGCCACTTGTCGGTGTCCAGTTCACGGATCTGCAGCTGTCCTTCTGCGGAGCGTATCAACTCCGGGAGCCCCGCCTCCTGCAGTTTTTTCTGCAGGTCGTCGAAGGAGACGCGCCAGATCTCCATCGGTTCCAGCTCGTATTCAGCACGGTCCTGTTCCAAGATCCCCGAGATGGATTTGATGACACCCACCGTCCGCTCCGCAATCGACTTATGGCGCTCCTCCAGTGTTTCCTTTGTTGATACCACGCCAACGAGGGAGAGGGCGTCTGCGAGGCGACGTCGCAGCCACCCGTGCGCCGGCAATGATGTGAACAGCTCCGTCCCCGGTTTCTTGAAGGCCGTTTGCGCTTGCAGGACATCCAGAATTTCATCCAGCCGCAGGGCGATGAAGCGCCGAATGGCAGGGGAGTACTGGAATGAATCTTCCTCTCGCCCCTCTCCTCTCTTTGTTAACCGGTGCGCCCGCCGCTCCCGTCGGTGCTCGCGATGATCCAGACGTTTTTGCTCCGCATCGTCCTTGTTCTCCATGGGGTCCTCTCCGGCCTTCCGCTCAATGCCCACCTCGGACTCCAGCCGGAGAAAGAACCGGTAGGCCGATCGCCACCAGTCCAGAGGATCTTTCGTGACTGTCTTTTCAGTTGCCTCTTCCAGGAAGGTTTTGAACTCCTCCCGCAGCCGCTGCAGCTCGTCCGCAGACGGCTGCTCGTCCTCACGGTGCAGCCGCGGATACGATGATTCGTCGCCATTCCGTTCCGGTGAGGGGTGTGTCATGTTCTAGATATTATAAATCAATTTCAACTTTTATGCAATGTCTGTTTTTTGCCCGTGATCATGGCAAAAACACGAGCTGCTGCCCGTACCGTGGTATCTCAATGATTTCAAGAACCCCTTGGAGGTGAACCCCAGTTCTTCACAGAACGTTCATCCACCTGACGCTATGGACCATCGGCGGTAGCGGGAGGTGCTGTGTGCCCCGCGTGTCGGGCCGGAAGCGCGACGCGGGGAAGGAGGGAGGATCTCATAACTTGGTATGCTAGAAGGGCCTCTCGGCGGCGCGCAATTGACCGCGAGAGGCGGCGTGCAATTACTCATACATTTGCTGATGCAACTTGAACAACTTTCTTGTCCGATCATAGATCGCCGTACGAACACAGCTCGATCTTTCGCTCAGTCAAGAGCGGACGCACCGACTGGTCACAGAGCATCCGCAGCTCCGTCTGCCGTTGAGGGTCGCGGTCGAAGTCGGATCCGATGGGCGTGGGACTGCCCGGATGCACCATCAATTCGGTCGTCCCCTCTGGTAGACGGCTCAGCGTGTGACGGAGGTTCTTGGCCGAGGCAAGACCGGTGAGGCAGTGGCCCCGGAAATGCTGCGTGGAACTGATGCCTTCAGACTCGAAGAGAGGCCGCGCAGCCGCCGCGTGTTCATTGTGGACACTGATTGCTTGAAGTCGCTCAGGACTGACTTCATACCCGAACGGCGGGATGTCCTCGCGGGGGATGCGCACCAGGCGGATGCCGTAGCGTTCCAGAACCGGCAGGAGGAGCGGTACAATGGCCGGGCGAATGTGAATGTGATGGTGGCTGTCCAGATGGGTCGGCGCGCCGCGGTGATCCAGGAACCACTCGATCTGCGCCCGCACTTCACGTTCGATGTGCTGCGGATCCACGCGCCCCTCGTCGAGCACCATTGCCAACCCGTCACGGCCCATGAAGTTCCCTTCGACGCTGATGAGCGTCGGCACATCGCGCCCCGCGCTCAGCGGCGTGCCATCGGTCAGATTCAGGTGGATGCCTGTGAGGAGGCCACGCTCCCGCGCATGCCTGGCGGCCGCGTCGCTGTCGCTGCCGTTACACACGAGCGTCGCGCTCGTGACGATGCCCTGCTCGAAGCACAGGAAGATCCCGTGCGAGCGCGGCGGATTCATGCCAAGGTCGTCGGCGTTGATGATGAGGCGGGGCATGGGGCTGATACGGCTTCGCATTATAAACATCTTTTTTTGAGCGTGGTGACACATCACTGATAGCGGTGTAGCGCTACGCCGCTATAAAGGACATGAATGAACAATCATGGATGGCGTTTTAATCGCGAAGCCGTATGAGTGTAGCGTGGCCTGCGTTCCACATGAGAATGGAACGGATTTTTTGGCTTACAAAAGAGAATTATCCAGGATCCAAGCAAGAAGCTGGCGGAATCACGCTCGTACATGGTTCAACCCTATGGTTCTCTATAGTGCTATGGTCCGTCTCACGCTCTCACGGCATCAACTCAGGCTCATCTCTGCTGTATCGGCAAATCTGCTTAGTGGTTTGCTTGTGGCTATATTTTTCTCATGGGATCGGCCTCTTCGATTGATTTGGACACTCTTTTGGGCTATGTTTTTTACATCGTGTGCATTACATGCAGAGCGTGCACTCAGTAGAGCACACTCATGATCATGAACTCCGATTTGTACCTCCTCATCGGGCCGACGATTGGATTCACTATTTTGGGAATCATATTCAAGGTGTACCTGCACTTCGGCAGGTGGCCTGAGGAGATTGAGGCAGAAAGAAAGAAGCTTTCCAAAACCCATTGATGAACTTCGAAACAGCTCTCCTGCAGATGGGCATAGGGCTTGCGATTACGGGATGCGTGCTCTGGCTGCTCATGCGCTGGGCCGTACCGCTACCGCCATGGGGGAAGAAATGAACAAGAATTTCTTTTCCAGTGACGCGATTGCAAGCAACAACGCCAGACTTTAGACTTCTGAGCCGGTCTTAGGTTGAAGGACGATGAGCTCCCGCCTCCGCCTCCCCACTTCGCCTCTTGGCTTCGAGGGGCAGGCTGGGCTACGGTGGGCAGGCAGCTGGCCCAGGGCGCGGAGCGCCAGCGATAAACAAGGAGCACGCGATGCCAGTTCGAGATATACTTCCACATAGCGGACGATTAGCTCAGCTGGTTAGAGCGTTCGATTCACATTCGAAAGGTCACTGGTTCGAATCCAGTATCGTCCACCATTCGACTCTCTTCGCTGCAAGCGTTCGGTTTTGGGCGCTTTTCATCGTAGGTGGAAGAAATCGGGAATCTGTACTCCGCCTTTTCTCGTGCCCTCGATGGATGGAGTTCCATTG